>NZ_VKDE01000014.1 GCF_007097485.1 Carboxylicivirga sp. M1479 | reverse complement strand
AAATAAGATGCTGAGAACTATTTACAGCGTCATTAAAAACAAAACACCATATCGTCAGGATTATATATGTCTTGATCCGAGAGAGAAAAATATTAATAGCTCCACTAATAAAGTGGCTTAAAAACTTGTAATTAATTAGAGTATATGAAACGAATACTCATTATTTTGGCTATCAGCCTATCAACTACCTTAGCACCCATGCTGGCTCAGGAGGTAGAGAATATTACGATTAGTCAACTAAAGGAACGTGTAGCTGCGGGTGCCGATACCTTATATGTAATCAATTTCTGGGCTACCTGGTGTCATCCTTGCGTTGAAGAATTACCCATATTTGAATCAGACGAAGTACAACAACTCGGTTCAAACCTAAAGGTACTATTGGTTAGTCTCGATTTTAAATCGCAAAAGGAAAAACAGCTACTACCATTTTTAAGTAAACGTCAGATTAAGCCAGAAGTAGTTTTACTTGATGAGCGAAACCCCAATGAGTGGATTGATAAGATTGATGCCACTTGGTCGGGAGCCATACCTGCAACCGTGGTGTATCATCAAAAAAAGAAAGCGTTTCACGAAGGTGAGATGGACGTACCCTCGTTATTGGAGCTTATTTCAAACGTACAATAATTAATAAACACAGATATGAGAAGAATTATTTTATTATTAGGCCTGGTTGTTGGTGTATCATTGGCAACACAAGCACAAGTAGAAATAGGTGATAAAGCACCTGATTTTAAATTAACAAATACCGATTATCAAAAGGTAGCTCTGTCAGATTATAGCGAGCACGATGGCGTTATACTTATTTTTACGTGTAATCATTGCCCTTATGCCAAGTTTTACGAAGAGCGCATAAATGAATTGCATAAAAACTACGCACCTCAAAAATTTCCTGTTGTGGCCATCAATCCAAATGATTCAGTGAAGTATAAGACAGATGGCTTTTCGCACATGGTAAAAAAAGGATATGCTTTCCCATATTTGTTGGATAATGAAGGTGTGTACAAAAGCTATGGAGCAACCAAAACGCCACATATCTTCTTGTTGGATAATACATCGGATGGTTTTAAAGTGGCCTACATTGGTGCCATTGATGATAGCCCACAAGAAGCATCACAAGTAAAGGTTAAGTATCTTGAAGATGCGATCAAAGCTGTACAAGCTGGCAAAGCTGCCAATCCAGCATTAACAAAAGCGATAGGTTGCGGCATTAAGCCATTTTAGTTAAAGAATCATTTAGGTCCTATGCGTAATTAATGAATATTCAGTAGGACTAGGTGGGAATGGGCCTCCAGGGAAATTGCTTTTAAAACTAATTATACCACCCCGCCTGTCGGCACCCCTCCTAAAATTCAGGAGGGGACGGTTTTTCATCCTTCTCCTTCTTGCCAAGGAGGAGTACCACGAAGTGGGGAGGTGGTTAATATGCTTAAAAGCGAATTTCCTAAATGGGCCTCAGCCTGTGAGCCAAAAAACAGGTTTGAAATGACGCTTAAAAATTGTTTTCTGTTTGAATCCTGTTGAGGTGCGAGATAGGATGAGTTTAAAACAATTTCAGTCATGAAACCTAGTTTTTTGAGTGAGAAGGGTGTAGCCTAGACTTTTTTTGCTTCCGTTTTTTGTGTCATGACAAAAAATGAAGTCCGGTTTGGGCGGATAGCCCAATAGAAAAAAGTGGACAACATTAGTTCAACAACAATAGCGTCCTAAACCTTTTTGTACAACAAGCTGTACGTCTTGTATTATCTCGGCCTCAGCCAGTGAGCCAAAAAACAGGATTGAAATGACGATTAAAAATTGTTTTCTGTTTGAGGCTTTTGTAGGAACGAAAAAAGTCGAGTTTAAAACAATTTCAGTCATGAAACCTGGTTTTTTGTGAGAAATGGGTGCAGCCGACGGACTTTTTGCCAACTTTTTTGACTGTAGAAAAAAGTTGGAGCCATCGCGGCTTTAGCGAAAAAATAATTAGGACAATATTAGTTCAACAATATCTTTTTATGAGTACATGGTTTCATTGCTAAGATGAAACCATTACTTTTGTATCGAATTACAAAATAGTGCATGAAGTTCGTTTATAAATCATTATTAGCATTGGCGGTCACTAGTACGGTGTGGGTTACATCTTCGATGGTAAACCCTGTTGTGGAGTCGTATGGCAGTGACTTAAATCCAACGATAACCAAGGCTAGCTCATTTCATGTTCCCGGCTTTATGTCGGACAATAAGGATTTTGCCCCTTTAGACAAGCAGATTGAACGTTTTATGCGTCGCGAGATGTTGCAAGGTGCTTCTGTGGCCGTTGCCCGTGATGGTGAATTGGTGTATGCCAAAGGCTTTGGTAATGCCGATAATGAAACGAACCAGGCTGTTGAGCCACATCATTTGTTTCGCATTGCCAGTATTTCCAAGCTTGTAACAGCTGCTGGTGTAATGAAACTACGTGAGCAGGGACTCATTAGTTTGGATGATAAGGTATTTGGTGTTAATGGTATACTTAATGATTCGATTTACCTCAATTACCGCGATAAGAGAGTTGAAGATATTACGGTGCGACACTTGTTGGAGCATAGTGGTGGGTGGACAACCCGTTGGGGCGATCAAATGTTTATGCCTACCATTGTAGCACGCTCATTACAGGTGCCTTTACCTGTTAGTAAAAGTGATATTATTCGATTTGTACTTAATAAGCGCCTGCATTTTACACCCGGTCAATCTACCTATTATTCCAATTTAGGCTACATGTTGTTGGGTGAGGTTATTGCTGATGTATCAGGAATGGATTACGAGAAGTACATTCAAACCAATTTATTATATCCTTTGGGTATTTTTGATATGCGCATAGGAGGAAGCCATTTGCACGAAAGGGCAGAGATGGAGGTGAAGTATTACGAGCCAACACCAACTTTTTATGTGTCGGATCACAAGGGAGACACCACACAAGTGTTACGTACTTATGGCGGTAACGATATGCATGCCCTGGGTGCTGCAGGTGGCTGGATTGCCTCATCTACCGATTTGATGAAATTGATGCTGGCCATTGATGGTTTTGATACTTACCCCGATTTTTTACAGGCCGAAAGTGTAGAGGCCATGGTGAGTAAAGAGGAAAATAAATTTGGCCCTTTGGGCTGGCGCCGTATCCGCTCTCATACCTGGTACCGAACGGGTACTTTAGCCGGTACATCGGCTTTGATGGCAAGGGCTGACAATGGTATTTCATATGTGGTTCTGTTTAATACGGGGAGTTGGAAAGGGCCTGCTTTGGCCAACGATATTGCCAGGGTTATGGATAGGGGCATAAAAGGTGTTAAGGAGTGGCCCGATTATAATCTTTTCGAAATGGACAATACCTGGTCCTCAGCCCGTAAGCGTCCGCAGGTTATCTACTAAATTTCCAGAACTTACACCGTAAGGTGTTAATAATTAGTATTTATGAGAATGGGGCTAGTGATCATCCCCAAGGGGCGCATCGCTATCCCCAAGGGGCGAACAATAATCCCCAGGGGGCACATAATGATCCCCAAGGGGTGCAGAACAGTCCCTTAGGGGCAAAGCATTCGCCCCTAGTTTCGAAACATTATCCCCATGGGGCGCAAGGATATTTACTAGGGGCACAGGTCTATCCCCAGGGGGCGAACGATTATCCCCAAGGGGCGAACGACGATCCCCAGGGGGCACATGATAATCCCCAAAGGGCACATGGTTATCCCCATGTGTAATTCCCTAAAAAAATACATCGGATCTGGATAAGCAGCACGTTAATCCGGATGCGATCCTTATTGAGTCAAATTATTCTCTTTTTGTCTCCTAAAACAGGCTCCCTTGTACAGCTTGGTCGGTCACATCCACAATTTCATCCTCTTCGCGCAAATACCATAAAAACCCTTTCACATTCTGGTAGCCCATTTGTTTGAGTAAATCCATATAGCGCTTTACCTGTAAGGCATATTTATCTTGTTTCAATTCGCCAAACTTATAATCCACTACAATCACTTCTTCCTTGGTGATAATGACACGATCGGGACGATAGGTGCCTGTGGGTACCATAATGGTTCCCTCGTTAATGATTTTATTCTCGGGTTTAAACCAGTTTATAACCTGCTGCTGGTTAATTTTTGAGTGTACAAACGTTCGAACGCTATCTCTCTCAGAAGTTTTGATCTGTCCGTTTAATATTAATTTGGTAATGGCTGTATCCACATCTTTATTAGTAAGAATTAGTTCAAACAGGCGGTGCATGAGTTTGCCGTGTTTTAAGTGCTTGAGGCTATCGGGTGTATTCATCGCGACACTTTCAGGATGTATTTTTATGCGCGAACCAAAAGCAACGGTTTTAAACTGTTCTTGCTTTTGTTCACTAAAGGCTGCTTTCTTTGCTTGCTGAGGAATACTTCCAAACTCAAACACTTGCTCTTGATCATCCCAACCATCTAGTAATTGTTGGTGTAAATTCTCGTCTAAGCCCGATAGTAGGTTAAACTGGTTAATTAAACGAAACAATAGGTGAGAGGAATTTTTGAAGCCTCCTGTTTTACCCGGTTTTTCACCCATTATAATCAAGCTTTCTTCGGCACGTGTGAGTGCTACATATAGCAGGTTGAGGTTATCCACAAATTGGTGCAGGCGTTCGCTCAGGTACTCATCGATAAAAATAGAATGCAGCAAGGTGTCGGAGTAGTTGACTGGTACCAACTCCAATTCATCAAAAGGAGCACACGATGGTTTGGTCCAGATGAGACTGCCACGCCCTTTGTCATCAATATTCCAGTTGCAATAGGGAAGTACCACGGCCTTAAACTCCAAACCTTTCGATTTATGAATGGTCATCACATTAATGGCATTTTGCCCTTCGGGAACTGAAATAGCTGTTCCGTGGCCTTTATCGTCCCACCAATTAATAAAATCGTGCACATTAACCGAGTAGTTGCTAACGTAATCGCGTACAGTGTCTAATAATCCTTGTAAAAATATAAATTGGTTCTGATGTAAGTCATCTGGTAATCGCCTCACCAAAGTCTCAGCCATTTCAAATAAAGGTTGGCCTTTTAGTTCCAATAGTTCATTGGACAGTTCTTCAAAGGCATGTTGTTCACCGTGTAAGATGGCTGTGTCGCAATGGCTTTCATCATCGGGTGTTTGGTTTTGGTAGAAGTGACTGTAGAGCTTAATAAATGCCTCAAACACTTCGTTGTCTGGCTCTTGAATGTATTTTATTTGCTGAATAATAAGATTAACAGCCGGTGAACTGCTCAATAACAAAGTTTCGTTTGAAATAACCGGATGTTTTCTGCCATTTGGTGAGTAAGTACCCGAAAGCAATGCTTCAGTAATTTCTTTCCCTTCGCTTTTGCGGCGCACCAACACGCAAATATCCTGGTATTCGTAGCCTTCGTCTACCAGACGTTCGATTTGAATAACAGCCTTTTCAGTGGCATTGGCTCTGAACTCGGCATTTTTACCATCTACAAAATCAACATGCACAAAGCCTCCTGATCCCTGTGATTTGTTGGCCACCTGTTGCACGGTGTCATCATAGGCAATGTTTATTTTTTGCTGCAGATCGGCAGGTATGTCTTCTTCTGAGAGTGCTTCTTTTGACGAATTAATAAATTCGGTTTGCAGCATGCGAGAGGCACTCGTAAAAACAATGTTATTAAAGTTGATGACGTTTTCGGTGCTGCGCCAGTTGGTATCCAGTGTCATGGCATTAATACCATGGTTCTTAAAGTCGATGTTCACCTGGTCGCTTAGTAGTTTCCAATCTGAGTTACGCCATCGGTATATCGATTGTTTCACATCACCCACAATCATGGCTGTGTGTCCAAAGCTCACACTATTTTGTAGGAGAGGTTTAAAGTTATTCCATTGCAAACGCGAGGTATCCTGAAACTCATCGATCATATAATGATGAAAACGTGTACCAGTTTTTTCGTAGATAAAAGGTGTTTCGTTTTCGTCAATGATTTGGTGCAGTAGGCGGTTGGCATCGGCCAAAAGAAACAAGTTCTCGTTTCGAGCCAGTTCATTTACCTTCAATGCTATGTCGGTGGTAATACCCAATGCATTAAGGTTAGACAGGATGGCTTTGGCAGTAAAAAAGTTCGTTTTTTCCTCTTCAAAAGTGCTTTTCAAACGAGTCAAAGCCTCATTCAATCCTGCATTAAAACAGTCGATAATTAAACTGTTATCCGACTCGGAGTTTTTATTGTGAAAACACTCCTCAGGATTATTGACCAAGGGGATGAGTTTTCGAATCTCCAGGTAATCGGCCGCTTTGGATACATTGACTAGCTTTTCTAATTTTTTAAGTGGAGAGCGCGATTTACCCTGCAGTTTATCCCAACTTATCCCATGTTGCTTTAATGTTTCAATACCTTTTTGAGCCGCTTGCTGAATCGATTTTTCGAAATGATCACTTATTTTTTTTAGCTGGTAGCGATAAGCGTTTAATTGCTTTTTATCGCGAAGCTTCTCCAGAACCTCAGGCTTGAGGCTTTGAAACTCTTCCTTAAAAACTTCTCTACCCAATGAATTGAGTTCGCTGGCAATATTCCAATCTTTTCCCTCTTCAATTTTTGAAAGGGTATGTTTGATCAACCATTCTTTAAGGTCTTCATTGCCTTTGAGTTCCAATTCGCGCAAGAGGTTATCTACCGCCTGTGATAAGATGCGATCGGAATCCAGCTCCACCTTAAAATTAGCTGGTAAATTGGCTTCGTAAGCAAAGGAGCGTATCACTTTCTGGAAGAAGCTATCGATGGTGTTAATTGAGAACTTTGAGAAGTCGTTTAATATGTTAATCAGAAGCGTGCGTGCTACCTTGCGAATATAAGCTTCCGGCTTCTGATGTATTTTCATCAGCTCATCTAAATAATCTGGTTTGTCAGCCGTGGATAAAGCAAACAGGTTCTCCAGAATGCGGTTTTTCATTTCAGCAGTTGCCTTGTTGGTAAACGTTACTGCTAAAATGCTTTTGTAGCTTTGCGGATCACTAAATAATAGCTTAATAAATTCTCCTGAAAGGGTGTATGTTTTTCCAGAGCCGGCCGAAGCACGGTATATTTTTAATTCTGACATGAACGATTCTCTTTGTTATCAAAAGTAATGATAAATTGCCAATAGAGCTTTGCTTAAACTCTCGATTTGAACTTCTCATTATCTTTGGGTATTAAGGATTGTGCTTGTAACGGCGTTAGCGGAATTATAATTAAAATAATTGGGTTCAGTTCGTTCATGTGGCTACCTACATGGAAATCGAATTTAAGATTCAACCACTTTGTGGTTGCTACTAAAAAGGTATATATCATACCCCCTGCATTCCATGCAGGGTTATTAATATTAAATCCTTTTCAGGATTTATCCCCAACAACCACAGCGTGGTTGAATAAGAATAACCCCAGATTAAATCTGGGGCAAAATAAAATTCTCAATTATTGAATCCTAAAGGGATTCAACTTTAAAATGGGATTGCCGTGGTGCTACCTAGCAGTAATTTGTTTGAGCTTAAATATTTAATAAATTGCGATAAACAATTCCTTTATTCATCAAAATCGCCATTATGAAACGAATTACTGTTACGCTTTCCCTTTTAATTATTCTGTGTGGCCTTCAGGCTCAAGAACCAAAAAAAGATTATTCCCAAGCTTTAGAACTAGTTGAAGTGTGGTTAGATGCTCAAAAGGATTTTGACCGTTTACCAGGTATTTCAGCAATTGTTATCGATGATCAGGAAGTATTGTGGTCAGGTGCTGTAGGGTATTCAAACCCTGACAAGCAAGTTAAAGCGAGTCCTCATTCCTTATACAGTATCTGTTCTATCTCTAAGCTTTTTACATCGGTTGCCATCATGAAATTATACGATGAAGGTAAGCTGCGTTTGGATGATAAAGTGAGTGATTTATTGCCGAATTATAATTTACAACAACAATATCCGTCAAGTGGTCCTATTACTGTTCGTTCTTTGCTAACACATTCTTCGGGCTTGCCAAGAGAAGCGGCTTTTCCTTACTGGACCGGACCCGATTTTCCCTTTCCCAGTACAGAGGATGTTGATGCTAAATTAAAGGATCAGGAAACACTTTATCCGGCAGCTACTTATTTTCAATACAGTAACCTGGGTTTAACCTTATTGGGGCAAATTGTCGAGGAAGTTTCAGGTCAAGCTTACAACGATTATATAGATCAGAATATTATTAAACCCTTGGGACTTTCAAATACCAGAACTGAGCTTCCTAAGAAATTATATGGAAAGGAATTGGCACAAGGTTACAGTGCTTTATCCAGAGAAGGAGCAAGGGATAAAGTCAATTTTTTTGTGGCGAATGGTATTACGCCAGCTGCTGGATTTTCTTCCAATGTACATGATTTAGGTAAGTTTGCATCATGGCAATTTCGCTTAAGAGACAGTACAATAAATGAAATTTTAAGGCCCTCAACATTAAAGTATATGCAAAATGTGCATTGGACAAATCCTAATTGGAAAACCACATGGGGCTTAGGCTTTGTGGTGTATAAAGGTGCTAATGGCAGCACTTGGGTTGGTCACGGTGGTAATTGCCCCGGATATCAAACAACCTTGCAACTCGATCTAAAAAACAAGCGTGCTTATTCGGTAATGATTAATGCCAATGGTAGCAATCCATCGAAGTATCTAAAAGGGATAGATGCCATTTTGAATTTAGTTAAAGCATCAAAAAAAGAAACAGGGGAGATTACTAAATTAAACGACTTTGTAGGCTACTACAGTGCAAAGCCATGGGGTAGCGAAGTGTATGTTGGCATACTTAACGGTAAGTTGTGCACCATGCCTTTACCTCGTGATAAGCCAGCAGAGGCCATCACATTTTATAAGCACATTGAGGGGGATACGTTTCGTAGAATTAGAGACAATAAGGACTTAGGCGAAACACTTTATTTCCAGCGGGATGAAGATGGTAATATTTTAAGTTACAAGAGCCATGGTAATTATACTAAACGCATTAACAGGTAATACCAATTAAATATTAAAATGTGCTGGTATAATGCCGATACATATTCAAAGTGCTTTTAGGAGTGAAACAAACTGAAGGCACATTTTGAATAGATCGGTATAATTGAATGATAGATTGCAATAGTAAAACATTGCAAAAACAACAAAGCCCGACAATAAGCCGGGCTTTAATATATCAGTGAACTGATAAGCTTAGTTCTTTAATGATTTATTGAGGTGAACCATTTTAATAGCTGTTACAGCTCCTTCGTCACCTTTGTTTCCGTGTTTACCACCACAACGGTCAAGAGCTTGCTGCTGATTAAGTGTTGTTAGCAATCCAAAAATAAATGGGATTGGGTATTTCATATTCAACTGTGTCATACCTTGGGTAACACCATGACAAACAAAGTCAAAATGAGGTGTATCACCTTGAATAACACAACCCAAGCAAATGACTGCATCCACGTCAGTCATTTCAGCTATGTACTTAGCACCTGCAGTTAACTCAAAACTACCAGGTACATATTTTTTAATAATATTTTCTTCCGAAGCACCATGCTTAATAAGTGTATTATAAGCGCCTTGGTAAAGAGCTTCTGTAATTTCAGTGTTCCACTCCGATACCACAATGCCGAATTTCATATCAGCTGCCGATGGAACATCTTCTATATTGTAATCCGATAGGTTTTTAAGACTTGTTGCCATTGTATTAAGTTTTGTGCAAAAATAAAAGAGGTTGCCTAAAAAGACAACCTCTTACTTATATTTTAGTTCAAATTACTTTGATTGTAATTCGGCGCGTGTTAAATATTTATCTACTTGACGAGCTTCAGCCGATGTAGAGTACTTATCTTTAATTTCTTGATAAGCTTTAATAGCACCTTTGAAGTCACCTTCTAATTCGTACATAGTACCTAGTTTCATAAGGTATGTAGGAGCAGTTAAGGTATTATCAAACGAAGCAGCTTTTTTGTATTGAGAAATAGCATCGCTGTTTTTATTCAATTCAGCATAAGCATCGCCCAAAGCGCCAGCAGCTGTAGCAGCAACCATTTCTTCACTTGTTGAGAAATCTTTTAACAAGTCAACAGCCTCGCTGTAGTTACCCAAGTGTAAGTTTGAAACGCCTGCGTAATACACAGCCAAATTACCTACAGTTGTTGAACCGTACTCATTAATAATATCCATGAATCCGGCATATTGTGCATCGCCGTTTAATGCCAAGTTGAAAGAGTCTTTTTCAAAATACTGCTGAGCATAGAAAATATCTTTCTGAGCATTTTCCTCTAAAGGCATGAAATAAAATTTCTGTATACCCCAATAACCAGCAACAATAACAATAATTGCCAAAGCAATCATGCTTAGTCTATTCTGATTCTCTTCAATAAAGTGCTCCGTCTTACTCAATGCGCTCTCCACATTCTCGAAGCTATCATCTTGTTGCGTATTTTTCTCTTTTGACATTTTAAAGTAAATTTTTATTCGAATGCCAAAAGTAATCGTTTTGGCCTAAAAACAAAAGGTGGCTTCTTACTTTTTGTAGCTTGTTGATAAATTAATCGCACTTGAGTAGTTATTTCATGTCCAATGAATTTTAAGTACGGATTGTATATGCTTATTTCATTCATGTACTATTGGTTCTTACATTGTCTATTTTCGATTGAAATGGGGAATATTAGGATGTATTTAATGAATTAAATTCCAATTAAACGAACAATTGGTTTTGAGGCTCGTTTTGTTTCGTAAACCGTATTAGTTACTTTTGCACAAAACCAATATACATGCATATTAAGCACCTTAATCTCATCAATTTTAAAAACATCACACAGGCCGAAATTGAATTTTCGTCGGGTATTAATTGCCTGGTAGGAGAGAATGGTGCCGGTAAAACAAATGTGCTGGATGCCATTTATTACCTGTCTTTTTGTAAAAGCTATTTTAATTCTGTTGATAGTCAGAATGTCACCCATGAACAGGAATTTTTTGTTGTTCAAGGTCAATATGAACGTCAAAATGAAGATGAACATATTTATTGTGGATTAAAGAAATCGCAGAAGAAGCATTTTAAACGAAATAAAAAGGAGTATGGGAAATTATCGGAGCATATTGGTTTATTGCCACTGGTAATGATTTCTCCCTCAGATGAACAGTTGATTAACGAGGGCAGTGAGCAGCGTCGAAAATACATGGATGGAGTAATATCACAGTACGATAAGCCGTTTTTAGATGATTTAATGCGCTATAATCGCTCTCTATTACAACGTAATGCCACGCTTAAGCAATTAAAAGAAAGGCAGTCGCGCGATTTTTCAATGCTAGATTTGTGGGATGAGCAATTGGAGCAATTAGCCCAGCGTATATATGGTAAACGCATTGATTTTATTAAAGAATTAGTGCCTGTATTTCAAAAGTATTACGCTTATATTTCTGATGGAAAAGAGGAGATAGCATTGAATTATAAGTCGCATTTACATAATGGCTCTCTTAAAGAGCAATTGCTTGAGGTGCGCTCCAAAGATGCAATACTAGGTTATACTACTAAAGGTGTTCATAAAGATGATTTAGAGTTGTTGTTGGGCGGTTATCCTATTAAAAAGATTGCTTCGCAAGGGCAAAAGAAGACCTTTCTTATAGCATTGAAATTGGCTCAGTATGAATTTATTCATAAGCACAATGGCATAAAACCAATTGTATTGCTCGATGATATTTTTGATAAGCTTGACGATGCTCGAAGTAATCGTTTGTTACAATTGGTGTCGGAGGATGTTTTTAATCAGGTGTTTATAACGGATACAAACCGTTCGTATTTACTTGATATTGTAGAGCGAACGGGTAAAGACTTCAAGTTGTTTGATGTGGCACAAGGGCAAGTTTTAGCAGATTAATTTCAACAATAAACGATACTTTCGATGAGACGACGTAAAACCCAGGCGATAGGAGAGTTGGTTAAGCAGGTGCTTAAGCAGCAAAACCTTAATACGGGCATACACGAGCAACGTGCGGTAAACTATTGGCCTAGAGTTTTAGGGCCAGCTGTGGCTCGGGTTACGCATCGTATTTACATTCGTAATGGTGTTTTACATGTAGAGCTTACTTCTAGTGTAGTGCGTAATGAACTGATGATGTGGAAAGATAAAATCATTACACAAATGAACGAAGCCATTGGTGCTCGTGTAGTTTTGGACATTGTGTTTAGATAACTCACGCTGAAATTAATAATGTTATACTGGAACAAAACCAATTTGTTAAAGGTTGGAACAGAATGCCTATTTTACACCTAAATTATATTGAGATGCAGAAAACAAAAGCCCCTCGCAGTAGCAAAGGGCTTCGTATTTGGAGTTAGTGCTTTATGCAAAAGCTCAATATTCTCTTATTAAGGATGTCTTTCTAATAATTCTTTATCACTAAAGAAGAAGTGACTTTCTCGATCGGCACTGGCATCACTATCAGATCCGTGAATGGCATTATGAGCCTTACTAGCTGCAAAAAGTTTACGAATAGTACCATCCTCTGCTTCAGCCGGATCAGTACTGCCAATTAATTTTCTAAAATCTTCAACAGCATTTTCTTTTAAAAGAATAGCAGCCATTATTGGTCCAGATGACATAAAGTCAACCAAGTCGGGGAAAAATGGTCTATCTCTGTGCTCCTCATAAAATGTTTCTGCATCTTCTTTTGATAACTTTAAAGATTTAATGGCCGAAATACGAAATCCGGCTTCTTCAATCATATTTAAAATAGCGCCGATGTGTCTGTTCTTTACAGCTCCCGGCTTAATCATGGTAAGTGTTTTAAGTCCTGCCATATTTCTTAATAATATAGTGTAAGGTAAAAAATTATAAATCCTAAAATACAAAAAAAATAATGTCTCAAAATCTATATCTTTGTGAATTCAATAAATTTTTAAGATGAATATTCAAGACAAGTCACAAATAGAATCATTTACAACCAACATAAACAACAGTCAAAAAGTTATAATTGTTCCGCATAACAACCCCGATGGTGATGCATTAGGCTCTTCTCTAGGTCTTTGCAATACATTAAAAAATATGGGTAAAGATGTTACGGTGATTTCACCCAATGAGTTCCCTGATTTTTTGAATTGGATGCATGGTGTTGAAGATGTGTTGATTTACGATAAAAATATTAAGAAAGCGAAGCAGCTGATTAATGATAGTGAACTGGTTGTTTTTGTTGACTTCAATGCTTTGTCGCGAATTAAATTAATGGGACAAGTATTTGAGAATGATACAACCCCACGCATAATGATTGATCACCACCCATATCCGGAGGAAAATACAGCCCCTATCCAAATTAGTGTGCCAGAAGCCTCTTCTACTTGTGAATTGTTGTTTCATGTGCTAAGTGAGGCAGGTTTAAAGCCATACATCACTAAAGAGGCGGCGGAATGTATATATGCAGGGATAATGACTGATACCGGGTCTTTAAACTATAATTCAAGCCGACCAGAAACATATTTGATAGTTGCTGAATTACTTAGGATGGGTATCGATAAGGAGCATATCCACCATATGATATTCCATAATAATTCCTTTGACCGCATGCGTTTACTAGGGCACGCATTGGGCGAAAAGATGGAACGTATCCCTGATCAAAATGCTGCATTTATAGCTTTGAGTCAGGAGGAGTTAAAGCGATTTAATTTTAAGCCAGGTGATACAGAGGGGTTTGTTAATCAAGCGCTGTGGATTGAGGGGGTTAATTTATCTGCTATGTTTACCGAGAAAAAGGACATTGTGAAAATATCATTTCGCTCGCGGGGTGGCTTTCCTGCAAATAAATTTAGTGAAACCTATTTTAATGGAGGCGGGCATTTTAACGCTGCAGGTGGAGAAAGTAAATTAAAACTAGATGAAACAGTAAAGCGGTTTAAAGAGGTACTAATTGAGTTTTGTGATGCCAATGGTTTTGAATAATAGAATATTACTTCTTCTGGGATTCATCTTCCTGTTCTTAGGAGCGTGTAATGAAAAGCCAAAGCAAAGAAAGCGTGTTACACAAGATATGCTTTTGGAGATGAATAGGAAAATGGTAAGTGCAGAAGCTGAAGTTATTGAGAAGTATATTGAAGATAACAAGCTGGATATGCAAAAGGCCCCAACGGGCTATTATTATCAAATTACAACTCCATCAACAGGTGACTCAATAGTTTTAAATGATGTTGTTACATTGGCGTATACCACCAGATTGCTGAATGGTACAATTTGCTATTCATCAGCCACCGACGGGATGTTACACTTTACAATTGGCAAAGCTCAGGTTGAGGCTGGTCTCGAGCAATTTGTACAACAAATGGGTGTTGGGTCGATTGGCAAAATAATTATGCCACCTTATTTGGCCCATGGAGTTGCTGGCGACGGTAATAAAATTCCTAAATTAGCCATTATTATGATGGATATTGAAGTGGTGGAAGTAAACCGTGCTTCATCAGTTAAATAAATAGGTTTGAAGATTACGCAAAAATGATTTTCTTTGTGCTTCAGTCGAAAAGACAAATACAATAAACATGAAGTTATTTAAACAAATTATATTTCCAGTATTAATAGGTGGTGCGTTATTTATGTCGGCCTGTGAAACCAATAGCAACTATATTAATCCTAAAGAGTTGATAGAGGCCGAACAGGAATTATTAGATCGCTATTACCATGAAGGAATGCACAGTGGTATGACTCGTATTGATTCAATGACAGCTGCTTCTATAGATACGGTTGATCATCGTTTTGAATCTGGTTTAATGATGTTTCATACAAAGATCGGTGAAGGAGATTCGATTAAAGTGTTTAAGCGAGTAGGTTACCGTTTTACTGCTTTTAATATTGCGCAAGACGAAGAGACGGATGTTACCTATGAAGCATATGCTGGTACGAACGAATCATCTTATTCTCCTGCGTCCTATACTACTTTTCCTGTTAACGATGCCGGATCGGCGAGTGGAACAGGGGTGCCTTTAGGACTTAATGAAGCCCTTTTGCACATGCGTTTTGGAGGTGAGGCAAAAATAGTATTGCCATCAGAAATTGGTGGTGTTAACGGTTATTACACTACTATTTATGAGCTGAGGGTAACTTATTTAGAGCATTAATAGTTAATTTCATATACGAAGAGCCACTTTCTATTTAGAGAGTGGCTCTTTTGCTATTATGTAAATTCGTAATAATTTAAATCAATTTTTTATAAGCGGTTTTTAAAGAAGATTTAACAAATTTGTATGATTTAATATTATCTTGCTTTCCGTTTTAAATCAAACGAAATGAATTAGTGCGAAATCGTTTGATAAGGTAATGTAAGTATTTGAAAATATAAATTAATAAATTATACACAAACAAAAATCAATAGGAGGCAGCTTAACTGATGTCTTCTTGAATTAATTAATTTAATTATGTCTAGCAAAAACAACAAAGTATTGCCAATAGTGATGATGTTCTTCCTATTTGCAATGATTTCATTTGTAACAGGATTATCAAATCCGATGGGTGTAATAGCCAAACAACAAGAAGGAATTCTTAACTGGATGTCTCAATTAGGTAATTTTGCCAACTTTTTGGCTTATTTCTTTATGGGTTTACCTGCTGGTTTACTTCTTAAACGTAAAGGTTATAAGTTTACTGCTCTAACAGCTATTGGAGTAGGAATTTTAGGTGTTGGTATTATGCTAATTTCGGGGTATATGCCATATGAGCGTGGTGATAGTTTTACGCCAATATTCACTGTTTATCTTGCCGGTGCTTTTATCTCTGGATTTTCAATGTGTATGCTTAATACAGTTGTTAACCCGATGCTTAACACACTTGGTGGTGGTGGTAAAAAAGGTAACCAATTAATTCAGTTTGGTGGTTCATTAAACTCTATGGCTGCAACTATTGTACCTATTTTAGGTGGTTATCTTATTGGAGATATTGCTCAGGCAACAATGAAGAATGCCGTACCTGCACTATTAATTGCAATTGGTATTTTTATTGCTGCGTTTATTGTAATTGCATTAGTTGCAATACCTGAGCCTCACAATAGAGCCGAAGAAACAGGTGAAAAGAAAAAAGAGAAGCACAACGCAATGTCTTTCCGTCACTTTGTTTTCGGAACAGTTGCAATCTTTTTATATGTAGGTATCGAAGTTGGTATTCCAAACTTTATTAATTTATTCTTAACGGCACCTCAGGATGTTGCTGAGGGGGCAAAGGGAATGGGTATTGATCCTGGCGCAGCCGGTTCGGTTGTTGGTACTTATTGGTTTTTAATGTTAATCGGTCGTTTATTTGGAGGTGCACTTGGTGCTAAGTTTTCTGCCAAATCTCAGTTGACATTTGTTAGTGCCATGGGTATTATTTTTGTTGGTTTAGGTATTCTTTTACCATCATCTATTCAGGTTGCAATGCCAGTATTTAAAGCTGATATTAGTTTTGGACTACAAACAGTTCCTTTGGCTGTGATGTTATTTACCTTGTGTGGTTTGTGTACTTCTATTATGTGGGGTGGTATTTTTAACCTAGCGGTTGAAGGTATTGGTAAATACACCGAGATGGGGTCAGGTATCTTTATGGTTATGGTTGTTGGAGGTGGTGTTTTACCACTTATTCAAGGTGCTGTTGCTGATATCACTGTAAGTTATATGGCTTCTTACTGGGTGATTGTAGCGGCTTTAGTATTCTTATTATGGTATGCATTAGCAGGATGTAAGAATGTTAATAAAGACATTCCTGTGGAGTAATGATAAAAAAGCATTAATTTAGAATCATGACTTCTTGTTGTATTTCAAGGAGTCATGATTGTTTATATAACTAATTAAAAACTAATCAAATGAAGAAAGTATCTGTTGGCGTGGATATAGGTGGTACTAATACTGCCATTGGAGTAGTGGATGAGTTGGGGCATGTTTTAACTAAAGATAGTATTTCAACCCCTTCGCATGGAGATATTAATGTATACATTGATGATTTAGCAGCAGCGATTAATAAGCTGATTACAAATGCTAAATTCATGAATGAAGATATTGAAATTGTAGGTATTGGTGTTGGAGCACCAAATGGTAATTATTACAGTGGTACCATTGAGTTTGCACCAAATTTATCATTCAAAGGCGTTGTACCTGTAGTGCGTTTATTACGAGGTCACTTCCCAAATATTGAAGCATTGGCTTTAACTAATGATGCCAATGCGGCAGCTATTGGAGAAATGATTTATGGCGGCGCAAAAGACATGAAGAATTTTGTGATGTATACATTAGGAACGGGTGTTGGCAGCGGAGTGGTTGTTAACGGTGACTTAGTATACGGGCACGATGGTTTTGCCGGAGAATGTGGTCATACAACTTTGGTGCCGAATGGTCGCAATTGTGGATGTGGTGCTAAAGGTCATTTAGAAGCATATTGTTCTGCACCAGGAATGAAGCGTACGGCTTTTGAATTGTTGGCTAAATACAATGCAGTTGATAGTCCATTGGCTAAGCATTCTTTTAATGAATTAACCTCGAAGATGATTTATGATGCTGCTGTGGCAGGTGATGAAGTTGCTTTGGAAGTTTTTAAAATCACAGGGCATTATTTAGGGCAAGGTATTGCTGATACTGTTCATCACCTAAGTCCAGAAGCAATTTTCTTATTTGGTGGACCATTGGCAGCAGGAGATTTGATTTTAAATCCTACCAAGGAAAGTATTGAGGAGCATTTATTGCCAATCTTTAAAAATAAAATTAAGCTACTTCCGTCTCAGTTAAGCGAAGGTGATGCTGCTATAGTTGGAGCAAGTGCTTTAGCTTGGAAAGAGCTTGAGAAATAATATAAGTTATAATTATCTTATAATTAAGCCCTTTGAATTTTTATTCAAGGGGCTTTTTCTTTGCTGTCACTCTCATTAAAGGTAATTGTTAGAAATTTTTTATGCCATTAAAAGTAAAATTAACCTTTAAAATGTTTTAAAAGTAATTTTTACTTTTATATTTGTTGTTATGAACATGAGTATCTACGATCAGTATCAAGAGAACAAACGCTTCGTATCAGTTGATTGCGTTATTTTTGGATATGAACAGGAGAAATTGAAATTACTAGTCTTTCAGCGTGCTATTGAGCCAGCAAAAGGAGAATGGTCCTTGTTGGGCGGATGGGTGAATGCTAATGAAACAACAGAAGATGCCGCTAGGCGTGTTCTTCACAAGTTGACGGGTTTAGAAGATGTTTACCTGGAGCAGGTACATACGTTCTCAGATCCTAAGCGTGATCCTGGCGGTAGTGTAATAACAGTAGAGTATTATGCTTTAATCAATATAGATGAAAAAGCAAGCAACCTCATAGAGGACTATGGAGCAAAGTGGCATACTCTGGAAGAGTTGCCATCCTTGATTTTCGATCATAATGTATTGGTTGAAAAAGCATTGGAGAAGCTTCGTTTACGCTCCAGTTATGAGATTATTGGTAGAAAGTTGTTGCCAAAGAAGTTTACTATTACACGCTTACGAAATTTATACGATCAGATTTTTCAAAGGAAATTCGATCCTGGCAATTTCAGAAAGAAAATACTTTCCTTAAAAGTACTGGAACGTCTTGAAGAAAAGGATATGTCCGAATCCAAAAAAGGAGCTTTCTACTTTAAATTTAAACCAAAGAACGAAAGCGAATTTACCGATCCTATTTTTAAACGATCAATATAAAATTACAAACGCTACATTATAAGTTATGGAACAATTTGAATTTACAGAACATTCGCATCGTCGCTATAATCCATTAAATGGTGACTGGGTTTTGGTATCTCCGCATAGAACCAAACGTCCATGGCAAGGCAAGGTTGAAAAGCCTGCAATAGAAGAGCGTCCTCAGTATGACGAGAAATGCTATTTATGCCCTGGAAATGAGCGTGCTGGTGGGCATAAGAATCCAGATTATAAAGATGTTTTTGTTTTTCAAAACGACTTTAGTGCCTTAATGCCAGATATTCCTGAGGGAAATTATACAAAGGGCGAATTATATAAGGCTGAGAGTGAAAGAGGGTTTTGTAAAGTTATTTGTTTTTCTCCTCGTCACGATTTAACGATTCCAGAAATGGAAGTATCTAATATTCGTAAGGTAGTTGACTTGTGGTGTGATGAATATAAAGAAATCGGTTCTCTTGATTACATCAATCATGTTCAGATATTTGAAAATAAGGGAGATATAATGGGTTGCAGTAATCCGCACCCACATGGGCAAATTTGGGGGCAATACTCTGTGCCTGTTGAGCCAGCCAAGGAATCAAAAATGCAAAAAGCCTATTTTGAAAAGCATGGCAAGACTTTATTGGAAGACTATGTAGTTGAGGAGTTAAAAAGTGGCGAGCGTGTGTTGGTTGAAAACGAGCACTTCGTAGCGTTGATTCCTTTTTGGGCAACTTGGCCTTTTGAGGCGATGATTGTGAGTAAAAGAGCCGTGTCTAACATTACGCAGTTAAGCGATGATGAAAAAACGGCATTGGCTGATGTGTATAAAAAGTTGACGGTGATGTATGATAACTTATTTGAAGTGTCATTTCCTTATTCTGCAGGTATGCACCAGGCGCCAACCGACGGTGAAGAGCATCCTGAGTGGCACTTACACATGCATTTTTATCCACCATTATTACGTTCGGCTACAGTAAAAAAATTCATGGTAGGATACGAGATGATGGCTAATGCACAGCGTGATATCACAGCAGAGCAAGCAGCTCAGCGTTTACGCGATCTACCGACTACCCATTATAAAACTAAATAAACAATTACACTTAAAATCAGTTTAGATATGCAAATTTCAAGTTTAATAGAGAAAATTAACGGAGGAAATAACTCGTTCTTCAAAGAGATTTATGGTACTGACGAAGTAGTTTTAAAAGAACAAGCCGATCGTTATATCAAATATATGAATGAGTTCAAAAGTATTTATGGTTCTGATGACGTAATGCTTTTAAGCTCTCCAGGTCGTACTGAGGTTGGTGGTAATCACACCGATCATCAATTAGGTCGTGTTTTAGCAGGTGCTGTAAACCTTGATAATATTGCTGTAGCAGCTCCAAACGGAACTAATAAAGTGCGTATTACATCTGTAGGTTTCGACCCTTTTGAAGTAAACCTTGATGATTTAGAGGTTACCGAATTTAAGTTAACGCCTGGTAATATTCTAAGAACCATTGCAAAAGAAATTAAAGGAATTGGTTTAGAGGTAAAGGGTTTTGATGCCGTTATACATGGTTGTGTGCCAGAAGGATCAGGATTAAGCTCTTCTGCTTCGTTTGAAGTGCTAATTGGCGCCATTTTCAGCAATCTTTTTAATGATGGAAAATTAGATCCAGTAGACAATGCCAAATTTGGTCAGAAAGCAGAGCACGCGTGTAAAAAATTCTGTGGTTTAATGGATCAAACGGCTTGTGCTGTTGGTGGTTTTATTACCATTGATTTTGCCGATAAAGCCAATCCTGTTGTTAAGGCATTGGATTTTGACTTTGCAAAAACAGGTTATTCATTGGTTATCACAAATACGGGTGGAAGTCATGGTGGTTTAGATGAAGAGTACAATGCTTTACCTGGTGAGATGAAATCAGTAGCTCAAGAACTTGGGCAAGAGGTATTACGTCCTCTTTCAATGGAGGATGTTGTGAAAGGGATTCCTTCTATTCGCGAGAAAGTTGGTGACCGTGCCTTGTTACGTTCTATTCACTTCCAGGCTGATAACTCACGTGTTGTTTATCAGGTAGATGCTTTGGAATCAGGTAACTTCGATAAGTTTTTGGAGTTGGTTGTTGAATCAGGATTTAGCTCATACATGTACAACCAAAACATTTTTGTTGGCGGAGAAACAAAGCATCAGAATGTTGCTTTAGCTCTAGCTTTAAGTGAGTTGGTTCTAAAGGGTAAAGGTGCATGGCGTGTTCATGGTGGTGGATTTGCTGGTACCATTCAGGCTTTTGTTCCTAACGATATTTTGGATGATTACACTTCTACTTTGGAGTCTGTATTCGGAAAAGGTAACTGTCACAAGTTATTTATCCGTTCTAAAGGTGCAGTAAAAGTTGAATTGTAGTATTAACAACTAAGGCATGCCTAGTTGTGTGCCTTTAAAATTCTAATATCATGACAAAACCATCTGATGTTTTTACATTAAAAAATAGCAATAATGTTGAAGTAGCATTTATTGCACGCGGAGGACAGATAGTTTCTATAAAAGTACCTAATGCACAAGGTGAAGTAGCCGATGTGGTAATTGGTTACGAAACTGTTGAAGAAGCTTTAGCTGGAGATGCCTATTATGGGGCACTTTGTGGCCGTTATGCCAACCGAATTGTAAAAGGGCAGTTCGAATTAAACGGCGAGCAGTTTCAGTTGGATGTAAATAATGGGCCTAATCATTTACATGGAGGTGTTGATGGTTTTAACCTGCGAGTTTGGGATGTTGAGGCAATTACATTACCGAAATTTGCACAGGCTTACCAATTAACACTTGTGAGTCCCAATGGCGACCAAAAATACCCAGGCGAATTGACTGTGAAAGTGGTTTATGGTTTAACAAATGATAATGAGTTCGTAATAGAATATGATGCTGCATCAACAAAAGATACGATCATAAACTTAACTTCGCATGCCTATTTCAATCTTGAGGGAGCAGGTACTGGTACTATCGCAGATCATCAATTAACAATTAATGCAGATAAGTTCACACCTATTGATGGCGAGATTGGAACTGTAACTGGTGAGATTGCTGATGTGAAAGAAACTGCAATGGATTTTGTGACTGGAAAAGCAATTAATGAAGCATTGGTGGCCGATTGCCCTCAGGTAAAGTTGGTTGATGGAATTGATCACAACTTTGTTATTAATGGCTTTGATGGTACTTTAAAATTAGCAGCTAGATTAGAGCATGCAGCTTCTGGTCGTGCCATGGAAGTGTATACCGACCAACCAGGTATTCAAATGTATACAGGTAGTCACTTTGATGGTTCTGAGAAGGGTAAACTAGGGGCTCCAATTGAAAAGTGGGCAGGTTTGGCCATGGAAACGCAAATTTTTCCGGATTCTCCTAATAAAGAGAACTTCCCAAATGCAGTTTTAAAAGCAGGAGAGAAGTATACGCACACTTGTGTTTACAAGTTCATTTAATACAATACACAAACAGTAGAAAGACTGCTTTCAAATTACTTGGAAGCAGCTTTTTTTTATCACTAATTATTTTCTCTTACTTTCGTAGCTAAATTAATACTTCACACATACGCATTAATGAGTAAAAAGAATGATATCTATAATGGCGCCATGGAGCTTTTTGTAGAAAAGGGTTTTGCCGCTTCGGTGAATGAGCTTATTGAGCGCATCGGTATTGCTAAGGGTACCTTATATCATCATATTACCAATAAAGAACAATTGATTATAGATATTTATAAGCAGCTCATGTTCGAGGTGGAGGAACAATGTGTTAATGTGTTAAATGAAAATCAAAAAGAAAATACCAAACAGGTGTTTAGTGGTATTGTCAAATGGTTTATCACAAACCCAAGTAAGTTCTACTATATTAATATATTCGAGTCGAGCCCATATATGAAATTGCATTTTGAATTAGTGAAAGATACTAAAACGGGGCCTCGCCAATTCATTATGCAAAAAGTAAACATGGGTATTCTTAAGGCTTATAAAACCGATATGATTGCCTTTTTTGATTTTGCATTTACACGCGCTACTGCCAACTACTTCCTTTCGCTCCCAAAGCCTTTGCAGAGCTTTTCCCAAGAATTTGATGCCGCATTTGATATGTACTGGGATGGGGTTGCACAAAAGCAGTCGTATACAGAAAAAGCGTAATTACCTTGCTTTGTGTTTAGTTCTTGATAGTCAGGATTTCATCTTGTTGATAACTTCTTAATAAATGTTAATTACTTCTGTGTTAATTTTTAGTAATTCATACAGAATTAACAGAATTTTAACATTTAGAAAACCGACCCATTGGTCTAGTTTTTCAACTTTGCAGAGAAGAAATGAAAAAACAAGTACTGTCATACGGTAAATATTTACTAACCAAACACATCACAATGAAAAAACATGTTTTAGCAGCTCTTTGCTGTTCCTTAATGATGTTTAATGTTACGGCACTTTTTGGGCAAGGTAAAGTAACAGGTAAGCTGGTGGATAGTGATACAAATGAAGCACTTATAGGTGCTGCTATCTACGTTAAAAACAACAATGCAGTTGGAACGGTAACAAATTTAAATGGGGGCTTTGAACTTGACGTGCCTAATAAAGAGGTAACTCTTATGTTTAGCTATCTGGGCTACTTGGATTTAGAAAAACAGGTAACTATCAATCAAGATCTCGATCTTGGTACAATTAAGCTTACTACATCATCTGTAGGAATAGTTGAAGTTGCTGTAGTTGCCTCTATAGCTAAGGATAGAGAAACGCCTGTGGCAATGTCCTCAATTAAACCACAACTTATTGAGGAGAAGCTTGGTACTCAGGAGTATCCTGAGATATTAAAATCTACACCTTCGGTTTATGCAACAAAGCAAGGTGGTGGTTATGGCGATAGTCGTATTTATTTGCGTGGTTTTGATTCTAATAATATTGGAGTCTTAATTAATGGTGTTCCTGTTAATGATATGGAGAGTGGTAAGGTATATTGGTCAAATTGGGCTGGTTTATCAGATGTGACACAAACAATGCAGGTTCAACGTGGTTTAGGTGCTTCGAAGTTAGCACTTTCATCTGTAGGTGGTACTATTAATATTATTACCCGATCAACCGATGCACAAAAGGGAGGTTCTTTTTATACAGGTGTTGGTAATGATGGTTATACCAAACAGGCCTTAACTTTTTCAACTGGTTTATTAGAAAACGGTTGGGCAGTAACAGCTTCTGGTTCTCGCACAGTTGGTGATGGCTATATCCAGGCTACTAATTTCGAAGGGTGGTCTTACTTTATGAATATATCAAAAATCATAAATGATAAACATCGCGTTTCTTTAACAGCTTTTGGTGCGCCTCAGTGGCATAACCAACGCGGAAATCAGCATTTAATAGAAGATTATAGATCACATAGGGAGAAGGATAAATGGAATTCTGATTTTGGTTATCGTAACGGAGAAATTTATAATGGTGCATACGCACACAACTACTATCATAAACCACAGATATCTTTAAACCATTATTGGAATATAGATGAATCGTCAATGTTAGCTACATCTGTTTATATCTCTAAATCAAAAGGTGGTGGCCGACGCGTTTACGGTGAAAACGATGACTGGTTGAAAATAAATTACGATGATGGTAGGCCAACTGAAGATACCAAGTTGACGCCTGAAGGATATTTGGATTATGATTATGTGATAAATGAGAATTCTCAAGCCGATAATGGCTCAACAGCTGTAATTGCTAATAGTATCAACTCTCATGACTGGTACGGTATTCTTTCAAGTTATACAAAACACTTTGGTGCTACAACCTTAACTGCTGGTCTTGATGGTAGATATTATAAAGGTTATCACATGTATGAAATTGATGACCTTTTAGGTGGTCAGTATATGTTGGATGATAGTAATGTTAACCGCGATGAAACAATGAGGTTAACAGTTGGTGATAAAGTTAATTACCACAACTTGGGAGAAGTTTTATGGGCAGGTGGTTTTCTGCAGGGCGAATATAAAACAGACGCTTACTCTGCTTTCTTGTCATTATCTGCAGCACAAAACAGCTATAGAAGAACCGATTATTTCCAATATACGCCTGAAGAAGGACAAGTAACAGATTGGTTATCTTTTTATACATATACCGTAAAAGGTGGTGCTAATTATAATATCAACGAAAAGAATAATGTATTTGTTAATGCTGGGTATATAGCCAGAGCACCTTATTTTAGGAATGCATTTTTAGGTTATACAAACGACTTTAACGAGGATGCTAAAAATGAAACGATTATAACAGGAGAATTAGGTTATGGTTTTAGAACTAGTAAGTTAAATGTAAAAGCAAATATATATTACACCTTATGGAAAGATAAGGGTCTTGTTAAAAGTTTTGGAGACTTAACAGCTAACATACCAGGGATTAATGCACAACACTATGGAGTAGAGGTAGAGGCCAAATATCAGCCAGTTAGAGGTCTTAATATTGGAGCCATGGTTTCAGTTGGTGACTGGCGTTGGACTGACAATGTAATTTTTGAAGCTTACGATGAAGATCAATCATTGATTGGAACTTTTAATGCTTATATCGAAGATGTACATGTTGGAAACTCTGCACAAACCACTGCATGGTTAGGAGTTGATTACGAGGTGTTACCAAAGTTAAAATTAGGAGCTGATTTAAACTTCTTTGGTGATAATTACTCTGATTTTGACCCTACTAACAGAACCAGCGAAGAAGATCAAGTGGATGCATGGCAGTTACCAGACGCGACAATACTTGATATTAATGCCAATTATAAATTTAAAATTGGTTCTCTTGATGCCACGGTTTATGGTCGTATTCATAACTTGTTAGATACAGAATATATTACAGATGCCACTGATGGAACAAGTCATGAAGTATCTACTGCAACTGTGTATTATGGATTTGGAACAACTTGGTCAACAGGTTTAAAGGTTAAGTTTTAATTAATATTTTCTTGTAGGTAAAACAGTATCCAAATAAAAATATAGAAATGAAAAAGCTTTTTAAATATATACCCATACTGTTGGCATTACTTTGGTCATGTAATCCAATGGAAGATGTTTATAATGATTTAGATGATGTGAGAGAGCCTTACAGTGAGGCTGTTGAATTTATTATGTCTGCTGAAGATTATAACACAGTTAGCAAACAAGCACTTGAAGATGCAACCAATGCCGAAGACTCGGCATATGCAAGTGCTGTTAAGAGTGATTTATCTTTTAATGAAAAGTATACAGATGTAGATTACATGAGGTTTGTTCTTCATACCAATTATATTGCATTGAATAAAAACTCTGTAGCTAAAGTAGAGTACAACACTACTGATAAGCCAGATGACTTAATCACTTTAGAAGCAGCTGATCAATATAGATTATCAAAAGAAGATTATGCACTTGTTGACGAAGGATTAGTAGCTGAAGGAGAAGGGTTTTATCCTGGTTTTGAGGCTGAAACATATATGCCAACAATTTTAGCTGCAGGAATAGAAAATCCTGTTGAAGGCGATATCGTACGTGTTAATTATAAGTACTATATCGGAGAGCCTAAAATTGGCTATACTCCAGTTTTTAATGAAACATTTGATGATGGTACTCTAGGTCAATTTACTTCTGTCAATGTTCTTGGAGAAGATTTATGGGTTAGTAAGAGCTATAGTGCTGATTTCTTTGCAGAAGCAAGTGGTTATAATGCTGGACAATGTGAAGACTGGCTCGTTTCTCCAGTTATTGATTTGTCATCTGCTAATGATACCAAATTTCAAGTGAATCAATACGTTAATTACCTTACGGATTGGAGTGACCTTAAAATATTAATATCAACAGACTATACTGATAATGTATCAAGTGCAACTTGGGAAGAAATAGTTGTGGAAACAAAACCAGCAGGTAATAATCATGATTTTGTTCTTTCTGAATTGGTAGACCTATCTGGGTACGACGGTATGTCTTGTTATATCGCTTTTAAATATCTTTGCCCGAGTGATAATGCAACGCGTTGGCGTTTAAATGATGTCACTGTTTCTAAAAAAGGTATAACTGCAGAATCAGATACAAGAGAAATTTTCTATCAATATAATGGTAGCGAATGGGAAGAAAAAGATCAATGTTTAGTTCTATCATATGTGGATTATGAGATGATGGGATCTCCAGGGAATTATCATAATTTTAGTTCATCAGATGCTCCTGAAAATTATATTCCAACGTTTATGTCTGAAAAATACCCTTATGCTCAAGAAACAGATATGATGTACATTGCATATCGTTACTACGCCAATAGGGTTACATCTACGAAGGTAGACAAGTATGTTTTCTCAGCAGGCCAATGGATGTCTGACTCAAATGGTCCTTTTATTACTGTGAACAATCAGTTTGTACACAACGGAACAACTTGGATGTTTGATCCAACCATTAAATTTACAATGGGTAAGGCCGATTACCAGATGATAGTTGACTATGTAAAAGCTGAGATTAATGAAGATTATGCCCCTTATCCTGATGGAGAATACTACTATGGAGCAGGCGCTAAGTATGTGAATTTCGATTTAAGAATTAAGAATCGTATCAAATATGAAATTCCAACAGGAATAGAAGGTAAAACATTTGAGGATTTATCTGAAGATGAAGCAAAAGAGGTTATAATTGAACGAATTCCTGAAGGAATTATACAAATGTTAATTGTAAAGTATCCTGATGCTGTTACCACTGTTGGTGGAATTGATGTTTACTATGAAGTTACTTGGGATTCATACGAAAATGATTTATCACGCAATGAGTATATTTATAAGTTTAAATGCGTTAAATCAGGTCCTAGTCCAGAATTCGAATTTATTGAAGATATAAGCCCCGAGAACTAAAAGAGTTTATTAATAATCAAGTCTCTACCATTTCGGTAGAGACTTTTTTGACTTTAACCAAATTTAATGAATATGAGATTAACCACTACTATAAAAAATATTGTGGTTTGCCTATGGTTATTATCTGCATTTTCGATAGTAATAGCCCAAACCCCGCCTAGTGATTTAAATGGTAATGCTTTAAAGCAATGGTTAAAAACCAACTATTACGATGGTAAGCATACTGAATTAGGATACAGCGATGCAAGATATCGGATGTATTCTGATATAGATAATATAAGTAACTCTATTGTATGTGTATACTCAGGGTATCAAAAGACTTGGAGTACATCGAATACAAGCACGAATCCATCGCCAGTTAATTGTGAACATACTGTGCCACAAAGTTTCTTTGGTCAATCAGAACCAATGCGTTCTGATATTCATCATTTGTTTCCAACCTACGAGAACTGGAATTCTGAGCGTTCAAATAATCCTTTTGGAGAAATAGACGATAACAACACTAATATGTGGATGTTTTTGAGTGGGTCACAGTCATCAAAACCAACTACAAATATAGATGCTTATAGTGAGTCAAATGGTTCAGTATTTGAACCAAGGGAAGATCATAAAGGGAATTGCGCCAGAGCTATTTTTTATTTCTTTACCATGTATCCAACAAAAGTTGGAGAAATATCAACGGTTGGAGATTTAAATACCTTGTATCAATGGCATATCAATGATCCTGTTGATCAGGATGAAATTGAACGGAATGATAGAATAGAATATTTTCAGGGTAATAGTAATCCTTTTGTAGAACATCCTGAATTGGTCGAGAGAGCATGGATAACTGAAGGTTCTGGATTACTGGCGCCAACCACAAGCATAGAAACAAGTAGTAATAAATTAACAATTAACTGGTCTGCCATTGATAATGCAATAGGCTACAAAGTTTATAAATCGGTAGATAATAGCATTTTTACAGAGTTGACTAGTGTTTTGTCGGATGTTCTGAAATACGAAGATGCTAGTGTTGTTGAAAATACGATATACTACTATTATGTAATTGCATATAATAACGATGGAAGTAGCGCTAATAGTAATGTTGTTAGTAGTTCATTACCATCAAGTAGTGGCGGTGCAAATGAATTGTTTTTCTCGGAGTATGTTGAAGGAAGTAGTTATGACAAAGTTCTTGAGATTGCAAATTATACGAATGATGCAATCGATCTGTCAGACTATTCTATTATGAAACAAAGTAATGGTGCTGGGGCATGGGGAAGTGAGCTCAATCTCAGTGGCACATTGGTTAGTGGAAAAGTATTTGTTGTTTGCCATTATCAGGCAAATACAGCCATAAAGTCGGTGGCAGATTTAATAGAGCCGTCTAATTCATGGACATTGTCTTTTAATGGTAATGATCCCATCGGTTTGTTTAGGAACGGCACATTGATTGATATCATTGGTACATTTAACAGCTCATCAAAATTTGGAGAGAATTCAACTTTAATAAGAAAGGCCACTGTATCTGGTCCATCAACCACTTATGATAGTAATGAATGGAAGGTAGAGGCACAAGGTGTGATTTCTAATCTAGGCATACATACTATTAATGGATCTACGTCAATCAGTAATGATTTCGCTAGTTTGAAAGATAAATTTAAAGTATATCCAAATCCAGCAGATGAAACCATAACTATCGCGCTGGAAGATGGTGTTGATATTGAAGATCATGTAAAATGTAAGATAATAGCCTTAAGTGGAAAAATAGTCTATTCAGAAAACTTATCAAATAATGGACTGACTTTTAAGGAAGAATTAAACATTTCGAATTTGAATGAAGGTGTTTACTTGCTAGTTCTAGAGATAGGTAGTGAAAGAACAATACAAAAAATAATTATACAGTAGATTATATAGGTAATTTAACAACAAAGGCTGCCTCACATGAAGCAGCCTTTGTTATTTATAATCAACTAAAATGATTAAAACTTCTCGTCGTATTTAGTCCATAAATCATCGCCTATTTGCCATGCTGTGTTTGTTACGCGATTGCCCCAGTTCATAGTGTATCGTGTCAGATGAGCAATGGTTTGTTTTCTCCCCATGCTCATGGCGGCAAGCTCTGTTTCCCTTTGTTTCGCAAAAATTTCTTCTTGTAATGGTAAAAGAACTTTATCCACATCGTGCCGAGCATCGTTCCAGCGTAAACCCGCCAATGTACTCATGCGGTTGAAAGCCCACCAGGCAGAATTTCTGTTAAATCCATTTCTACCAGCAGCTTTGTAGGATGCAGGAAGATCAGTAACGCTACAGTAAATAGGTATGTATACCGAAGTGGCAATGTTGTCCTGAGCCATCCATACTAAGCCACCAATTTCATCAGGCAGCCAATCGCGACTTTGGGTAATGGTGCCATACATAGTGTACCAGCGCGCAATAGTTCGCTCGCCAAGCTTACCCCAACCGCCTTCAATGTTGTGCAAATCATATTTGTCGTAAGGCATAAATGGATTGGCATATGGGTGCGGTATTGTATCGCCTTCTTCAGTTATTTTTTTAAGATGACCGACCATGTCATATGGCGTGTGTTCGTAATAATCCTTAAACACTTCAATCATTTTATGAAGCGTTACTTTCGAATCGGGCTTAACTGAAAACGGATAATCTGTTGCTTCAGGATCAAGACCTAAAGAAGGTGCCATCATGCTTAAAGTACGCCATTCGCGTCGGCGTGCTGCCATTGACTCTCGCCCTTCTGGTGCATAGGCATATGCAAAGCGAAAAGGTTCTTCTTCAGCGTTCCACCAGGCACTGTCTTTCGCCATCTCAAACAGGTTGTCTGAATATAAAAAGTTAGCCTTGTCGGTCGTATCTACTTCAAGTATGCGAGCTGCGTTGGCGTTTACACTAACGTGGTTGTCGGGTACGCGCTGTGCCACCCAAATGGCACCTACTTTATCCTTGCCAGGACCTACCATTTCCAAATGCCATACCTCTTTTTTATCAGCAATAGTGAGGCATTCGCCCCAATCGCGATAACCATATTTTTTGGTTAATTCGTCAGCTAAAACAATAGCTTCTTTGGCAGTTGTACAACGTTCAAGCATCAATTGTATTAAACGTTGACAATCAATTAAACCTTTGTCAGATACCAATGACTCTCGTCCTCCGAACGTTGATTCTCCAATGGCTAACTGTTTGGTATTCATACAAGGATAAGCTGAATTGATAAAGCCATATGTATTTCTAACCTGCGGAATATCTCCTACGGGTGTATGTTTATAGGCTGGCATTTTACGTGTATCATCCTTTTCGCGCGAGTACATGGTTGTTTTGTCTTTTCGTCCATGTTTACGTGGAGGAACAATATTCATCCACGAACGTGTTCGGTGGCTATCATCGGTGTGCGATGTCATAACAGAGCCATCAAAACTAGCACTTTTACCAACTGTAATGGTTGTACAGCCTTCGGGTACGCCGCCTTCCCAATCGGCTCTTATTTGAGCATTAAGCCACTGCGTTGTCATTATCAATAGCAGTGCAAGAGTCATTTGTATTTTCATAAGAATCTAAATTGCTTTCATTTGCTATACGGAACTCTCACGTAAATTTCATCATCCTCCTGTGTTAAAGTTTGGATACTCAAATTTACATGGTCGTTTCATGTGTAATAGATTTATTCGAGAAATACAAAAATATAAAAATGAATGAGCCTATGTTGAATATTTAAGTTCTTTTATTGACCTGTTAGAACTGATTTAAAGGTTTTGTTAACTTTGTTATTCTCACAAAGTAAAACTGTATTTGACGATGAAGAAGTTTTTGAAGATATCAGGGGGTGTTGTTCTGGGTGTATTGGTACTGATGTTTGTTCTGCCTTTTATATTTAAAGGTAAGATAGAGTCTGTTATTAAAGAGCAGATTAATGCCAGTGTTAATGCACGTGTTGATTATGATGATTTTTCGTTATCGCTATTTAAGAGCTTTCCGAATATTTATGTAGGAGTTGAGGGATTATCGGTTATTGGCAATGGTGTTTTTAAAGCCGATACTCTTGTTTATCTAAAGCAATTCGTTACCGAAGTGGGTGTTATAGGTGCTCTTTCAGGAGAAGCAGAGGTAAAATCTGTTTTACTATCCGATTTATTGGTAAACGCAATTGTTTTACCAGATTCATCTGCCAACTGGGATATTGCCATTAGTTCGGATGAAGAGGTCGTTCAAGAAGATGATTCATCTGAAGCATCAGCATTTAAGGTGGTGTTAGAGTCTTTTGTAATTGATAACGCAACAATAAAGTATAACGATGCCACTTTGGCTTTAAGATCAGAAATTGCTGGGTTTGGCCTGAATTTATCGGGCGATATGTCGCAGCAATCAACCAACCTGGATATTACTGCAGGAGTTGAGGATGTATTTGTACAGTACGAAGAAGTCGATTATGTAAATGGTGCATCCTTGGGATTAGTGGCTGGTCTAAATGCTGATTTGGAAAATATGATATTCAAATTTTTGGATAACCAACTACGCATTAATAACCTGGAAATGAAATTGGAGGGTTTTGTTGCTGTTAAGGAAGAGGGATATGGCCTCGATTTAAAAGTGGGAACAACAAAAACAGACTTTAAATCTTTACTAGCTCTGATTCCTGAGGATTACTTAAAAGAGTTTGAAGAGTTAAAGACAGAAGGAACCATGCATTTGAATGCTTCTGTAATTGGAGATTATTTGAGTGAGGATGAATTACCTGCGTTTGATATTGATTTAGGTGTAGAAAGCGGTATGATTCAATACCCCGATTTACCAGAGTCAATTGATAATATTAATGTGAGTTTAAAAGTGAGCAACTCAGGTGGATCAAGCGATAACACCATCACTAATATGGAACAGTTTTATTTTGAGATAGCTGATAATCCATTTGATGCCTCTTTGTACCTTGAAAAACCTGTTTCCAATCCTACTTTCAAAAGTGATGCAAAAGGAATAATCAACCTAAACTCACTCGCTAATGCTATACCACTCGATAGTTTTGATATTAAGGGTATTATTGAGGCTGATATGCATCTCGATGGGCATTATGGATTAATTGAAAGTGAAAACTATGAAGAGATAAATGCCAAAGGCATTGTTGAATTAACTGATTTTGAATATAAAAGTACGGATTTGCCTCAGGGCATTTTTATCAAGCAATCAGCAATGACACTTAATCCAAAAGCTATCAGGTTAGAAAGCTTTGATTGCACCTTAGGCAATAGTGATTTTAAATTAAGTGGAGAATTATCGAACTACCTGGCTTACCTTTTTAAGGAGGGAATCTTACAAGGGAAATTAAATCATTCATCTAAGTTGATAAATACCAATGAGCTTTTGAGTTTAAGTTCAACCGATGTAGAAGAAGGGCATGCAATTGAGGAAGATATCAGCCTAATTGAAGTGCCAAAAAACTTAGACTTAAGCTTTCAATCGCTTATTAAGCAGTTGAAATACGATAAGCTGGATGTGTATAATACCAAGGGCAAAATAACTGTCAAGGACGGTGTTGTGCGGCTTAATGGATTAAATATGCAATTGCTCGATGGTTCTATGATGATGAGTGGACAATATAATACAGCAAACATGAGTAAGCCTTTTGTTGATTTTTCAATAGAAGGAAAAAAGCTGGACTTGAATAAAGCGGCTCATTCATTCAGTGTAGTTGACTCTTTATTGCCTCTTGCCAAGAATACAACTGGAAAAGTGTCTCCTAAATTTGAGTATAAGAGTCAATTAAACAAGGATGCAATGCCTATTATGTCAACGGCTAATGGTGGAGGTTGGTTGCGTTCTCAAAGTATTGAAGTTGCTAATTCTAAAATTCAAAATACGCTGGCCTCAACGCTTAAGAATGATAGCTATAGAAAGATGCGTGCCGAAGATTTAAATATTAACTTCATTATTGATAAGGGTAATGTGATTATAAAACCTTTTACAACAAAAATTGGCGGTAAGGCCGTTAGAGTTGAGGGCAAGCAAGGTGTTGATCAATCGATTGATTACAAAATTACCATGCCTGTATCGCGCAAAGAAGTGGCAAATATGGCTGGATTAATGGGTTTTAGTTTGCCAACTTCTGGCGATGACTTAATGGTTGATGTATTGGTTAAAGGTACTGTTCAGGATCCTCAGTTAAGTTTTGGTTTAGACAAAGCCAAAAAACAGGTAGAAAAGGATCTTAAAAAAGAAGGAGAAAAGTTACTCAAGAACTTCTTAAAAGGTTTTTAACTATTAGCGCATTTTAAAGTTGAAGGACGAATAAATATTAGGAAGTTGTAATAGTGTCTGAAAGGTTGCATGCTAGTAGTGTTTAGGTGGTTTGTCTTCATGAAAAAATGAGTATTCACAAAAGGAATTAGTGCGTTGGTGTAATCAATTTTTATTTTTATCAGATATGCACTTTCTTTAAATTTACATGAAGAAAAATCTATTTATCAGATTAATAAAACCCAAAATCGGATGAATGTACTAATAGTTGCTCCTACATCTAATGAATGTCAGAATACCACACTTTATACCTCTCGACTTCATTTTTACTTGTCGCAGTTTAATGAAGAGTGCGATAGTATTGATGTCGTTAACTTTGGTCAGCAAGGTAAAGATGGAGCTGTTTGTTACGATAAAAATAAAATAGATAGCTATAATTCAGTTGCAGATTTGCTGAATGCCCAATACGATTACTGCATATTATTATATAAGTATAATGCATATGGAGGCAAAGATGGTTCCTACTTAATAAATTTGGTCACACAGTTAAGGGTTCCTCTATTAACAATTATCGATGGAATTATTAGTGAGCCACCTGCAATTGAAAAAGCCATAGTTCAAAAAATCGCAGCTAAATCATCTCGTGTATTGGCTTTTAGTCAGTTGGGCATAGAGTTTTTAGAGCATTACTACAAGCTTAATCGCGAAAAGTTATTAAAAACTGAGTTTGGTGTTCCTGTTTTTGAGCCAGTTAAACGTTCGGAAATAAATAAACGATTAGGCATTGAAGCTGATAAATTAATTATTTCAACAGGTTCAATGTGTGCGGGGAGTGGTTTTGAAAACCTTATTAATGCGTTGCCTGCTGTTAGTAAAACCAATCCTAATATTAAATTAGTTCTTGTTAATACAAATCAAGCTAGTGAAACAATAGAATATGAGCGTTCTTTAAAACGATTAGCTTTTCAAAGGGGAGTATCCAAACACTTACTTATTGTAAAGCTATCTGCTTTAGAAAGCTTTATTGACGAACTAATGAATACAGCCGACTGTTACGTTTCTGCATGTATTAATGAAAAGGTGCTTGAGGATGAGTTTTTGTCGATGGCTGTTAGTAGTGGAGGAGCTGTACTGTCAACGCCAACTTGGTACGCTAAAGAATTGTTGTCCGATCAAAAAGGATGTTTTTATCCCTTTAATTCATCTAAAGAGTTGGCCATTGAACTTAATCAGATTTTAAGATCTGGCATTGAAGTAAAAATGTACCGTCAGAATGCTTTACTCTTTGGAGCCCAAAATTCATGGGTGGTCATCGCCAAACGTATAAAAGAGCAACTCCTTAATATGAAGCCAAGTGAATCGGACGTGAAAAACCTTTCCTTTGATGCAGCTTTGCTTCCTGATTTAAATTTAAATCATTTACAATCCTTATCGGGGCAGTTTGGTTTTTTTAAGCAGTCAACATTCGGAATTCCTGATTTTAAAGAAGGCTACGATTTGCGTACAAACGCCATGGCTTTGTTGGTGCTTGCAAAGTCCAATAACTTAGTTGAAGATAAATACATCGATGAAGGCATTAACAGGTGTTTAGCTTTTTACAATTTAATGCAAAACAATGATGGAACCTGGTCTTCTTATTTGAGTGTTTCTGGGCAGGTAGGCGAGGGGTATTCATCACATGATTTAGGATACGTAGTTTGGTCATTAGGTGTTTTGTATGCTAGTTGCCAGGATGTTGGCATTAAGGATGTGAGCTTTGAACTACTTCAAAAGATTATAGATTCAGGAGATCTGGTTTCAGTAGAAGCTAAGTGTTTGGCTATTTTAGGTATTGCCGAAATATTAAAGTACGATGGAAGCGATCCGCATTTGTATGATCTTTTGAAAGGGTGGAGTCAAGAAATTATGGCCTTGTTCCCATTGGATATTTACAGTCAGTGGTACTGGTTTGAGAACAAAGTGAGTGAAAATATGGCTTTAGTACCAACTAGTTTATTGGCAGCCTATGGTTTATTAAAAGATAAAGCAGTTTTAGGAGTTGCCAAGCGTTCAATTCGCTTTTTGGATAAGGAAGTGATGAGTGAAGGAAAGTTAAACCTGGCGGTAATCGGTTTGGAAAAAGGTACTGACAAGAAAAGTCTTCAAGCTGAGCAGTTATCAACCGAAGCGGTGTTAATGGTGGCAATGTATTCTAAGCTATTTCAAATTACACACGATGAAAATGATGCCAAAAGTGCCTGGCTAGCTCATAATTGGTACTTGGGAGCTAATGTATTAGGCAAGCATTTATACGACACTCAATCAGGTGGGTGTTATTCTGTATTAAATAGTAGAAGTGTTAATCCTATAATGACAACCATAAGTACAAGTGCTTATTGGTTATCGCATTTCGATATTTTAGATTTGCAGTTAGAATTACAATTAACTGATTAATAAGCATAAAAAAAACCGACACAAAATGTCGGTTTTTAATTTACCATCATATAATGGCTTAGCTTCTTTTCTCTTTGATACGAGCTTTTTTACCCGTAAGTCCACGTAAGTAATAAAGTTTAGCACGACGCACTTTACCTTGACGTAATAACTCAACTTTCTCAATGAATGGAGAGTTGAATGGGAAAATACGTTCAACACCTACGTTGTTAGAAATTTTTCTAACAGTGAAACGTTTACTAGTTCCGTGTCCTTTAATTTGGATAACTACGCCTTTAAATACCTGAATACGCTCTTTGTTACCCTCTTTGATCTTGTACGATACCGCAATGTTGTCACCCGGTCCGAAATCAGGCATTTCTACTCCGCTTTCAAAAGCGGCTTCGGCTACTTTAATTAAATCCATTTTTGAATTTTTTATTGGATTAAACTTTATCTACGCAATATTACATGACTCCCTTGTTCAGTAAGAGATTACGTAAATCGGCTGCAAAAATAGTGTTTATTCCTTAAGAAAAGAAAAAATATAGCCCTTAATTTATAGTCTTATTCCGATTTTTCGTCACTTTTTTCGTCCGAAGTTTGAAAATTTTGGCTCGGTCTAAAAAAGCTGAATATTAAATCTTTAAAAGAAAGAGCTAATGGCTTTAACCAACTACTCACTAAAAATGGAACAAAACGCATTGGATTTAAAAATGCAGAGAGTTCAACATATTTCAACTGTAGTTTTTTTTCAGATAAGCGCATTTGAAAATAAAGCTTCATCTTTTCATTCTCAAAGTCTTCAAACGATTTAATATGGCTATATGAGTTTTTACTTAGATTCATCATAATCAACGAATTTGGGAAAGAATAGCTGGATAAAAGATTGGATTATAGGTCTTTGTATTAATGACTTTCTTAATAAATAGAAAATAATTGCTATTAACATGTAAAAGCTGGCAACCAATAAAAAACCAATGCTATCGTTTTCAAGAATATGATTGAGCCAAAAAGCCATTGCCAAAGATGCAAATAACAATACAAAAAAGAACAAGTAGGAGAGAGCTACTTTTACAACCATGCCAGACACAAAACGTGATAAGTTTTCAGCGGCATGAAGCTTGGTCATATCCAAACGAGCATTAATGTAATCTTCAAGGTCATCTTTTACCTCATTGACTTCCTCAGACAGTTTTTCTTTCATGATGTGTGTACATAAATACGAGGATGTATTTAAGTTTTATAACTTATGTACACCCTCGTAATCAGGTTAAAAATTTCTTTGCTTAATTTGCCCCATGAGTAGGTTCAAGGTTCTTTTTGTACTCGCGGATAAGGTTTTCAATTTTCTTCTCAAGGTCGTTCATTTTTACTTTCATTTCTTCTTTTAACTCACCACCTTTTTCTTTCACTTTATCACGCAAATTTTGTAATTCAGCTTCCATTTCTTTAAGCTTTTCTTTCACTTGCTCGCGTGTTTCACTCCCTTTTTGTGGGGCGTAAAGCAACGCTAAAGAGGCCCCCAGAGCTGCTCCGGTCAACAAACCTCCTAAAAATAATCCTGTATACTTCATGGCCTTTAAAATTAATGTTATTAAAGTTAATTAAGGTACAAAAGCTAAGTTAATATGTCAATTATATTCATCACTGCAATTACTGTGTTCATGTACAAAAACTATTAAATCGTCAGTGTAATAAGCAAACTTCTGTTTTTCTATTAAGAGTATTTTTGATAAAGTTATAACTTTACAGTTGCATTGCTATTTATGATTAATTAAAAAGTACTAAGAATAGTGAAAATAAATACCATTTTTGTGTAGTAACACTATGTTGATGCACTAGTAAGTAGGATGTAACCACAGGATATTTGAATCTACAAGATTGTAAAAGTTAAAACATGAGTTTGACGAACGAGATTACGGAGAAAGAAAGAGCAATCATTAAAAAAAATTATAGGCAATTACTAACATCTTGTAACCCAATGATGGAGGAGCAAGATGTGGAGTTAATTCGCAAAGCTTTAAATATTACTGTAGGTTCAGAGCAAGATCTGACGCGTAATGAAGCAGGGGAATTAAAGGTTATTGAGTCTTTAGAAGTAGCTTTAATCGTTGTCAATGAATTGGGACTTAGTCGTGTGGCTGTTATTGGTGCCCTTTTGTACGATGCTATTTTAGAAGGAACCATCGTTAATGAGGAAATAGAAAAGCTCTTTGGATCTCAGGTAGCAATTATTACCAGAGGATTAGTTAAGGTTGGAGAACTTTACAATAAAGGCACATCCATTAAAAATGATAATTTCAGAAAATTACTGCTCACTTTTGCCGAAGATATTCGAGTTGTTCTTTTGATTATTGCTAATCGTTTACGCACAATGCGTTCTTTGGCCTTGTATAACGATGAAGATCAACAACGCATAAGTAGTGAAGTTGGGTATTTGTATGCTCCTATGGCTCATCGTCTTGGTTTATACAACATCAAATCTGAAATGGAAGATTTGGTAATGAAATTTACCAATAGGGAAATGTATTCCTTTATTGCTAAAAAATTAAATGAAACCAAAAGAGCTCGTGATAAATACATTAAAGAATTCATTCAACCTCTTGAAGATAAGTTAAGCCAGTTGGGGCTTCAGTTCGAAATCAAAGGGCGAACGAAAACGATTCATTCTATCTACAATAAATTAAAGAAGCAGAATACCGATTTTGAAAATGTCTACGATCTGTTTGCCATTCGAGTGATTCTCGAGAGTGAATTGGAAAAAGAAAAAGCTGAATGTTGGCAAGTCTATTCCATTGTGACAGATAAATACCAACCCAACCCCAGTCGTTTACGTGATTGGATTTCTGTTCCCAAATCAAATGGTTACGAATCCTTACATACAACAGTGCTTGGTCCAGAGCAAAAATGGGTTGAAGTACAAATTCGTACCAATAGAATGAACGAGGTGGCCGAAAAAGGTTTGGCGGCGCATTGGAAGTATAAAGGGCAAAAGGGCGAAAAAGGAATGGATGAATGGTTAGCTAACGTTCGTGAGATTCTTGAAAATCCTGAATTGAATGCTGTAGATTTTATCGATGATTTTAAGTTAGATCTTTACGATGAAGAGGTATTTGTTTTTACGCCTAAAGGAGATCTACGTCGATTAAAAAAGGGGGCAACACTACTGGATTTTGCCTTTGAAATCCATTCTGAAGTTGGACGAAAGTGTGTTGGCGGACGCATCAACAATAAAAATGTATCCATCAAATATGTGCTAAAAAATGGCGACCATGTAGATATTCAAACCGCCAATAACCAAGAGCCAAAAAAGGATTGGTTAAAGGTTGTTGTAACGTCTAAAGCAAAATCGAAACTTAAGCAAGCTTTAAGAGATATAGAGTTTAAAGAAGCCGAAATCGGTAGAGAAATGCTGGTACGCCGTTTAAAGAATTGGAAATTTGAATTGACAGATCAGTTGTTAAATCAATTGGTCAAGAAATTTGCTTACAAAACGGTGCAGGACTTCATGCGAGCCATTGCTATTGATAAAATTGAATTTGCCAGAATTAAGGATTTTATCACTCAATCAGAAAAGAAGGATGAAGAGAATATTGAAGTAGAGAAAGAGCGTAGTGCTGAAAACTTTATTGCTAGTAACGACGAATTACCAGATGATGATGTATTAATGATTGATCGTAGCCTGACACACGTCGATTATAAATTGGCCAAGTGTTGTAATCCTATTTTTGGCGATGAAATTTTTGGTTTTGTAGCAGCTATGGGAGGCATTAAAATACATCGTAAATCATGTCCAAATGCTGTGGATATGCAAACAAAGTTTGGCTATCGTATAGTAAAAGCAGATTGGACCAGTGGGGCAGACACCAGTTATCAGGCTACTTTAAAGGTAACAGGTGTTGACGATATAGGCATAGTAACCAATATTTCACAAGTTATTTCCAAAGAAATGAAAGTGAAAATCAGGTCCATGTCCATCGATTCGCACGAAGGAGTGTTTGAAGGCACCTTAACTGTTTTTGTTGATAATACAAGTAGCTTAGCGACTCTTATTAAGAAAATTAAGAATGTTAAAGGGGTCTATACAGTTTCGAGGGTAGGAGCTTAAAGAAACTGATAATAAAGATTGATTTTTTATCCATTTAGAAGTAACTTTTTAGAAACATGTCTGACATTCTAAACTTTACTGCTATGGATGAAAAAATTATAACTTTAGTCGTTTTATCTTTCGAAAAAGCACACATCTTAAAATCGCTACTCGAAGCAGAAGATATAGAGTGTTTTCTTGAGAATACGAACCTTATTCAAGGAGCTGTTTCAACTGGTGTTAAGGTCAAATTATTTGAGTCATCTTTAGAAAAAGCCATGCAGGTGCTTGAAGGCATGATGCAAGATGAGTTGGATGTTGTTGAAATAGATAATATTCCTCCTCGGATATTGTTGCCGGTTGATTTTTCTGAATATTCAAAAAAAGCTGCTGAATTTGCTTTGGATTGGGCAAATGAGCTAAATGCTGAGTTAACTGTATTCCACACGTATTTTAACCCAATTGTAAGTACAATGCCATTTTCAGATACCTTTGCCTATGAGGTAAATACTGAGGAAATGGTAATGGAGTTAGAAGAGAAAGCTCGCGAGGGCATGGAATGGATGAAAGCTTTTTTAAATCTTAAAAATGAAAAGTTTGACAAACCAGTTTCTCTTAAAATGGAGTTGGTAAAAGGTATTGCCGAAGATGAAATTATAAAATACAGTCGGGCATACCGTCCGTTGGTTATAATAATGGGCACAAGAGGAGCCGACAGAAAGGCTGCTGATTTAATTGGTAGCGTTACAGCAGAAGTGATGGAAGGAGCCAAAGTGCCTGTATTGGCAATTCCTGAAAACTTTAGTTATACAGGTTTAGGCATGTTGAAAAATATATTGTACGCAACAGATTTTCAAGAGGCTGATTTTCGTTCATTGGAAAAATTAGAGAAGCTGATTAGGCCTTTAGACATGATGGTAACCTGTGGACATGTTAGTTCCAAAGAGCATTCGAAATGGGATGAAGTACGCATGGCAGGTTTAAAGGAACACATAAAGAGTAATTACAACGAAGAAAATGTAAAATGTGATTTAATAGAACATGAAGATCTATTTGTTGGTATTGAAGGATACGTGAATAACAATAAAGTGGATGTTCTGTCTTTTACACGTCGAAAAAGAAACTTAATCAACCGAATAATAAATCCAAATTTGGCTAAAAAGATGTTGTTTCACTCAACCACACCATTGTTAGTTTTTAATGATTAATTTGCTACTTTTAGACAAACATTTGCCTAAAAGTGAAAAGTAATCGTAAAATATATTTGAGAGCCGGCTTGTGTATAGTCGGCTTTTTATTTTATATGCAGGCTATTGCACAATATCCTGTTAGCGGCGAGGTGCTCAATGTTGACAATGATTTTAGTAATGTGGTGGTGCAGCTTAAAGAAAGCAATATTACTGCATCTGTAAAATTGCTTCCCAATGGAACGTTTTCTTCATCTTTGAAATGGAACAAAACTTACTATTTCACATTTATAAAAAAGGGTTATGTAAGCAAAGTAATAGAGTTCTCAACGCTTATTCCTCAGGGACTTAATACAAGCACAATTGAACCCTATTTTATGCCAGTTCGCTTATTTAAAACATTTGATGGTGTCGACACCGTGTTTTTCGAAAAGCCAGTAGCAAAAATTCGATTCAATAAAGCTAAGCAACGATCAAATGGGGAGCTTGGTGATTTTGAGCATGATATGGATTATTCGCTTCAGGTAAAGTATCGCATTGATAAAATGCGAGAAAAAGGAGAACAACAAAAAGATAATGCGAAGAACAAAGTAACTTCTACAACATCTGCGAAAACAACACCTGAGAAAAAGACGAGTTCGAATGTGACGATTGACTCAGCAAATAAAGAGGAGACTATAGAAAAGGATGCTGTAGCTTCTATTGAGGAGCTTAATGGTGCACCCGCACTTAAGGATAGTTATCCCGATGGTGAAACGATAGAGGAGTTTGTTTTAAGCAATAGAATTATTCATCGTCATGTTTTTATGCATAAGGAATACCGTCGTGTATTTTTATCGGTACAACACGATTGGGGAGGTAATTTTTATTTTATTGATGAGGCTCCGATTGGTTACCGTTGCATCTCTCAAGAGATGTTTACTTCATCCATAAAAAAATATAGACACAAAATAAAATCACATAAATGAGTTATATAAGAGGATTTGCAAGTGATAATAATGCAAGTGTTCATCCAGAAGTGATGGAAGCCATTGCGAATGTAAATAGTGGCCACGCAATTGGTTATGGAGGAGATTCAACCACTGAGGAAACTTTACGGCTTTTTAAAGATACATTCGGTAAAGACACAGAAACATTGTTTGTATACAATGGAACAGGTGCGAATGTCATCGCCATACAGGCTTTAGCACAATCCTATAATGCTGTTGTGTGTGCATGCACTGCCCATATCAATGTTGATGAATGTGGTGCTCCTGAAAAAATATCAGGATGTAAATTATTACCCATTGACACTGATAATGGGAAAATTACTGTTGAGGGTATAAAAAGGTACATGCATGGTTTTGGTTTTGAACATCATGCCCAACCAAAAGTGGTTTCAATTACGCAGGCAACAGAATTAGGAACAATTTATTCCCTTGAGGAAATAAAGGAAATTGCCGATTATGTGCACAGTTTAGGCCTTTATTTACACATGGATGGAGCTCGTATTGCCAATGCAGCTGTTGCTCTTGAGTGCTCTTTGGTAGATACATCAATTAATGCTGGTGTTGATGTTTTGTCCTTTGGAGGAACTAAAAATGGCTTGATGTTTGGCGAAGCCATTGTGTTTGCAAATGCTCAATTGGCCGAGAATGTAAAATATATACGCAAACAATCAACTCAACTTCATTCCAAAATGCGTTATACATCGGCGCAGTTTAAAGCATTGTTGAGCAATGATTTATGGAAGAAAAATGCATTACATGCTAATGCAATGGCTAAGTTGTTGGCTCAAAAAGTAAAAGGCATTGATGGCGTTCAATTAACACAGGAGGTTGAATCCAACGGTGTGTTTGCTATAATTCCGCATGAACTGATTGAACCCCTGCAAAATGATTTTTTCTTTTACGTGTGGGACGAGCATCGCTCAGAGGTGCGCTGGATGACCTCCTTTGACACTACAGAAAAAGATATTGAAGCTTTTGTTATGACCTTGAAAAGTAGATTAAAGTAAAGTGATAAAGCCATCGGATATAGAGTTGCGTAAGATTAAAACGGCCCTAATCGTGCCAATTTTCTTTTTACTTATAACCTTTTCATTAAAGCTGATTGAAACCCTTGAAGGATTTAGCTTGGTTGAATGGGGTATAAAGCCTTTGTCTTTGATTGGTTTGCCAGGTATTTTATTGGCACCCCTAGTTCACTCCGATTGGGAACATTTTTTCGCTAATGCGATTCCTTTATTTGTATTAGGAACGTCTTTATTTTATTTTTACAGAGGTATTTCTATTAAGGTTTTTTTACTCATTTACTTACTAACGGGCCTTTGGGTTTGGTTGGGAGCCAGAGATGCCTGGCATATTGGTGCCAGCGGAGTAATTTATGGTTTGGCAGCATTCCTTGTTTTTGGTGGATTTTTACGCAATTATATACCGCTCATGGCTATTTCTCTGATGGTTGTTTTTTTATATGGTGGAATGATATGGGGTATTTTTCCCTTTGAATGGGATGTGCCGTACTCCTGGGAATCGCACTTGTGGGGAACTGTAGCTGGAGGATTACTGGCCGTGTTTTATCGGAACAAAGGACCTCAAAAGCCTATTAAGGAATGGCATGATGAGGAGTATGATTACCCTTTTTGGGAAGTGGATGCTAATAGCGAGGTAGAAAAGTAAGGGATCGTACTAGTTGCAGTTAAGGACTACACTGCTTGTAACTAAACTGGGTTTAATAATGGAATTTGGAGAGATTCCATTGCTTGGGGGAGGGCGATTTGTTTCCATATTTTTGCTTTTTAAATTGTTACTGAAACAAATATGGTTATTGTACTTAAGCCCTCGAAAACAATTCAATGATTCCATCATCTTTCTCTACATACTAAATAAAGAAGCTATAGAATGTATTATTTTGTCATTGGTTGATAAAATGTGCGCTTTGATTGAAAAGAAAAGACGATGATTGGAATTAGCTTAATTTTGTAGTTGAATGAAGCATTTAAAAATAAAACGGAAAGATTTATTCATCCATATAGGGTGGTGGCTTGGTTATGGTTTACTCTTATCGTACCTCCCATTATTGATTATGGATGCAGCCGAAGCATTTGCTTTCGTCCTACGCACCTTAATTGCCAGTATAATTATATTTTATATTAATGCATATTGGTTACTGCCTCGCTACATTGCTAAAGGTTATTATTTTAAATACTTACTTGGTATTTTATTAACCATGCTCATAACCGGAGGAGTTTATCATCAAACGAGTGCCAAGTGGGGAGTGCGCTCAATGGAGCAATTACGAAGTGATAAGGATTGGGAGAAAACGATTGATAACGACCGCTTTTTAAGTGAAAACAAAGAGCTAATCTTCAAAAAAGAACATCCAAGATTTAAGGAACGACGTTTTTTGGGTTTTAACATGATGGGCGTCCCATCGTTTATTTCTATGTTGTTTATCAGTACTTTATATTGGATTTATAGCGATTCAAGGCAGCGCAAGCAAACGGAATTAAATTTAGTGAACCAGAACTTGGTAAACGAAATGAAGTTTCTGAAGTCTCAAATGAACCCGCATTTCCTGTTTAATGCACTCAATAATATTTACAGTTTATCCATGCTACACTCTGTAAAAACACCTGAGATGGTTCTCAAGTTATCGGCTATGCTACGCTATGTTTTGTACGAATCTGAAGACGTAAAGGTGAAATTGGGCAAAGAGGTGGATTATATTAAAAACTTCATTGAATTTCAACGAATTAAGATTGAGGGTATACCTAATATACATGTCGATATTGATAGAGCTGATCGAATGAAACTGATTGAGCCAATGTTACTGATTCCATTTGTGGAAAACAGTTTTAAGCACAGTAAAATTGAAGACACAGAGAATGGTTGGATTTCAATGACGCTCACGACTGAAGACAAGCATATCTGCTTTGAAGTATCCAACAGTGTGCCAAAGCAAAAGGCAGCGGCTGATAAAAATAGCGGCATTGGAATCGAAAATGTGAAGCGACGATTATTGTATTTATACCCCGATTGTCATTCTATTCGTATAAATATGGATGAAAGACAATATCAACTCAAACTCAAAATTGAATTAAAATGAAGGTGCGTTGTATCATAATAGATGACGAGTTTCCTGCTCGCGAATTACTTCAGAGTTTTATTGCAAAATTTGCCCATTTAGAATTAGTAGGCAGCTATAAGTCTCCTTTGGAAGCAATGTCAGTCATTCAAAAAGATGACATTGATTTGATGTTTCTTGACATTCAAATGCCTGATATTACGGGGATTGATTTTTTAAAATCACTGACCAAGAAACCATTGGTAATTTTCACAACAGCTTATGAAGAGTATGCTGTCGAAGGTTATAAATTAGATGTGTTGGATTATTTAGTTAAGCCTTTTTCGTTTGAGCGATTTATGCATAGCATTAATAAGGTAGGAGATCGTTTATCGTACAAAAATGTGGTAAGCGATTTTCAATCATTACCGCCTAAGGTTGAAGCGAAGAATTTTATGATGGTTAAGGCCGACCATAAAATCTATCGCGTTAAGTTTAAAGATATTCTGTATATAGAAGGGTTACGAGAGTATGTGACATTTTTCTGTGCCAACGAAAAAATTGTATCCTTGGAATCATTACGAAACCTGGAACAACAGCTCGAGAATCATGGATTTATGCGTGTACACAAGTCTTATATCGTTAACATTGAGAAAATTGCAGCTTTCTATGGCAATCAACTAAAGTTAGATTCTGTAGATAAATATATCCCCATTGGTAAATCGTTTAAAGAAGTTGTTAATAAGCGATTGGTCAATAGTTGATAAAACTTTTTAATTTTTCTATCAATTACTTAAATCAATACTCAACTGTTATCTATTTTTCTATTTTTGCCTTTGTAATTGCGTGGTAAACGATCATTGCAATACGTACCCTTTAACAAGAAATAGAAAAATATGAGTAACCCAATTAACACTTCAAATGAAGTAAAAAGTGACTTAGAGATTGCGCAAGCTGCAAAGATGCAACACATCACTAAGATTGCTGCAAAATTGAATATCCCCGAAGATGAATTAGAGTTATATGGTAAGCATAAAGCTAAATTGCCATTAAGCCTTATCGACAATTCAAAAGTAGATGGTAATAACCTTATTTTAGTAACGGCGCTAACCCCAACGCCTGCTGGAGAAGGAAAAACTACCATTTCAATCGGATTAACTGAAGGACTCAATAAAATTGGTAAGCAAGCAACAGCTGTATTGCGTGAGCCATCTTTAGGTCCTGTTTTTGGTATTAAAGGAGGAGCTGCCGGTGGTGGTAATGCCCAGGTTGTACCAATGGAGGATATAAATTTGCATTTTACGGGTGATTTTTCGGCCATAGAAAAGGCGAATAACTTATTGGCAGCCCTAATTGATAATAATATCCAGAGTAAAACAAGAAGTTTGCAAATTGACCCTAGAACGGTTGTTTGGAAGCGCGTAATTGATATGAACGATCGTACCTTACGCGATATTGTTGTAGGTTTGGGAGGTACGCCAAATGGAATTCCGCGTCAGGATGGTTTTAATATAACAGCAGCCTCTGAAATAATGGCTATCCTGTGTATGTCATCTGATATTGCAGACTTAAAAACACGCTTGGGAAATATTTTTGTTGGTTTTACATTTGATAAAAAGCCCATTTATGCAAGAGACCTGAACGCCCAGGGCGCCATGGCTCTTTTGCTTAAAGATGCAGTTAAGCCAAATTTGGTTCAAACACTGGAGGGTAATCCTGCCATTATACACGGAGGCCCGTTTGCCAATATAGCTCAAGGAACCAATACAATTATTGCCACTAAAATGGGACTTTCCTTATCGGACTATGTGGTAACAGAAGCTGGCTTTGGAGCTGATTTAGGAGCTGAAAAGTTTTTAAATATAAAATGTGTAGCAGGAGGTTTAAAGCCTAAGAGTATGGTAATTGTTGCTACTATACGCGCTTTGCGTCATCATGGAGGAGCTAGTAAAGATGAGTTGAATACCCCTAGTACTGAACGTGTAAAAGTTGGTTTTGCCAATTTAGCTAAGCACATTGAGAATGCTCAAAAATTTGGTTTAAATCCTGTTATTTCAATCAATAATTTTATTTCTGACACAGAGGAGGAAGTTCTATTGCTTCAAGCCTTATGTGAGGAGTTGGGTGTTAAGGCTGTTCCTACCAAAGCCTGGGCAATGGGAGGCGATGGTGCCATGGAGTTAGCACAAGCAGTTGTTGAAGAAATTGAAGGGAACAAGAATAACTTCAAGCAGTTGTACGACCATGAATTAGGAGTGAAGGAAAAAATTGAGACCATTGCCCGTGAAATATATGGTGCCGATGGGGTTGATTTTTCAAAACAAGCACTTACTGATATTAAAAAGATACAAAGTCTTCAATTGGACAAACTGCCTATTTGTATGGCTAAAACACAGAAGTCGTTTTCTGATAACGAAAAGCTTATAGGTCGTCCTACCGGGTTTACCGTTACCGTTCGAGAGTTTGAAATTGCTGCCGGAGCAGGGTTTATCATTCCGATTTTAGGTAAAATGATGCGTATGCCAGGTTTGCCATCTGTACCAGCCTCAGAAGGTATGGATATTGATGATGACGGTATTATTACAGGTTTATCGTAGATGAACTGAAAAGTATAAAGCATAAAAAAAACCTCGCCATTAGCGAGGTTTTTTTTATGCAATTATTTGTACTTGAAATAAGTAATTACTTTTCAGCAGGTAATTCTCTTAGTTTCAATTTATCACCAGCATCTTTTACAATGGTATTGTAATATTCTTGTGAGTATCCTGGGAATGAAGCATGCTTAGGATTACCATGCTCATTACGTAAGAATTCACCGTCAACCTCTTCGTGTAAGTTACCATCGTTGTACTTAACCAATAAGAACTCACCTAATTGACGCCATCTTTCTGTTACTAATTCGGCCTGATTCATTGAGAAGTCAGTTAAGAATTGACGAGCTAACTCAGGGCTTTGATCATAAAGAGCCTTGGCAGATTGATCGATAGCACTTGTGAAAGTGGTTAAATTATCTTCTAATTCTGTTTGTACTTTCTTAATGTCTTCAATCATGTGGCTATAACGACCATAGGCTTGATTACTAACAAATGTGAACACCCAAAATGAAGCATCCCACGAGAAGTTCAATAAGTCGCCATTACCTACCGCCAAGCAGTTAGGAACATCGGTCATACCAGCATACATTGGCATGTAAACACTAGATGCTGCATCATCAACACCAAACCAAAGGATACCACCAATATGAGCTGGCAACCAACTACGCATTTGAGCCACAAAAGAAAAACCTGTTTGCTGTGTTGCAATGGCACGTTCGTTAAAGTACTTTTCACCTTCTACTTCCCATGTAAGCGGACGGAAACGGTAAGGTTTGCTGTAAGGACCAGCACCAGCATCTTTAGTCATGTCAAGTGGAGTTCCTTCGTAGTGATCGCGCATAATGTTCATCACATCGCGGTGCGAAATTTTACGATCAGGTTTAATGAATAAAGGCATGCGCTCACGAGAATTACCCTGTGCGTACTCAACATACTGACCCATGTCAGCTGGATTCATAATGTTAAAAGCACTCCAAACACGTGCGTCACAAAAGCGTACAGCACCAAAGTCAAGTGGAGCATAGGCGTCAGCAAAGCTAAAGTTCTTGTTCTTACCATTGAAATAACCTTTTTCTCTAGCGAAAGAAATAACATCTTCAGAGTAAAGGCAGTTCTCTTTATCTTTTAAAGGAAAAGTAGTAATACGTGCTTGGTTAGCATGAGCAGAAACGTATCCATCAGGAATTTTAACAGCTACCCAAACGGCACCTTTATTATTTTCGCCTTTACCAATCATTTCCATTACCCATACTTCATTGGCATCAGCAATAGAAAATGATTCGCCAGAGCTGTAATAACCATATTCAGCTACTAAGTCAGTCATAATTTTAATGGCTTCGCGAGCTGTTTTAGCACGCTGTAGCGTAATGTATATTAAGCTACCATAATCAATTAAACCCTTGCTATCACGTAGCTCAGAACGACCTCCAAAAGTTGTTTCAGCTATGGTTAACTGATGTTCATTCATATTGCCAATAACCGTATAGGTTTGTTTGGCTTGTTTAATTTCACCAAGGTACTTGCCGGTATCCCACTCATTTACCTTAAGCATTGTGCCTTCGGGGTATGAGGTAGCGGGCCAAAAATAAAGTTCACCATATAAATCATGTGAATCGGCAGCATAAGAAATTATGGTTGAACCGTCTACCGAAGCATTTTTAGTTACCAAAACATTGGTACAAGCATTAGCCGTGGAAATATTAAGCAGCAAAGCTGCAGCACCAACCAATGCGAATAATTTTTTCATCATATCCTATTTATTATAAATGTTAGTTCTGACACAAATATATAAAATCCGGTGTATTAGAAAGTGGGTTTTGTCATGTTTCATTTAATCACTTATATCTTAATATTAACTTATGATGGAAGATAACATATTCGCCTTTGAGTTTGCGTTTTACTATCATTTTCACTTATTTGCTATGGTCTTACAGGGGGAAAATGGAAATAAGAGACGAGCTTATTAAAGCATTAGACTATTCTGAGAGCATTGTTATTCTAACAGATGAGCGTGGAATGATCCGTTATGTCAACAAGACATTTGTTGATAAGTATGGGTATTCCGAGGCTGAGGTTATGGGAAAGAACCCACGTTTGTTGCGCAGTGATTATCACGATGATGTTTTTTATTCTCATTTGTGGTCCACCATTAGAAACGGAGAAACCTGGCGTGGTGTTTTCAAAAACATTAGCAAAACGGGTCAGGTTATTTGGGAAAAGGCCATTATTAGCCCGGTTAACAATGCCAATAATGTTCTTACTGGCTATATTGCTGTTAAGGAGGATGTCACGCATCAGCGCGAATTGGAATTAAAATTAGATAGAGATGCTCATTTCTTAGATAATCTATTTGATAATTCTCCCGTTGGTATTGCTATTCTTCAGCCCATTTATAATAAGTATGATATCGTTTCTAATTACCGTATAATAAGAGCAAACCCATCGGCTGGTACGGTGGTTGGTCGATTGGGAATAGTTGGTTTAAGCCTAAGTGACGTATTGCCATCGGAGCAAATGGAAAGCGAGCGATTAAATCTGATGCTTACTCGGAAATCGTCCTTTGAATCTCATTTAGATGCAAGTGGTAAGTTTGTTCGTTACCGTTCTTTTCCTTTTGGAGAAGATAATGTGTGTTTGTTTTTTTATGATGTAACACCTTATCGACAAACAATTGAAGCTTTGGAAGCCAGTGAAGAACGATATTTTTCCTTAGTGGAAGATGCTCCTGCGCTTATTAGTCGTTTTGATAAAGATGGTGTGTTAATCTATGCCAACGAACAATATTGTAGAACGTTTGAAACAGATAATTCTGAATTGATTGGTAAAAGTATATTTGATTGGTATTCGCCCGATGACAGGGAACGTGCCATGCAAATAATAAACGGCTTATCGGTTGAGAACCCTATTAGTGTGGTTGAACATCCTATTATTTTAAAAAATGGCACAAAAAAATGGATGAGATGGCTCGATCGTGCCTTAGTTGATTCAAGCGGTTCTATTTTTGAATACCAATCGGTGGGCATGGATCTTACACCCTTAAAACAATCCGAAACAGAGCTTTTAGAGCATCGAAATAAACTGGATGCAGTGATTAATAGTACCGTTGCTGGCATAGGTGTGGTATCGCCAAAAGGGAGTTTTGTGTTGGTAAACGAACGTTTTAGACGTATGTTGGGCTTCGATGGAAAAGATGATATGTATAGTTGTTCATATCTCGATATTACTCATCCAATGTGGCATCACGAATCAGAGTTGAAGTTTACACAACTATTGGCGGGTGAGATTAAAGATTATAACCTGGAATGTCAGTTTAGCAAGAAGGATGGCACTAGTTTTTGGGGTGATTTACATGTATCTCCCATAAAAGATGTTGATGGTCATATTATTGAGATAATTGGTATTGTAACGGATATTGATAGTAAAAAGGAAATTGAACTCAAATTAAAAGAACGTGAAGTTAAACTTAAGGAGCTAAATGCGACCAAAGACAAGTTATTCTCAATTATAGCGCACGACATTAAAAATCCTTTTAACAGTATTTTGGGCTTTACGAGCCTGTTAAAAAATAACCTGGATTATTATACAAAAGAGGAAATTAAGGAGTACGTTGATCAAATTGCCCTAAGTAGCGAAAACGTTTATAAATTATTGGATGACTTATTAGTTTGGGCTAAAAGTCAGCTGGGGCAAATGAAGGTTAGTCCTCAGTTTTTTAGAGTGAAGACCATTATTGACAGTGCTTTTGATAATTTTGGCGTGTTGGCTCAAAATAAAGGTATACACTTGGTAAGCGACGTTGATCAGCAAATAGTTATGTATGCCGATTTAGACATGCTGAAGTTTGTTGTGCGTAATTTAATACATAACGCAATTAAGTTTACTCAAGCGAATGGTGAAATAAGGTGTTCATCTTGGGAGGAAGGAGCTTACATCGTTTTATCTGTACGAGATACTGGCATAGGTATTAAAGCTTCTAAGTTAGATTCTTTGTTTGAGATTACTAGCTATTTAACCACTACTGGAACAGCAGAGGAAAAAGGTACTGGGTTGGGCTTACATTTGTCCAAAGACATGTTGAATAAAAATAAAGGCCGCATTGAAGTGAAGAGCGAGGTAGGCAAGGGAACGGAGTTTTTATTGTATTTGCCCATGAACGAAAATAGCGCCAATTAATTAATTGACGCTATCTATATTGTTTTCTAGTTTCTTAAAACTGATTGACCACCTTGCGAATCTCCACCAAGCGAGTCATTAAACCTTCCAGTAGATCCAGATGTAACATATTGGCACCATCAGATTTAGCATTGGCTGGATCAAAGTGAGTTTCGATAAATAAACCATCGGCACCTACAGCAATACCTGCACGAGCAACCGTTTCAATTAACTCAGGTTTACCACCTGTAACACCACTTGTTTGGTTAGGCTGCTGAAGAGAGTGAGTAATATCTAAAACAACTGGTACATCAAACTCTTTCATGGCTGGGATACCTCGGTAATCAACAATCATATCCTGATAGCCAAACATGGTACCTCGGTCGGTTAACACCACTTCGTTGTTACCCATATCGCGCACCTTATTAACCGCAAAGGTCATGGATTCGGGACTTAAGAATTGTCCTTTTTTAATGTTGACGACCTTGCCTGTTTTAGCAGCTGCCACCAACAGATCTGTCTGACGGCATAAAAAAGCAGGTATCTGCAAAACATCAACGTACTCTGCAGCCATGGCAGCCTCTTCGGCAGCATGGATATCTGTTACCGTAGGAACATCGAATGTTTCACTTACTTTGCGTAAAATCTTTAGCGCTTTTTCATCGCCAATACCGCTGAATGAATCGATGCGTGAGCGATTGGCTTTGCGGTACGAACCTTTAAAAATATAAGGTATTTTCAGTTTGTTGGTAATTTCAACCACACGTTCGGCAATGCGCAAGGCCATATCTTCGCCCTCAATGGCACAAGGACCAGCTAGCAAAAAGAAGTTACCACTGTCTGTATGTTTAATCTTAGGTATGTTATTAATATCCATGCTTGTAAATTAGTCCGAAGTTCGGATGTCCGAAGTCCGTTGTTATTATTGCAAGACAAAAATACTAATCAATCTTGATACTTGCATCTTATGTCTTGAGTCTATTTATTTTATTCTTTAAATCGATCTTTCCACAAAAATTCCATCCGTTCGTTAACTTTTGCCTCCTGCTGATTGTTCTGTGGATGATAAATGCGCTGATTCTGTAGTTCATCAGGCATGTAATCTTGCTCTACAAAATTATTAGGATAACTATGAGCATATAGGTACTCTTTGCCATAATTCATCTCTTTCATCAATTTGGTAGGCGCATTGCGCAAGTGCAAGGGAACGGGTAAGTTGCCTGTTTGTTTAACAAGTGTTTGAGCGTCTTTAATGGCCTGATAGGCCGAGTTGCTTTTGGGGCTGGTGGCCAGGTAAATGGTTACCTGCGACAGGATGATCCGTGACTCGGGCCAACCCACCATTTTAATTGCTTCAAAGCAGTTGCTGGCCAATAGCAAGGCATTAGGGTTGGCCAATCCAATATCTTCAGAAGCCGAAATAATCAAACGGCGAGCAATAAATTTGGGGTCTTCGCCTCCTTCAACCATGCGTGCTAACCAATAAACCGCCGCATCAGGATCACTGCCTCTTATGGATTTGATAAATGCTGAGATAATATCGTAATGTAGTTCGCCGTTCTTGTCGTATTGCGCAGGGTTTTGTTGCAGATGAGTTGTTACCAGTTCATCTGTAATTTCAATGGTATCCTGAGTTATCTCGGCATTGGTAACCAACTCAAGTATATTGAGGAGTTTACGGGCATCGCCACCAGAATAGCGAAACAGGGCGGTATCTTCTTTTACAACAACATTTTTTTCCTTAAGAACGATGTCGGTGCTAAGTACTTTGTTTACTAAATCGAGTAGGTCTTCTTTTTCAAGGGATTTGAGTACGTAAACCTGGCATCGCGATAGCAATGGCGAAATAACCTCAAAAGACGGGTTCTCAGTGGTGGCACCAATTAAGGTTACAACACCCTCTTCAACGGCACCTAATAAACTGTCTTGTTGCGATTTGCTAAAACGGTGTATTTCATCGATGAATAAAATGGGCGAGGGGGAACTAAAAAAGCGTGCCTTGCGTGCCTTTTCAATGGCTTCACGTACATCTTTTACACCTGAGTTAATGGCAGATAGTATAAAAAATGGACGTTCTAATTGCTTGGCAATAATTTTGGCCAAAGTGGTTTTACCTACGCCAGGAGGCCCCCATAGTATAATGGATGAAATCACTTTGCGATCAATCATTTTGCGCAGTACAGCACCATTGCCAACCAAATGTTTCTGTCCTATGTATTGTTCCAGATTAGTTGGCCGCATTCGTTCGGCCAATGGGGGATATCCACTCATGCATTTTTGTCTTTAGAAGAACAAAAATACATAAATTAGAATGAGACATAAGCTGAAACCAAAGAATATAGTGACAAAAAGATATGGTTTAATATCTGTCCTTTCTCCTGTGGCTTGTTAATAACTTTTTGTAAAGTAGATAATTAAGTAAAATGGTTTCTTGTATTTTTAGTGACAAATTTTATTGTAGAAGTCAATTTGTAACGACGTGAATTTTTTATAGTATTAATCAATGGATAGAATTACCACAAAAGAACATTTCGAAGAGCTTATTAAAGGAGAAGACTTAAGCATTAGAAATAAATGGATTGATTGTGGAGCAGTTATCATTATAATACCTGACAAATTTGAAAATATTGAGATTGTAGATTCGAAAATATCTTCACCTCTTTTGTTTAAGGGTTGTAATTTGGCAAAATGCTCTATAATTGATGTAAGAGTATTTCACCAAATGATATTTCAAGAATGTAATTTTGATAATCATGAATCATTGATTCTAAAGAATGTTTCCTTTATGAAAGGGAACTTAAGTTTTATTGGTTGTGTATTTCAAACATTTCGAATTTTTAATTTTAGTAGTAATATTTTCAGGTGGACTGATTTTACTAACTGCACGTTTAATGACAGGGTAACTTTCACTTATGATACATTAAAATTTATCAAAGTCTTAGCATTTAAAGAATGTACATTTGAGGATTATGTTGAATTTAATTTTTCAGCTGATAGGTTAGATTTGGAAAACTCAAATTTTAATAAAAGCCTTAAATTTTATAATTCAGAGTTTAGGTTTCTAAACATGGAAGGAGTCCGATTTGAAAATATTATAGGCCTGAAAGGGATAAAGATTAGTAATGGAACGCAAGAAACTTTCAGGATTCTGAAGCATGAGTTTTTATCTCTTAACAATAGGATTGATGCTTTCAAATATTTTAAGTTGGAGATGGAAGCCTTCAGGAAGAACTTAAAGAGAGATAAAAAGAGGTGGTGGAATAGCTCTGACCGGTTGATAATTGAATTAAATAGATTGTCAAATGATTATTCAAATGATTGGAAAAGAGGAGTGTTCTTTACTATAGGTATCGGTGTATTATTCTTTACATTGTACTTTCTCGCGATTGTAGAAAAGGAAAAGTTTATTGATGAATTACCTAGCTCAATTGGCTACTTTGTTAAGTTCTTGTATCCTGCGCACAGTTTTGATTTTATGGAAGAGTATACTCCATGCGGTATTGCATACATAATTGATTTTGTAGGGCGTATTTTTATTGGATATGGATATTATCAAACAATTCAAGCATTCAGGAAATTCGGTAAGTGGTAGCAAATGATGTCATCGCTTTAAGCGATGACATCAGTGAATAAACAAAGTTCTATGACAAAACAAACAAAGACCAACGCCATGCGCATACTCGATCGTAATAAAGTGGAGTATGGTGCATTTCAATATCTATCTGATGAAGAAAATACAGATGGAACCTTGGTGGCTCGCATGAATGAGCGGAATACTGACTTAGTACACAAAACCTTAGTTGCCAGAAACGCTAAAAATGAGCTATTTGTTTTTATTATTCCGATTAATAAGGAATTAGACCTAAAGAATGCCGCCAAAGCAGCAGCTCAGAAAAAGATAGAGATGCTGCCCCATAAGGAGTTGCTAAAGTACACGGGGTATATCAAAGGCGGGTGTTCGCCCATTGGCATGAAGAAATTGTACCCTACCTTTCTGGAGCAAAGTTCAGAGCAAATGGGAAAAGTAATTGTTAGTGGCGGTAAAAAAGGATTTATACTAGAGATAAGCATTGAAAATTTACTCTCCACCCTTAAAGGGCAGCTAAAGGATTTGATTAAGGGGTAACTACTGATGTCATCGCTCTAAACGATGACATCAGTATATGATTCTGGAAAAAACCGTTTTTCGCAGAATCATAATGACAAATGGAAAAACGGTAGCGAATCACCACTTGTCATCATGACAAATTGCCAAACGCTGATGTTTTACCAATTGTCACCGTGACATTTCATGAAACGCTTGTGTTTGATCAAATGTCATCGTGACATTAAGAGAAAACACGGTGTATGGCCAAATGTCACCATGACGTTTTTGAAAAAAATGAATTTTGAAGATTAAAATGACATCCGTTTAAACTTTTAATAGCTTAGAAATTAGCAATGCATTAACACAGCATTTAGTCAAATCTTTTTAATTTTGGGGCTTAAACTTACATTAGACAATATGGCATTTTTTAGTTTTGGAGAATTTAAAGACGACTTGGGTTATAAAGTTGTAGATGAACGCGTGTGGCGAGGTAGTGCTGGTATCATGTTGCTGCTCGGTATTATTGCTTCTATAAATGGATTTATCCTGAATAACTACGAGATTATTCCGTATATATCAGGGTTTTTAGCCATCAATTTTGCAATTGGGGTATTTGTTAACCCAAAGTTTTCGCCAACGGCCTTGGTGTCGCGAATGGTAACTTATAATCAAAGTCCACTATGGATAGGTGCCGTTCAAAAGCGTTTTGCCTGGAGTTTGGGTTTAATTCTTTCAATTACCATATTTGTTTTATCGCTTCAGTTAGTAAACGATGTTAGCTACTTTAACATTGTTTGTATGCTCTGTTTAATATGCTTGCTACTGTTGTACCTCGAATCTGTATTCGGAATTTGTGTGGGATGTCAGATTTATCACGGAGCTATTCGTTTAAAAATTATTAAAGCACCCGAAGTAAAGCCTAATTGCATGGGCGATTCGTGTGAGGTGTAAATGCCAATAAATCAAAGAAAAGCTCAAAGTTGATGTATCAGCTTTGAGCTTTTTTTATGCCTTAAAACGGATGTCATCGCTCCAAGCGATGACATCCGTTTTTTTGGGCTTAAACAATACCAGTAAACTCCTGTTATGCTTGAAAGAAATAGGTATGAAAGCAATCGTGTCCTAAAGGTTTTTTGATATGAATGCAATTGTTTCAATTTAAGTTGTTTTTAGGTAGTTTTTCTAAGCTTGGGTGTTTTTAAACGCGGTGCACTATGGCCTCTCTTTTAAATAGCTTACGTTTTATCAAAAGCTTTAGAGAGACCAGGAAACTGAGAACTTGTTCGAAGATCACCTGGCCGCACTTAAGTTTGAGATAAATTGAAGCGGAGCGGAAATCATGAATACCTATAAAAACAGACACAATATGAACTAATAAGAAAGTTATTTAAAAAGTAGTCTTGATCTTTTTTCCTTAGTTTTTGTGATCAAGAACAAAAAGTAAGTCCGGTTTGGGCGGATAGCCCAATTGATAAAAATAATTAGGATAACATTGGTATGAAAGCAATTAGTTATATCGTTTTAACCTTATTAGTAAGTATAAACATGATAGCACAAGAAAAAGAAGTAGCGACATTTGGAGGAGGTTGCTTTTGGTGTACCGAGGCTTTTTTTGATGCCTTAGAGGGGGTTGAGAAGGTAGAATCGGGTTATAGTGGTGGCCAAACAGATAATCCTACTTATAAAGAAATTTGTTCAGGTATTACGGGGCATGCCGAAGTTGTACGAATAACATACAATCCTCAAAAGGTAGCTTTTGAAGATTTATTGGAAGTGTTTTTTGCAACCCATAATCCTACGACTTTAAACAGGCAGGGGGCCGATGTTGGAACACAGTACCGATCAGTGGTATTTTACCACAACAAACAGCAAAAACAAATTACCGATTTGGTAATTGAAGAACTGGGAAATCAAAAGGTATTTGACGATCCAATTGTAACAGAAGTAACCGTATTTGACAAGTTTTATAAGGCCGAAGATTACCACCAAGATTATTTCGAAAACAATCCTCGCCAACCGTATTGTAATGCTGTTATCAATCCAAAAATGGAAAAGTTCAAAAAAGTTTTTGCCGAAAAATTGAAGTGAAAATCATTTGATCGCTTATTAAAAGATGTTTTCTAAAAGTCTTATTATTAGTAGGTAATAGCTTGTTTGGAGAAGTTGATGTAAAATTAACATGAAAGAAAGGTTGTTTTATAACATGAAAATTACCTATCTTTGAACTCCGGAATGAGACATCAGATTGATCAATATTTACACCGACGAAAGTCACACAATCATCCGGAAAATGATGGTTTAATAAACCGTTTTTTTTCTTTTTCAATCAATCGTATTCGCGTTGAGCAACTTATTAGTTTTAGATATATTAAAGAAGGCCTGATTTTTATTTCAGGTCTTTTTTTTGTGCTGTTTTCTAGCATACACCAGTTGCTATCCAAAATAATTTGTAATCCGAACCAAATAACGTGGGAGCATTCTCACAGTAAATAGTTATGCAAATGAAGAACAAAAGTTTAGTGTCCATCAGTGATTTCACCAAAGAAGAAATCTTACGCATTGTGGAGTTGGCAGCAGAATTTGAAGCTAACCCAAATCAGAAGTTATTAGACGGTAAAGTAGTGTCAAGTTTGTTTTTTGAGCCTTCAACACGCACACGCCTTAGTTTTGAAACGGCCATTAACCGTTTAGGTGGTGGTATAATTGGTTTTACCGATTCATCGTCTTCATCTACATCCAAAGGAGAGTCGTTAAACGATACCATTAAAATGGTAAGTAACTATAGCGATTTGATTGTGATGCGTCATCCATTAGAAGGTTCAGCGCGTTACGCCTCTGAAGTATCTGATGTACCAGTTATTAATGCTGGCGATGGAGCTAATCAACACCCAACACAAACACTGTTGGACTTGTATTCAATTTATAAAACACAAGGAACCCTTGAGAACTTGAATATCTTTCTTGTGGGAGACTTAAAATATGGTCGTACCGTACATTCTTTATTAATGGCTATGTCGCAATTTAACCCTACGTTTAACTTTATCTCACCAGACTCGTTAAAGATGCCTGATGAGTACAAGTTATTCCTTGACAAGCAAGGGATTAAATATTACGAGCACCTTGAGTTTACCGATATTATTGAAGAATCAGATATTCTTTACATGACACGTGTTCAGCGTGAGCGTTTCTCAGATCCTATCGAGTACGAAAAAGTGAAGAACGTATATGTATTACGTAATTCAATGTTAGATAATACGAAGGATAATTTACGTATTCTTCATCCACTGCCACGTGTAAACGAAATTCACACCGATGTGGATGCGAACCCTAAAGCCTACTATTTTGAACAGGCAGAAAATGGTGTTTATGCCCGTATGGCCATTATGGCGTCTATTTTAGGATTGAAGTAAGAGCATTTTAAAAGACATTGAATCATGACAAAGAAAGAATTAAGCGTAAGAGCAATAAAAAATGGTACAGTAATCGACCATATACCAGCAACACACTTATTTAAAGTAATCTCTATTTTAGGGCTGGATAAAATTGAGAATCAAATAACTTTTGGTACTAACTTAAAAAGTAAGCAACAAGGTCACAAGGCTATTATTAAAGTTGCTAAAAAGTTTTTTGCCGATGATGAGATCAATAAAATTGCTTTGGTAGCTCCATTTGCCAAGCTTAATATTATTGAGGACTATCAAGTGGTAGACAAAAAGGTTGTTGAATTACCAGATGAGGTTGTGGGCATTGTAAAGTGTTTTAACCCTAAGTGTATTACTAATAATGAGGAAATGGTAACTAAATTCTCATTAGTTGAAAAACAACCATTGGCACTTAAGTGTAATTATTGCGAGAAAATTACCAATGAAGAGCACCTTGAGGTAATATAATTTGATGGACCAGGATGCTTTAGGCATCTTACTATAATAGAAAACTCCCACATCGCCCGATGCGGGAGTTTTTGATTTTATACAACTATTTAGTGTTATTTCTGTTTTATTCTAAAATATTTAAAAATAAGTAGGATGAGTAAAAGAGATAAGATAATTTATTGGATTGCTACAGGTTTACTGTCAGCCATGATGATGATGTCGGCAGGTATGTACTTGTTTAATAATGCTATGGTTAGTGAAACGTTCTCTAACCTGGGATTTCCAAGCTATATTATTTACCCATTAGCAGTAGCAAAAATTTTGGGTGTAATTGCAATAGTATCGAATAAATCAAAGGCTTTGAAAGAATGGGCTTATGCCGGATTTTTCTTTGATTTTGTATTAGCAGCGGCGGCACATGTATCCATTAGCGACGGGGATCATATGGGAGCCATAGTTGCAATAGTACTTCTGTTTGTATCCTATTTCTTTGGACAAAAAAGGTAAAGCAAATGAGCTAATAGCTATAGAAATCGAGTTATTAGCTCTTTGTTGTTAAAAGCGCACAAAATAGCCTAAGTTCACAAAACCTTTGTGCCCGGCACCAATATGCCCAGTTAATCCATGTTTATTTCCCCACTTAAAGGACAGTAGGTTAATGTGGTAAGTAAAACCTTCAAGATCGACTGAATAATTCAATCCGCCATTGTTTTTATGCCGTTCTTTACCATAACCAAAGCTAAGGCCACTTGCCAGGCGAAATTTTGGATTGCGTAAATATTCAAATTCAACTTGTGGGGCAATAACAAAGGTCGATTTTGTTGACCGATAATCAAAAATAACAGATGTTGTTGGAGGGAATGTGTAGTATTGCAGATCCCCTGTTCCTTCCGATATAACCTTGTCATACATCAGGTTGACGCCTATTTTTAACCAAGTATTGATGTATCGATAATAATCCAAGTTAAATGCTCCCAATATAAAATATTTGGTTTGCCCATCATGACTACCATCAACCCATTTTTCAAAGCGATAAAGTGAAGCAGGAGAGTAAGTAAGACTAATCTCATCAGTTTGAGCATAATTAAACTGACAGATCAAGGCAAATAGCCATGTAAATAATAATTTCCTCATGAAGTAATAGTTAAGTTAGATTCTGTTTTAAGACAAACTATTGTGCTTAAACACTTATAAATATTTTAGTGATTGAATAAAGCGTATAATGACTAGTAACGTATCTTTGTGAAAAAGATTAAAAATGGCAAAGCAAGACTGGAAACCTGGAAATATGATCTATCCATTACCTGCTGTAATGGTTTCATTGGGTAATTCGCCCGAAAATTATAACATTATTACCATTGCCTGGACGGGTACAATCTGTTCCGACCCACCAATGTGTTATATTTCTGTGCGAAAAGGCCGTCATTCGTACCAAACACTGAAAGAAACAGGCGAATTTGTCATTAACTTAACCATAAAGGACTTATCCTATGCTACCGATTGGTGTGGTGTTCGTTCGGGGCGTCAGTATAATAAATTTGAGGAGATGCACTTAACGCCTGGTAAAGCTTCTGTTGTTAACGCGCCCATTATTGAGGAGTCGCCTATTAACATTGAGTGTAAGGTAACAGAGATTAAAGAGTTGGGTACCCATGATATGTTTATGGCTGAGGTAGTGAATGTGAAAGCGGATGAAAAGTACATAGATGAGAAAACAGGTGCTTTCAGTTTGCAAAAAGCAAAACCAATATGCTATTCACATGGTCATTACTTTGAAATAGGTAAGAAGATTGGCAAGTTTGGGCATGCTGTGGAAAAGAAGAAGAAAAAACGCAAACCCAGAATGAAGAAGTAATACCAAATGTATTACAAAATGAGCCTTTTGCCATTTTGCTAATTACATTGGTAAATGCCGTTGAATCAATGAAAAGCTTTATTGAAACGCAGTTGAAAATAAAGCTCATTCTATTGACCAAACGGTATAATGAAAAACCCAGTCGGAAAGGACTGGGTTTTCTATTATATAATCGCAACAATAGTATTTTTTGAGCAAATACTATTTTAGGTCGTTTGATTTTCCTTTTTCACTTTACCACCTGTATTTTCGCTTTTCTCAAGTTTTGCAGGGTCGCCCAGGTAATATATCATGCCGCCAGAACCAGCAGTTCCACTCAATTTATTGTTAACAGATACCTCAACAATACTGCCCAATGTTGATTTGGCGTAGGCCTCGTCACTCTCCAAGTTAAAGCCAAGGTACTTACCACCAGTACCAATATTTACTTCTTGAAATTTTGTTTTTCCTTCTAACTCAATCTTACATGTTGAGCCTTTAACTTCCAGGTTATTAACATCAACATCTAATAGAAGATTTGCATCGGTTCCAGCTCTTAACTTAAGGCTTTCGGCATAAATGGTATTGTCGGCATCAATAGTTGCTCCCGAGCCAGCTTCAATATCTCTTAAGCGTTTGTATGTAACGTATACCTGAACATGAACGTCCTTGTATATCTTGGTTTTCATTTTAACCGTTAGCTTTCGGTTTTTAACTTCGGTAATTACATCTGTTACCTCGCCGTTTTTAATGTGGACATCAATTTCCTCTTTGTCGCCTTCAATAAGGGTTACGTTAATCCCTTTTGATGCTTTTATCTTATCAAAAGAACCTACTTTTCTAATTTGTGTATGATCAGGTTCTTGAGCGAATGAACTCAATACAATTGCGAATAATAGTACAATGGTGCTAGTTAATTTCATAAAGTCAGTATTTTTTAATGGCATACGCAGCTTTGTGCGATTGGTTATACCTGTAAATGTTGAAAAAACTTAAATCTTCATCAGCGTAGCAAAAACTATGCAAATAATTCACGAAGCTCTGTTTCTGATAAATCTTTTAATGGATTATTGTTGGTAATAAATGAATCGGCCAGGGCAGTCTTGCGTTCCTGTAGCTTCGCAATCTTTTCTTCAATACTTCCCGACGAAATAAATTTATAAACGAATACATTCTTTGTTTGTCCAATGCGGTGAGCACGATTAATGGCCTGAGCTTCGGCAGCCGGGTTCCACCATGGATTAAGCACGAACACATAATCTGCCTCAATCAGGTTTAAGCCAACGCCACCAGCTTTTAAAGAAATTAGAAAAACTCGGCAGTTTTCATCATCGGTAAAATCTTTAATAACCTGCTGACGATTGCTAGTTGAGCCCGTGAGCTTAGAATATTTGATTTTTTGTGCTTGCAAATCCTTTTCAATCAATTCTAAATCTTTTACAAAAGATGAGAATATTAATACTTTATGGTTTTCGCTGATAGCATTATTTAGTTTCTGAAAAATCTGCTCGTATTTACCCGATGTGCCAGTATAGTCCTGATCTACCAATGCCGGGTGATTGGCTATCTGTCGTAGCTTTGTTAATGCCTGCAGCGCCAATATGGCATTTTTATTAACACCCGTTTGTTCAATGGCTTTTAATAATTCGTTTCGAATGCCTGATTTCTCACGCTCGTAAAACTTTTGCTGATCTTCGGTCATATCACAAACCAAGGTTTGCTCAGTTACAGGAGGTAGCTCTTTGGCTACCATCTCTTTCGTGCGTCGTAGGATAAATGGATTAATCAGCTGACGTAATTTCTCTTCCTTTACTTCATTTTGCTTCTTCTCAATGGGGCCAGCAAAGTGATTCTTAAAGAAATTTAGGTTACCCAGTAAACCGTTGTTGACAAAGTTCATTTGTGCCCATAAATCAACCAAAGCGTTTTCAATGGGTGTGCCTGTTAATACCAACTTGTGTTTGGCTTTTAGTTCGCTAACGGCTTGGTAAAGCTTTGAGCCAGGGTTTTTAATGTTCTGGCTTTCATCTAAAATGGTATAATGGAAAGTGTAGTTTTTTAGATACTCAATGTCGTTGCGCGCAATGCCATAACTGGTTAATACAATGTGGTAATGCTTAATAATTTTGCCTATTTCTTTTGATTTGGTTCGATTATTTCCAGTGTATAAATAGATTTTTAATTGAGGAGCGAATTTCGTTATCTCATTGGCCCAGTTATGTATTAAAGATGTGGGCATAACAATTAAACTGGCAGGCAAGGAGCTGTTGTTAAAGCCTTGAATGGAATCAAACATTTCCAGTTGCTCAGATGCTTGCTTCGTTTCATCCGTTTTATTTGACTCGTATTGGTTCATTAATAGGGCAATAGTTTGAATGGTTTTACCCAAACCCATGTCATCGGCTAGTATGCCACCAAACTGATTTGAATTAAGCAACTTCATCCAGTTAAAACCCTCCAGCTGATAATGACGAAGAGTAGCTTGCAGACCATCAGGCGATTCAAAATTGATCTTTTTCTGCTGCAGCTGGGCCATCTTCTTTTGCCATTCGGGCGACACATCATCCAAACGTTCTTGCTCAAGTAGGTTGTAGTGCATTTTATCCAAGGTCATCTTTCCATCATCTACCTTTACAAAATGCATCAGGTCGGTAAACTTGGTAAACCATTCTTCTGGTATAACAAAAAACTCATTGTTGGGTAATTTAAACTCTCTTTTTCCCCTCAGTATATATTGACGAATCTCCTGAAATGGAATGTTAAACTCTCCAACCTGGATAATGGCCTTTATATCAAACCAGTCGTTTTCTTCCTGGTATTGCATGCTCAAGTTAACGTGGCCAGCGTAGTAACGCTCATCAAAGCCCTGCTGTATAATTTGTATGCCTTCTTTTAAAAGTGTTTTTGCATGCGTGTTTAACCATTCAATATGCATGTGTAAGTCCGACGAAATTTCTTCATCGATCATTGGACGGTATTGCGAATCGCTTATGGCCTTTAAACTTAGCGATTGCAGAATATGGATTATGGCTTCTTCTTCCTGTGTTTTGCGCTTAAAGCGGTCGAAAATATAATGCCCCTTCATTTTACGCTGATTAACAAAAACCGTTGATTTGGTGCCTGCCAAATATTCTCGTTGATCGTATTTGAATTTAAGCGTAAGAACAGGCTGTTGAGCCAGATCCTTATCCAGTACCAAAACAGCTTGTAGATTAACGCCTTTGTTATTAATGAAAAAACCTTTGGCTTGTACGTGGTAATCGCGAATACAATTCTCAACAAAAGAGGCCATGTAAGCATCAACACTGCGCTTTTGTATTAAAAGGTGGTTGACTTTTTGAAAGGGTTTAAATTTTTTACTGTCGATGTTTTCAAAACGAAACAGTTCATTATTTATCAAAAAGGTGCAGGGAGAAGACGTGAGCTCAACCACTTCGCGATTGGTCATGCCCATTTCGCCTTTTTCTGTTTTAATCTTAAGCGTGTAGCGTAAGCCATTTTCATCCAGGTCAAATTCAAACTGAGGCTGATGATAGAGCGCACTTACTTTAATTCTATCCGACTGGTACATATGGCTGTAGTTCGGATTCTTAAAGAAAACAGGGATATCGGCCAGAGCAATTATTTCAAGGGCTTCAGATATTTTGGCATCCATTAAAGGACGGATATGATCAAGGGTAAACTGTTCTTCTAATTTATCGAAAAATAGCTTGAGGTTTTTTTGTTTGGAGAAACGCTTGAATAGGTTCTGCTCATTAATGGTGTTTAAAAGCTTTACCACTTCGGCCTGAGCAGGAGAAAACTCAAATCGTTTATCTTTTATATGCTCAACAGTAGCGGGTTCAATAAGTTGTAATGCGTTTGTTTCGTTACTTTGTGCGTAAAAGGGGATGAGAGTGAAACCAATGTTTCGTTTCTCAGATATGATGGTAATTAACTGCTCCATAACTTTCTAATAGTACTTTTTTTCTGCTTGTTTATAGCTAAACAACCAACAAAGATAGCATCATATTAATTGGCGCTGCGATTATGGGCATAAAAAAAGGCCGACAAGTTGTCGGCCTTTCATTCTATTTGAATATTATTTTTTACTTTTTTCCTTCAAGCATATCTAACTTCTTATTCAGTAGTTTGATGTTGCGTCGGCCTGTTTCAATTTTATGATGGAAATCGCGTACCAGAGCTTCTGACTTTTTAGATTTTGCAAAGAAGCCAATGTTGTTTTCCCAAACAGTAATATCATTTTCAAGCTGCTTAAGCTTATTAATAATCTTATTACGTTCTTGAATCAAACGATCGTTGGCATGCTCTGTTTTATAGCTCTCAATCTTATTTCTAAATTTCTCAACATTTTTCTCAAACTCGTTTAAGTTTAAGTTGTCGAAGTATTTGTTGATGTGAGCTCTAAATTCTTGATTAACACGCTCTTTTTCTTTGATTGGTACATGGCCAATTTCATTCCAACGGTGCTGGAAATCCTGAAGATTTTTAAAGTTTTCTTCAGCGTTATCGCTGGCTTCAAAAACTTTTACTTCCTCAATTAGCGCTTCTTTGAGTTTTAGGTTTTCATCTTGCGACTCATCCTTTTTACTAAAGAACTTATTTTTGTGCTCGAAAAAGGCATCGCAGGCTGTTCTAAAACGTTTCCAAATGGCATCAGATTGTTTGCGTGGAACAGGGCCAATTTCTTTCCACTTCTTTTGAATCTTAATGTATTCGTCTGTGGTGCGTTTCCAATCTGTGCTTTCCCTCATGCTTTCGGCCTGCACACATAAATCGGTTTTTAGCTGTAGGTTTTCAGACTGCTCTGATTTGTACGACTTAAAAAACTGACGTTTATTATTAAAGAACTTGTCGCAGGCTGTGCGGAAACGCTCGTAAATACGGTTGTTATCTTTCTTAGGAGCAAAGCCAATTGTTTTCCAAATTGTTTGAAGTTCTATTAACTCTTTACTTTTGGCTTCCCACTCTTTAGGAGAATGTAATTCAACCTCTGAAAGAATCTCAGCTTTCTCGCAAAGTTCAGTCTTCGCCTCTAAATTCTTCTGTAACTGGTCTTTTAAACCTTCAAAATATTCCTGATGACGTTTATTAATCTTTGATGTCGCTTCTTTAAATCGCTGCCACAACTCTTCTTTTACTTCGTGTGGCACAGGACCTATTTCGCGCCATTGCTCATGAAATTTCTGAAGCGTTTTAAATGCTTTAACAATGGTTGGTTCAAGCAGTAATTGCTCGGCCTTTTCGCATAAATTAGTCTTAGCTTCAAGATTTTTCTTTAAATCAAGATCGCGAAGCTCTTTATTTATTTTTATATAGCTATAAAAGTTTTCAATGGTATGGTTGTAGGTTTCCCACAAGTCGTGTACTCGGTTTTGAGGGATAGAACCAATATTTCTCCATTTATCCTGAAACTCTCTAAAATGGGTAAATGTTTCGTTTAATGATTCCTGACCATTAATCAGTTCCTTAATGCCTTCAATTACTTGAAGTTTAGCTTCCAGGTTGGCCGATTTTTCTTCCTCTAAACGCTTATTAAATTCAGCTCTTCTTTCTTTAAACTGCTTTAGAAATGCTTTTAAATCAATTTCTAAAGTATCAACAGGAGCGGCAAAATTCTCTACTTTTTCGCCCGATTCAATAAATTTACGTTTCAAGTCTTCAACTTCGGCAGAGTGCTTTTTGTAAAAAGCCGATTTAATCGCTTCTACTTCATCTTTGATGTTTTCTACAGGGAAGTTTTTAAGCACAGAACCAAGTCGTTGTACCAACTCTTCTTTGCTAAGCATAATGTGGTCTACAGCTTCTAACTGAGGACTTTCGTCATTTGTTTCCTCAACAACTTCTTCGGTAGAGGCTGCTTCTGTTTTTTCTTCTTCTTCTTTTACTTCTTTAGTTTCCTCGGCTGGAGTTTCTTCCGCAGGAGTAGGCACCTCGTTTTCTGGTGTGTTGCTAGCTGGCGTATTTTCAGTTTGATTTTCTGAATTCAAACCAGCTCCTTCTTCGCTTGGTTTGTTTAGGTCTTGTGCTTCCATAAGCTTTGAGTTCGTTTACATCGCCAGACTAGTTGTTGGCCTTAGCGTCAATTTATCTTACGAATATATTGTAAATCGGGCAATAGGCAAATTTTTTACCTTAAAAAGAGATAACTGCTCTGTGAATAGTCTTCGGAGTATGGTAAATGACCGTATTTGTAGGATTTATTGGTAGATAAACACGAAGCACATGGTACATATTTTTATCTTTGTGACAAAATATAAGATACCATGCGCATAGATATTCTAACCTTGTTTCCAGAGATGTTTCAAGGACCATTAACTCAGTCGATAATGAAACGAGCTGTTGATAAAGGTCTGGTGGAAATGTGTTTTCATGATATACGTGATTATACCCTGGATAAGCATAAAAAAGTGGATGACTATGCATTTGGTGGTGGTGCAGGCATGGTCATGACGATTCAGCCAATAGCTGATTTAATAGAGAAGCTAAAAGCAGAGCGTGAATATGAACATGTTATTTATATGACTCCCGACGGTCAGCGTTTTGAGCAGAGAATTGCTAATTCCCTATCCTTGTGTGGTAATATTATGATTTTATGCGGCCATTATAAGGGCGTTGACCAACGTGTGCGTGATAACTATGTAACCATGGAAATATCCATAGGCGATTATGTATTAACAGGAGGGGAGATGGCTGCCGCAGTAGTGTCTGATGCCATCATACGCTTGATTCCAGGTGTGATGTCTGACGAAACATCGGCCTTAACAGATAGTTTCCAGGATGATTTGTTGTCGCCACCTGTCTATACGCGACCTGCCGATTACAATGGTTGGAAAGTTCCTGATGTGCTTCTAAGTGGTAACCAAGCTAAAATTGATGAATGGCGAGAGCAAGAGGCTTATAAGCGTACCAAAAAGATACGCCCTGATTTGTTGGATGAGTAATTATCGGTTACAAAGTGTCTTATAAGTACAAAATCTGCATTTATCCACATTGTCTACTGGATGAAATGCGATATCTGGGTTGTACAGGGTTTCCAGCATTTCATTCAACCCTGCTTTAAACTGATCTCGAACAGATTGTAGCAAGATTGGATTTTTTGTTTTCCCCTCTTTCAGAAATAATTGGGTATCATAGCTTTTCTTAAATACATCGCGCACCCATATTACACCAGGCTGTATGGGTGTATTTTCGTATTCGGTTTCTTCTAATATTAAGGAATACAAAAGTGTTTGAAAGGTGGCCTTATTTTTTTTGTGTTTATCGGTATCAAATAAATCACTTACCTTACTTATGGTCGGATCTCCTGTTCCCGTTTTATAGTCCATTACCCGTAAAATACCATCTTTACTTTCCAGGCGATCGATGTAACCACCAATATTCAAATTCAGTTCTCCACTGCTGTAACAATGTTCCACTTTGGGTTCAAGGCTAACAATGGTAAAGGGAGTTCTTTCTTTTTCGAGTTTTAAAAATTGTAAGAGGTAACGCCTGATAACTTCAAAAACCATGACGTTTTTACCATGGATCTCGGTAAAGGTGTTTTTTCCTTTTTCATAATCACTCAGGTGGGTATTAAAGCCGTCACGAATTAATCCATCAAATAGTTTTTTATTGCTTATCCATGCTTCTATTGTACTAGCATCAACTTCTTTACCCTCCTGTGTTTTATATAAATTCTCCACCACATCATGAAAAATAAGGCCAAAGATACGGGCATCAGCCTCTTCGGTTATTTCATCTGGCTCACGAATACCTGCAATCTTTTGGTAATAAAAGCGCATGGGGCATTCGATATAAACCGAAAGGGCACTTGGCGACAGAAACTTATCGTTGCCTTGTTTGTACTTTTCCAGTTGCTCCATTACCTCAGGTGTTTTGTGTGCAATGGGTAGTGGAGGACTTAATAAAGAAACATGGCCCGATGACGATTGTGATTGTATTTGAGCGTTAAACTCGTACTTTAACTGATAGAGGTAGCGACTCATTTCATTGGATTTCATGCCTTGAGCACCTGTTGAATACAACAACTCTACCTTTTTTGCTCTATGGATGAGGCGGAAGAAATAATATGAAAAAATGGTATCCTGAAACTCGATGGTTGGCAGTTCAAAGCCAGCGCGCAAAGTAGCAGGAATAAATGTATTGGGTGCCGAAGTTCGAGGAAATACCCCTTCGTTTAAGTCCAGAATGATTAGTTTATCAAAATCAAGGGCTCGGGTTTCCAATATTCCCATCACTTGCAAACCAGCCAATGGCTCCCCTTTAAAAGGAACTGTTTGAAAATCGGCCAGTTTCTTAAATAGCTTTATCCATGTATCAGAATTAATTTCTTTTTGCTGATTATGCTCCAGTAAATCCTGCAAACGAACAATGCTTTTGTGAAGAGTAAAAACAAATTCCTGTTCTAAAATTTTATCCTCCTGTGGCTGTAGTAATTCATAAATCTTATTCAATATATTGGTCAGGTAGGTGGTCATTTCACTGCCATTACTAACCTTACTGAATATCAACTTAAATAAAGGGTTAATGTGCAAATCTTTGGCCTTAACAAATATGATGTTTTCTTTCACCAATTTTTTATGCAGGGTACGGCAATCGTTTTCGGCCAGTAATGAAATATATTGATGTTGTAAAATGGGTAATACATGACGATGATAAAGCCAAATGCCTTCTTTGCTTTTGCGGGCATTGCGCAGCATTTCAAACAATAGATTTAACAAACCAAATATGGGTGTGTGGTTAAGCGGGTAACCCATTGTAACATTAACGCGATCAACATTTTCAGGTATACCATGAAGTGCCGGCATCAGCATGGTTTCGTCGGCCAGAACGAGGGCAGTTTTTAAATCACTTTCATACTCTTGTTTAAGAAACGAATGTACCGATTTAAGTTGCTCAGTAGGGTTCGCCACTGCCGTTATTGTTATTTCGGGCCCTTTTTCGTTAAGTGGTAAAACAAAATCTTTGGGCGATGGGTAGCGCAGTTTGTTTTCGTTTAAAAATAAGCCAGGGCCACGCGTTTGAAAAGCTTCTCCTTGCGATTGTTCAGATGGTAGCATCCAGGGCGAATAATCCCAAAAGAAATGGGCCAGATTTCTTTTTTGTAGGTTGTCCATTACTTTGCGTTCGGCAGGTGTTAAGGCATTTAAACCTACGAAAACAATTTTCTTCCACTTAATCTCCAATTGACCATCTTGCTTAAGTTGATCAGCTACCTGTCGGTAAATCATCCCCTCAAAGGCCAAAGAACGTTCGCTTAGGTAGTTTTTAAATTGCTTATAAACAGGAGGTATATGTTCCCAGTTTTCTAAAAAATGATTTTGATGCGACGATAACTGGTCGGCTTTAAATGTGCCCCAAAATGTTTTAATGGCTTCGAGTTGCTTTTCACTAAGGTGGCTGTAATCATCGTCTAATTCTTTATACGATATAATATTTGAAAAAAGTTGATCAACATTTACCAGGTATTTGTCAATGTCATCAAAATCACCCAAAAAGAGTTCGCCCCAAGGTAAAAATTCATCAAAAGTACTGTCTTTGCCCGTTACTTGATTATAAATCTGGTGCAAGGAAAAAAGAAGCGTAATGTTATCAGCCACAATAGAATTGGAAAGAGAATCGAAAAAATCGTTCACAGTCATTATTTGTGGCGCCCACGATGGCTCCTTAACCATTTGCCGTAGGTGGTTAGTGAAAAAGATACCAGATCGTTGACTAGGGAAAACAAAGCAATAATCAGCCAGTTCATCTTTGGCATTTTGATAATAATAAGTCGCTATTGCATTCAGAAATCCTTGTGTCATGAGCTTGATATTAGGATAACAAATGTAGCATGTTTTTTAATGACATTAATGACCACAAGCAAGCTGTATAAACTTTTCAGAATCTTACACAAGTAAAAGCCCGTGATAAAAACCTGTTTTATAATACCTCTTAGAGCATAAAAAAATTTTAACTTTAAAGTCACTTCTTTGTTAATAGAGGAAAGAAACACAAATAGTATTTGAGACTAATTTAGTTTTATGGATAAATTCTCATTTCTGGGTAACAGTGAAATCGGCTCGATAGACGAACTTTACCAGCAATATAAGCAAGATCCCGATTCGGTTGATAAAGACTATCAGCAGTTTTTTCAAGGTTTTGATTTTGCACTTGAAAATTACCAGCAACCAACCTCTTCAGGGGTCGTTGATAAAGAATTTCATGTTTTAAACCTGATACACGGTTATCGTCAGCGAGGACATTTGTTTACGCAAACCAATCCGGTTCGCTCACGTCGTAAGTATTTTCCAACCTTAGATGTTGAGAACTTCAAACTATCTGATAAGGACCTTAATACGGTTTTTCAGGCTGGTAATGAGTTGGGTATAGGCGATGCCCCTTTAAAAACAATTATAGAGCACCTGCAACAAACCTATTGTCAGTCGGTAGCGGTTGAATACTTGTATATTCGCCACCCCGAAATTCTATCGTGGATGAAAACGCGTATGGAGAGTGTTAAAAACACCCCAGCCTTTTCGCCTGAAAAGAAAAAGACAATTTTTAGGCAGTTGAATACAGCTGTTGGTTTCGAGAGTTTTATTCACAAAAAGTTTGTGGGTCAAAAACGTTTTTCTTTAGAGGGTTCAGAGACTTTAATTCCAGGTTTACACGCTCTTATTAATAAAGGTGCTGAGTTAGGTGCCGAGGAGGTTGTGATTGGGATGGCCCACCGAGGTCGTTTGAATGTTATGACCAACATACTTCAAAAGCCCTATCAAAACGTTTTTAAAGAGTTTGTGGGCGATGAGTACGAAGATGGCATTTCATTGGGCGATGTGAAATATCACCTGGGCTATTGCAGCGATATTGAAACAGAAAACGGGAAGAAAGTAAGGGTTAATTTAGCGCCAAACCCATCTCATTTAGAAACCGTTGCTCCAATTATTGAGGGTATTTCCCGTTCGAAGATTGATCATAAATACAACAAAGATTTTGATAAAGTAGTACCGATTGTTGTGCATGGCGATGCTGCTATTGCAGGACAAGGTGTAGCTTATGAGGTGGTGCAAATGGCACAGCTACGTGGTTACAAAACGGGCGGTACTATTCATATTGTTATTAACAACCAGGTTGGTTTTACAACAGGATATCTCGAGGGACGCTCTTCTACTTATTGTACCGATGTGGGTAAGGTTACCCGATCGCCTGTTTTTCATGTGAATGGAGATGATGTGGAAGCTTTGGTTTATACCATAGAGCTGGCCATGGAGTATCGTCAGCGCTTTAATTCAGACGTATTTATTGATTTGTTGTCCTACCGTAAATACGGACACAACGAGGGAGATGAACCACGCTTTACGCAACCATTGTTGTATAAGGAAATAGCGCGACACAAGAATCCACGTGATATTTATAAGCTTAAATTAGAAAGTGAAAATGTGGTGTCGAAAGAAGACGCTAAAAAAGAAGAAGTTAATTTCAATCAATTATTAGAGGAGGAGTTAAGTGCTTCTAAAACCATTGAGAAAGTGGTTATTCAACGATTCCTGCACGATGACTGGACTGATTATCGCTACTCAGAACCTGAAGATTTTGTTACTTCACCAGACACATCGTTAAAACGTAAGAACCTTTTAAAGCTGCTAGATCGAATCAACTATTTGCCAGAGGATAAGAAGTTCTTTAAGAAACTGCATAAAATTGTTGGCGATAGAAAAACGATGGTAGAAGAAGATCGTTTAGATTGGGCCTTGGGAGAACAGTTGGCCTATGCATCATTAGTAAGTGAAGGACATCCTGTTCGCTTAAGCGGACAAGACGCAGAGCGAGGTACATTTGCTCACCGCCATGCTGCCATGATGCAAGAAGACACCGACAAGCGCTATCGGCCTTTACAGCATATTTCACCTGATCAGGCGACCTTTAAGGTATTTAACTCATTACTATCGGAGTATGGTGTGATGGGATTTGAATACGGATACTCATTGGCTAAACCCAGTGGATTAACCATTTGGGAAGCACAATTTGGGGATTTCTACAATGTGGCACAGGTTATCATTGATCAGTATATTTCATCAGCCGAAGAAAAGTGGGGCTTAATGAATGGCCTTGTATTGTTGCTGCCTCACGGTTTTGAAGGGCAAGGTCCTGAGCACTCAAGTGCACGAGTAGAACGTTTCTTGTCATTGGCTGCCCGCAACAACATGCAAGTTGTTAATTGTACCACACCAGCTAACTTCTTCCATGTTTTACGTCGTCAGTTGAAACGAGAGTTTCGAATTCCTTTGGTGGTATTTACGCCTAAGAGTCTGTTGCGTCATCCAAAATGCACATCTTTATTAAGTGATTTTGAAGAGGGTGGTTTTAAAGAAATCATCGATGACAACAATGTGGATGTGGATGAAGTGAAGCGTGTGGTATTTTGTACAGGAAAAATCTATTACGATCTTTTGGCACGCAAAGAAGAATTAGATGCGCGTGATGTGGCTTTGATTCGTATGGAACAGATGCATCCGTTCCCAAAAGAACAAGTGAACGATATCCTTAAAAAATACAAGAACGCAATGTTACACCTTTGGGTGCAGGAAGAGCCTGAAAATATGGGTGCTTGGAATTACATCCGCAGTAAAATGGTTGGAGTAGACATTGTTCCTGTAGCTCGTATTGCTAGTGGTAGTCCTGCAACAGGTCTAAATGGCCTGCATGTAATTGGTCAAAACGAAATTGTGAATAAAGTATTTAAGGCTTGTCACTGCGAACGTCAATTGAAGTATTGTGGTTTGCAATGTGTTGAAGGAAAATCCAGAACTGAGATTTTAAAACAACACAAGTATTTTGAAGAAAAACCAAGGTTTTCAATATAAGAATTAGTCAGTAGTTAAATATCAGTAGTCAGAAGTATGGGTATAAGGCTTAAGTCTTCTCACTTCGGATTAAAATTTTGTAAATATGATTGTTGAAATAAATGTTCCTACGCCTGGTGAATCCATTACTGAAGTAGAATTGGCTACATGGATGGTTTCAGATGGTGATATTGTAGAGAAAGATCAGGAAATAGCAGAAATAGAATCTGATAAAGCAACCCTTTCCTTGTTGGCTACAGAGGCTGGTAAGATCAAAATTTTGGTTGAAGGTGGCGAAACAGTGGCTGTTGGTGCAGTAGCTTGCTCAGTAGATACTGATTTTGCTGGTGAAGCGAGTGTGAGTAAAGTAAATACTGAAGAAACAGTTGAGCCTGAAAAATCTGTAAAACCAGATGATAAAGTAGCAGCAAAGGCTGATGTGAAGCCTGAAAAATCAAATGATTATCCAAATGCGAAAGTATCTCCATTGGCTCAAAAGAAAATGGATGATCTTAACTTAGATGTTAATCAAGTAATTGATGGCTTAAAGCGCATATCAACTAAGGAAGTTGACTTGGTAAAGGAACTGCCAGCCGAAAGTGAAGCTTCAACAGGTGGTACTTCAGCTTTTATTAGCAATTCTGCCAGCCGCGATGCTGAACGACAGAAGATGACATCGCTTCGAAAGAAGTTAAGTCAGCGATTAGTGGCCGTTAAAAACGAAACGGCCATGCTAACGACTTTCAACGAAGTGGATATGTCGGCAGTAATGCAATTGCGAAAAAAGTATCAAGCTAAATTCATTGATAAGCATGGTGTAAAACTAGGTTTTATGTCATTCTTCATTAAAGCTGCATCTTTGGCCTTAAAGCATCATCCGATGGTGAATGCTATGATTGATGGAGAAGAAATTGTAATGCCAGAATACCATGATGTTTCGGTGGCAGTTCAAACACCCAAGGGATTAATGGTGCCAGTTATCCGAAATGTTGAGACATTAAGTCTTGATGGTATCGAATCGGGGCTAAAGGGGCTTGCTGAAAAAGCACGGAAAGGAAAAATTGGCCTGGAAGATATGACTGGAGGCACTTTTACAGTTACCAACGGGGGTGTTTTTGGCTCCATGTTGAGTACACCAATCATCAATCCACCGCAATCAGCCATTATGGGAATGCACAACATAGTTGAGCGTCCAGTAGCTGTGAATGGACAAGTGGAAATTCGTCCAATTATGTACTTAGCCTTGTCCTACGATCATCGTATTATTGATGGTAAAGATTCGGTAGGCTTTTTGGTAAAAGTAAAAGAAATGATTGAAGACCCAGCAAAACTTTTAGCAGGAGGTTTTGATCCTGAGCAAGCAGTGTTGGGCTTATAAAATATGTACAGAATTTAAATGATAAAGGGAGCGCGTTTGTGTTCCCTTTTTCTTTGATAAAAGCAACTGCCTGAAAAAATTTTTATGCAAGTTGCTTTAGCATACCATTAAAAATGTAATGGTGAAATGGTAGAACTGCAAACCAATATAGCCTTCCCAAGAGACCCTTTGGGCGAAATGTGGCAGTCTGTGTTAACTGTCTACCGTCTAAATTAAACTCAAGCCAGGCTTCACCAGGAAGTTTCATTTCGGCATATAATAATAATCGCCCTTCGTCTTTATTGGCATAAACAACGCGCCAAAAGTCAATGACGTCACCCGATTCTATTTTTGTTCGATGAGTGCGCCCTCTTCTTAGTCCGACACCTTTATTTAAACGATCGATAAAACCTCTTAACTGCCACAACCAATTGGCAAAATGCCATCCGGTAAAACCACCAATGCGCCATATTTTTTCCAAGGTTACATTGGGTTTTGAAACATTGATTATACGCTTGTCAATAAAGCAGCCATAGGTGGGTACCATTATAAAATCAGATAACTTAAAGTCATGGTTGCTAACAATCAATGCATCTCTCCAGCTTGATAATATTTTCTCATCTTTTATTTCGCTGAATGCTGATTTTAAAGATTCAACATAACTAACTGGTTCGATTTCGAGAAGCTGATTAATTCTATTGTCTCTGCAAATTACTTCAATTTTCATGCTGTCAACCAAGGCTGTGGCTAATTTATACGAGGTTGAAGTGATAAAGTATAACCAATAAGACGATAAACGAGGAGTCATCACAGGTGCTACATAAATGTACCGTTTAAGTTGACGCACGAAGGCAAACTTTAAAAGCATTTCTTTATAAGAAAGTGCATCGGGGCCGCCAATATCAAAATTAGTATTCAACATTTGTGGGTTTCCAAGGCTTTTAATGAGGATATTTATAACATCATAAATGCCTATTGGTTGACATTTTGTATTCAACCATTTCGGAGTTATCATTACTGGTAGCTTTTCAACTAAATCGCGTATTATTTCAAAAGATGCACTTCCAGCACCAATTATAATCCCAGCTCTTAGGCATGTTAAAGCAAAAGTTCCTTTGTTTAATTCTAGCTCAACATCCTTACGTGATTGTAAATGTGGCGATAGTTTATACTCATTTATAATACCACTTAGGTAAACAACCTGTTTAATACCAATGTGATCGGCTTTTTTTCTAAAATTTAATGCTGATTTTAATTCTAATGATTGATAATTGCTTGCACTGGACATGGAGTGAACTAGGTAGTAGGCTGCATCAATGTCTTCCGGTATAGAATTTAATGACTCAAAAGTTGTTAAGTCACCTTCAATGACTGTAATTGAGGATTGAAAAGAACTAGGTATATGAAACCGATCTTTATCTCTAACAAGGCATACTATATGGTGCCTCTTTTGAATTAACAAAGGAAGTAAGCGTTTACCAATGTAGCCAGTTGCACCTGTCAATAATACCTTCATAATAATAGAAAGCAATTGATTGGCTTAATGTTCAATTGTAAAGTAAATTTACTAAACGGGTTTGCCCTGTTTACTTTGCATTTTTACAATAACAGGATGTAAGAAAACGGCTGCAAGAATGACCAAAGTACCAATGTAAAAACCTCCTGACATAAATTCACTTTGTCCGAATATAGCAAAGGCCAATAAAATGCCATACACGGGTTCCATATTAATGGCAAGAACCACGGTGTATGCCGAAAGCACTTTCATTACATCCACAGCCACCACAAATGCATAAGCTGTGCATGCTATACCCAAAATAAGGATGTAGATTATATCCGTACTGTTTGGCATTAGTAAGTTGTTTGGTAGTACATCGGTTAGTAAAAGAAACACACCTATACTAATAAAACCGCTTATCATCTCATAAAAGCTGATCGTTACTGGATGATGCTTATCGATAAAGAGTTTGTTTAAAACTGTGAAAAGACCTGCCAAAAAAGCTGAAATTAAAGCGGTAACAATGCCTTTCCAAAAGCTTAGCTCAAATTGGAAGATGAGGTAAAGTCCTCCAATTATTAATAAGCCAATGAATACTTCTACCCATTGTACGCGTTTTCTAAATATGATAGGTTCGAGAAAGCTCGCAAAGAGAGTGGTGGAAGCCATGCATCCTAGTGTGACTGAAACATTGGATATTTTTACCGCATGAAAAAAGGTAATCCAGTGAAAAGCAACAACCAAACCAACACCCATTATTTTTAAGATGGATTGCCAGCCAATTTGGAATGGTATCTTTTTAAACCAAATAACACCACCAAGTACCACCATAGCTATAAACATTCGATACCAAACCATTTGGGCAGCGGGTAACAGAATTAATTTACCTAAAATGGCTGTAATACCATATAAAAGCACAACAAAATGTAGTTTTAGGTGGTTCTTTAATAGCTTATTCATCAGCAGGGTAATTGTTTTATATTATTTGAGCAGCAAAAGTAGAAATATTGTTGAACTAACACCTTATTTTTGTAGCTGATGATTTTATAAAAAGGACTTAAAACAATTAATATGAAGAAAATTGTAAAGGTTTCGTCACTTGCTGTTACAATGACCATAGCCATGCTACTATTCGACGGATGCTCAACTGTGCCAATTACTGGCCGTAAGCAATTAAACCTAGTTTCAGATTCTGAAATGATGAATATGAGTTTTAATCAATATGATCAGTTTCTGAAAGAAAATAAACTGTCGACCAATAAAGAGCAGGTTGAGATGGTGAAGCGTTGTGGCAAACGCATTGCAGCTGCTGTTGAGAAATACATGGCGGATAATGGATATTCAAGCCATATACAAGGTTTTGATTGGGAGTTTAATTTGGTGGATGAAGATATACCCAATGCTTGGTGTATGCCTGGAGGTAAAGTGGTTTTTTACACTGGAATTTTACCATTTACTCAAAACGAAGAGGGCTTAGCTGTTGTTATGGGGCATGAGATAGCGCATGCTGTTGCCAAACATGGTAATGAACGAATGAGTAATGAAATGGCTGTGCAAATGGGAGGAACGGCTCTTTCTGTCGCAGTTGATGAAAAGCCTGAAGAGACAAAAGCCATTTATATGGCGGCTTTCGGCTTAGGAGCTCAGTATGGATTTATGTTGCCATACTCTCGTACGCATGAGACAGAAGCAGATAAGATGGGGCTTATTTTTATGGCCATGGCTGGATATAATCCCGAGGAGGCTGTTCAATTCTGGGGGCGTATGGCGGCCTCAGGGGGTCAAAAGCCACCAGAGTTTATGAGTACCCACCCTGCCGATGATACCAGGATAAAGAATTTACAAGCTTATATGCCAGAGGCTTTAAAGTATTATAAAAAGTAACTGAACGAGAAGCGCCTGCAATAGGGCGCTTTTTTGCATTATAGATGCTTGCTTATTGTATCTTAATAAATACTAAGCCAAACCAATTGGGACTGGATGATGATGAATTAAAAACGATTATTTAAAAAGCTGCTTATGAATGAGGGAAAGATAAGGTGTAACTGGTGCGAAGGATCAGAATTATACCGAGCTTATCATGATAAGGAATGGGGGGTACCACTTCACGATGATCAACAGTTATTTGAATTTTTAATTTTAGAGGGTTTTCAAGCTGGTTTAAGTTGGTCAACCATACTCAACAAGCGAGCTGCATTTAGAGATGCCTTTGATGAGTTTGATGCTTCGGTAATAGTGAATTATACACCTCAAAAGGTTGAAGAACTGCTAAATAATAAAGGTATCGTGCGTAATAGACTAAAAATAAACGCAGCCATTAAAAATGCTAAAGCATTTCTGCACATGCAGAAAGTTCACGATTCATTCAATCAGTATATATGGGAATTTGTCAATCATCAACCCATACAAAATAGTTTTAAGCACCTATCAGAAGTGCCTGCAACAACAAATGTTTCTGATGCCATGAGTAAGCAGCTTAAGAAAGATGGTTTTTCATTTGTGGGAAGCACTATTTGTTACGCCTTTATGCAGGCTACAGGCATGGTTAATGATCATATTATAAGTTGTTACCGACACAGCGAGTGTAAACGTTCCTAAGATTGGCAATCGACTATCACAATTTATAGCTTAGTTATTAATAATTTCTTTCTACTTTTAAGCATCTAACTTAATGGTTAAAATACGATGATTCAAAAAAGCACAATAAGTTTACTCCTTTGTTTATTAATGGGCTGGCAAGTGGCAGCTCAAACATCCGATAGTATCAAAACAACACAAGTGTATACCTATCAAATTTTTCGTGAAATAGGCAGTACATCCTGGATACACACGCAAGAAGCTTTTGCTGAAGCAGAAGCTGCAGAGGCCGATGTGATTATTTTGCACATGAATACTTACGGTGGTCAAGTAGTTTTTGCCGATTCAATCCGTACTAAAATATTAAATAGTAGTATTCCAGTTCATGTGTTTATCGATAACAATGCTGCCTCAGCAGGAGCTTTAATTTCCATAGCCTGCGATAGTATTTATATGCGACCAGGAGCAAATATTGGAGCGGCAACGGTGGTGAACCAAAGCGGAGAAAAGATGCCAGATAAATATCAGTCGTACATGCGTTCTACCATTCGTGCAACAGCAGAAGCACATGGCAAAGATACCATTGTTATGGGGCAAGATACAACGTATCGTTGGCGTCGCGATCCACATATTGCTGAAGCAATGGTAGATGAGAGTTTTTATATCGAAAATGTAGTGGACACTGGTAAGATATTAACATTTACCACATTGGAAGCCATTGAAAATGGTTTTTGCGAGGGGCAAGCTAATAGTATTGAAGAAGTATTGGCCAAATTAAAAATATATGACTATGAGATGACATCTTTCAAGCCGTCTTTTTACGATGGTTTAAAAGGATTATTAACCAGTCCTGTACTACAAGGTATCTTAATACTGGTTATAATGGGAGGTATTTACTTTGAATTACAAACCCCAGGTGTTGGCTTTCCTTTGTTGGCAGCAGGCATTGCAGCAGTTTTGTATTTCTCTCCTTTGTACATCGATGGACTGGCGGATAATTGGGAAATTATCATTTTCATTATTGGTTTGGTGTTAATCGCATTGGAGGTATTCGTGATTCCTGGTTTTGGTGTAGCCGGTGTATCTGGTGTAACACTTGTTTTGGGAGGCTTAACCTTAAGTCTGCTCAATAACGATGTATTTAATTTCGATGGGGTCGGATTCAATAAGCTTCTGGAAGCGATGGGCATTGTTCTATCTGGTCTCTTTGGTGGTTTTCTTGCTATTATCTATTTGAGTAAAAAGCTGTTTGCCTCGTCTACTTTCGGAGCTAAAATTGCTTTGCAAACCGAAGAGAACATTGAATTGGGTTATATTGGTGTAGAAGCAGCATTGGTTGACTTGGTAGGTGAGCTTGGAGAGGCCAACACCAGTTTACGACCATCAGGCAAAATAATCATTAACGATGAATTGTATGATGCTGTAGCTGAAAGTGGTTTTATTGAAAAGGGAACCAAAATAAGGGTCACTCGTTTTTTACATGGCCAGCTTTATGTCATGATACAGAAATAAGGATGCAAGTTTGGTCTCCATCAATGAAATAAGTATAATTGTAGGAAATTAAGAAAATGATAAAGCAACAACTTCATATGTATTGGTGGCAATGCTCAACTTTTAATAAGGTGGGATAGAAGCTGTATGTATTAAAATATTTAAAGCCGTAGGAATTCCACCTGCGGCTTTTGTTTTTTTATAGAATTATTAACCATGACCTTTATTAATTGTAAAGGTTGTAATACTAAAATAAATGGATAAATCATTATTAGCCGATGAGGTAATGCCTAATGCAGAAGGCTTTTTTGGTGAGTACGGAGGACGTTTTGTACCACCAATGCTAGAGCCTATTATGCAGGAGATTACCGAGGCCTATCAAAAAATTAAAGACGATCCGGTTTTTCAAGAAGAATTATACTATTTGCAAAAACACTACACAGGACGTCCATCTCCGGTTTTTCATGCAAAAAACCTTTCTGAAAAAATGGGCGGTGCGCAAATCTACCTCAAGCGCGAAGATTTAAACCACACAGGAGCACATAAAATTAACCATTGCTTAGGCGAAGCTTTGCTGGCCAAAAAAATGGGCAAGAAAAAAATTATTGCTGAAACAGGTGCAGGGCAACACGGTGTAGCATTGGCTACCGCTGCGGCTTTGGTTGGCCTGGAATGCGATATCTACATGGGTGAAGTAGATATATACAAAGAACATCCCAATGTGGTTCGAATGAAAATTTTAGGGGCCAATGTTATTCCGGCTACTCATGGATTAAAAACCCTTAAAGAGGCCGTTGACTCAGCCTTTGAAGCCTATCTATCCGATCCTGTTAACCAGTTATACGCCATTGGCTCGGTAGTAGGACCACATCCTTTTCCTATGATGGTGCGCGATTTTCAAGCCATTGTTGGTCGCGAAGCCAAAGAGCAGTTTCAAGAGTTAACAGGAGCTTTACCAAACAACTTGGTTGCCTGCGTTGGTGGTGGTTCCAATGCCATTGGTTTGTTTACTGCTTTTCTAGATGATGAAAAGGTAAATATTTATGGAGTTGAGCCTGCTGGAACCAGTTTTAAAACCGGCGAACATGCTGCCACCTTAAGCTTGGGGCAACCAGGTATGATCCATGGCTTTAAATGTTACTTATTGCAAGATGAAAATGGAGAACCAGCACCTGTTAACACAGTAGCATCTGGATTAGATTACCCTGGTGTTGGGCCACAACACTCATACCTAAAAGATATTAAGCGCGTTAATTACCAAAGTATAAACGATAAAGAGGCTGTTGATGCCTTTATGCTTTTAGCGCGTCAGGAGGGTATTATTCCCGCTTTAGAAAGTTCTCATGCAGTGGCTTATGCTTTAAAGTTGGCGGCAGAACTGCCAAAGGATCAAACCATATTAGTGAACCTTTCTGGACGTGGCGATAAGGATATCGATTACGTTGTAGAGAAGTTTGGTCAGAATTATGGGATAGAGGAGTAAAAGCATTTTTACAAAAGGTAAGTAGCCCGACACGAAGTAATTCATGTCGGGTTTTTCATTAATAAATATCTACTTTTGCACTCTAATACAGAAAGCGTGAATTTCAATCCATACAACATAGATTTACCCATTACTGAGGTTATTGATGAGGTGAAGCAGCACTTATCCAATAGCAATGCCTTAATTGTTAATGCGCCTCCTGGAGCAGGTAAAAGTACACTTCTACCCTTGGCATTGTTAAATGAGAATTGGCTCAATGGTCAAAAAATCATCATGTTGGAACCTCGACGATTAGCGGCGCGTAGTATTGCCCTGCGCATGGCTGATCTTTTGGGCGAAAAAGTTGGGCAGCGTGTAGGATATCGTATTCGCTTCGATAATTGTATTGGACCCAATACACAGCTAGAAGTTGTAACGGAGGGAATACTAACCCGTATGCTGCAAAGCGATAATGCTTTGGAAGGCGTTGGTATGGTTATTTTTGATGAGTTTCACGAACGTAGTTTGTTTGCAGATGTGGCTTTAGCACTCTCACGTGAGGCACAACAGGTATTGCGCCCCGATCTTCGCTTAATGATTATGTCGGCCACCTTAAATATGCCCCAATTAACCCATTTATTGCAAGCACCAGCAGTGCTTAGTCAAGGTCGACAATACCCAGTCGAGATTATACATGAAGGAGATAATGATGTGACAATGCTGCCTGAGCTTACAGCTCGGGTTGTGTCAAAGGCTGTGAAAGAACAAGATGGGGATATACTTGTATTTCTGCCTGGAGAAGGAGAAATAAGAGCTTGTGAAACTATTCTGAAGAAAAAGCATCGCGATATTTCCATTCATCCTTTATTCGGACAATTACCACCCAATAAGCAGTATGCTGCAATTATGCCACACAGGGAGGGTAAACGTAAAATTATACTAGCCACCTCTATAGCTGAAACCAGTCTTACTATTGAAGGAGTTAAAGTTGTGGTTGACAGTGGTTTTTCACGAACGCTTAAGTTCAATCCAAATTCAGGTTTGTCACGTTTAGAAACGGTTGATATAACTCTCGATTCAGCTGATCAGAGAGCTGGTCGTGCAGGGCGATTAGGACCTGGCGTGTGCTACAGAATGTGGAGTAAAGCCACTCATAATCGCTTGCAAGAGCATCGAACACCCGAAATTGAAGAGGCCGATTTGGCTTCGTTGGTATTGGAGATGGCACAATGGGGAGTTGAAAATATAAATACTTTAACGTGGATGAGTGCTCCTCCGCAAGGTCATGTATCGCAGGCTACAGAATTGTTACATCATTTGGAAGCCATGGATGATAACCGAATTACAGAGCATGGTAAAGCCGTTCATCGTTTGCCTTGTCATCCGCGTTTGGCGCACATGCTGTTAATGGCTCAAGAGGATGGATTAACGGCTTTGGCGAGTGATGTGGCAGCTTTGTTAGAGGAACGTGATCCTTTGGGAAAAGAGGCTGGTATTGACATTAATACAAGGATTGATGCCTTGCGACGTCATAGAACAGGGACAATTAAAAACAAACATTTGGGTCGCATCGCTAAAATTGCAGAGCAATACAGTCGTATGTTAAATGTTGATGCCGATAATTCGTCACATGATCCCTTTGAAACAGGGGTGTTGTTGGTGCATGCATTTCCCGAACGCATTGCGCATGCTAAACCTGGAAATAATGCACAGTTTAAATTGGCCAATGGTAGTATAGCTGCAGCAGGACATAAAGATGATTTGGCACATGAGGCCTGGTTGGCCATTGCTAATGTGAATGCGCGCGAAGGAGTAGGCAAGATATTTTTAGCATCGCCATTGAATCCACAGGATTTGGCTCCAATGCTAAAAACTGTAGATGCTGTTAGTTGGGATACTAAAAGGGGCGGCTTTAAGGCTCAAACAGAATTGCGAATTGGAAGTATTGTGTTGCAAAGTAAGCCCTTACAACAGTTTGATGAATCCTTAAAAAGTGAAGCAATTTCAAATGCATTGAAGAAAGAAGGAGCTTGGTTACTCGATTTTAGCAAGGATGTAACGCAATGGCAAAACCGAGTTTTAAGTTTAAGAAAATGGGATAAAGAACACAGCTGGCCCGACGTGTCAACTGATAATCTTTTAAAAACCAATGCCGAATGGTTATCCCCTTATTTATCATCTGTTAAAAAGCCCGAAGATCTCAAGAAGATTAATCTGAAAGATGTATTGCACCATCATTTGGAATACGAATTACAGGGCTTATTAGATAAACAGGCGCCTGAGCGCATAGCGGTGCCAAGTGGTTCTTCTGTAAAGCTAAGCTACCAAGCCAATGGCGAAGCACCCATTCTTGCGGTTCGTTTGCAAGAGGTCTTTGGCATGCTTGAGACACCAAAGGTAAACTTAGGGGGAGTAAATGTGTTGTTGCACCTATTATCTCCAGGTTTTAAGCCTGTTCAAATAACCAACGATCTTAATAGCTTTTGGAACAATGCTTATTTCGAAGTCAAGAAAGAGCTCAAAGCACGCTATCCTAAGCATCATTGGCCGGATAACCCTTTGGAAGCAGAGGCCTTAAGAGGAGTGAAGAGGCGTAAAAAAGACTGATAGAGTTGTTCTATCAGTCAGATTATTGATTTAAGTGACTTTTAGTTTCTATTAATATCATAGATGGTGCCTGAACTGTACATGTCTTTCAGTTCTTGGCGCGACATCATGTAAATATCTTCTGAATAGCAGGAGTCGACATCAATTTCTTCGATACCAGCCCTTTGAGAGAAATCGTAGTTGTTATATAGAAAATAAACACTATCCTCACTTACTTCCACTACTTTTAAGGTAGAGAACCGTTCAGGGCCATTCTCATACTCATAAACATCACCACTTAACGGGCTTTCCAAATAAAGTAGCTCATCTTGAGCTTCAGCTTTATTTGATATCGTTAATAAGCTTATAAGAAAGACAATTATGAATGCACCTGAAAAATGCCAGAAAGGAATTTTAGTGTCACTTTTCATTGTTTTGTAGGCCTGTTTAAGATCTTCATTCATCTCTTTGGGTTCGCAACTTTTTTGCAATGATGACATTGAGCAGCACCTTTTTTGCCGATCGAGATGGTTGGAGTCCAAAAGATATGGACATAGCTGCCAAATACATTGTTTGTAATACCTCCTTTTTCGCCACAATGTGGGCATGAAACATAGGTGTTAGCCTCTGATTTAATGTGTGTTGTTCTCCATCCGTAGATAAGCATGAGTGTGGATTTTTAGTGAGTTAGGCTTAAAAAGTAAATAGCTTGATTTAATAAATGCCATTATCCGATATTAGAATTATTCCAAATAGACCTATTCAAGATTAAAAGTCAATGATGTATTGTAACTGTCATATAAAGTGTGACTTATGGTTGTTTGTGATTGGGGTTTGTGTTGGTTCTTTTATTTTTTGCAATAAAAAAATTGCAAAACTAAATCAGATTTACTTACTTTGAATTTCAAAGAACTTTTAAAATGAATCAACAGGAACAATTAAGTCAATTATCGGAGATTAAAGCCTTGATGGAACGCTCAAGTAAATGTTTGTCATTAAGTGGACTATCGGGGGTAGCTGCCGGTTGCATTGCTTTGGTTTGTGGAAGTTATGCCTGGTGGTATGTGGGAGGAGGCCAATTTGCTTCACCCATTGAAGTAACTAATCGTTTTTTTGGTTTCCCAATTAATAGCAAGCCCTTTATACATGTTGCTTTCATAGCAGCTTTTACACTTGTTTTGGCTCTTGGTGCTGCATTCTTCTTTACTTTTCAAAACAGTAAAAAGAAAGGTCTGCAGATATGGGATGCCTCTACCAAGTATTTCCTAATTAACTTGTTTATTCCAATCCTTAGCGGCGGTTTATTCTGTATTGCCTTAATCTATCATGGCGAATTATACTTGCTAGCCTCTTGTACCTTAATATTCTATGGATTGGCCTTACTCAACGCCAGCAGATACACACATCAAGAAATAAGATATTTAGGTATATCTGAAATTGTTCTTGGTTTGGTAAGCACGTTCTTTATTGGCTATGGCATTGTTTTCTGGTTATTTGGCTTTGGAGTTTTGCACATTGTATATGGTAATGTGATGTATTTAAAACATGAGAAATAATTTAAAACTGTTCTCATGAAAAGTATCATCGATAATTTAAGTAAGCTCTTCGATAGTCGTCTGCGACTGGGCATTATGGCCATTTTAATGGTCAATGAGAAGGTGGATTTCAATTCCTTAAAGGAGCATTTGAATGCTTCGGATGGTAACCTTGCAAGTCACCTTAAAGCACTGGAAAAGCACGAACTAATTGTTGTGCACAAGCAATTTGTTGGGCGTAAACCTAAAACAACTTATCAGACCACTGATCTTGGGCGAGCCCTCTTTAAACAGCACTTGGATGGCTTGAATAATTTGATTCAGAACATTAACGCATAATTTTTTTAAAATAACTACTTTGTAATTCAAAGTACTTTACTATTCCCTATGAAAACACAATTAAGCCCAGTACAAAAAATCGGATTGGCCTTATTGCCAATGACGATGGCCATTTATCACTTCGTCCCTGAAAGCAATTCGTCTTTAGAGGGGATGGCTCTTATCAATTATGGCATTGCAGCCTTGTATTTCTTTATCTCTTTTGGCGACTGGCCAAAGAAAACGAATCTGTTTCGCTTGGTTCGTCCGCGCATTAACTGGCACATACTCATGGCCATATTACTGGTTAGTTGTTTCAGTCTTAACAAAGATGTGCATGTATTTGCCTTGACACCCTTGTGGTTAGAGGTTTTACTGATACTGGTTTTGTTTGCTTTTGTATTTATCGCCGTGAATGAGCAATTACCACTCTGGCTGTCAAATTCCTTGTCATTTATTACAGGGATAGGCATATTGGTGCTATTGTATTACACCATCGTTTTATTACCAACTATACCCATTGCCATTATCGGTCTTATCTTATTAGGGCTTTCCATTCATCTGGTAGTGCCTTTTATTATGCTGGTGATGCTTATACAGTGTGTTCGGAAGCAAAGCTGTATAAATGTGCGACCAAAGTTTGTCATGACTGGATTATTAAGTGCTGTATTAATTTTGATGACATATACCGGATTGTATGCTTACCATTCTAACAAAATACTCTCTGCACAGGAGGATATTGTGCTAAACGAGGAATCCGAATTACCAGAGTGGGTGTTGTACGCCCAAAAATGTCATTCATCCTTTTGGGCTAAACGCACGCTTGGTTTGGGTTTGTTATACGATAAACACACAAGCGATTGGTGGGGATTTGACTTTAATCGTGGTTCTTTTTCCGAGATACGTGAACACGATCCATTGCTTGCTACTGCTGCCTTGAGGCAGGGGACAATTGAGTTAAGCAATGAGGAAAAGGTTAAGATATTATCTGCCAGTGCCAATACGCGCCATTATGCCTACGAGAAGCTGTGGTCGGGGCGCGACTTAAAAGTGAGCAAAGCATTAACCGATGTAAGGCTCTATCCGGCTTACCGTTTGGCTTATTTTGAGAAAACATTTTGGATTGAAAACAATAATAAATGGGAGCGCAATCAACAGGAGGCTCTGTTTACTTTTTACCTGCCCGAAGGTGCTGTAGCGTCATCCTTATCGTTGTGGATTGATGGCAAGGAAGAGAAGTCGAGGCTGACAACGCGCCGGAAAGCAGCCACCGCCTACAAGCAGATTGTTGGTGTTGAACAGCGCGACCCGGTGGTATTGCATTGGCAGGAGGGCAATCGATTAACGGCAACCATTTTTCCGTGTACATCGAGTGAGGCCCGACGCGTGATGATTGGCATCACATCGCCAATGAAGCAAAAGGGTGGATACTTGTATTTCGAACCCATGCAAGTATCAGGGCCTGATAATACAGGAGCTAAAGAAGTTATTCATCTAAAGGTGATTGGAGATACCCAGCAGGTGCATTTACCGCGATCATTTGATAAAAAAGCTAGGAACCAGTACCTGTATAATGGAAGTCTGTTCGATAACTGGCAAGCCCGTTTACGACTGATTCCACTAAGTGAGAAATCTTTTGCTTTTAAAGGAAAGGAATACCGTGTGGAGGCATTGGTGTCAGATCGTTACTTTGATCCATCAGTGGTTTATTTAGATGTGAATCGTGAATGGACTCAGGATGAAATGGAGCAGATGTTTATTAAAGCTGGTGATCGACCGGTGTATGTGTACACCAATGAATTGATGAAAGTGGATTTATCAAATATGGATGAACTCTATCAACAACTATCAGAGAAAGCGTTTAGTTTGTTCCCTGTGCACAAAATTACAGATGTTGACTCCGCATTACTCATCACCAAAGGACAGAAGAATTCACCGGTACCAACAGAATTAGAGGGGTCGGCGTTTTACAATGGCTTGATAAAATCCTTTTCAAACTACCGGAAACCTTTATCATGTTTGCTGATTAACGGACAGCAGTCGGATTATATAGCAAGCCTGGAGCAGTATAAACTACTGAGCTGTCAGTCCATAAATTCTTACGAGCGTGAAAGCAAAGAAATGGATCAATGGTATAGTCAATATGATTTAAATAGCAATGCGATTGCCTTGCCTCATTCGAACATGATTATAAGTTGCTCAAATGCAGATAATGAATTGAATAATAGGGTAGAAGGGCCATCTCACCTGATGCGCTTGTATAACTACCATGCTGTAATGAAAAAAGCCGGTCATTTGCTTTTGCAAGACAGTAAGCAAATACCGGAAGTGATTTACGATATGTGTGATGCAGCCTATATTGTATCACCCGTTTCCAGCTTAATTGTGCTTGAAACACAAAAGGACTACGAGCGCTTTGATATTGATGAAAGTGTTGATAGCCTGAAAAATGCCAATCTGAAAGACTCTGGTGCTGTGCCGGAACCACATGAGTGGGCTTTAATAGCTGTTGTATTGGCCATTTTTAGTTTTGTTTATTTCAAGTTTAAGTAACATGATGTATTACCGTCATATCCGCCAGTTGGCGCTAAATGTGTGCTTGAATAACCCTTGCTTATGTGAGAAAATTGCTTCGTTGGCTACAATCGTTACGAGCTTAATGACTCACATAAGCAAGTACACAAGAGGTGGTAAAAACAAGGCTTTTATCGTCCTGTTTTTATTGGTCATTACAGCAGTACCGGTAATTGATAAATACGGAGGCTTACGCTTTGAGCAAATTTTGTTTATACTGGCTCTGCCTTTTACCCTTCGACGCCACAGCAAAGTATACCAACGCTTAACGATGATTGGAGCATTTGTATTTCTGCTCCTGTATTATGTGCTACATATTTACAGTATGTTTTACATCGGCTTGGGCATGACTGTCATGCTTTGTTTAATGGCGATACCGTATCGACCAACACTCTTGTCCTATATGTTGATTGCCGTAACAACACCGGCCTTACAGTACCTGTTTCAGGTGTTTAGTTTTGCCATACGTTTACATCTAACGCAGGTAGCAGGTAATGTTCTGGAGGTGTTTTATCCGACAATTGAGGTAGCGGGCAATTGTCTGGTATTAAATGGTATCAACTTCACCATTGCACCCGAATGTTTGGGCCTCAATATGCTTTCTTCAACGCTGGTTGTAGCTGTTTTCTCATTGGCCTTTTGGAGCAAGCGAAGTAAAGCTCAAGGAGGAGTCTTCGTGATTATCGCCTTTGCAACAGTTGCTTTTGCTTTGGTGGCAGCAGGTAATGTGGTTCGCATCATACTCACAGTCATGCTCAGTGCCATGCCCGATACGGCTTTGCATGAGTTCATAGGTTTGGTAGTATTTCTTATCTATATATGCCTGCCTTTATTGCTGTTGGGGGCTTTTGCCAGGCGTTTCTTCAATACGATAACAAACACCCATTCAAAAGCAATCCGCTTACCGCTGATTGTTGCTAGCCTATTTGTGCTTCTTATTGCAGGCGCTTACTTTGTTGATCGTAATCAGGTACAGGAAGCACAAGAGCCTCTGGATTTAGGTATAGATGGCATGCAGCAATCGTGCAGTACCGATGGAGTGGTGAAAATGAGCAATGACAAAGTGCTGATTTACATTAAACCACCAGCCTTTTTTCTGGGTTCCGACCATCATCCGTTTATCTGTTGGCGAGCCAGTGGTTATCACATCAAAAATGAGAATATCATCACGATTGGAGGCCATGATGTTTATACTTTTCAAATAGAGAAAGACGGTGAAGAACCCATGTATTCGTGTTGGTGGTATTCCAATGGACAAAAGCATACCTGTAGTCAGATGCAGTGGCGCTTAGCGGCCATCAAAGGAGAGGGGGCTTATAGTGTGGTGAATGTATCGTCCCTAAATAAAGACGAGTGTTTGAGGCAGGTGCTAATGCTTGTTAATAATTAGCAATAGTTTGTTTAATAGTATTTTATCTGTTTTAATTGAGTTTAATCTTTAGGTGGGTATACAAATTTTAATCCATCAATAATCCCCTTGGGGTAACCAGAGTAATGAGTGTCACCCACGTTGGTTTTATATTCTATTTTTAGGTTTAAATAGGCTTTTGTGTTAATGGATTCTATCAATTCAAGAGTTGGGGTATTAACCAAGGCCGGCGAATCGAGTGATGATAAGGCAATATAGATTGATTTGTCCAAGGTATTGTTGTTTTGCTTGTATGAGTTTTCTAGTTTGGAAATCAGCCTATTATCCCATTGAGTAAGAGGTGATATTATTACATATTTATTAAATAAATCTGGATTAGTAAAAAGGACATAAGAAGCGAAAAGCCCGCCAAATGAGAAGCCTATGATACCTGTTTCTGCTTCATTTACATGGTATTTATTGCGAATCGTTGGCATTAGATCATTGCTAATGAAATTAGCAAAAGTATCGGCTTTACCTGCTTTGGGCCATTTTTTGCCAAAATTACTGAGGGTGTCTAATGTTGGAATAAAATCTCGGGAACGATTGACCCACCAAGTGCGAAGATCTTTGTTGTAAGCAATGCCCACTATTATTATTGGCCTTATTTCCTTTCCGGCCAGGAGCAAGTCAACAATTCCTTTCGTCAAACCAAAAGAGGTGTCTGAATCGAGTAGATAGACAATTGGATAATTGTTTTTGGCTTGATAATCAGATGGAAAAGCAACTTGTATGGTAAAGTGTTCGTTGGGGTAGTGTTTTGATTCACAGATGAATTGTTCTGTATTGTATAAATGTACATTATTTTGTGTTAGACTAGCAGTTGAAGCGAATACTAAACACAATAGGATAAAATATTTCATAGTAACAGGATAATAAGGTGAAAACTAAATTTATGCTTATTTATCAGGTAATACAGGCTTACTACTCATGGGTTTTCATTTCGATGAGGCTCCTTATGTTGGCATTTGCTTGCGTACTTTTTATGCTTGGAAAGCCCATTTGATTAACGAAAGGATTCATGTATAAAAGAGCAGCATTGCCTTTGCCGGTTTCGTAGCTGTATATTATTTGCTCGCCGGCGCTATTTGATTCTTGTATGAGGTTTCCATATTCATCATACATAAAATTGATAGAGCCCTCAGGAGTTGTGTATTCACTTATTCGGCCATTTTCAAATCTTAATTGATAAGATTTAATGGGATCCCATTCATCCAAATTATTTTTCACCGATTCAATTATTTCAATGTGATCAGCATCAATCGTGTTAAAGGCAAATATTCGATTGCAAACCCATAGTATAACTTGTTGTATTTCATAATCACGTATCTCAAAAAGTCGGTCTTCCTTATAAAAACACATGGTTTTATACTCTAATTGGTACTCGCCATTAATAATTGGAGAATAAACTTCGTCTATTAATCGACCATCTCTATAACTATAAACATACTTACCCTCTTCAATCCAGTCCGTTTCATTTTGGCAGAATACCTTTCGCTCCATTAATAAATCATTTTTTAAATAAAGTTCTAAATAGGATGATTTGATCCATTGACCATTGAGTAAATACTCATAAGTTAAACCTATATTGACATTGGTATAATCAACTATTGTTAGTGCAGACTGTAGCCATTCATTATCAACTAACTCAAATTCCAAAGCCTGAACAAGCAGTTGATCTTCATAAATAAATTCTGTTTTTTGTTGAGGGGTATTGTATACGTAGCTTGTGACTGTAGAAAGTCGCAAGTCGATACTTTTGGGATTTACCTCTTCTAGGGGATCTTTTTTACAAGCTGTGAGAATAATAAAAAGCCATAGGATTAGAAATCTTAGTTGGGAGCTCATGATAATTCAATTAAAGCTTATTTTAAATGGTGAGCTATTCTTGTAAATTTATTATGCACCCAATAGTAAGATGTCGAAATAATTATACAAGTTTGTTTGTCAACGGAACGATTAAGGTGTTACTTGCAATTTAAGACCTCCTAGAAATATCGTCAATGATTAACTTGCTTAAAGTAGTTTGAGATAGTTTAATTACTACGCAAAAAAGAGAGATGTCAACCGTTAATTAGCTGTTGCTGAATATGCTTGCAAAGAGTCGTTCGTAGGTTTTTATATATGGGGTGTTCAGTATCCAACGCGTGGTTATCAATTTTTCTAATGGCAAGCATTCGTGGCGAGGTGCCACTAATAAAAGCAGCGTCCATTTGTTCAATTTCATCAACTCGAACAATACGAAATGTAGTTTCAATTCCTAACTCATTGGCCAGTTTAATTATTTGATGACGCATTATCCCCGGCAAAATTACTGTCTCGTCTGCAGTAATAAGCGTATTGTCTTTAATAAAGAATAAGTTAGATCGGCTGCCCTCAGTCATACCAAGGTCTTTATTCACTAAAATGGTTTCGTATGCCTTGTCTTCTTCAATTATTGCATTGGCCTTATTTCTTACTAAAGCATTGTAAATTTTAGCACCGGGTTTCGTTCTTTCCGCATACTGAAATGAGCAGACGATCCCATCTTTTTGTATGCGTTCGCTAGGGTAGTTGCTTTTTATAAAATAGGCCATAAATAAGCTTTCACCAGTGGGTGTAAAACGATAGTCAAGTTTAATATTCCCATCACTAATATTATTAGCCGAGTACAGGGTCTTTAACTGGCGTGTGAGTCTGCTGATCTGTATATGAATATCTTTGCCCGCAGATATTAAGCTGTTTTGCAAACGCGCCAAATGTTCATTGATAAACAAGGGAGTTGATTGTTCAATACGAAATACCTCATAAACGCAGATAGTCTTTTCATCAACTTCTTCGTTAAAAAAGTTAATTGACTTTAAGGTTCTATCCATTAAAAAATATTGGCCCTGCGCAAGTAGCTGCATTCTAAAGTGGTCTGGTTATTTCATTTTGAATTTCTGAATATAGTAAAAAAGTCTTTTGTTGATGTTTTTTGTTCATTGTTTATCAGATTAAAAGACAAGATAAATCACTTGTTCAAACCAAATAAGAAGAACATTGTAATTTTTTTGGATGTTGTATCATCTAATTGTTTACATTTAAATAGAAACAAGTAATTTTACATAGGTAAATCCTCATTTTAGAATAAATTTTTAAATAATTATTGAGGATAACCTTACAAACCTAAACTGCAATGCTTGCATTGGCATTAAAAATTATTGCAATGAGAAAATCAAGTCTACATATATTTTTGTTGATCCTATTTTCTTTTGTTTTTGAAACGAAAGCACAGGATGCACACTATTGGACAGAGCAATATGGTACCAAATCAATGTTATTAAGTAACTCAGTGGTGGGTAGCGTGTCTGACTTAGGCGCAGTTTTTTATAATCCAGGTCGACTGGGTTTGATTGAGAACCCAGCTTTTGTTATTAGTGCCAAGGTGCATCAGTTATCCAATACTAAGTTTGAAAATGCCACTGGCGATAACAAGGATTTGAAAAAATCTAAATTCGGCAGTGCACCAAGCCTAGTTGCTGGTACCTTTAAAGTTAAGTGGTTGCCTGGTCATAAGTTTGCCTATTCCTTTTTAACGCGTAATTCGTCCGACACCGATTTTGCCACCCGTAACCAAGTTCACGGAGATGTTATTGAAGGCTTTGTGGGTGAGGAATATTTTAGTGGTAGTATGCGTATTGGCAAGAAATTTAAAGAAGAGTGGATGGGGGTAACCTGGAGCAAGGTATTAGGAGAAAAGGCTAGTGTTGGTATTTCCGGGTTCTTTTCAACTAGAAATCAGAGTTCAAATTTGGAAACACGTTTGCAAGCCTTTACTCAAGATGAAATTCTAGAAATGTATCATGCTAAAAATAGCTACAGCTTTAAGCAATATGGATTAGTTTTTAAAGCTGGCTTTGCCTATGAATGGGAAAAGGTAAGGATTGGAACTACAATGACCTCACCAACGATTCCAATAGCCGGCGATGGAGATTTTTACTATGAACAATTCAATACAGGTTACCTATCTAATAATGCCATTTATGAATTGGATTCTCAGGGAGGTATTGATGCCATTTATAAAACGCCATGGGCGGTAGCTCTTGGCCTAGGTGTAGATGTATTTACAGCTGGTACTTTGCATTTTAGTTCTGAGTATTATGGTAATGTTGATCCTTATGCTATTATGCAAGCTGAACCCTTTGTAGGACAGAGTACAGGAAAAGAGTGGGATGCGAGAGTAGTGAATCAGCTTAATTCGGTTATAAATTTTGGCGTGGGGTATAATTTTCGAATTAATGATAAGATAGGAGGCTACCTGAGTTATTCGACTGATTTTTCAGCTGCCCAAACAAAATATAGTGCTGCTGAAGCAAGAGAAAGCTTAGCTTATATTGGTTCGACATTTAAGTCTGATGTACAGCATTTTGCTTTTGGTGTTCTGATGGATTTAAGTTGGGCCGACATAACATTAGGAGCCACCAATGCTTCAGCAAATTATGAAGTGCCACGCCCCATCGATTTTCCTGATGGAGAAGTTGATGCTGTAGATATATTATCTAGTGATGAAATGGCTGAGATAGATTGGTCAAGGTGGCGTTTTATTGTAGGTATATCTATACCTTTTATCTCACAAATAGCCGATAAACTTAATTTGTAGCTTATAGTGCGTTGAGGTAAGGTAGGTGGTCGTGTTTTGAAGTAAAACCACTTTTATATTGTAGGATGATTTGGGGTATTTCAACATACGCTATCATCCAATCGGAAAGTCCTTATTAAATGGTATTTTTATCGACCATTTAAGTCAAGGAAGTCCGTTTTCTTTTGTCGATCAAAAAACACCAACTAATATACTAGGAGGAATTGGTCGTTGGACAGGTCTGGCCTCCAGAAACCATTTAATAATGCACAAAAAAAGCTCTTCAATCAACGATTAAAGAGCTTCTCATTATTCTTAAAAATTAGAGTTATCTAATTCTATCCATCGATTTTAATAGTGCCACATCTTTGGCAATTGCTTTTAAGGCTAAAAAAGTTAGTATACAAGCAATCACGGGCAGCGCCGCTGTAATTTTATAACTTAAAACACCTGTTAGTTCATCAATTAATTGGGTGCCTAAGAAATAAATCATACCCGTTGAACCCAATAGCAAAGCCATGTTTAAGCCACATAAACGAATTTGTAATATGCGCTTTTTAAACACGAAAATACTGATTAAGGAAACGAAAGTAGCCACAGTAAGTAATATGCTTAGTGCCAGTGTAGGAATTACTGTTTCTCCATCGGCATTGTTTAAACCACGGTATATGAAGTTGTAAATTTCTTGCGATTCAGTTTCTATTTGGGCAAATGGAAGAAAAAAGAGACTGCCCATTAGCAAGGTGCTCAATAAAAGATAAACAGTTTGAATTCTTTGTATCATCGTTTCTTGGTTTTAATGTTGAAAACTGCGAATTTACATATTTCTCCATAATTACTTACGCAAAAACAATCAAAACAAAACCTTAATAAAGCTACTTTGCCGACTATTTCCTTTTGTTAAAGTAAAAATGAGACATGTCACTGCATATTGCCATAAAAAATCATTAATTTGAATTCTAAAATTTTTCGAATGCAAAAAATAGAAGCCTCAGAATTAATAATAAATCCCGATGGTAGTGTTTTTCATTTACACCTGAAGCCGGGAGATGTTGCTAAAGATATAATATTGGTTGGCGATCCGGGAAGGGTAGAATTAATCAGTTCATTTTTTGATACTATTGAACTTAAAAAATCAAATCGTGAGTTTGTATCCTGCACAGGAACATATAACAACAAGCGTATTACGGTAGTTGCAACAGGTATTGGTACCGACAATATTGATATTGTGGTAAATGAACTTGATGCTTTAGTGAATATCGATTTTGATAAAAGAACAGTTAAACAAAACCACACCCAATTAAACTTTGTTCGTATTGGTACATCGGGTGCTTTGCAACAAGACTTGCCTGTAGATTCTTGGCTGTTAAGTGAGAAAGCCATTGGTTTTGATGGTTTGCTTAATTTTTATGCTAATCGTAATAAGGTAGTTGATCTACCGTTTGAGCAAGCTTTTACGAAAGATTTAAATTGGAACCCTTTGTTAACAGCTCCTTACGTTGTTAATGCAGCCGATAATCTTTTGTCAAAATTAGAGGGTAATAATGTTGTAAGGGGTGTGACTATTTCGGCACCAGGGTTTTATGGGCCACAAGGAAGAGAGCTTCGCTTGAAAATTGCAGATAGGGCTATTAATGACAAAATTAGCGACTTTAGGTACGAAAGCCATCGCATAACCAATTATGAAATGGAATGCTCTGCAATTTATGGATTATCTGCTCTTTTGGGCCATCAGGCAGCTACCGTTTGTGTTATTATCGCTAATCGCCTGGCCGGAACTGCCAGTAAAGATTATAAACCTGTTATGAAAGCTTTGGTAGCACATGTTTTGAATGGATTAACACAATAGTATTTTTATGGATAGAGAGAAGATAAAAGCACTAATTACATTGTTGGATGATCCCAACGATGAAGTGTTTGAGACGGTTGAAAATGCATTGCTAAAAGAACGTGTTGATATTGTTCCGGAATTAGAAAAGGCCTGGGAGGAATCTTTAAATGGACTTTTTCAGCAACGTGTTGAGAATATTATACACTCTATCCAGTTAAACGATATCCACGAAGAATTTCGCACATGGCTTTTATCTCCCAATAAGGATCTTTTGTATGGTTCATATCTGGTTTGTAAGTATCAATATCCCGAGTCAAGTATAGTTAGGTTAAAAGAGCAGTTATCAGAATTACGTAAGGATATTTGGTTAGAACTCAACGAACACCTCACTTCCTTGGAGAAAATTCGCATAGTTAATCATGTAATGTTCGATGTTCACGGTTTTTCGCGTAATACTAGTAAATACCTTGCCCCTGAGAACAATTACATCAGCGAAGTTTTAAATTCACACAAAGGAAATCCCTTATCCGTTTCAGTTATCTACTCCATATTATGCAGAGAATTAGGTATGCCGGTATTTGGCGTTAACCTGCCCAAAAATTTTATTTTGGCATTTGTTGATGAATCGGCAATGACGGAAAATGAAAACGTAAGCGCTGAGGCTGCTGTTCTTTTTTATATTAACCCAATTAACAAAGGTGCGGTATTAGGTAGAAAAGAGATTGAGTATTTTATTAAACAACAAAAACTTCAACCTAGTGAAGAATACTTTTTGCCGTGTGATAATGTTACAACCATAAGACGAATGTTAAACAACCTTAGTTTTGGCTACGATAGTAAAGGTGAAGAGGAAAAAAAAGCGGAGATTCAAAAGATTTTAGCGTTATTTGATGACGTAAATAAAGACCCAAAATAACAATAACAATAGATTATTAGATAATGAGTAAATTATCAGAATTACAACCTCAAGAGGTATGGGAGCATTTTGATGCGATATGTCAGGTGCCTCGTCCCTCCAAGAAGGAAGAAAAAATAATAGATTTTCTTTTAAAATTTGCAGAAGACAATAACTTGGATGCTTCCAAGGATCATATTGGCAATGTGTTGATTAAAAAACCTGCTACAGCAGGCAGAGAAAATGTTAAGTCGGTTGTTTTACAATCACACATTGATATGGTGTGTGAAAAGAATAGCGATAAAAAGTTTGACTTTGATAACGATCCAATTGTACCTGTAATTGATGGAGACTGGGTAAAAGCCGATGGGACCACATTAGGCGCCGACGATGGAATTGGTATGGCTGCTCAAATGGCCTTATTAGTATCTAAAGATATTGAACACGGACCAATCGAATGCTTATTTACGGTTGATGAAGAAACTGGTTTAACAGGTGCTTTTGAACTGAAAGAAGGCTTTTTTGACTCGAGAATATTACTAAACCTTGATTCAGAAGATGATGGGGAACTATTTATTGGATGTGCCGGTGGTATTGATACCTTAGCAAAGTTTCCATTTAAAAAGGAAGCTCCACTTGACAAAGGATTTGCCTTTAAAGTAACTGTGAGTGGTTTAAAAGGTGGTCATTCTGGCGATGATATTCACAAAGGTTTAGGAAATGCCAATAAAATAGTTAATCGTTTTTTGTGGGAAGCAAGTAAGAAATACGATTTACGTTTAGCCTCTTTTAACGGTGGTAATTTGCGAAATGCTATTGCGCGTGAAGCCCATGCGATTGCGGTTGTTCCAACGGCGAATAAAGAACAAGTTCGTGTGGCTTATAATATGCTGTTTCACGATGTGCAGATGGAGCTAAAAGTAACCGAACCAGAATTGAGGATGAAACTTGAATCTGTTGATACGCCTGAGTTTGTGTTTGATAAAGAAAGCCAGGCAAACTTATTAAACGGTCTTTACGCATGCCCTCATGGTGTTATAGAGATGAGTCGTGATATTGATGGTTTGGTAGAAACATCAACCAACTTGGCGGCTGTTAAAATGATGGACGATCATGTGTTTGTAACCACTAGTCAGCGCAGTTCAGTTGAAAGTGCAAGAGAAGATATAGCTAATATGGTGGCGTCAGTTTTTCAATTAGCAGGAGCAGATGTTAAGCACGGGGGAGGTTACCCTGGATGGGCGCCTAATACCGATTCTGAAATTTTGAAAATTACAAAGGAATCGTATCAAACATTATTTGATACAGAACCAGTGGTTAGAGCAATTCACGCTGGACTTGAATGTGGTTTGTTCTTGGAGAAGTACCCGGGAATGGATATGATTTCTTTTGGACCAACAATTAGGGGAGCTCACTCTCCTGATGAAAGAATAGAAATTGAAACTGTTGATAAGTTTTGGAAACATCTTGTTGATGTCTTAGACAGAATACCTGAAGCATAATAATAGAAAAGCCGGATATGAAATCCGGCTTTTTTGTATCATTCAACTAAAGTTGGGTATTTTCCTTTTTTAATGGCAGTAAATAATTCTGATTTGGCATCGCAAGCACAGCTGCCACTTGAGCAGGCTGTTTTTCCTGGTGCGGGTTTCCATAGCCGCACAAAAAACAACACAACCTGATAAAAGGCCCAGGCAACCACTATGTATGTCAGAATATCCTGAATCATAAAATTAAAACAACAGATTACCAATCTGGTTCACTGCAAAAGCCATTATCCACGCCAATCCTGTTGTGTAAGCAATGGTAAACAGAGCCCACTTCCATGATCCAGCTTCTTTTTTAATGGCAGCAATCACGGCAACACAAGGGAAATAAATCAAAATAAACACCATAAAGCCAAGAGCCGTTATTGGCGTAAACACAGGGGAGCCATCGGCATATTTTTCTTCCCTAATTTGATTAATTAACTGTTTAGATTCTTCGCTTTCATCGTCGGAATGATAGATAACAGCCATGGTGCTAATAACAATCTCTTTGGCTGCAATACCCGTGATTAGGCTAACACCCATTTTCCAATCAAAGCCCAGAGGTTTAATAACCGGTTCAATGGACTTACCCAAGCGACCTATGTAGGTATTACTTTGGAATTCCCCTTTTTTCAATAACTCTAAAGAGTCAATTTTAAATTGTAGGTTTTGCTGAAAGCTAATTTCATTATTTTGAGCTATAGATTCTTGAGTTTTTAGTTGTTCTATTTGAGTTTCAAAGTCTTGTGAATACTCTACATTTTGAGGGAAATAACTTAAAAACCATATGATGATGGAGGCTACTAATATAATGCCACCCATTTTTTTCAAATACTCGGCTCCCTTATGCCACATGTGGCGGATGGTATTCTTTAATGTAGGAATACGATAGGGAGGAAGCTCCATAACAAAAGGTACTTCATCGTGCTTGAAAATAAAACGCTTAAAAATGCGGGCAATAATAACGGCTAGCAATATGCCAATGCCATAAATCGCAAACAGCATGGTACCTGCATTTTCAGGAAAAATAGCTCCAATTATAAGGATGTACACTGGTAAGCGTGCACTACACGACATAAAAGGATTAATTAGCATGGTCAGAAGCCTGTTATTACGGTTCTCAATTGTTCGGGTAGCCATTACAGCCGGAACATTACAGCCAAAACCCATAACTAAAGGGATAAAGGATTTTCCATGTAAACCCATCTTATGCATCAGTTTATCCATTATAAAAGCCGCACGAGCCATATAGCCAGTGTCTTCCATAAACGATATGAAAAAGAACAGGATAAGAATATTAGGTAAGAATACAATAACACCGCCTACACCTCCAATAACCCCATCTACCAATAGGTGTTTAAATGAGCCATCGGGCAACACACCACTTAAGAAATCAGATAAAAAGCCTACACCACTTTCTATCCAATTCATTGGGTATTCTCCTAATTTAAAGGTGGTTTGAAACATTAACCACATAAAAAAGATGAATATTGGAAAACCAAATAACCTGTGAGTTATAATGGTATCAATACTATCGGTTTTACGTTTTCTAGTGAGCGGGTTTCCTTTATATGTTTCTTTCAGTGCCCCTGCTATAAAGCCATATCGGGCATCTGTAAAAATAGATTCAGAATCTTCCTTAGATTGTTTTTCAATTTTCTCCGTTAAACGTTCAACCTCTTGAAGTAATTCATTATAAAGTTCAGGGTGCTCTTGCATATAGTCAAACAGCTGTTGATCTTTTTCAAGAGCTTTAATAGCCAGATAACGTGGCGAAATCTGATTGGCAATGTCCCCAGCTTGCGTATATAAATCATCTAATTTGGCAATGGCTTTTTCAAGAAGCTCCCCATAATTAACATGTATATGTCTAACAATCGGATCTCGATCTTCATACACATCAATTAACTTGTCAAATAACTCGGTAACACCTTTACCTTTGGAGCTAATAGTTGGAATAAATGGTATGCCAAGCATGCCTCCAAGCTGCTTTGTATCTAATTCATCGCCTCTTTTTTGTAATTCGTCATACATGTTAAGTGCAACCACCACCTTAATGTCCAAGTCAATGAGCTGAGTTGTTAAGTACAAGTTGCGCTCAAGGTTTGAGCTGTCAAGTACATTGACTACAATATCAGGCGTTTCGGCGGTTATATGTTCGCGCACAAACGTTTCTTCAGGCGAATATGCAGAGATGGAATAAGTGCCTGGTAAGTCAATAATATTAAACAAGTAACCATTGTGAGAAAAAGTAGCCGCTTTTGCGTCAACTGTTACGCCGCTATAGTTGCCAACATGTTCTTTGGCTCCACTGGCATAGTTAAACAAGGTTGTTTTTCCACAGTTTGGGTTTCCAACCAATGCTATATTTATCGTTCGATGTTTTTTATTAGCAGAATGCTTTAGGATATCATCGGTAATTGTTCCCTGGTAATTGGCTTCTATTTTTTCGGCTTCATCAACAGTAACCACCTCAATTAGTTTCGCTTCGCTTCTGCGTAATGAAACTTTATAATCTAATATCTGGTATTCAATTGGGTCTTTTAAAGGGGCATTTTTAACAACAGTAACTTTCTTACCCTTGATAAAGCCCATTTCTGTTATTCGTTTACGAAAAGCGCCGTGTCCTTTTACTTTTACAATTACGCTTTCGTTGCCATTACTTAACTCCGATAAATTCATGAATTATCTTTATTGTATGCTTCTAATAAATATAGAACTTGCAAATGTAACTTTGCTATGTCGATAGTACAATAGCTAAAAGTAGTGAATTTTCATTTTTCATAAAATAAAAACAACCTTGCTTTATAACTTTTTGTTCACACTAGCGTTTACAACTGTATGAAAGGTGTAATTGGAAACGAAAAGCTTAAGAAACTCATGGAGAAATACCATGGGAATATTAGTGTTCTTGAAGAGCAAATAGATGTGAAGTTGCAAATGGAATACTTTAAAGAAAGTCGTGAGCAAAAGAGCCAACTAGTTAAGGAAGAGGTGTTGAATCGAAAAGAAGAGATTTTTTCCGATGAGTTAGTTCTTAACGAAAAGAAAAAGCTACTTTGTCAATTGGCTTTAGTTGATGAAGTTGAGGCTTTTAAAGCACTAGAACGTTACCGTCAATTGCCTGATAAACAGCTTTTATCCTGGTCTGTTTTAGCCTATCAGCAAAGTAAAATGCTAATGCAAAGTACATTGCTTGATGAAAAGCCTTTGTTTATCTCAACTGGCCTAGGAGGACAAGGTAAGATGCTTCGGTATTTTATAGTTATTATAACTAAGGATTATGCTAATTTTGTTGATTACCAAAAGAAACTTGTACGTAACGAATTTGAAACAGCATTTAAAAAAAGTGAGAGTGTTTTAGAAGAGATAACTTGTGAGGGCAACTACCTTACTCTAACAGGATTGGTGTCACTAGACGTGGGGCTGAAGAAAATGATTAGCCAAATTATAGCTCAGTGTAATGAGATTGGAGATTTTTTAAATACATCGGTGTTGGTAACCAATGTTAAAAAGTTATCATCCCTTGAAATACAGGCGATGATAGAAGAGCAAAAAAACAATTCAATTGATAAATAACATGCAACGAGCCATGAGAACAGTTTCTCTCACAGGAGCGTGATTGATTTTGGCGAGTTTCATCTGATAAATGAAAATAAATTAAAGCAGATTTGATGAAGTTAGATAACAAGATAATTAATGTTGCCATTCAGGTTTTGCCCATGTCAAACGAACACGATATGTATGATATGGTTGATTCGGCCATTGAACTGATCCAAAAGTCTGGTTTGAAATATAAGGTAACGCCTTTTGAAACTGTAGTGGAGGGCGTGTATAGCGAAGTAATGCAATTGGTTCAGAAAGTGCAGGAGGCATGTTATGAATCTGGAGCTCAGAAATTACTATGCAATCTTAAAATTCAATCCCACAGTATCGACGAAGTGACGATAGAAGATAAAATTGGAAAGTATGAAGCATAAAAAAAGGTTGCCATCGGCAACCTTTTTTGTATTTTATTTAAGGGAATATTTATTCGTGTAAATCTTCAAATTCAACACTTGTATATTCCGATGTAGTAGCAGTTTCTTCAATCATTTCATTTGGGTTGTCAAATGATTGGTTTTGCTTAATAAATCCTACTGTTTCCTGTAGTCCATCAACAAACTTCTCAAAATCCTCTTTGTAAAGAAAGATTTTATGCTTTTCAAAATGGTATTTACCATCTTGGTCGTAGCGTTTTTTGCTTTCTGTAATGGTTAGGTAATAGTCATTTTTTCGAGTAGCTTTTACATCAAAAAAGTAAGTTCTTTTACCCGCTCTTATTGCTTTTGAAAAGATTTCCTCACGTTCATTCTTTTCAAATCCATCTTTTTTTTCAAATCCTTCCATTGTTTGTTTTATTGTTTTGGAAACAGCTTGTTTGCTTCAAAAGTGCCAATTATTTCCATATTTACCAATCTTTTTTTTACAATTTTTTCATGTATTTTTATACAATTATACATTCAAAAACCAATGGTAACTCTTGTATATTAGTGCTAAAATGTGCAGTGTCAGATATTTAATATAATTTCCGGATGGTAAAAACGTGCGACGGATATTGAAGTAGATCATAAATTATTAATTTTTACATCATAAAATACTCGAATAAAAACCGTTTTCTAATCCTTCAATTACGTTAAAACCATTAAATTTTATGCGATACTTTATCGAATGTGTATTGTCTTATAAAAAGGGCTTGATGCAATTAAAAAAAAAGCTACTTTTGCATTTATAACAGTAAAAAAGTTCTTTAAGGATGTTAAGTAGAAGATTGTTAAGAGTTAAAGTTGTACAAATGGCTTATGCACATCATCAAAAGGGTGAAGTGTCGATACAACAGACTGAAAATGAGTTATTCCATAGTATATCAAAATCTCATGAAATGTATCATGATTTTTTGTTACTACTACTCGAACTAAAGAATTTTGCCGAAAATAGAATAGAACTACGTAAGCAAAAGAAGCGTCCTTCAGAAGAAGACTTAAACCCAAATATGCGTTTTGTTGAAAATGCTTTTATGGTTCAGTTGGCTAACAATGAGACTCTAATGGCTTATAATTCAAAAAATGGTACGCCATGGGTTGATCATCCAGAAACAATTAAGGCCATCTTTAACATCGTTAATGAGTCTGAATTATTTATAGAGTACATGAAGACTGAGGGAGGAGATTATGAGGCTGACAAACGCTTTATTGCAAAGCTGCTTGAAAAGGTCATTGCTCCTTATGCCAACTTGTACACAATTTTTGAAGAGAAAAGCGTGTATTGGAACGATGAAGTTGAATTTGTTATTTCAATGGTGGTTAAAACTATAAAAGGTTTTTCTCAGGAAAATGAGGAAAAAGAGGCTTTGTTACCAGAGTTCAAAGATGACGAAGATCGTGATTTTGTTCAGCGTTTATGCCGAAAAACCTTAGCTAACCAAAGTGAAAACATGGAACTTATCCAAAAATTCACAAAAAACTGGGATTTCGATAGGGTGGCTTATCTCGACTTGGTTTTAATGCAGGTAGCAATTGCCGAAATAAGAGAGTTTAAGCAAATTCCAATTAATGTATCCTTAAACGAGTACATTGAGATTGCTAAATTCTATTCAACAAGCAAAAGTGGTGTTTTCATTAATGGTGTGCTTGATAAAATATCAGAACATTTGTTGGCTGAAAAACTAATTAATAAGCCTGGTAAAGCATAGTGGAATAATGCGCATCATTTTAGTGTCTTTATTATTACTGGCTGGATTGACTCAGTGTACTCAAAAAAGAGCACGCTCAGTTAATTCTTCAACAGAAGGAAAGGGAAAGCTAGAATTTACTGAGCTTTCATTTAATTTTGGAGAATTAAGTCAAGGCGATGTTGTAGGACATCGCTTCCAAGTAATCAATAGAGGAACTGGAGCTGCTGTCATTCAAAAGGCTGATAAAGGCTGTGGTTGCACCGATGTTATATTTCCAAAGAAACCAATTAATCCCCAGGATACTGCTTACGTTGAAATCATTTTTGATTCAAACGGATGGTTTGGTAGGCAAGTTAAACAGGTTGTAATAGTGGCCAATGATTCAATCAAACGTCACGAACTGCTTGTATGGGCAAATATTAAATAATACTAACAGTTATAATTATGAATTTATTAAACGTATTTTTAAGTATGCCTCCACAGGCTGCCGAGGGTAATCCATTAATGTCTTTCGCGCCGTTTGTGTTGATTATCGTAGTATTTTACTTTTTCATGATTCGTCCTCAGATGAAACGTCAAAAAGAATTGAAAAAATACCGCGAGGCACTAAAAAAGGGAGATAAGGTAATTTCTACAAGCGGAATCTACGGTAAAGTTGCTGAAATTAAAGAGCAGCATGTTGTTGTGGAAATAGCTGATGGCGTAAAAGTGAAAATGGACAAGTCGGCAATTGTAATGGACATGTCTGATGTAGCAGCCAATAAGTAGTAGGTGTAAGTTTTAAGGTGTCTCAATGTTTGATAAAGATTGCTTACTTTTGTTGTAATCTGATTTTTAAATTATGGAGAATATTAAAGCACTTATTCAAAAATATATTCAAATTATTTTAGGAAAAACCAAGGAGGTACGCGAAGGTGGAAACGCGTTTATCTTCTTGGTTTTTTTATTTCTATCAGGTTGTTTTTGGGTTCTAAATGCTTTGCAAAAAGACAACTATACAACAGAAGTTTCTTTTCCAATAAAGTTTTCGAATGTTGATGCCAATGAAATTGTAAATGGTAGCTTAAAACGCGATCTAATCCTAAAAATTAAAGGTGGAGGTTTTAAAATATTGCCTTATCATCTAAAACAACAATTTGCAGCGAAATCAATTGATATTAGTAATTTAAATCGTGTTACCATTAATGGGGTTGAGGGGGCATATCTTAATTCCAAAGATTATTATCAGTTGATAGAGGGGAAGTTAGCAGTTGGAGTAGAACTGGTTAGTATCACACCAGATACTCTGTTCATTCCTCTTACGGAACGTGTTACTAAATCACTACCTGTAAAAGTTAATGCTAGCATCAGTTTTGAGCAGCAGTGTCAACTGTCTGGCGCTATTTCTGTAGTGCCAGATTCAATTATGGTAGCTGGAGCACAAGATGTTTTGGATACCATGAGCTTTGTAAGCACACGATCTATCACTTTTGAAAATTTATCAGACACAATTGTAAGAAATGTGTTGTTGGAGAAGCCCGATGATGTTGAGTTAACAACCAAAAGAATTGTTGTTACATTGCCTGTTGAGCCATTTACCGAAGCCAGTATTAATGTGCCAATTGTTGCAAATAACTTACCAGATAGTCTTATCCTAAAAGCTTTTCCAGCTGAAGTAAGTATCTCTTATCATTTGGGACTCAGTCGTCCATTGTATGAAAATGATGACTTTAATGCTGTTGTAGATTTTAATAATATTGATCTTAATAGCTTACCTCGAAGACTAAAAGTAAAAATAAACGATCATCCAAGTCAAATTCATAACATGATTTATCAACCACTTTTTGTCGAGTATTTGCTTGAACGAAAGGAGAGTGAATGATTAGTGTTGGATTAACTGGCGGTATTGGCAGTGGAAAAACAACGGTTTCAAAGCTCATAAGAATATTAGGTTATCCTGTTTATGAAGCCGATGTTGAAGCTAAAAAAATCATTAGCGAAGATCAAAGTGTGAAAGCTAAAATCATCAATTTACTTGGGGAAGAGGCGTATGATGGAACTAAATACAACAGGTTGTTTGTTGCTCAAAAGGTTTTTAATGATAAAGCTTTATTACAAGGTCTAAACGATATTGTTCATCCTGCCGTTGCTAAGCACTTCAAAGACTGGAAAGAAAGTCATTCAAACAGTGAATATGTATTTCAGGAAGCAGCTATCTTGTTTGAAAATGGATCGTACCTAAAGTTCGATAAAACAATATTAATCACAAGCCCCGAGGCGATTCGCGTTAAGCGAGTGATGAAGCGCGATAACTTGAGCCATAAAGAAGTGATGGCGCGCATTAACAACCAATGGAGTGATGATAAAAAAATGGAATTAGCTGATTTTTCCATTCAATGTGATGGTTATCATTTGGTTATTCCTCAGTTATTAAAAGTATTAAAACAATTATAATGGGATTATTAGGTTCATTTGTAGGAGCAAGTATTGGGTGGTGGACATTAGGGCCTATTGGAGCGATTATGGGTCTTGTTCTAGGGCACTTGTCCGAAGAACAAACATCATTTGTAAAGGGCAAAGGAGTTGGCCGTCAACAACAGGCTCGAAGTGGTTTTTTGGCTACTTTATTGGTTTTGATAGCGGCGGTAATGAAAGCTGATGGTAAAGTCGTGCGCTCCGAACTTGATTTTGTTAAGCGCAGTTTGGTGGCTACGTTTGGAGAACGAGAGTCGAGTAAGGCTCTATTGATGCTGCGTGATATTTTAAACCAAAACATCCCAGTTGATGAAGTTGTACATCAGGCTAGAGTAAATATCCAGTATGCAGCAAAACTGCAATTACTTCAAATGCTTTTTGGTATTGCCTTGTCCGATGGACATATTTCTAAAGAAGAGTTGACAATGGTTCAACAAATCGCTCATGGCCTTGGTATTTCGCGCACCGACTTTGAATCTATTCAGGCCATGTTTGTTAAAAGTACATCATCTGCCTATAAAGTCCTCGAGATTGATTCATCTGTTTCCGATGAGGATCTTAAAAAAGCATACAAAAAGTTGGCCTTGCGCTACCATCCTGATAAAGTGGCACACCTTGGCGACGATATTCGTAAAAGTGCCGAAGAAAAGATCAAGAAAGTGAATGAAGCGTATCAGCAAATAAAAAAGGAGCGGGGCATAAAGTAATGGTTTTCGTTTATTTTGAAAAGATTTTTTTTGCTTAACGCATCAAGAATTATATTTTTGCAGAAAATAAAAATGTAGACAATGTTAAAAGGAATATTAGCAATTTCAGGCCAACGCGGGTTGTTTAAGGTAGTGTCGCAAGCAAAAAACTCGATTATTGTTGAGTCGCTAATTGACGGTAAAAGAATGCCAGCTTACGCTACTTCTCGCATTAGTGCTCTAGAGGATATCTCTATATATACCGAAGATGAGGATGTTAAGTTGTTTGATGTGTTCAAAGCAATTTATGAGAAAGAGAATGGAGGAGCTTCTATTGCTCCTAAAAGTTCGGGCAAAGAGTTAAAAGCTTATTTTGAAGATATTTTACCTCTGTACGACAAAGACAGAGTATATGTGTCTGACATTAAAAAAGTCTTAACATGGTATAACTTGTTAATCGAAAACGAGCTATTTGACCCGAATGCTACCGAAGAGGAGGAAGAGGAGTCAACTGAGGATTAATAATTAATGCATAAAAATATAGAGAGGCGTTCATAATAGGACGTCTCTTTTTTTTTGCTTTCAAGTGAACGCTTATTGTGTATATTTGTTTAAACATTAATTATTAACCTAAATTTTTACTCTATGAAGAAAGTTCTATTAGTTGCACTGGTTTTGTTTAGCCTCTCTAAAGTTTACGCCCAAACCGATGTATATACAGTAACAAGTGGAGAGCTGATTTTTAGTTGGGCAGATGTAGAACAGCAAGTGCCTTTCCCTGGGGAGATGCAAGATATTTCATCCAACCTTCGATTTACCGCTTTTTTTCATGTAGGTCAATATGTACATATGGATTTTGGTGATGCTGTTGGCTTGTATTCCGGACTAGCCATTCGAAATATTGGTTTTATTACCGAGGATGATGCACTCGATTTAGAGAAAGAAAAGCACCGCTCATATACTTTAGGTTTGCCATTGGCCATAAAACTAGGATCATTCCGAAATCATTTTTATGTTTTCGGAGGAGCTGAATATGAATTGTTATTCCACTATAAGTATAAGTATTGGATAGATGGAGACAAGCATAAGACATCAGAGTGGTTTAGTGATCGAACGAATCGTTTTGTACCTTCTGTATTTGCAGGTATTCAGTTGCCTCGAGGTTTAAATGTTAAGTTTAAGTACTACTTAGATGATTTTCTGAATACAGATTACAAAAAAGGAGATAATCCAAGAAATGATTACTCACGTTATGGAAAAACGCAAATGTTTTACGTTTCCCTTAGCTGGCAGTTTGATACGCGTGATTTAAAAAAGGTTTGGGGAGGAGACGATTCTGGTAATAGATCATATGACGCTCGAATTTAAAATACCTAAGAATAAATACAAACAATGGCTCCCAACGAGGAGCCTTTGTTATACTTTCCCGCTACTAATCTTATCGCCACCTCACACTTAACTCAGCTCTAATCGAATTTACTTTGAATTTACTTTGAGTTTAATATGACTTTAGTATGAGTTTGCTTCCTTTCTTCCTTATTCATGATCTTTAAAAGAGGCGTACTTTCCAAAGAATTCAGCATGTGGATGTACTATTTCATACTCACTTCAAAAATATTTACCCACCCAAACTACACAAAATCAGCTCCTAAAGAAGAGTTGCTGTAATTGGCCTCAAAAAAATATTCTTTTAGATTTGGATGTGTAAAATAAACTCCGTTATTTTGCACCCGCTTTGAGAAACAATGGTTACTCTGAAAGGCGCACTAGGCAAGGAAAGTAAGGCCTAAACGACATGTTGAGTAAGTTGATTTTTTGACAAAAGAAAAGATAGTTTGTAACTTGAATTTCGCTTCAAAAAAAAGATTCAAAAAATACATTTTTTATTTGCTGAATTAAAAATAAGACTTACCTTTGCAGCCGCTCTTCAAAC
>NZ_VKDE01000130.1 GCF_007097485.1 Carboxylicivirga sp. M1479 | reverse complement strand
TTCATATCTGAGCTTTTATTAATTTTTGAATTTGAAAATATCAGAATCTGTACGTGTAACTTTTGCTAATTCCTCAAGTTCACTTACAATTTGCGGGTATTCATTGGAAAGATCAGTTGTTTCTTCAGGGTCTTTTTCTAAATCAAACAACTCAGTGACTGTTTGACTAGGTTTAAACACTTTTGTTCGAACTAATTTCCAGTTACCCTTACGTATAGCCTGACTTCCTCCCCGTTCATAAAACTCCCAATATAAATACTCATGTTCTTGTTGAGGTTTAC
>NZ_VKDE01000013.1 GCF_007097485.1 Carboxylicivirga sp. M1479 | reverse complement strand
TATATGAAACTGACTTCAAACGCTAAGCACACAGGACTATTGCCTCGAGCATGAACATGAAAATTTAACTTCTTGGCGTTTACAACTTATTTTGAAACAAACTCTATGTCAGAGAATAACAAAATTATAAACACATGAAAAAAATGCCTCATCTATCCTTTTGGCAGATCTGGAATGTCAGCTTTGGCTTTTTGGGTATACAAATGGGATTTGCACTTCAAAGTGCCAATGTTAGTCGTATCTTATCCAATTTAGGAGCAGATTTACATGCTTTGCCATTATTCTGGATTGCAGCTCCACTTATGGGCTTAATCGTTCAACCAATTGTTGGCTCAGCGAGTGATCGAACATGGAATAAACTTGGAAGAAGAAGCCCCTATATATTAGTAGGTGCGGTAATTGCAGCTTTATCCATGTTTCTAATGCCCAATGCATCAATCGCTATTGCCATAATGCCGGTATTACTTTTTGGTTTAATCATGTTTGCCTTAATGGATGGCTCATTTAACATTACCATGCAACCTTTCAGAGCTTTGGTGGCTGACATGACGCCTCCTGAGCAGCGGAACCTTGGTTACTCGATGCAGAGTTTCCTGATTAATGCAGGTGCTGTTATTGGTTCCATTTTACCGTTTGTTTTAACTAATTCGTTAAACATTGCCAACACTGCTCCAGAAGGACAAGTGCCTCCATCTGTTATATGGTCGTTTTATATTGGTGGTGCTGCTTTGCTAGGCTCAGTTGTTTGGACAGTAATAAAAACGAAAGAGTATCCACCAGAAGAATATGCTGCCTACAAAGGGATTGATGATCAAAAGGCTGAAGATCCTCAGTACAAAGGAATCATGGGCTTTTTCAGATTATTGAAAATCACCCCTAAAACAATGATTCAATTGGCTGTTGTTCAATTCTTCAGTTGGTTTGCCCTTTATATTATGTGGGTATACTTTACACCTGCAGTATCTCAACATGTTTGGGGCTGCGAAATTGGTGATAGCACATCACAAGCGGCACAAGATGCTGGTGACTGGATTGGTATTTTATTTGCCGGTTATAGTTTATTTGCAGCCATCTTCTCCGTCTTAATGACTAAACTAGCCAATACTATAGGTCGAAAAACAGTTTACAGTACAGCCTTATTGTTGGGTGGTGTAAGTTATATAATGACTCTATTCTTACATGGTGGAGACATGGTTCACCTTAACCTGCTATTTACACAAGTTGATGTGCCTTCAAGCGCGGTGATGTGGATGATTCCAATGCTTGGTGTTGGTATTGCATGGGCTGCTATACTAGCCATGCCTTATGCCATTTTATCTGAATCACTGCCTGCCGACAAGATGGGCGTATTCATGGGCATTTTCAATTTTACTATTGCAGGTCCACAAATTTTAAGTGGCTTGGTAGCCGGAACAATTTTAAAGTACTTTTTTGATGGCGAAGCAATTTATATGATTGCCTTAGCAGGAGCTATGATGATACTGGGCGCAATTTCAGTATTCTTTGTCACTACAAAAAACACAAAAGAACAGTCTTAAATTATAGAATACAATGGGACAAATAAAAGCTTGTTTATTTGATTTAGATGGGGTTATTGTAGACACTGCAAAGTATCACTACATAGCCTGGAGGGAGTTGGCCAATGAACTGGGTTTCGAGTTTACTATAGAAGACAACGAACGCTTAAAAGGAGTCAGCAGAATGACCTCATTGGATATTCTGTTGGAAATTGGTGGCGTTTCATTAAGTGAGGAAGAAAAGCTACGCTTAGCCGACAAAAAGAATGAAAACTACCGAACTTTCATTTTACAAATGAAGCCCGACGAAATTTTAGATGGTGCTAAAGATTTGTTACTCGAACTAAAAGAAAAAGGCATTCGAATAGCACTAGGCTCGGCAAGCAAAAATGCGATGACGATTCTAAATAAACTGGAGCTCACCGATCTTTTTGAAGCCATTATTGACGGTACTAAAGTAAGCAAAGCAAAGCCCGATCCGGAAGTATTCTTAAAAGGCGCAGAAGCATTAAATGTTCAAGCTGAAGAGTGTGTTGTTTTTGAAGATGCAGAAGCAGGTGTTGAGGCCGCATTAGCTGGGAACATGAGGTGCGTAGGAATTGGTTCACCCAATGTTTTGGGCAAAGCTAATTTAGTTATAGATGGCTTGCACCAAATGAGCTATGAGAAACTAATGAAATTAGATTAAGAGATTAAACGGTTTTGATGAAAAGTGACTACGGTCACCAACTACAAATCTTAAACCTATTACAATGAAAGAGTATTTAAAACACGACGAGTGGTGCATTATAGAAGAGGGCTTCAACCCTGATAACCATCAATCATCTGAAAGCATATTCAGCTTGGGAAATGGTAAAATGGGACACAGAGCCAATTTTGAAGAAACCTATTCTGGACCATCATTACAAGGTAGCTATATTGCTGGTATTTATTACCCCGACAAAACACGTGTTGGTTGGTGGAAAAATGGTTATCCTGAATATTTTGCAAAAGTATTAAATAGTCCGAACTGGATTGGTATTGATGTTCAAATCGATGGTCATTATCTGGATTTATATACCTGTAAAACAGAGAACTTCACACGAACACTTAACATGAAAGAAGGTTATTTGTTACGCGAATTCACTGCAATACTTGACGATGGTAAAAAGATTCAGGTTTCAGCCAAACGCTTTGTAAGCATGGCCGATACTGAAAACGGCGCTATCCGCTATTCGGTTACCCCCCTCAATTTCGATGGTAAGGTTGCCTATACAGCCTACCTAGATGGCGATGTTGAAAACGAAGATTCCAATTACGATGAGAAGTTTTGGAACATCATTGATATGGAAGCCCATGCTGGCGAAGCCTACCTCGTTACTGAAACAAAAAAAATTGGTTTTAGAGTTGGTTTTGGAATGAAAATTTCAGCAAAAATTGGCGACTCTCCATTAAATATATCTCCAGAAGTTCTGAAGAAAGAAAGCTGGGTTGCCAATCGCATTGAACGAACTATTAAAGAAGGTGAATGTTTCACCATTGAGAAAATAGCTGGAGTGACAAGCTCACTCAACTACGATAAGGATAAGTTACTTGCTGCGACCAAGCAAGTAACCAATAGCGGCTTTACTAAAGGTTATGATGCTCTTTTATCAGACCACGTTAAAATGTGGGCCGACAAATGGGTATTAAGTGACATCCGCATTAAAGGTGATGTAGCAGCTCAGCAGGGCATCCGCTTTAATATTTTCCATCTAAATCAAACCTACACAGGTGAAGATGAACGCCTTAATGTTGGTCCAAAAGGATTCACAGGCGAAAAATATGGAGGATCAACGTATTGGGATACTGAAGCCTACTGTGTGCCTTTCTTTATTGCCACAGCGCCAGCTAATGTAACTCGAAATCTTTTGATTTATCGTTACAAACATTTAGAAAATGCCATTAAAAATGCCGAAAAGTTAGGTTTTAAAAATGGTGCTGCACTTTATCCAATGGTTACAATCAATGGAGAAGAGTGTCATAACGAATGGGAAATTACCTTTGAAGAAATTCACCGTAACGGAGCCATCGCTTTTGCTATTCACAACTACATACGCCACACCAACGACGAAGCTTATTTAGCTGAATATGGTTTGGAGGTATTAATGGGTATTTCACGTTTCTGGAGTCAAAGAGTTACTTTCTCTGAAGAGCGTCAGAAATATGTGATGCTTGGCGTAACAGGCCCAAATGAGTACGAGAATAACATCAATAATAACTGGTACACCAATAAGATGGCCGTTTGGTGTTTAAACTACACCGTTGAAGCTTTAACCAAGGTTAAAACCATGGATGCAGCTAAGTACGCCAGCATTATTGACAAAACTAGCTTTGATTATGATGTAGAGGTTAAACGTTGGAAAGAAATTGCAGGTAACATGTATTTCCCATACAACGAAAAACTTCAGGTGTTCATGCAACAAGATGGTTTCATGGATAAGGAACAAATCCTGGTTAAAGATTTGAATCCTGCCGAACGACCAATCAACCAATACTGGTCGTGGGATCGTATCTTACGCAGTTGCTACATCAAACAGGCAGATACACTGCAAGGTATTTATGTATTTGAAGAAGAGTATGATTTAGAAACCATCAAGCGTAACTTTGAATTCTATGAGCCACGTACAGTTCATGAATCATCGCTATCGCCATGTGTGCATACTGTTTTAGCTGCTAAAATTGGCGATTACAAAAAGGCATATGAGATGTATCTTCGCACTTCACGCTTAGATATAGATGATTATAACCACGAGGCGCACGAAGGACTGCACATTACCAGTATGGCTGGTACATGGATGGCAATTGTTGAAGGTTTTGGCGGCAAACGCGTTCACGATGGGCAGCTGTTTCTGAATCCAACTATTCCGCAGCAATGGCAAGAGTATTCATTTAAAATATCCTTTTTGGGTAATGACCTTGAAGTAGTAGTTAATTCAAAAGAGATTGTTATTATCTCGCATGCACAAAGCAATATTGAATTAACAGTACGTGACCAAAAATTAGTTATTGAACCAGGTCTATCGAAATCAATACCTGCATAAACAACTGTTACAATATATTAAAAGGAGCCTTACGGTTCCTTTTTTTTATGTTTTAACTTTTATCAACTTGATATCCTTAGTTGCTTTATCTAACTTGTTGTTAACACGATACACATCTAATAAAGCATCTACAATGAAACGAATAATCCTTGCATTATGTTTGGCTACTGTGCTCATAGGTAATAGTATAGCCAAGGAAATAAGCATTAGCCCGAGTAATTGGTGGACTAATATGCAGCATAATCAAATTATTCTACTAGTTGAAAATGCTCCTCTTAACATTCTAGATATCAGCATTAACGACTCCACTATTCAATTAAACAAACACTACCCTACAACCCACCCCAACAGCCATTTTCTGCATATCACCATACCCCCCACTGCTGAAGCACGTATGGTCCACATCGTTATTCAATCCAAAGGTCAAAAACCCATTGCCATCCCGTTTAACATACTGGATCGGGAAGAGAAAAAGCCCATTACGCCGCTTAGTGCAAAAGATGTTATCTATCAAATTTTGCCAGATCGTTTTTGTAATGCCAATACAAAAAACGATGACATAGAATCCTACTTTGAGAAAAACGACAGGTTAAACCCAACAGGTGTACATGGAGGTGATTTGGAAGGCATTGCATCTAAAACATCGTACATTAATAATTTGGGGTTCACAGCCATTGAGTTAATGCCCGTTTTAGAAAGTAACTTAATGACTAATTCGTACAAACGAATGGCTCCTACTAACCATTACAAGATTGATGAACGCCTAGGAACATTGGAACACTATAAAAACCTGGTTGACAGCTGTAATGTATATCAATTAAAATTCATTCAAAGTTTTGTATTGCACCAGGTTGGCAACTACCATAGTTGGTATAAGCACATGTTTGATGAAGCCTATTTTTACACAAAAAATTATAACTATGAATGGGATGCTCCTGATAATGACTTATTAATTGATCCATATATTAACGAGACAAGCAAAAAGAATAATCGAGTTATTTGGGAATATTCTAACTTCCCAACCATCAACCAATCTCATGACTTTGTGGCTCAGTCGATTATTCAACATTGCATTTGGTGGATTGAAGCAACTGGTTTACAATACATCAAAATTGAACAAGCAGCACGCAACACCCCATTATTTATCAAACGTTTTTATCAGGCTTTGCAAAAAGAATATCCCACGCTCACTATTGTGATTGACAACCTCACATATAATGAACAAAACACCTATTGGAGTCCCTTATCAGAGGCCCTACCAACCATTGTTTGCGACTACTATCATGCGCATGCCATTGCCGATGCATTTACTATTTTTGAAGAAGCTTCAATTGGCATTAAAACGCTTTATTCATATCATCGCCAGGCAGTACACAAAACACAATTAAGCAATATTATAATGCTTGATAATCACCAACAAAACAGAGCTTTTACAAATGCCGACAACGACATTAAGCAAATTACGATGATGCTTAAGCATCTGATAACTACACCAGGTATTCCTCGCATTTATTATGGTACCGAGTGCCTGATGACGGGTTTAGAAAGTAAAGGTTTAAGTAATCTATCAAAGGATTTCCCAGGAGGTTGGGCCGATGACGAGCAGAATGCATTCTCAGGTTTGGGGATGAGTAGCGAACACAAAATGTGGCACAAACAACTAAAGAAGCTATTAAGCTGGCGTAGGAATAATGCAGATTTTTTTATGGGTGATTTCTACCATTATTTTATCAACGATGAGGTATATGCCTTTTCCAGATCAAATAATGATGAAGCACTATTAATTATTATCAATAACTCAAACAACATGGATTATAGGGTTGATGAAACCCTATTTGGTGAAGATTTAAATTCGTATCGAAAATTTAATGATGTTAGCAACAACGACCGTTATAGTAAATTAAATGACATAAATATTAAACCCAAAAGCATTGCCATTTTAGAATTAAAAAAATAAGTATAGTACTATTGTTAGATAATTTACAAGAAGCGATAAACCTACTGAGTACCATCAACTGCACATCAATAAGTTAACCGCTTATGTAAACACTCAATGTAGCACAATTTAAAATTACAAGACCAAGCAAATTAATTACATCAGACCTAATATAAGACGTACCATTAGAACAAGAACTGTAATAACAATTACACTAATCCAAGTACACGGAAACTGTCTAGTGACATTTAGCTCACTATATTTATTTGTTTTATTGTTGCTCATGATTATTTGATTTTTACTTATTGGATTCCTTGAACTAAAACCAGTTTGTTTGCAAATAATAAGTTAGTGCACCTGCTAAATAGCCAAGCAAAGCAATCCAGGATATACGCCTTAGGTACCACATAAAATTGATCTTCTCTAAGCCCATAGCAGCAACACCTGATGCCGACCCAATAATTAGCATACTCCCACCTGTACCAGCACAATAGGCTAAGAAAGTCCAGAAGTGTCCATTCTGCATAAAATCCATAGCAGCACCTGTTGCCTCTACTCCTGCAATAGAATACATGCCCATCGATGCGGCTACCAATGGCACATTATCGACAATAGCCGACAAACCGCCAATTAACATGTTAAGCACATAAATATTACTGATTGATTCTTTCAAGTAAATGGATAATATATCTAAATGACCAGCTGATTGTAAAGCTGCTACAGCACTTAATATTCCAAGAAAAAACAAAATAGTTGGTATATCTACCGCTTTTAAGGCCGCTGTAACTGTTAGAGTGCGCTTATCTTCAGCACTGCGTTTTTTCAGATATCGATCCGTCATAATCCACATAACAGACAAGCTAAAAAGCATGCCCATAAAAGGCGGTAGATGCGTAAGCGTTTTAAAAACAGGCACCGATACTAAGGCTAATGTACCTAAGATGAGCATAAAAACCTGTTCGCGCCTAGATGTAAAAGCCGAAATTTCATTAGCGGGTAAAACAGGCCTAACAGTCTGCCCCTTTACAACAAAGAAACTGAACAGCATAGTTGATACTAGCATATTTACCAAGCTGGGTAGTATTAAGCTTCCTACAATGTGACTAGCGGTAACTTGTCCTCCAATCCACAACATTATGGTTGTTACATCGCCAATGGGCGACCACGCTCCACCTGCATTAGCCGAGAGAACAACCACACTGGCAAAGACCCACCGGTTCTCCTGCTTAGTTATAATCTTTTTAAGTACGGTTATTAATACAATAGTGGTGGTTAAATTATCGAGCACAGCCGACATAAAAAAGGTGAGAATACTAATTATCCAAAGCAAACGAATAACATTGTCGCTTTTAATTTTGCTTGTTATTATTCTAAAGCCTTGATATTTATCCACAAGCTCAACAATGGTCATGGCTCCTATCAAGAAAAACAAGATGGATGCTATATCTGATAAGTGATGAAATAATTCGTGATGTGTAATAAACGCAACAAGGTCTGAACCACCTGCAGCAGTATAGTCTTTCCATGAGACACTAGCTCCCATTGCCAGAATTTCATCTCCACCCAAGGCATATAAAGCCCATAATACTGTTCCGATTAACAAAGCAGTGGCTGCCTTATTAATTTGATTAACGTGCTCAGACACAATTAATCCGTAGCCTACAACAAAGACTACTAACATTAAAAAAAACATATTGATCTATTCTAAAAAATTAACTTTTAGCTTACTAACGATAAGGAAGCGGCTTGCTTCGTTAAAACCCAGGCTAGCATTAATGCTCATCATCACACTAGGTAAAATACCAAAAGTGTGATTTTCTAAACCAAGGTTAATCCGCCTAAATTCATTATTTCGACAACAAAATTATCGTATAATGGATACTTCGGATTTAATAAAACTTTAGCTAATAACCGGAGGGGAATTGTCGGTTTCGAAAAGAATAAAAGAATTGAAGAGTTGAGCTGATTGGCCCTTGCCCACATTTGACAAACAAACTAGATAAGTATGTTTCTTAAGCCGATTGTTTTTGTATACTTCTTTGAACGTTTCATCTTCCAGCTCATAGCTAGCTAATCCATCACGATAAAATGATGAATGTGAATCATCCTGCGAAAAAACACTTTTGGTAGAACAATAGGGTGTTTCATTCGGGCATAAATCATACGCAATAGTGCTCGTTGAAACACTACTAATAATAAATATTGAAAAGAAAATTATGCGCCAAAAAGCTATCATCAGAAACAATTGAGGCCGCAAAAGTAGAATATTTTTCGAAGTAATTATTCTTTAGGGAGTTATTTACCTGAGTTTGGCGTTATAGATCCAACAACACTTTTGAATTATGCACACTAAACAACTGTTAACAAGCATGGTATTGCTTAAATATAATTCTAAAGAGAAAGATCACTATTTATTAAAACAGCAACTTGGGCGTTTTAGGCTTTTACATGATCTTTTTGGAGCTCTTGTTTTGTGTAAATCATAGCACTTTTGCAATACACTATTAACAAAACGAAAGGCTAGCCAAATGGACACAAAATTTAATTACACCGAGAAGAAAAAATATTACGAGGATCAATTGGTATTCATCCTAATGTCCTATCACTTTAGAGTTGATCGTATAAAAAAAATTATACGTCAGCCAATATTTGAAGCACCAAGCCATATTCACCGGGTAAAGGTCGAACTTGCAGAAATTTTCAGGCGCTTAAAAACAAATGGTTGGAACATACAAAATATACAACTTTAAATACACTCCTTACTTGTGCTAAATACCTCCCCGCTTCTTGCTGTACCCCCATGCAGCAGGAAGCACTTTTTTTTTGCAATCCCGATTTCGTAAGATGAATTCGTTGTGTATCAGGCAATCTTAAAAACATTTAAACCATAATTTTCTCAAGCTAATTTAAACCTCCGATTAGCTGTTCATCAAATAAGATTTTGAAATTTCAATTCTTATCTATCACGGTGCCACTACCAACAATGTGCTTTGTAACAGTAGCATTGCCCATGTAATTAATTATGCCCGAACCATCAATTTCAGCATCTAGTGTTTCAATAGCAGTTAAATTAACACCTCCACTGCCAATAACTGATGCAATACACTCTTCGCCAATTACATTATATGTATCAATCTTTCCACTACCAATAACGGTTGCATTATACATTTCAACAGAGGCTACATCATTGGCATAAACCTCACCACTTCCCTCAACATAAATATTAAAAATTTCACAGTTTAGCTCATTAAATAGTATATGGCCAGAACCAACCACACGCATATCTAACTCATGCAATCCTAAAAAATCATCAACTACAATGTTGCCAGAGCCAATCATCTCAATCTTTTCTATGTCAGGCAACGATATATTTACTGTTAAATCAAGATCAGATACACAATCGGCATTAAAGCCAATATGCCAAACACCTCCACTAATACGTGTGTTTAACAAATCAATAATATTTGGATGCCCAACAACAGAAACACTCTGTTCTTCTGCATACTGAATGTTTATTTTCATATTACCATAGGCTACTACTTCTAACACATCATCTAGGTAAAGTGCTGTGGTAATTTTATCGCCACTCCCACTTACACAATTGGTATCGCAAGATGTAAATACCATTGATACTAATATTAAAGTCAGTAATCCCTTATAGAAAATCTTCATATCGCAAATTTTAAAAATTCATGCATGTGTTAACAATTATTCTGCCACAGTTTAAACAAGGACATAATTCTTACCACTAAGGATGCACCATTATTAATTAAATTTGCTAATAAACCTTTTTACACCCTATTTTTGTCATATGCTTTTAAGGGGTAAATATCGATTTGTAGCTTGTTTGGTTATTTTAACCATAAGTACATGGTTTGCCCCTAAAACTGAAGCACAAGAATTGGCTGATTCTATCAATATTGTTTTGCAACATCGAATTGTTGAAAAAGATACCATGCCACACGTTAACCTGAAAGAAATACCGGTTATACCGCCCTACCATTTCAAAAACAAGCGTCACAAAAAACGATATGGTAAGTTTGTAAGGAATATTAAAGTTGTACTTCCCTATGCACGCAGTGCAGGACAGAAGGTAAATGCGATTAATTCGCATTTAGATTCACTTACTACTAAAGAAGAGAAAAAAGCTTTTTTAAAAGAGGCTGAAAGAGAATTGTTTGATGAATTCGAACAACCATTGCGTAAGCTTACTTTCTCACAAGGCAAGTTATTAATTAAGCTAATCAATCGCGAAACAGGTGACACAAGCTATGAGCTGATTAAGCACTTTAAGGGTGGTATGAGTGCTTTTTTTTGGCAAGGAGTAGCCCGTCTGTTTGGTTCAAACCTCAAAGCCGAATACCATAAGGATGGGGATGACAAAATGATAGAACACATTATTTTGCTGGTAGATAATGGCATAATCTAAACATGTTTAATACTAATAATTGCATCTTAGTTATTAATTCCAACCTTTAACAGCGACACATATTTTAGATTGATATATGCAACGATTATCCGTCTGCATTCTCACTGCTAGTTTACAATCTTTACTATCTTAGCGCCAAATTGAGGAAGTATAGATTATGACACCATCATCATATCCATCCAGGTTGTTAGAAAGTGCGGTTAATGAATTTTCCAAGCTTCCGGGTATAGGAAAAAAAACGGCTCTTCGCTTGGTGCTGCACCTGTTAAAGCAAGAAAAGGACATGGTTTTTAAATTTGCTGACACATTGCACAATATGCGTCAGGAAATTATGTACTGCAAAAGCTGCCATAATATTTCTGACAGCGAAACTTGTAATATTTGCGCTGATCAAAACCGTGATCATGGACTTATTTGTGTGGTTGAGAGTATTCGTGATGTGATGGCGATTGAAAGCACTCAGCAATTTGCTGGCATTTACCATGTACTAGGCGGAGTTATCTCACCAATGGATGGCATAGGGCCTGATGATTTAACAATCGGTCCTTTGGAAGATAAAGTTAAATCAGGCGATGTGAAAGAATTAATTTTTGCCCTAAGCACTACCATGGAAGGAGATACCACCAATTTCTATTTATATAAAAAGTTTGAGAAACATCATATTAAAACAACTACCATTGCACGAGGTGTATCTATTGGTGATGAACTCGAATACACAGATGAAGTAACACTCGGACGATCATTAGTCAATCGATTACCTTTTGAAAACACACTATAACATGAACGCACATAAATCCTTAAAGCAGATTAAACTGCTCTACTTTATCATTACCATTTTGCTGGCCATATTTGCACTTATATCTTTTATGTACATAACAAAAGTAGGAGCTGTATACTCGCTTGAAGCAAATGCCGAAAGCAATCTCAAATCTTTAATTGTTATTTTGGCCTTGGTAGGAATACCTGCCAGTTATATGTTCCAAAACAGAAAAGTAAAACATCTGGATGAAAATATGGATGCGGCCAGGAAGCTTCAGCAATACCGCATGGCTTTTTTTATAAAAATAATGACGCTTGAAGGCATCTCATTGTTAAGCCTCTTAGGATATTTAATGACTGGCAATATCAACCAACTAATGATATTTGGGTTGGTTTATCTATTTCTGTTGCTTAACTATCCTAGAAGAAAAAGCGTTTTAGAAGAGTTAAATATTCAAGAGTCAGAATTATAAATTGAGCCCATGATTATAGCTGTTGATTTCGATGGTACCATTGTAGAGCATAAATACCCTGCCATTGGTAAAGAAAAAATATTTGCTTTTGAAACACTAAAGTCACTTCAAAAAGATGGCCACCTGCTCATTTTATGGACAATTCGATCGGGTAAAGAACTTGATGCTGCAATTGAATACTGTCAAAAAAGAGGTATTGAGTTTTATGCGGTTAACAGAACCCACCCTGAGGAAGAAATTAATGATAATATGAGCAGAAAAGTGAATGCTGATATTTTTATTGACGACCGTAACGTTGGTGGATTTATGGGGTGGGGCGAAATTTGGCAATGGATTAATAAAGAAGCGTCTAAAAGTGAAACGGATCGATTCAAAGCCAACTATCAAAAAGCTCAGCGCCGAACCTTATGTGGTTTTTTACAAGCTATTTTCTGCAATAAATAACAATTCATAAATTTTCACGTTCATAGAGTATCGAAGCAAGTACCTTATGAATCAGTTTGAGTTTGAATTATCGATTGTAATCGTCAGTTATAATGCACCTGCATTTTTAAAACTGACGCTCGACTCGGTAAAATCAGCTATACAAAATAATTCAATTGAAGTTTTATTAGTTGATAACTCCAATAACCAGGAGCTAATCAAGCTGGTTCAATCCGACTATCCATTTGTTAAAATCATTCAAAACACCAAAAATTTAGGTTTTGCTAAAGCCAACAACCTAGCTTTAAAAAACGCAAATGGACAATTAGCTTTACTGCTAAACCCCGACACTTTGGTTGCTGAAGATACATTCTCAAAAATTATTACCTTTCACACAAGACATCCTGAAACAAATGGACTGGGTGTGAAAATGTTGGATGGTAATGGTGAATTTTTGAAAGAATCGAAACGCGGGTTCCCTAAATTAACAACCTCTTTATATAAGATATTTGGACTCTACAAGTGGCGCCCCCAATCGCAACGACTTGCCAAATATTACGAAGGACACTTACCGATTGATGAACAACACCAAGTCGATATTTTGTCAGGAGCTTTTTTAGCCATGCCTCGCGATAACAAGGGAAATTTCACATTGCTGGATGAATCGTTTTTTATGTATGGTGAGGATATTGACCTATCGTGCCGCCTGCAAAAAAAGAATCAAAAAAACACCTACTTACCTCAATGTCCCATCATTCATTTTAAAGGACAGAGCACAAAGCATAGCTTAAGCATTGTTTGGCACTTTTACCATTCAATGTGGTTGTTTTACAAACTACACATCAAACAAAACAAATCAATTGTTACCAACTTTACTGTTTGGCTAAGTATTAAGTTATTAACAGCACTAAAATTGGTTCAGGCAAAAGCATTTGGTCCTAGCAAACCAACGCCTTTAAAGTACTATCAGTCAATTGTATTAATCTCTGACGACAAACAACTGCTAAAAAAGCTTCAGGAAACACTGCATGAGTCCATAATAATGCAAGATTCACTTGATGTTCCTAAGCAGGATCAATTAACTATATTTGACTTCAACCTACTTAAGTACAAGACCGTTATCGAACATTTGGAAACTCACCCATCTACCTACGGTTATTTACCTCAAGACAAGTCTACACTCATTATTAGTGATGGTGCTGCCAACAAAGGGCATGTCATTCACCTACAATAAGCTCACTCTCACCAAAAGCATTACGATTTATGGTACTTTGATTTGCGTGCAGCAAATGATTTTTGCATTTTTAATGCGCATTATGCATTTTCAAACTCGCTCTCATGATAAAAAACCTACTTCTTATCCTCATTTGCTCATCCATCTCAATAATGGATATTGCTGGTAAGAAACTCCGAAAGAAAGATATTCTTCCCATTGAGATATTGATTAGCAATAATCGTTATGATGAGGCACTAAACGACATTAAAAAACTTCAAATAAAACATCCACAGGATGCTTATCTTTTTTTAATGCAAGGTATTTGCTTGCTGAATTTAAACCACGAAACAAAAAATGCAATTCTGCCACTTTCACGTGCGAAAGAACAATTTGGTCTGTACTCTTCAAAAAATGACAATGCCATAAAAGCTAATTTTCATTTAGCTCAAGCTTATCATTTGAATTACGAATTTGATAAGGCCCTAAATCTGTTTGAGCAATTGAAAGATACAGTGCCTCCGAAGCGAGAAAAAATACATCAACTACTAAAGCAACACATCTCCTATTGCCACAGTGCTACCAAACTCAAACAGGCTCCTGTAGACTTTAGAATTACCAATCTAGGGCAGGCTATCAACTCTGAAAACGATGAACACAGCCCCGTGATATCTGGCGATGAAAACTTGCTCATGTTTACCTCTAATAAACATGGTTTAGGTAAAGAAACAACACGTAACACCGTATTTTCAGAAGACATTTACACTTCCATATGGCGCGATGGCAAATGGCTCCCAGCTAAAAATGCTGGTAAAACCGTCAACACTAATGAGTACGATGCCACTTGCAGTTTAAGTTCTGATGGACAAACAATGATCATGTATCGTAACGACAATAACGGCGACCTTTACCTTAGTCATTTAAAGAATGATAAATGGAGTCAGCCTGAAAAATTACCGAAACCCATTAATACTTCCTACGAAGAAAGCCATGCCAGCTTTTCACTAGATGGTAACACCTTACTATTTGTAAGCGACAGACCTGATGGCATGGGAGGAAAAGACATTTTTGTTACCAATAAGCTACCCAATGGCACCTGGAGCAAGGCAATGCTTTTGGGCGAAAACATCAACACCACTAAGAATGAGGAGAGCCCTTTTTTATCACATGATGGGCAGACTCTATTTTTTGCCTCTGAGGGCCACAACTCAATGGGCGGTTACGATATTTTTAAATCTGAAAAAGACAGCACCGGACAATGGAGCAAAGCGATGAACATTGGCTACCCAATCAATACGCCTGGTGACGATTTATTTTTCCTGCCTACCTTAGATGGACAGCGCGTTTATTTTGCATCAGAGAGAAGTGGTGGTTTTGGCGGTTCTGACATATATATTATTGAATTTCCAGCTTCTGATGAACGATCCTTAGCTGTTATTTCTGGTTTTCTCTTTACAGAATCCGGACAGCCCTCTGTATCATCAAAAATAACCATCACAAGCACTGACTCTAACGAATACATTGGCACTTATAAGCCGCAGGCAAGTAGTGGAAAGTACACCATGATCCTTCCTACTGGGGTGAGTTACACCATGACCATTGATACACCTGGTATGGTTAGTCAATCGAAAGAGATTGAAATTCCATATCGCTCTAATTACAAAACAAGAGCTAGTGCCACGTACCTAGATCCAGTATTAATAAAAAAACAATAATAAAGCTTGAAGATAATTTGACATATTCCTTTCACACACTCATTTCGACTATCAATCAAGCACAAGGGTATGTTAATAAAAAATAGACTTGTAACAGGCTGTAGAAACACATTTTTAACTATTTTGCACAGTTATTTATTAAAACCAAACACTAAGTAATTAAGGTATGACACGACCACAGGCACTAATTGTTGCTATCTTCCTTCTCTTTTGTCACTTATCGGGGGCACAAACAGAAACTAAAGTCGACACCAAAAAATTCAATGAAGCTGTTAAGTTAGCCAATGATGAAGCTTTCGGTGAAGCCATTAAATTATTTGCTGATATTTTAGAAACCAACCCTGAAAATGTAGCTGTTTTGTACAATATTGGTAACTGCTACCTCAACACTTCTGATGGGCCAGATACGGCTATTGTGTATTTTGAGAAAGCATATAACTTACTGGAAGATGATGAGAAAATTGGAGATATAGGTGTTGATATTCAATTATCAATCGGAAAATCATACCAATACTTATTAGAGCAAGAAAAAGCCATTACCGCCTACGAAGAGTTGATTGCTATTTTACCAGCTGAAGATGATTTACTAAGACAAGAAGCACTAAGAGAAATCGAGATTTGTGAAAATGCCATTGAACTAATGCAATCTCCTGTAGTGCTCAAAGTAAAGAATCTTGGTCCGAATATTAATTCCAAGTACGACGATCACAGTCCAATGATATCTGCTGATCAAAGCCAGTTATTTTTCACTTCACGTCGAGCCTCAAGTTATAGCGACTTACTTTTTGATGGACAATATGCTGAACGTATCTATTCATCATCAAAAGAAGATAATGAGTGGAAAAAAGCAAAATCATTACAAGAGTTATTCAAAAAACCAGGTCACGAAGCAGGCGTAGCCATTTCTGCTCAAGCCACAGAACTAGTTATCTATCGCAATGATATTGATGGTGCTAATTTGTACTCAAGCATGTTCGATGGTTCTACCTGGAGTGAACCCGTTAAAGCTGTGAGCCCCATTAACTCAAAATACGAAGAGACACATTTAACGGCAACTGCTGATAAACAAACCCTATATTTTACCAGTAACCGCCCCGGCGGAATGGGTGGATTAGATATTTACCGAGTGCGAAAATTACCTAATGGAGAATGGGGAAAAGCCGAGAATATGCAAGCTTTCAATACCATGTATGATGAAGAAACGCCTGTTCTTCACCCCAACGGTAAAATAATGTATTTTAGCTCCGAGGGGCATAATTCCATGGGACAGTTCGATATTTTTTACTGCGTAATGGATGACGAGGGCAATTGGGGTCCAGTTATTAACATGGGCTACCCGATTAATACTCCCGACGATGATTTCTTTTTCGTACCAACAACTACACCCAATGTTGCCTACTATGCATCAGCTCGCTATGATGACAATTACGGCGGAACAGACATTTATTTAATTGAATATGAAGAGCCTGAGATTAACCGTTTAGCAGTTATCAAAGGATGTATTAATTCAACAAACGATGCCCCAATTGAAAATGTGGTAATAAAAGTTACTCGTGAGGGAGAAACCACTCCTGTTGGTCAATATCGTCCTCATCCTGGCACAGGTAAATATGTTTTAATATTAGAAGCAGATGCCAAATATGTTGTTGAGTATTCAGGCCTTGGTTTCGAAGAGCAAAGCACAACATTAGATGTTACGCGTGAAATGACTTATAAGAGTTCAAGTACGGCAAGCAATCTTGATGATGTAATGATGCTAGCCGATGCTAAACCGGTTCCTGAAAGCGAAGAGGAAGAAACTGTAAAAGTTGTTCAAGCTCTTGATACTTCAGATGGCATCCCATATTACACCGTTCAAATTCTATCATTAAAACAAGCACTATCATCGTATGATGTATTTGTTGGCCTAGAGCATGACTTAATTAAAGAATACAAATGTACCGATGGTTTTTACCGCTATTCATATGGTTCCTTTAAAGGTTATAAAGCCGCTTTAAAAGGTAAAGAAAAGGTGCTTAATACCAAGTTGTGGCAAGATAGCTTTGTAAGAGACATCAAGCAATATGAGCAATTAATGAATGAATAATGAACAACGAAGAGTTGGTTTTAAGAGCCCTGGAGCCAGATGACATTCATCTGCTCTACCAATGGGAAAATAATATGGAAATATGGGAGGTGAGCAATACGCTCACCCCTTTTTCTAAACACCAGCTTACAAAGTATATTGAGCAAGCACAACTCGATATTTTTCAAACAAAACAGTTACGTCTGATCATTGAGCTTGAAAACTCCAAGCAAGTAATCGGCATGATCGACTTATTTGATTTTGATCCTTTCCACCAACGTGGAGGTGTCGGCATCATTATAAATGCTGTATACCGACAAAGGGGCTTTGCTTACGAGGCTCTGATGCTTTTTAAAGACTATTGCTTTAACAATCTGGCACTACATCAACTATACGCTAATATTTCTGTCGACAATACAGCTAGCCTTGCTCTGTTCGAAAAAGTAGGATTCAAATTAATAGGAATAAAAAAAGACTGGCGTAAAACCAAAAATGGCTATGCCGATGAATGCATGTATCAACTTATCAAGTAAGCTAAAGGTAAACATCTTTAGCCATGGGTATTGATTTCAGCAATTCATAAGCTCCATCTTTACCTTGCAACTGAGCGCAATAATGCTGCATTCCATTGGTCACTATTAAATAATCCACATCCAAAGGCATGTTATAGCGTGCCGCCTGATTAAATGTTTTACGGGTAATTGGTACTTCGGGTGCTTTGCACTCCACAATAATACTGGGCTTTCCTTTTTTGTTATACAAAACAATGTCAGCACGCTGACTTAAACCATTCACCTTTACCAACATTTCCACCGCAATAAGACCAGGAGAATAACCTTGCTGTTTTACTAAAAAATGAAGAAAATGCTGACGCACCCTTTCCTCGGGTGTTAGTACCACATACTTTTTACGAACCTCATCAAACACCTGCACTTTTTCATTTACTTGTTTGGTTTTAAACTGCACTGGTGGTAGGTTGAGTTGAGACATACTTCCCTTTTTTTTGACAAAATAAATCAATTTGATTAGAAAAACTTACCTTAGCATGAATAATAAATTCCTACACACAGCTCGACTCGAAGCAGGTAGGATGAGTTAACTACACTTAACCTGATACATTATCTTTTATGAAAACTAAAAAAGAAATTGTTGACAACTGGCTACCACGCTACACTGGCAGAAAGCTAGAAGATTTTACCCCCTACATTTTACTAACTAATTTCAATCATTACGTTGAACTATTTTCCGAATGGTTTGATGCACCCATACTTGGCAAAAACGGCAACATGCCCAATTGCAGTGCCAATGGAATTACCATCATTAATTTTGGCATGGGAAGTCCAAATGCTGCAACCATGATGGACCTACTAAGTGCAGTATCGCCAAAAGCGGTTCTTTTTTTAGGTAAATGTGGTGGACTCAAAAAGAAGAATGAACTAGGCGATTTAGTATTACCAATTGCTGCTATACGTAGCGATGGAACCTCCGACGATTATCTTCCACCAGAGATTCCCGCTCTTCCGGCCTTTAGTCTACAACGTGCCGTATCTAGTGCCATCCGCGATAATGAATTGGACTACTGGACAGGAACAGTTTTTACCACCAACAAACGGGTGTGGGAATACGACCAGCGATTTAAAAAATATCTGGAAAAAACCCGTGCCATGGCCATAGATATGGAAACTGCTACTATTTTTACAGTCGGATTTTACAACCACATCCCAACTGGTGCTTTGCTTTTGGTTTCTGATCAGCCAATGATTTCAACCGGGGTAAAAACAACGGCCAGTGACGAAGTTGTAACACAAAACTATGTTGAAAGACATATTAAACTAGGTATTAAAGCCTTATCAACCATTATGAATGGTGGTAAATCGGTGAAACACCTAAAATTTGAAAGCTAAGATTGCATAATGACATTTGAGCAGATTTTACAAGAATTAAAGCAAAAAAAATACCGTCCCATTTACTTTTTAATGGGTGATGAAGGTTATTTTATAGATGAGATTACCAAACACATTGCCGACAATGTGTTAAGTGAGGAGGAAAAAGGCTTTAACCAAACTGTTTTGTATGGTAAAGATGTTGATACAACTGAAATCATTCATGCTGCGCGTCGTTTCCCTATGATGTCACAGCATCAAGTAATTATAGTTAAAGAAGCTCAAAACATTGCCAAAATAGAAGACCTGGAGGTTTATGCTAATAACCCGTTAAATTCAACCATCCTCGTTATTAATTATCGCTATAAAACACTCGATAAGCGGAAGAAATTCTACAAGAGTGTTGCGAAAAACGGTGTTCTTTTTGAGGCAAAAAAACTGTACGATAACCAAGTACCACAATGGATAAACTCCTACCTACAAGTTAAAGGTAAAAAGATTGAACCCAAAGCTTCGGCCTTGTTAACTGAGTTTTTGGGTACTGATTTATCAAAGATAGCGCACGAACTCGACAAGCTTGAACTGGCCATTGGCTCATCTGTACAACAAATTACGGCTGCGCACATCGAAAAAAACATAGGTGTTAGTAAAGACTACAATAACTTTGAACTGCAAAAAGCAGTATTAAACAAAGATGTTGCAAAAGCCAACAAGATTATTCTTGCTTTTGGTAAGAACCCTAAAGCCTACCCTATTCAAATGACAACAGTGACATTGTTTGGGTACTTTCAAAAATTATTGGCCTTTTACTACTTACCCGATAAATCGAAAAATGCGGTTGCTTCAGCTCTGAAAATCAATCCATTTTTTGTTGCTGATTACACAACTGGTGCACGCCATTATCCAGCTCGTAAAGTGATTCAAGTGATTAGCCTTATTCGGGAGTATGACATGAAATCAAAAGGGTTTGGCAGTTCAACCACAGAATCAGGAGAATTATTAAAGGAATTGGTTTTTAAAATTATGCACTAACTTATAATTGTTAATGATAAATGTTTAATAAATTCTGAGCTCTTAAATTTTAATCGAATTCGGATTAATACATTAAACATTTACAATTGATAATTAATCAATAACCATTATTAACTATCATGGATATTTCAATCATCATTATAATCATCATCGGACTAATTAGCATTGCTGGTTTCAGTCAGCCAGAGCTTCTTTACAAGTATCAGTTTAATGCATGGCAAATTAAAAATCGTAAAGAATATGTAAGATGGATCAGTCATGGCTTCTTTCATGGCAGTTGGATGCACTTATTAATAAACATGTTTGTTTTATGGTCTTTTGGCGGTCCGGTTCGACAGTATTTCCTGGTTAGTTTACCTGGGAATAGCAGCATCGTATTTATCTTCTTCTTCTTTTCTGCCATTGTAATATCAAGCATATACTCTTATTTAAAAGAAAAAAATAATTATAACTACAACGCCATTGGTGCCTCAGGGGCAGTTTCTGCTGTTGTGTTCGCCAGCATCCTTTACGATCCATTTCGCATTATCTACCTATATTTCATACCTATCCCAGGTATAGTACTGGGCATTGGCTACCTTATCTATTCTCGCATTATGTCAAAAAAGAATGTTGATAACATTGGTCATGATGCCCACTTTTGGGGTGCTGTTTACGGCTTTATCTTCCCTATTATTCTTAATCCATCTCTTCTTATCCGCTTTTTTAATGAATTTCGAGTATTTTTGTAGTTTGAAATAAATAAGCATCATTTTTTTCGTAGCACACTATATCAACAGTACGTTGTTTTAAGTAGGAATACAGGGGAAATAGAATAATAAATTATATACAGATGAAAAACAAAGCAGTATTTATCGACCGAGACGGGGTTATCAATAATGACGAAGGCCACTATTACATATACAAAACAAAAGACTTCAAGATAAATAACGGCATTGTGGAGGGGCTTCAGCTTCTTCAGAAAGCAGGATACAAGCTTTTTATAATAACCAACCAGGGCGGTATTGCCAAAGGGGAATATAGTGAAGACGATGTTGAAAAGGTACACGGCTACTTTTTAGGGGAAATGTTTGATGAAGACATTCGTATTACTGACATCTATTACTGCCCTCATCACAGCGACATTGAGGCCTGTGATTGTCGTAAACCATCTCCAGGAATGATTTTGCAAGCCATTGACGAGCACCAGATCGATAAAAGCAAATCATTTTTAATTGGCGATTCAGACAGGGACATTGAAGCAGGTGAGGCAGCTTGCCTTAAGCAATGCTTTAAAATTGAGAGTAACTCATCCATTGTTTCTATTTGCAAACAAATTACCGGACTTTAATGGATCAGGCAGCATACATCTCATTAAACGGTATTAAAATAAAGGAGGACAAGCCTGTTTTTTATACCGCTAACAGAGCATTTCGTTATGGAGATGCTTTATTTGAAACAATCAGATGTATGCATCAAAAGCCGGCGTATTTTCAAGATCATTACCAACGCTTAATCAATGGTATGAGCTTGTTAAAAATGGACATAAAAAGTCTGCCGCCGGCCAATATTCTGTCCGAGCAAATAAGCTCTCTCATCCAAAAAAACAAGTTATTTGGCGATGTACGTGTTCGCCTAACGGTTTTTCGTGAAGATGGAGGCCTTTATACACCTAGTAGCAATAAGGTTAACTGCCTGATAGAAACATCACACCTTAGCTCAAGCCCTTACCAACTGAACAGCAAAGGCTTGCTAGTTGATATATTTGACGACGAACAGAAAGCCATGAGTCGTATTAGCTTATACAAAACGGCTAATTCGCTCCTATTTATTCTCGCAGGCATTTACAAAACTGAGCAAAAAAAAGACGATGTTCTTATTTGTAATGCCAAACATGAACTGATAGAAGGTTTGGCTTCTAATCTATTCTGGATTAAAGATGGTACTGTTTTTACCCCTCTTCGATCATCCGGTTGTGTTGATGGTGTTATGCGTAAACAAGTTATTCGCATTCTACGCTCGAATAAAATCCCTATTCTCGAAGTTGGAGGTACAAATTTTGAAACACTGTTGGCGGCTGATGAAATTTTCCTAAGCAATGCTATTCAGGGTATTCAATGGGTGGTAGGCCTTAAGGATAAACGTTACTTCTGCAATATGAGCAAGAAAATAAGTCGTCTTCTTCACGAGGATATCACTAATTATATGATGGATTCTCTGGAAAATTAGTCCAAGCTTTAAAAATATCGCCTAAGCCCTCCATTGCTTGTTTCCAAATATGGTCAATATCATCATCCATTATTAGCTTGTCATCAACATTGGCTACAATCCACGATTCTTCTTTAATCTCACTCTCCAACTGCCCTGGCGACCATCCTGAATATCCAGCAAAAAACTTCACCTGTGAATAATCGGCCATTCCTGTGTTAATCAAGTTTTTAATTACTTCAAAATCACCTCCCCAATATAATGTATCGGTTATTTTAACCGAGTCGGGCACCTTATCGCCCAAACTATGAATAAAATATAATGTATTAGATGCAACTGGCCCGCCTACGTATAATTCTCCTTTGAAGTTAAACAAGTCTTCAATCACCTCATCGGGATATAATTCCGATGATTTATTTAAAACAAACCCCACCGCACCATCAGCTCCATGTTCTGTAATAATCACAATAGAGCGGTTAAAATAGGGGCCTTGTAAAAAAGGTTCTGCAATTAAAACCCGTCCAATTTCAGGTTCTAATCCCGGCTTATGCCCTTTAAATATGTCAAAATTCAAACTCTTCATATATTAAACTGCTTGTTTAAATGTAATAAATTTAATTAAAGGTTGCTCGCAAATAGATCAATATTCATCAATTTAAACATTGGTTTTAACAAAATAACTACCTAGCGCATAGTCTCAATAAAATGCAAACGCAACACTTGTAATAATACGTTAGGGATGTAAGTACCCTCTGAATGAAGCTTTTTAGAATAAAATATCAATTGACAATAACGGCATGTACTCCACCTACTATTTCTTAAGATTATAAATAAGGATTGAGTCCAATTGCACGGCAATCGCATTTAAAAGTTGAATCCCTTTAGGATTCTATAAATGAGAATTTTAATCTGCCCCAGATTTTATCTGGGGTTATTCTTATTCAACCACGCTGTGGTTGTTGGTGATAAATCCTGAAAAGGATTTAATATTAATAACCCTGCATGGAATGCAGGGGGTATGATATATACCTTTTAATAACAACCACAAAGTGGTTGAATCTTAAATGCGATTGCCGTGATTGAATTTATCCGTCCAGTTTTCATCCAGTATTTGCACCTTGCAAATAGTTTATTTTTAATCACAATATGCTTACATTTAAACTTCGTGAAAAAATAAACTATGCGCACAAAGGCTTTTATCTTATTCTCATTCATCTTTTTACTATCATCAATTATTTCACCAACTATTCTTTTGGGTAATTCTTCCAATGAAAGTCACCTTATTTTGCCGCCGGCGATTATGAGTAGTGTGAATACAACCATTCGAATTGAAAGCGCACCTACCGACAACTTTGCTCAACCTATTTTACTTATTGATGGTACCAAACGGGAAATAAAAATGGATGATGAGGGGTTTTATTGCCAATATACCTTTCGCGAAACAACGGAAATACAACTGATTCATCAAAATAGGGTTGAAAAAAAGAACATTACACCCATTCCCTTATGGTTATCAATACTTCCACCTCTTATTGCCATTTTAATGGCGCTCATTACCAAAGAAGTCTTTTCATCGCTATTTATTGGCTTATTAATTGGCACAAGTGTTATTTATAAATACTCGGGCATAGGCTTATTTGTGGCAGTTTTTAAAGGTGCTTTTGCCATAATAGACACCTATTTAATGCAGGCCTTATTAAGCCACGAGCATTTATCTATAATCATCTTTAGTATGCTGATAGGCGGAATGGTCACACTTATTTCCCTTAATGGTGGCATGAAAGGCGTTGTTAATATTTTATCAAAATACGCTAACAATCGTCGTTCAGGACAAATGATTACCTACTTGATGGGGCTTTTAATATTTTTTGATGATTACGCGAATACGCTCGTTGTGGGTAATACCATGCGTCCGGTAACTGATAAATTAAAGATATCACGTGAGAAACTAGCCTATTTGGTCGATTCGACATCGGCGCCCATAGCTGCCATTGCATTTATTACCACCTGGATTGGCGCTGAATTAAGCTATATTCAACAAGGCATCATTGAAATAGGCCTTGAAATGTCAGCTTATTCGGTATTTCTTCAATCATTGCAATATTCATTCTACCCCTTATTAACACTCTTTTTTGTTCCACTACTTATTTGGCAAAAGAGAGATTTCGGCCCTATGCTAAAAGCCGAAAAACAAGCTATTCAGTCCAATCCCGAAGACATTAAGAAGAGTGGCCGATCGCCGCAAATAATGAAAGAGCTTGAGGTTTCAGAAGATGTAAAACCAAGATGGTACAATGCGGGCATACCGGTTCTAATTGTGGTTATTGGCACTATGACTGGCCTTATATACACGGGTTGGAATGTTAATGTTTGGGGTAATGCTAGCCTTAGCTTTACCACTAAACTATCTCAAACCATTGGCGATGCCGATGTATTTAATGCCCTTATCTGGTCATCGCTGGCTGGCGTTTTTGCGGCATTATTACTCACCACATCACAAGGAATACTCAATTTAAAAGAGAGTATAGAAGGACTGATTAATGGTTTTAAAACCATGTTTCATGCCATATTAATTCTTTCACTGGCTTGGTCACTGGCCATTTTAACAGATCACTTGCACACGGCTGAATTCATTACCAGCATATTAACAGCCATCAATATCAGTCCGGAATTTATACCGGCACTCACATTTGTATTTGCTGCAGCTATTGCTTTTAGCACTGGTTCAAGTTGGGGTACCATGGCTATAATTTATCCCTTAATACTTCCCGCCATTTGGAAAATTGGACTGGAAGCTGGCATGGATACAGAAGCTATTTTACCTCTCTTTTACAATGCTGTTTCATGTGTATTAGCTGGCTCTGTATTAGGCGATCACTGTTCCCCTATTTCTGATACTACTATTTTGAGTTCATTAGCTTGCTCGTGTAACCATATTCATCACGTGCGCACGCAAATGCCATATGCCTTATTGGTTGGATCCATTGCATTGCTTGCCGGCACACTTCCATCAGCATTTGGAGTGCCTGTCATCTTCTCCTACATACTTGCAGGAGCAATACTCTTTGTTTTTATTCGGATAAAAGGGAAAGTAGTGTAGAAGAAAAGCTATCAGCCACATACAAATGACTGATAGCTTTTAATATTAACCCGAGTTCGACATAAAATTAATAGCTCAGACCGCTTGTAAATAATTGGTTTCAAGGAATCTTTGCGAAGGCATAACTAGTCCCGATTTTTCGGGAGCGGGCTTCCGCTTAACGCGGAACAAGTAATGGTAAGCAAATATGACGAAGAAAATAGTTGTTTACAAGTGGAAAGTCAGGCTTTTTATTAAATAACTGATCTACTTCTCTAAATTTCATCACGATAGCTCGCTATGCTTCAAAAATTTATATTGTATATCAGTCATTTAATAAAATCTGTGCTGTTTAATTTTAATCGAACTCGGGTTATTAATAAATTGCAGGAAAGCGCATTGGATCAGATTCAGCCATCAAAGCATAGATAGCTTCGTACACATCCTCGGCATTTGGATTACTAAAGTAATCACCATCCGTACCATAAGCAGGTCGATGATCTTTAGCCGTCACGGTTTTAGGCGAAGCATCTAAATGGTAAAACGCACCATGCTCCTCCACCACCTTATGTAACATATATGCTGTTGCACCACCTGGTACATCCTCATCAAAAAATACCACGCGATTGGTTTTCTTAACAGACTCCAATATCACCTTATTGATATCAAAAGGCAGCAAGGTTTGTACATCAATCAGTTCGACCGACACTCCTATTTCAGCCAATTGCTTAACGGCATCTTGTGCAATGCGCACACATGATCCATAGGTAACCAGTGTAACATCGCTCCCTTTTTCTATAATTTCAGGAATACCTAATGGCACCTTAAATTCGCCAATATTGGCTGGATACTGCTCACGTAAACGATAACCATTTAAAGGTTCGATAACCAAAGCCGGATCATCGGCCGCTAATAAGGTATTATAAAAACCAGCGGCTCGTGTCATATCGCGCGGCACACATACGTATACCCCACGAATGGAGTTAATAACCATGCTCAATGGAGATCCACTGTGCCAAATTCCCTCTAAACGATGTCCTCGGGTACGAACAATAACCGGCGCTTTCTGTCCGTTTTTTGTTCGGTAGCGTGTTGTGGCTAAATCATCACTCATGGTTTGTAGGGCATAGAGTATGTAATCGAAATATTGTATTTCAGCGATAGGACGCAGTCCTCGCAAAGCCATTCCAATACCTTTACCCATAATGGTCGTTTCACGAATACCTGTATCACGAATTCGCAACTCCCCATATTTTTCTTGCATGCCTTCCAGTGTTTGGTTAACACCACCCAGAAAGCCTGTATCTTCACCAAAAGTAACTACACGTGGATTATTTTTGAATATATAATCAAAATTATCACGAAGTATTTCCCTGCCTGGCACTTTGCTTGAGTTGGCATCAAAAACAGGGTCAACAGGTTTTACCTTTAAAGCAGAGAACTCATCCTCACTATAAAGCCACTTGCTATAATTTTCCCATCCCTCATCAAAGTATTTCTTAACCCACTCTTTCAATTGAGCTTTCATACTATTTGGCTTTTCACATGCCGAACAGTAATGACGGAGCACTTTGCGTGCAGCGCTGAGTATTTCTTTTCTATTGAGTGCTAAACTGGATTTCAATTCATTGACAATCCCGTCAATTTTATCCTGCTTTATCTCGTTACAAACACACTCCTTTTTAGTAATGATACTCAGCAATTCCTTTCGTTCCAGCTTAAAGGCATCATTAAACTCCTTAAAAGCTTCTTTTTGCGCCTGCTTAACTTCAGATAAAGCATCTTGCTCAATCACATCTAACTCTTCATCTGAAGCTAGTTTACTTTCAAGCATCCATTTGCGCATTTGCACCAAACCATCGTAATCTTTCTCCCACTGAAGACGTTCCGCAGACTTATAACGTTCGTGTGAACCACTGGTTGAGTGACCAACTGGTTGTGTTAGCTCTTCTACATGGAACAGAACTGGCACGTGTTCTTCGCGACATCTTTTAATACCTTTCTCATACATCTGACATAAGCCGGCATAATCCCAACCTTTAGCCGTGTATATAAGCATACCGGTTTTATCTTTGGCTCCTTTTTCAAAGCCCTTAAGAACCTTACTGATACTTTCTTTGGTAGTTTGAAACTTTTTAGGCACGGATATTCCATAACCATCGTCCCATACCGAAACAGCCATTGGAATTTGTAAAACTCCTGCGGCATTTAACGTTTCAAAAAAATGACCCTCTGATGTACTGGCATCACCAATGGTACCAAAAGCCACTTCATTACCATTAATACTAAATTGATCAAATTCCTTTAAGCCAGGATTGTTTCTATATAATTTAGATGCCATTGCCAAACCAACCAACCGAGGCATTTGACCCGCTGTTGGAGAAATATCTGAGGAGGTACATTTTAAGTCAGTCAAGCGTTTCCACGCTCCTGTTTCATCAATTGTACGTGTTCCAAAATGATTATTAAATGAACGACCTCCGTTATCAGGATTTAATTCTGTCCGCGTTTCTCCGTATAATTGAGCAAAAAACTCTTTGGGAGTTGTCATTCCGGCAGCCAAAATAAATGTTTGATCACGATAATAACCTGAACGCCAATCGCCATTTTTAAATTGTTTTGCCATGGCAATCTGGGGGATTTCTTTGCCATCGCCAAAAATTCCGAATTTCGCTTTTCCTCCTAAAACCTCTTTACGTGCAAGCAAGCTCATTTGACGGCTTACACAGGCAATTTTATAGTCGGTAATCACTTCCTTCTTAAACTCAATAAAACTGAGCTCACTTCCATCTACTGACATATAATGAATTTTTTACTATTTAGTTGCTGAATACAAATCTAGTAAGATTGTATCATAATTTATTGGGCATCTATCAAACATATGAAAGGCTTGCTTTGTTTGCCTAATAACAAATTTTAGTACTTTTGTACCGAATTAAAAAAGGGATAGATATGTGGCCGGTTTTAATATTGACGATTATTTTAATGGGAATTGTTTTTGCGTTGATGTCAATACGCATTCTGCTTCAAAAGAATGGTAAGTTCCCCAATACCCATATTGGTGGTAATAAAGCCTTAAATGACAAAGGTATACAATGTGCAACAACACAAGACAAATTAGCCCGCAAAGAAGCATTTAAAATCAAGCCCCTAAAGCTTGATGGAGAATATGAAAGTAACACAACTAGTTGTTAGTATATAAAAAGAGGTTTTCTACTGAAAACCTCTTTTTACATTCAACTATAATCGCACCCAAACCCAACTTTCAATTTTATTGAAGTATTCTATCCTTCATCGTCGTCACAATTTTGTTCGGCATAAATAGTCCAGGCCAAATGATTGACAATTACTTTAGATAGGTACATATCTTTCATTGTAGAGAACAAACCAGATAATACGTCTTGCGAATCGCCTAACAGATCGGACAATAGCACTTCTGACTCATCATCAAACGTGATTTTTAAATCTTTGTTATTGTGCATAAATAGGCAGTTATAGCTTGTTGCGGACTCACCCTCAGGCATTATCACTTCTACCATGGCGTTCTCTTGCAATACATCGCCTTTATAAATGTGATACACCAATTGCACTTCTTCATCTAAGGTTTTAACAATTCGCACATCACCAATCTGCATTTCGTAGGCAAACTGCAAATTGGCATTTTGGCCCAAACCTGATAACACAAATGATATGGTTTCACAGTACAACTTCTCTTCATTGGCATTTTCCAAGCCATAACTAATTAACAAAGTATCATTGAATTGTGTCATTACTTTGATAAAATGCTCATCGGTAAAGCCAAACTTTGAACTGTTTTTAACATTCAAAAAACCTTGCTTCTCTTCTTGAACCCACAAATGCCCGGCATACTCCTCATCCACCATAAAGTTAGATGCCAAATTATACTTCATCCACTTCTCTTTTTGTGATGATTCATAGAGATATTCAGTGGTATTGATCATTAAGTTATTAACAATCTCACTTTCTGAATCGTACTCAAATAGCTGTTTTGGCTGCAATAGTTTTTCAAATGGCATGTAAACCACTAACCACTCACTGTCTCCTGTACGTTTAAAAATGGATTCACATTTCGATTGTGTTTTACTACCTCCATCATCATCAGATGGGGCATATTCGTAAACACCCATTATATCCTCGAGGTACATATTAGCCGTTGGCGCATCCTCCTCGCTCCCTCCTTTTGTTCTTGCCTGCGTAGCAAACAATTGATAAGCGTATGAGGCTTCAATATCCTCAACTGCAGCATCAATGTTTAGGGCAGCACCATTAACTGCCTCTTCTAAAGATAAGTCACTAACATCTGGATTTGGTTCTTCGTTTACTCCTTCACAAGCACCTACTAATAATGCTATAACTAGAATAAACCATCCATAACTTGCAATTTTTTTCATGAGCCATTTGATTAATTTGGTTAACAAATTTGTTTAGTTCCCTCATTCGAAACTGCAAGTTAGCTCGTGTTTTACAACTTGTCAATAAGATATTTGGAAAAACCTGTGCTCATTTTAATTTCATATCCGTCGCCTGAACCGGCGAGAATAAAATAAGCCTCTAAATCAGCATTCTTTTCAACAATTGCAATGCTTTGTTCGTAACCCAATACCATAAATGCAGTAGCATAGGCATCGGCACTCATACAGTCTGAAGCTAATACCGATACTCCTAACAACTGATGATTTATTGGATAGCCTGTGAAAGGACTAATGGTATGCGCGTACTTTTTACCGTCCTTAATGTAAAAATTGCGATAATTACCTGATGTGGCTAACGCCAAATCACTAATGCCAATAATCTCTTGTAACTGGCGATTGAGTACCTCTGGATCATCAATTGGCTGATCAATACCAACACGCCATGCCGTATTTTTAGGATTATGACCCTTAACACGCATTTCTCCGCCTATCTCAACCATATAATTATCCACATCGTATGCTTCTAATAAATCAGCCACTACATCTACAGCAAAACCTTTAGCAATGGCGCTTCCATCAAGCATTATTTCAGGCTTCTGCTTCACCAGTTTCGTTCCATTCAGTTGCAACATATCCATTCCAACAAAAGTCATAATTGAATCAATGCCGCCATCAGTCAGGCTATCTTTTTTAGAAAAACCAAAACCCCATGCATTTACCAAAGGAGCAACCGTCATATCAAAGGCTCCACTGGTTTCTTTTGTGATTTCCAGGGCCTTGTTAAATACTTGACGAAAATAAATGTCTGTTTCATTTGAAACATTGCGATTAAGCTTACTAATTACAGACTCTTCTTTGTAAGTTGACATGGACCAATCAAAGGCATTAAGAGTACTTTGAATGGTGTCGGACAAATCCTGTGGAGCTTCATAGGTCATGTGATAAATGGTGCCAAAAATTAAGCCCTCGTTGCGTTGAAATTTTTTTTTAGGTTGACAAGCCGATATAACAACTGTAACAAGTAATAGTATTGATAGGCGCATAAACGAAATTTTGAGCGGAGTTGGACGTGACATATTAAAATCAAATAATTAGGCCAGCAAAGGTGATAAAGAGTTAAGGAAATTCCAACTTTGGCGATATTAGATGTGCTGGAAACAATCGGGAGCCTAGCTTTTCGCCTAAACAAGGTTACTTGTTCATGCCCTTAATAACCCAGCATAATAAAAACTCTGCCCTTTAGAGACAATATGCTAAATTAAAGTATCGAAAATCTAACTTTTTGGGAGGTCTTTCTATAATGGAGATAGAACGATCTCACTTTTTGGGAGATGATTCTATCAAATTCGTAGAATCATCTGACTTTTTTGAATAGTATTTGATGAAATTCATAGAAAAGCGTACTAAATATGGAGGAACGTCTCGCTTTTAACTAGAAGAACCTACGAAAAAGCCAGAATATCGACTAAAAATCATAGACAATAGAGTCTTTGGTGTTGGTGCTTGAACTCGATTGCTACATAGATGGATGAATTTATAGCCGCTCATTGCCAAAAAAACAGAAAGGTAGCTGTCATCCATACAGTATCAGGGAAATTGCTTATAAAACCAATTATACCACCCCACCTGTCGGCACCCCTCCTAAAATTCAGGAGGGGACGGTTTTTCAACCCTCTCCTCCTTGCCAAGGAAAAGTACCACGAAGTGTGGACGTGATTAAAATGCTTATAAGCAAATTCCCTACATACAGTATAAGATACAACAGCTACCTTATTCTTTTAATTAATTATGAAGTTGTGCTACTCGCCTCCAGGCCTTAGGTTTTTCAACCAGTAATCCTCCATCGTACGACGCAAATGTAATGATGTATTCGGACGCTCGTACAGACTATGCCCGCACATAGGGTATGCCATAAAGCTGAATAGTTTATTGTGCTTCACCAATTCCGATATTAACATTTCGGCACTTTGGTAGTGCACATTATCATCGCCAGTACCATGTATTAACATTAAATTACCCTCTAGCTTTGATGCATGTGTTATGGGTGATCCATTAACATACCCTTTAGTGTTAACTGATGGTAGCCCCATGTATCGTTCTTGATATATGGTGTTATAAATGCGTTGATCAGAAACAGCAGCTACGGCTATACCCGTTTTATAGACATCTGAATAGCGGAACATGCAATTGAGTGTCATGGAACCACCACCACTCCATCCCCAAATACCCAAACGAGCGGCATCGATATATGAATATTCTTCTGCAATTTTGCGAGCAGCATCGGCCTGATCGTGAACAGCTAATTCACCCACTTGACCATAAATGCACTTTCTGAATTTTTTGCCTCGCGGCACTTTTGTACCACGATTATCAACGCACACGATTACATAACCCTGCTGTGCCATGTACTGATGCCACAAATCTGATCCTTTCCACTGGTCTTGTACCTCCGTCAAATACGGTTCGCCATATACGTAAAATATGCTTGGGTATTTTTTGCTAGCATCAAAATCACGCGGTTTAATTACCCAGGCATCCAAGATGGCACTGCCAATATCTACTTTTATAAACTCTTTGCTTTGTAATCCCCAGGCATCATAACGTGCTTTAGCAGCCGCATTATCCTCAAACATGCGAACTTGTTTATGCGCTGGTAAACTCACCAAAGAAGTGATTGTTGGTGTAGACGAATTATTAAAACGATGGATCGCATACTTAGCACTTGGTGATATTTGATAGTTACTATGCCCAACAAATGACGTAGGAGTCATACGTTCAGCCGGGCCTTTACCATTTAATCGGCTTCGGTATAAATTTTTACGATAAAATTCCTGAGGAGAAGCTGTATAATATACATATCCCCCTTTTTCATCAATTCGTTGAATGCTCACTACATCAAAATCGCCTTTTGTAATAGGGGTAACAGTATTTCCATCGCGGCTAACCATATAAAGGTGTCGATAACCACTGCGTTCACTAGTCCATGTAAAAAACTGGTTATTTTTCAACCACTGTATGTTATCATGTACATCCACCCAGGTATCTTCCGACTCGGTAAGTATATTATTTAAAGAGCCATTGCTAGCATTGGCCACCCATATCTTGTTGGTGTTTTGCAAGCGATTAAACTGCTGAATCATCAACTCATTGCTATTGGGTATGAAATCCATTCGTGGGATATAATTATTACGCGGATCTCCAGGTATATCTAACCATTGTGTTTCACCACCATCGGCACTCACCACACCAACCTTCACAGCCGAATTGGTGGTTCCAGCTTTGGGGTATGGCAATGGTATTAGCTGCGAATATACCGAGTCGACAGTATTGACCATGTAAAAAGTTCCAGTCCCCTCGGTATTAGATTGCCAGTAGGCAATTTTACTTCCATCAGGGCTCCAACGAAAACCATCACGACAATCGAACTCCTCCTCGTAAACCCAGTCAAATGTTCCATTAACAATATGCTTGTTTCCATCGTTTGTAAGGGCTATTCTTTTTCCATTAGCAAGGTGCTCAACATACACATTATTTTCACACACATAGGCTACACGATCGCCCTGAGGAGAAAATTTGGCAAACATGAGACTGGACTTTGGCATATCAGCCCCCAACTGTTGCAGGGTGCCTGCTTGCGGATTATACACCCAATAATCGCCTCGGGTATGATAACGCCACACACGGGTTGTATTACAAAATAAAAGCACTTTTGAATTATCATCTGACCACTGATAATCGCGAATGGACAATGCCTGATCACTTCCCTGAGGCAGGAGGTCCTGAGATGCAACCATTATGCTTCTCTTACCACTTTTGGCATCGTAACGCACAATATCAGAAGCATTGGTTACAGAATTTTTTTCCAGGGCTGCATAACTTTTACCGTCTTTCAACCAACGTACTGGCCCAAAGTAATGAATGTCTAAAACGTTATGACTGTAGATGTTCTCTAGTGTTAATTCAGGTGTTTCATTTTGCGCAATGGCAGGTAGGCATAAAAAGAAACATAAAACAAGCGTTAATACTTTCATGAGTCACTATTTTTTAATGTAGAAATAACTATAATATCAATTAAAACATCAAATGTAAAGTATCAAAGCAAGGCATCCTGTGATAAAAATCATAAGTTATGCATGTTATTAAGCAATAATTCAAAAGACAATATTCGATTCATATAACAATTGAATACACTGACTACATAAAGTTATTTTAAACAAAAACCTAAATTATTGTAGGCACATTCTCCACTTAAGTAAACAGTAAAAATAAGGCATAAAAAAAGCCCCTTTTCAGGGGCTTAAAATATGTTTATGATCCGAAATCATCAAAGTCAACCATTTCATCTGGCACTCCAAGATCGTAGAGCATTTTTGTAATTGCATCATTCATCATCGGAGGACCACAAAGGTAGTACTCGATATCCTCTGGCTCTTCATGCTTGCTTAAATACTCGTCATGAATAACCTGGTGAATAAATCCTGTAGAACCTTCCCAGTTATCTTCTGGCAATGGCTCAGAAAGGGCGATGGTAAACTTAAAGTTCGGGAATTCCTTCTCGATGGCACGGAAGTGATCTTCATAGAAAATCTCTTTCTTAGAACGTGCACCATACCAGAAAGTAGCCTTACGACCAGTTTTTAAAGTATGGAACAAGTGGAAGATGTGCGAACGCATTGGCGCCATACCAGCACCTCCACCAATAAACATCATCTCACGTTCCGTTTCTTTAATAAAGAACTCACCATAAGGTCCTGATACCGTTACTTTATCACCTGGCTTACGCGAGAAGATAAATGAAGAACAGATACCTGGGTTCACTTTTTGGAATCCTCCGGCAACCCTATCCCAAGGTGGAGTAGCAATACGGATGTTTAGCATCACAATATTACCTTCCGCAGGGTGGTTAGCCATTGAATAGGCACGGTATGTTGGCTCTGGATTTTTCATGGTTAAGTCAAACATGCCGAATTTTTCCCACTCGCCACGATACTCTTCCTCAATATCCATGTCCTTAAAATCAACATCAATCTTAGGCACATCAATCTGGATGTATCCACCCGATTTAAAGTCTAAGATTTCACCATCAGGTAACTTCACCACAAACTCCTTAATAAAGGTTGCCTGTCCATCGTTAGATACCACTTCGCATTCCCACTTTTTAATACCCATTACTTCGGCAGGAATTTGCATAGCCATATCTTCTTTCACTTTTACCTGACATGCTAAGCGCCAGTTATTGGCAGCCTCTTTACGGGTAAAATAACCTGTTTCGGTTGGTAAAATTGAACCCGCACCGCTATCAACCTGACAACGACACATGGCACATGTACCACCACCACCACAAGCTGATGGTAAGAAGATTTTATTACTTCCTAATGCAGATAGCAAAGTCTGACCTGGTTCAACAACCAATTCTTTCTCCCCATCGTTAATATTGATGGTTACTTCGCCTGATGGCATCAGTTTTTTCTTAGCGTACAATAGAATCGACACCAATAGTAGGATTACCAAAAGGAAAATCGTTACACTGGTAAAGATTACTGTACTATCAATTGCTAATAATGTCATTTCTAATACGTTTTACTTTTTACAACTGAATTCCCATGAAACTCATAAATGCCACACCCATCAGTCCGGTAACAATAAACGTGATACCTAAACCACGCAATGGTGCTGGTATATCGGAATATTGAATTTTTTCGCGGATGGCAGCAATACCAACAATCGCTAATAACCAGCCAATACCTGAACCAAGACCGAATACTGTGGCTTCGCCCAAGTTAACATAGTCGCGCTCTTGCATAAATAACGAACCACCTAAAATGGCACAGTTAACAGCAATAAGCGGTAAGAAGATACCCAGTTGCGAGTATAGCGTAGGTGCAAATTTCTCTACAATCATTTCAACTAACTGCACCATAGAGGCAATTACAGCTATAAACATGATAAAGCTTAAAAAGCTTAAATCATAGCTTGCAAACTTATTTTCTAATCCCATTAGGTTATCTAACCACACCAAAGCACCCTCGCTTAATACAAACTCGTTAAGCAAGTAGTTTACTGGCACAGTAATACCTAATACAAATGTTACGGCAAGTCCTAACCCTAATGATGTATTCACAGTTTTTGATACAGCCAGGTATGAACACATACCAAAGAAGTAAGCAAATACCATGTTATCAATAAAGATAGACTTGATGAATATATTTATATAATCCATTTTTCTGCTTTTTTCTAATTACGACTCTATCAAATCTTTATCACGCGAACGCTGCACCCAAATAATGATACCTACAACAATCAAAGCCATTGGAGGCAAAATCATAAATCCGTTGTTAGCATATCCCATTTCATAAAATGCATCAGGAATAATTTGGATGGCTCCAATACCTGGTAAAGTTAGGTTACCTGTTCCGAATAACTCACGGAAGAAAGCCACCACAATAAGGATAAAACCATAACCGGCTCCATTACCAATACCATCTAATACTGCTGGCCAAGGCTTGTTACCAAGTGCAAAAGCTTCCAAACGACCCATAATAATACAGTTGGTAATAATCAAACCAACAAATACGGAAAGCTGCAAACTCACTTCGTAAGCAAAGGCTTTTAATACCTGGTCAACAATAATTACTAGAGATGCCACAACAACCAACTGTACAATAATACGAATACGTGCAGGTATGGTGTTACGCAGAAGAGATATTATCAAGTTTGAAAATACCGTTACAAACATTACAGAGATGGACAATACAATGGCCGGCTCTAACTTAACTGTTACTGCTAGTGCAGAACAGATACCCAAAACCTGAATGGTAATGGGGTTTTGTGCTCCCAGAGGAGTTGTAATCAGCTTCAGATTCTTGGCTGAGAACAAAGGTTCTTTTTCACTACTCATCGTCACAATATTTTAGTTCTTTAAAAACTTTTCATATCCTTCCAGACAGTCCTTCAACATAGTACCAACACCAACACTGGTAATAGTACCACCAGATATTCCATCTACCTTGTGAAGGTCAGAACCTGCTTGTCCTTTTTTCACAATTTCGATTGAAGCAAAAGCTCCGCTCTGGTCAAAAAGTTGCTTCCCTTTAAAAGGATCCTGGAATATTGGTGTTGTAATTTCAGCTCCTAAACCAGGTGTTTCACCCTTATGGCCGAAGATGGCACCAAATACCGTGTTTTTATCCTCGTTTAAAGAAACATAACCCCAGATAGGTCCCCAAAGTCCTTTTCCTCTAACAGGAATAATGTATTTGGTTGAACCGTTATCGAGTTGACACTCGTAAATAGGGTATGCACGCTCGGCATCATCTTTCTTTACCTCTTTTGCTAAATCAACTGTAAAAGCTACTCCGTCAATCTTTTCGCCTTTTACATTTAGCACATAGGCATTTTTACCGATGTATTTCTCAAATTTCGCTTCAGCATTTGCTGCTGTACTTTCAATCTGTACCGATTTCAGGATGTCCATTTTTTTGGCTACTGCCGCATTTTTATCCTGCATTGGTTTTAACGACTGAGCCAAAAAGGCCAGAATCGCCGCTACCACAATCACCATAATAGATGCGTACAGAAATGTGTATGTATTTCCTTGTCTATCCATTTTCAATTATTTAAGCAGCTACTTTAGCTCTTTTTAAACGACGTTTAATATTTCCTTGTACCACATAATGGTCAATTAACGGTGCAAATGTGTTCATCAATAAGACGGCCAACATTACTCCTTCGGGGTAAGCCGGGTTAAACACACGTACCATAATGGCTAAGAATCCAATTAGGAATCCGTATATCCACTTTCCTTTCTCTGTACGAGTAGCCGAAACCGGATCGGTAGCCATAAACACAGCACCAAAAGCAAATCCACCTAAACAAATATGGTGTAAAGCATCTACCTGCATTAATGCGTTGGCGCCCCAAAGGTTAAAGATTAAGCCCATGGCATATCCACCTGCAAAAACAGATAGCATAATTTTCCAGCTTCCAATACCTGTATAAATAAGGATGGCTGCACCAATTAAAATGGCTAGTGTAGACGTTTCTCCAATTGAACCAGGTATCATTCCGATAAAGCTCTCCATAATGGAATGACTTGGCGCCATACCCGAAGCAGCTTGCCCCAATGAGGTAGCTCCTGAGAATCCATCAACAACACCTTCTCCTTTAGTCATGCCTGAAATCCAAACCAAGTCACCCGACATTTTTGATGGGTAAGCAAAGAAAAGGAAAGCACGAGCCACCAAAGCTGGGTTCCAAATATTCATACCAGTACCACCAAACACTTCTTTACCAATTACTACGGAAAAAATTGTGGCTACTGCTACCATCCATAATGGTATATCAACAGGTAATACCAATGGAATTAACATACCCGATACAAGAAAACCCTCTTGTACCTCGTGACCTCGCATTTGTGCGAACATAAACTCTACTCCCAGTCCTACACCATACGAAATAATAACGATAGGTAAAACTTTAAGTGCTCCATGTCCTACTTCCATCCAAAAAGTAGCATCAACGCCCATCGCTAGATAGTGCTGATAACCTGTGTTCCAAATACCAAATAGCAAAGCAGGAATTAATGCTTTCACCACCAATGCCATGGTACGTTTCAAATCAACCGCATCGCGCACGTGAACTCCATTTTTGTTCGTTGTATTCGGAACAAAGAATAAAGTTTCAAGAGCATCAAAGGTCGAATGAAATTTCTCAAACTTCGCGCCCTTCTGAACGTGAGGTTTAATGTTATCTAATAAATTTCTTAACGCTTTCAATGTTATTTTTTTTAGTATCAAGATTTAAAGTATCAAGTATCAAGATGAAATGCAGCTTACTTATTTGGTATTAGCAAATAATCTTGCGTCTTGACACTTAAGTCTTTTGTCTTAAAAATTAACTCAACTCTTTAATCATTAAATCAATACCTGTACGCAATACCGATTGCAATGGTTGCTTTGAAGTACATACAAACTCACAAAGAGCGATGTCTTCTTCGGCTAACTCATAGATACCTAATTGCTCCATTTTATCAATGTCTTCAACCAAAATAGCTCTGAATAAGAACTCAGGAAGAATATCCATCGGCAGTACCTGATCGTATTGACCCGAAACAACAAAAGAACGAAGACCTCCGTGCATGTTAGCATCTAAGCGGTATTCTTTCTTTTTGCACATCCAGCTAAAGAATGAGCGCGACATACTGAATTTACCAAAGCCAGGTGTTGCCCAACCCATAAATTCGTAATAATCTCCCTCAGGAATAACGGTTACCTGAGAATGATATACACCTAAGTATCCGTCTTCGTCAATGTGCGAACCAGTTAATACGTTACCACTGATATAGCGCAACTTATCATCGGTTTTAACATTGTTCTTTACTAATGTAGAGATGCTGGCGCCAACTTTTGTTTTGTAGTAAGCCTTTTTTTCTACTTCGCTACCTGCAACAACAACCGTGCGGTTAGCATCGTAAATACCTTCGGTAAATAATTTTCCGATGGCAACAATTTCTTGCGGTTGAGCAACCCATACAACTTCACCTTTGTTAATTGGCAAAGTGTGATGAATTTGAATACCTACATTACCAGCCGGGTGTGGGCCTTCGAATGCATGTACCTGAACACCTTTAAGGTTGTTGAAAATTTTTGAAGCCGCATCGTGCTGTACACCAACATGCACATTATCGCACAATTGCTTCACCACATTTATACCTGCCTGAAGAGCATCTTCGCTACCAGAAAGGATGAAATCCATATCGGGTGCTAAAGGAGCACTATCGAAGCCAGAAATAAAGAATGCTTTTGGCGTTTCGCTTGCATTAGCAATAACATCATACGGACGCTTGCGAATGAAAGGCCAAAGACCAGCAGCTTGCAATTTCTCAACGATTTCTTCTTTGGATAGATCGGCAGGATTGGCAGTATCAAACTGCTCCTTATCATCCGAACCATCAGACTTAACGACTACTTCAAGGATTCTTCGGCGTTCGCCGCGATTAACCGCAACCAACTCCCCACTTACAGGAGACACAAATTTTATTTCCGGACGATTCTTGTCGAAAAATAAAACTGTACCCGCTTTCACCTTGTCCCCAACTTTAATTGCCATTTTAGGAACCACACCATGAAAATCGGTGGGTTTCACTGCAAAAAGCTCGGGTAATTCAGCCTGACCAAAAACCTTGTCCGCTTTACCGGCAAGTTGGATATCAAGACCTTTTTTAATTTTGATTACCTCTGACATATTTGAAAAACGGTTTTCTTATTTTTACGCGCAAAAATACATAAATTTATCACTAATCCATATATATTGCGCTTGTAAAACACATAATTACATGGATAGCTTTAATAAATATAAATATATAGATACTCTACTTAAGCGTTTACCTTTGTTTTTGACAATTGGCACAAAGTCAACAATTGCCTTGTTGGCTATCTTATTTATTAATAATCAAACATTAATAAGCAATAATCCTGTTCAAACAAATGCCAATATTAAAACAGTTCAGCTCTATAAAAAAGGCTGGAATATGTCTTACCCTATCATCAATCTTTATCCACAAGAGCAATTAACATTGGAGTTTGATGACTTTGCTTATGAAAGTAAAAACTACCAATACAGTATCGTTCATTGTACGGCCGATTGGGAGGAGTCAAACTTGATGCAAACGGAGTATGTGGATGGTTTTATGCCCAATTCGGTTTATGATTATCAATATTCGTTCAATACAACTTTTGATTACATTCATTACACCTTAGATTTTCCGAATAAGGATATCAAGCTTAAGATATCGGGCAATTACCTTATTAAAATATTTGAATTGGGATACGAAGATGAACCCGTGCTTGTTCGTCCTTTTTATGTGAGCGAATCGGCTGTTAGCATTTTTCCTCGCATTAAATACACATCCAATTCTAACTTCCGAGAGACAATGCAGGAGGTTAACTTTAGTATACAACACCCCAACTTTCGTATTAACAACCCGCAAGATGAAATAAAAGTCGTGGTTCAACAAAATGGACGTTGGGATAGTCAGATTGATGACTTAAAACCATTATTTATCAGACACAACGAATTGGATTACTCGTACAACCGAGAGAATTTATTTGATGGTGGTAACGAATACCGATGGTTAGATATACGAAGCACTCGGTTTGCGCCCGAGCATGTTGCTGATATCGCTTTTTTTGACCCACACTATCATTTCACATTGTTTCCAGATAAATACCTAAGTGAGAAACCCTACTTCTATCGTGAGGATTTTAACGGCAAATACTACATTGAAGTTAAAGAAAATAGAGATCCATTTATAGAAGCCGATTATGTTTACGTGCACTTTAAGCTACCAGTTCAAGCACCTTATGTTGATGGTCAAATATATGTTACTGGCGGTTTGAATGATTGGCAGTTAAACGATGCCAATAGGATGGAATATAATTTCAATACTCGTATGTATGAAGTTACCTTACTATTAAAACAGGGGTTTTACAATTACCAATACCACTTTTTAGAAGATAAACACCATCAAGCTGAGGTAGAGCGCTTTGAAGGCAGCTTTGGCCAAACAGAAAATGACTACATCATATATGTTTATTATCAAAACATTAGCGACAACTACCAACGACTGATAGGTGTTAACATTTCCAATTCCTTGAAATATAGCATGAAGAAATGATAAGAATTCTTGACTAAGATTTGATTTACTTCGTCCCTATATTCTTAATCAAACTAATTCTTAGTTGGCTCAACACCTTAACCACAGCTTACTTATTGATTACATGCACAATACCATTAACACGACAACACATCTCATCAAAATAAATCTAGTTTAGAATTAGTCTAAGAACCAATATATAGAAAGATTTCTATATTTAAACATGAATATATCTGTATTCATATCTACACATAAAATTCAAGTACTATGAAAAAATTCTATGTAATTACTTTGGTTATTGGACTGCTATTACCTTCCATAGCCAATGCGACCGATGGCTACTTTGGGGTAGGCTATGGTGCACAAAACAAAGGTTTAGCTGGTGCGGGCGTGGCCTGGTACAAGTACTCACTAATGAATGGCAACCCAGCAGGTAACGTATTTCTAGGTAAACAATATCAAGTTGGAGTTGGCTTCTTTAATCCCAATAGACAATATACCGTTGAAGGGAATCCTTCTATGATGCCTGGTACGATGGGGTTAATGCCTGGTACTGTAGAGAGTGATTCAAAATTATTTATTATGCCTAGCATTGGTGCAAATTGGATGATAAATGAAAAAAGTAGCTTTTCTGCAACACTATTTGGGAATGGCGGTATGAACACAGATTACCCTACAATGACATTTGGTGATCAATCTTCAGCCACAACAGGAGTTGATTTGGGACAGATGTTCTTAGGCTTGACTTATTCACGAATGCTGGGTGAAAAACATAGTTTAGGTATTACACTACTAGGTGCCTATCAATACTTTGAAGCAACAGGACTATCAGAATTTGCACCAATGTCAAGTAATCCAGACAAATTAACAGCGAATGGTCATGATAACTCATATGGTGTTGGTTTTAAGCTAGGTTACATGGGACAACTCACTGACGCTTTATCTGTTGGAGCAAGTTATCAACCGAAGTTAAAAATGAGTGAATTTGATGAATATGCTGGTCTTTTTGCAGAACAAGGAGGTTTTGACATACCCTCGAATTTCACCGTTGGAGCAGCTTTCCAAGTGAATGACAAACTAACTGCGATGTTTGACTTCAAACGTATTAACTATTCGGAGGTTGCCTCTATTGGTAATCCAATGGATCCAATGGCATTACCACCCGCATTTTTAAACCCAGGTGGCGATCCAAGTAATCCTGGTGACTATACTCCAAACCCTAATCATGTTCCTCTGGGAGCGGATGATGGCTCAGGATTTGGCTGGAATGATATTAATGTTTACAAAATTGGTCTTGAGTTTGACAATGCTAATAGTTGGGTATTCCGTGGTGGTTTCTCACATAATGATCAACCAATACCGGAAAGCGAAGTGATGTTTAACATCTTAGCACCTGGCGTAATTGAGAACCACATTACTTTAGGTTGCTCCAAAGCATTTGGAGAATCGGGCAAAGCACTTCACTTAGCAATGGTATATGCTCTACCTGCAACAGTTAAAGGTTATAATCCTTTTGATTTCGATCCTGAGCAAGCTATGTTAGGCAATATGGTACCCAACCAAACCATAGAGTTAGAAATGAATCAATTTGAATTGGAAATTGCATTCACCTTCTAATTTAAAAAATTATATTACATTAAACAGCCGACTATTTACAGTCGGCTGTTTTTGGTTATCACTATTGGGTAATACCGATTTCTATTCAAAATACGCCTTTCGTTCACTTCAGTCCCACGACAATTGCATTTAAGATTCAACCACAAAGTGGTTGAATAAGAATAACCCCAGATAAAATCTGGGGCAAATTAAAATTCTCAATTATAGAATTATAAAGGGATTCAACTTTTAAATGCGAATTGCCGTGACTTCAGTCCTAAAAGCACTATGAATATGTATCGGCATTATACTAGTGCATTTTAATATTTTTACCGATTACGAATCAAAACGATTGATAAAAAATCCATCTATGATTCTGTTTCGGCATTAACCTATGATATAAGCAAAATGCTTTAACAATCATTTTGTTATTCATTTGGTATTATACGGTATGCACTTCCTCTTTCCATAACCTCATCATCCAGTCACGGAAAACGAATACGACTCATTCACCAAATAAAACGAGGGATTCGTCAAAAAACACAAGCTTGTTACCGCAGACAAATTCAAACACGACTTTTATCATATTCTTACTTTTTAGGGCATCATATCTTTAGTTAACATTTATCAGTTTTAGATAGGTGAGACTTCGTTAACCCTAACAAACTAAAGAAATGGCAAAACCCAAAGCGCGCAAAAAGAGAACTACTAATGCTCCATTCAATAAAATGGAGGCTATCAAACCATTTATTATACGATTACATGAACTGTGCAAGGCAATTGACTGTGATGCGATGCAATACATTACCAGTCAAAGCGACTTGTTGCTGTTGGCGAATTACCGATTCAGAATTGGATCAATTAATAATATCAGTAACGACTATCAATACACCAGACCATTCAAGTCCATTTTTAATAAAATGATTAAAGATACGCTCAAGCATCGTAAACAAACCTTAACAAACTTCCCTATTAGCACAAGCTTTGAAGATGTGACCTATCTGGATGCTCTCACCATTTTCCTTGATGAAAACAGGCTTAAAAACAAAGCTTTGTCAGACATGATACTTTCTAAAATAAAGCCTTACTATAATTGCAAAAACAGCAAACTCTACCACTTGCTTCAGAACGATCTATTAATGCTTACATTCTTAGAAAACCTACCAGACGAAGCCATGCTTTCAATTGGTTACACGCCATCTGTTATTACACATAAGCATGGACTTTTTAACACGGAAATGACTTTTCAGCTCTACCTCCGACGCCCCATTAAGGAGAATATTGAAATGAACAGTCAAAAACGGACAGTATTTCAGGTTTACATTCCTCTGTTTACCGATAAACTTCAGCATAAAACCAGCATTAAAACTCATGCTTTAGGTAGCTTATACAATGGCAATGAAGAACACCTTTACGTTTACATACAAGCTCATGCACTTCAACGTTTGCGCGAAAGAGTTGCCCCTTATCATGATATGTATATTAAGCTTCACTTTTCGCTGCTCATGCTAAAGTCAATTTCGCCTATTTGTCGAAGCGAGAAGCTCTTTATTCCGTATAAACTCAATTCGATAATCATTGGCTATTTTGTTGCGGTGCTTATTGTCGATAAAGTGGTGATTAAAACCTTTATACTGGCCACCCATGCTTCGGCTCCCGAAGGGCGAAAATTCCAGCAACTCACTGGTTTTAGAAAACATGATATGAGTTACTGGGACATTACCAAACTCGATACGTTTATTTATAACAATATGACACCGGACAATGCGCTATATCCATATTTTAAGGAAAGCGGCTTATTACCCTTATTTGATTTAGATGACAAGAATATTTTGCCCGAAGATAAAAGTAACAATGTGGCCAACTGGCAACACATGCTCAATTGCATTAGCAAACAACAAATTCACAAGAACCTGAGTCAGCAAGATTTCCAAAACACTAAACTGGAGGAAGTAATGGTGTGATAATCATACCAACAATGCATTTTATAAAACCTAAACACCCGAATAATGGCCAAGTCTAAGCTCCGAAAAAAGAAACCTGCTACTATTAATAAATCGTCTTCTCAACACAATTTTATAACACGCCTAAAAGAATTGTGTGATCTTGTTCAATGTGATGCCATGTTGCATATTAAAAGCCAGCGCGACATTAATCTTTTAAACATTCACAGATATAGAATCGGACGTGTAAGAAACGTACATAGTGATTATGGACAGGGTAACTACAAACAAAATTACACGAAAATAATTAAGCTTTTTTCCAAGTTTAAGCGAACACAAATCGTTGGCACGAATACCAAAGTCAGCTTGGTTGACCTATGCTATATAAATGCACTAAAAAAGTATATTAATTCGAAATACTTTGAAAACAAACATCTTAAGGAAGAATATCTCGAACAGTTAAACCGCTTCTTTAAAGACGAAGAGGCATTTATAAGCGAAATATTTAACTATTTAAACTTGCTTGCATATTACGACAACTTGCCAAATGCACCTATTTGCTCTTTTGACATTAGTTTTTCACGACACATTGGGTGTGGTTGCCATTTACTTGGCGACATTAATTTTAATGTATACATCCGTCGTCCAATAAAAGAATATGCGACCATTAACAAACAAAGCCGACCTATTTATAAAGTTTTCATTCCGGCTTCAAAACCTGAGTATAATCTGTATTGCCATATTCAACGAAACTTATTAAGTAATTTATACAAAGGAGATAAAGATGAATTAGAAGTATATATTCAAGGACATGCCATAAACAGGTACAAGGAACGTACAAACCCGATTGGTGATATTATAAAGAGATTCCACTTTTCGCAATCGCTAATATGCGACCCCATACCTGTAGTAATTGGGCAGTGTATTTATATCCCCTGCAATATGACCAAGATTCGAATCGGCTATTTTGTTGCTGAAATTATCGATGACATCATTGTTATAAAAACCTTCATTCTGGCCACCCATGCCTCTGCTCCCGAGGGGCAAAAGTTCCAAAAACTAACCGGACTAAGCAAACACGACATGAATTACTGGGACATTACCAAACTTGAAACCTTCATTAACAACACAATGCCATCCGACAATCCGCTTTATCCTTACTTTAAAGAAAGTGGGTTAATATCACTATTCGACTTAGATGATACATTTACATCTCCAGATAAAAAAAGTAACACCGAGGCCACCTGGCAGCACATGCTCAATTGCATTAGCAAGCAGCATATACATCAAAACACCAGTCAGGAAGAAATGGAAAACACTAAACTGGAAGAGTTAATGGTGTGATAATCATTTATGCAAAGCATTTTAGAGAACGTAAATACCCGAACAATGGCCAAATCTAAAACCCGAAAGAAGAAACCTGCTATTGCGCCTGTCAGTAAAACAGAGGCTATCAAACCCTTTGTTAACAGACTCAATGAACTATGTGATATGCTTGGCTGCGATGTTATGCAGCACTTCAGTACTTATAAAGAAATACTAAGAATGGCCAGATGGCGATTCAGAATTGGCAATATCACTGATATAAACAGTGAATACAGCAATAGCAACTACAAAACAAAGTATTCTAAAATCATTAAAAATATTGCAAAAAGTCCTATTCATAAGGTAGAAGGAATAACAGAATATATAAGCCTTGTTGATTTTACCTATTTATGTGCGCTAACCAACTTTTTAGAAAGAGACCCCAACCAGCCCGAGCAAGCACAGGTATACCTACAGCAGCTCAACAATCGCTTTAGCCCAGATAAACTAAGCGCGTACGTTAACCAATGTATCGTTCAGGCATCCTTTACTAAAAATTTGCCCGACCAGTCACTCTGTGCTTTTGATGCAAAAATTATTTCTGTACATCAAAGCAGCTCATTCTATATTGGCGAGTTATTATTTACCATGCGCATCATCAGGCCCCAAAAAGAACACATTGTTATCAACAAGCAAAAACGCCTCATTTACCAGGTGTTTATACCTTGCGGTGGCAAAAGTACAGACCTTGTGCGCAGCAGGTTAAAAACATCGGCACTAAAGCCTTTTTACAAGGGCGATAAAAAAGAACTGTTGATATACATACAAAGCCATGCTATCAGAAGATTTCAAGAACGTACATTACCCATTCACCCCATAATCAGCAATTATGGTTTTAACACTAGCCTGCTGTCGATTGATAAGCCAATTGTTAAAAACAAAAAATTATACCTTCCCTACCATATTAATAATGTTAAGGCAGGATATTTTGTGGCCGAAATAGTTGATGACAAAGTGCTGATTAAAACCTTTATTATTGCCAGCCACGCTACAGCCCCTGAAGGACGTAAATTTCAAGAACTAACCGGTTTGCACAAAATGGATATGAACTACTGGGACATCACCATGCTCAATACGTTTATTTATAATACCATGACGAGCGATAACCCGCTATACCCCTATTTTGAAGAAAGCGGACTTTTGCCCCTTTTCCAACTCAACGAAGACTTGTCGTTTATCGACAGCCCTTCGAAAGATGTTAACTGGCAATCGTTTTCGCAATGCATTCAAAAACACAACAGGCACAATACCCTCAGCAACACAGAGCTGGAAAGCATAGATTTTGCCAATGCTTTGAGCTGAAAACATCAACTTTTTACAGAAACAAGCCATGACTAAATAGTTATTGATTGCCGCAGTAAAGAAAAGGCCCGTGACTAAATAGTTAAAGCATCAATCAATAACGAAAAATGCGATGACTAAATAGTGAAAGCCCATTTCAGGAGTGAAACACCGCTTAACTAAATAGTCATAGCCAATTTCAGCAGAGAAATGCAAAATGACTATTTAGTCATAACAAAAATACCGAGAAGCCTTATGACTAAATAGTCAAAGAACATACAACTAATCTCAACATCATACATTTTTAACCCAAAACAACATTTTATGATTCCAAAAATTTTAACAACCACCCGAGTAAGTGAGCTTAATGGCGTAACACAACAACTCATTGACAAATACACCAAAGGCGATTACAGTAGCGATAGTCATCTGACTCAGTTGTTTGCCAACCTTTCTGACACAAACCAACAGCTTGGCATTGCCATTATGCGACATACAGCACAATCAGAATTAGCCGACCTGGATGCCATAACCGATAATGAAGTAAGTCAATTGCATGGCCTCACCAAAGGTTATACCTGCCACCCTGACGAAGCAATAGCCAATGCTGCCCATATGCTTTTTCAAATGATTGATAAGTATGGTCTGGAGGTGAAGAAAAAAAGCTACCGCGAAGAATACCCGCTTCTTGGCTCAATGCTAACGGAGAGCAAAACGGAACCCTACCCTGCTTCCATTGCCCAACTGGATGGCTGTGCTGAGCGTTTCAACATGCTAGAAACAGCAGTTAATAATTTTAATACCAAGCAAAATGCTTATCTGTCAGTTAAAGATGATGAGCAAAACCTCGCCTCGGCCACTGATATTAAAAAGCAGCTTATTTGCTTTATTAACGAAGAACTGATTGCCTACCTGAATGTGATGCAAAAGGTACAGGCCGATGTTTATAGCGAACTGGCACAACATACTGCCAACCGCATTAGTGAAAGCAATAATGCAGTGCGACTACGCCGCAATAAAGTAGAAGTAAACGAGTAAATTAATTTTAAGCTTGAGATTAGTTGTGGCCCTGCACGTTGTGCGGGGCCTTTTTTACGGTTACATTAATGTTTATTCTAAAGCTTAGATAAATTTTATCACAATAAAACACTATCGCATAAACAAATACCATTAGCCATGAAAACAAAAATTCGAATATCATTTAATTCAACAGGCCTTAAAAGCTTTTATATAGAAAATCCTCGACACCTACCATCACAAGGTGAAATATTCAACTGTAAATGGAGTGATTATATCGAAGACAAAGAGCAGATAAGACGTCTTGAAAAAATCCAGGAAAATGAATGCTGGATGGTCGATAGACTTTCCATTTACTATAGTAAAGACGAAATCATCTGCCAAATCGTACTCTTTGAATCAATTCATTTCGAAGAAGACTGTGGTTAAGACGGTTTATTGATGCAACAACACATTAGAAACTGAAATAAATCTAAACTTTTCTGCATCGAAAAGATAAAAATATACTCCATCAGAAACAGCGACATTTACCGTTTTTAAAAGCATTTAGGCCTATTATGACAAAAAAGTGAGTTAAAAAATATCCAAATTCAGGTCAAACCCTGACATATTTCATGTACAAGAGCTTTTTTATTTCATAGATTTGTTAAAACCAGATGAAAGGATCGATGATTGGGTTATGTTCCATTCATAATTGAGTCATATTAATTGACTAAATAACAACCAAAAAAAAATAAGATCTATGCCAAAAGGAATTTTTCAAGTACCGCCGGCTGTAAATGAGCCAATTAAAAGCTACGCACCAGGTTCACCAGAACGTGCTGATCTAAAAAAGATGTTAGAAGAACTTCGTTCTCAAGAAGTTGACATCCCTATGTTTATTGGTGGTGAAGAAATTAGAACGGGTAATACCAAGCGTATTCACCCACCTCATGAAATTAAGCACACATTAGGCCATTACCACCAGGGTGACGAAACCCATGTACACATGGCTATTGACTCAGCTTTAAAAGCACGCGAAGAGTGGGCTAATCTTAGCTGGGAGCACCGTGCTGCTATCTTTTTAAAAGCGGCTGATTTATTAGCTGGACCTTACCGTCAGTTAATTAATGCAGCAACCATGTTAGGACAATCGAAAAATGCTTTTCAGGCTGAGATTGATTCGGCTTGTGAGTTGGCTGACTTCTTCCGTTTTAACGTTCAGTACATGACCGAGATTTATGCAGGTCAGCCAGATTCGGCTCCAGGCATTTGGGATCGTGTTGAGTACCGTCCATTAGAAGGATTCGTATTTGCTTTAACGCCATTTAACTTTACTTCAATTGCTGGTAACCTGCAAACGGCTCCTGCAATGATGGGTAACGTTACTGTTTGGAAACCATCTAAAACAGCTGTTTACTCGGCTTATTTCTTGATGAAGTTATTTAAAGAAGCTGGTGTACCTGATGGTGTTATTAACTTGGTATATGCTTCGGGTCCTGTTGCTGCTAAAGAAATATTTGCACACCCTGATTTTGCAGGTTTCCACTTTACTGGTTCTACAGGAGTATTCCAAAGCACTTGGAAAGCAATTGGTGACAACATTGAGAAGTACAAAACATACCCTCGTATTGTAGGTGAAACAGGCGGAAAAGATTACATCATGGCTCACAAATCATGTGATGCTAAAGCTGTAGCAACTGCTATTGTTCGTGGTGCATTTGAATACCAGGGACAGAAATGTTCAGCAGCATCTCGTGCTTATATGCCAGCGGGTCGTTGGAACGAGATACGCGGATATGTTGAAGAACAAATGAAAGAAGTGAAAATGGGGCCTCCTGAAGACTTCAGTAACTTTGTAAATGCTGTTATTGACGAAACTTCGTTTGATATATTATCAGGTGCTATTGATGAAGCTAAGGCCAGCAAAGAGGCTGAAGTAATTATTGGTGGTGGCTACGATAAATCGGTTGGTTACTTTGTTGAGCCTACAATTATCTTAACAACTAATCCAATGTACCGCACAATGGAAGAGGAGTTATTCGGCCCAATCTTAACCATTTATGTATATGAAGATAACAAGTTTGAGGAAACAATGGATATCCTTGACTCTACATCGATTTATGCATTAACAGGATGTATCTTTGCTCAAGATCGTTATGTTATTGAACAAGCTACCAAGCGCTTAGTTAATACAGCTGGTAACTTCTACATCAACGATAAACCAACTGGTGCTGTTGTTGGTCAGCAGCCATTTGGTGGTTCTCGGGGTTCAGGTACGAACGATAAAGCTGGTTCGGCCATTAACCTAATGCGTTGGGTTAGCCCACGCACTATTAAGGAAACATTTGTTCCTGCTCATGATTTCAAATATCCATTCTTAGCTGAATAGGTATAAAGATAAGTAGATGATAGAGTTTACTTAAACTCTTGGCATCTGCAAAGTATTAGCAAGGCTTCCGATTGGGAGCCTTGCTTTTTTTATGGATTATAATCTATTTTTGGAAGTTATAATTTCATTACTAAATCGTTATATTTGTCAAAAATAAGCAGAGATGAACTGGTCGAATTTTAAAAAATACATACAACCAATAGTCAGTAATAAGTTCTTTATTGCAACGCTTATCTTCATTATTTACATCACTGCTTTTGATCAAAATAGCTTAATTGATCGCTACCAGTTATCGAAACGTATTAAACAGCTCGAAAACCAGAAAGAACATTACATTAAAGAAATTGATCAGAACAACAGGAAAATGGAAGAGCTACAAAGTAGTGATGACAACCTGGAGAAGTTTGCACGTGAGGAGTATTTAATGAAGAAGAAAGATGAAGTAATTTTTGTGGTTGAAGAGGAATAATCTCTCAAGTTAATCCATCTTACAGTTTTCGAAAACCACATTGTTTGACACAAGCGTAACAAAAACAATTTTATTCATATGAAACGACCATGCAAATTTGCTCATCCAAATTGACACACAGGAGGATGATCAAATTTATTTGGGAGTTCCATGTGGCCTTTGAAAATAAATTTAAACACATGAATATTTATAAATTATTAAGCGTGGTTTACTACGTAGGTATGGCCTTTGTTTTTACGGGCGTTCTAATGCACATGAGCGACTTACCTTATGGAGCATGGTGCTTTGGTTTAGGTGCACTCATTATGTTTGGCATCAGATTGTACAATTTACTAATGGGTAAACCAGAAAACAAAAGAGTGCATAGCATTTTAGTATACAGTGCTTTTATGTTATTACCCGGGACCTGGGCTATGCTAACACATAGGGGCTATTGGATTATTTTCATCTTGCTAACGGCCATTTTAGATAGCTATGCCAGCTTCAGGCGAATAAAAAAATAGCAGCCTTAGCCCTGCTTTTCTCTGTGTCGATACAAATCTAACAACTCAGGCGTATCAAATACATCAGACTCTTCTCCTGTCATTAATTCTTCTAAGTTTAAAGCAGCATCAAACACGGGCATTTTATCAAGAAAATGTTCGTGTGTATAGTTAAGGTATTTTACAACCCTAAAGGCGCTAAAAACTTCGTAAAAACGCTTCTGAAACACTTCTATGGTACTGCAATTATCAACTAAGGACTCAATGGCCTTGAAGAAATCGGAATTAAGCAAATAACTGCGTATACGTCCTCCCACCTTGTGGGTAAATTCTTCAATATTGATGGGCTTTAAAGTATATAACTCATCTTTAATATCAAGAAACTCATTGAGATCGAGAAAGGCTTGTAAATTATAAGTCTGGTATTCTTGATCGGAGCCTAAGAGTGTATTAATAGACGGTCCGGTACCAAAAGGCACCCTGTCAGATGGTCTGGATGATGGATAAACAACCGTGTTACTGATTTCGATAAACTTACCCGATGGTATTATCTTCTGCAAAAAATAAAAATCTTCTCCTGCCTGTTTACGGGGCATCCCTCCTACTTTTAAATAGGTATCAGCTGTGACCGTAAAACAAGAACCCACCGTATGAAAAGCCAAAGGAAATCCAATGTAACGCAAAGCTTGTACGTAATACCGAAGGTGTAGTTCATATTCAGCAATGGCAGCATCGTTTTCTTCTGAAATTGATCCATCCATCGGATGCTCAAAGTAGATATTACAGCCGTTAATCGTACTGTTTGAATAAGCATCAATTATGGCTTCAAAATAATTCTCCTGCACCCTACAGTCGGCATCTAATGATACGATAATACCTCTTGGTTTATTGCCTTTAACAAATGAAAATGCAGCATAATCCATTCCTACCTTACGGGCATTACCAACACCTGCATGCTTTTTGGCAACACCAAAGGCCTTTAAACACGTAATCTTAAACCTATCATTCTCCCATTGACTCTGTTCACTTTGTACCCTATGCAAGAGTTGGTGCTGCCGATCAATCACATCTTGCGAAGCATCATCGCTATAATTAAAAACCAAAACCAGTTCTACCACAGCCTTTGATTGCTTACTTGCTGTCGACAAACTATTCAATAAAATGGGTAAGTCTTCTTCTTCAAGATAAACAGGTACAACAACTTTAATATCACTACTAATAGTTGTATTTATAGCAATCGGATGTTTCTCAAAATACTTTCTAAATACCTTATCCATAACCAATGTTGTCCTAAATATTTTTTTCAATTGGGCTATTCGCCCAAACCCAACTTACTTTTTTAGCTTGATCTAAAAAACTAAGGAAAAAGATCAAGGCTACTTTTTAAATTACTTTCTTATTAGTTCATATCGCCTCAACCTTTCAAAGGTATTCATGATTTCCGCTCCGCTTCAATTTATCTCAAGCTTAAGTGCGGCCGAGTGATTTCCGAATCAAGTTCGGAACTTCTCGGTCTTACTAAAGCTTTCGAGAAAACTAAAGTCATTTAAAAGAGAGGCCATAAGATATGATGCTTAAAAGAACCCCAGTTTTTAATTAACACTAATATCATACTTAATTTCAATCAGTTCGATTCATATCAATAAATCATTTAGGACACTTTTGGTCCATAACAAATGATACGAACTTGTAAAGTTGATAATTCGGTTTGACACACAGAAGATAAATAAATTTTACTTGAGAATTCCATGTGACAAACGAAAGCAAAGTATAAAAATGAAAAAAGGCAGAAGTCGCTTGACCTCTGCCTTTTTATAATACGTTTTAGCTATTACTTAGAAGCCAAATGACGGGCATTTAATACCTCTACAATTTCATTGGTAATATCAACGCCATCAGCTCCATACAGTACATTATCACCTAATGTATTACTTAAAATAACCTTGTAAGGATTTACCTTAGCATACTCATCAAGATAATTCATTAGAGTATCGCGTAACTGACGGTTTAATTTGTCTTGTTCTTTCATCAACTCGTTCGTCAACTGCTGATTCAGCTGTTGTAAATCCTGCTCAGCCTTTGCCAGGCGCTCTTGCTCCTTTTGAGCACGCTCCATACTCAAAAAACCATTGTTTTGAACTTTACGCTGAAACTCAACTGCATCCTGCTGAAACACTTTTGCCTTTTCATTAAAATCAGCTCTTGATGCTTCTTCTTTACCCATTAACTGCTCGTTAACTTCCTTTGCAAAGCTGTAGTTTAATAATAGTGAATCTGTATTAATATAAGCTACAGGAAAAACTTCTCCTCCTTGCACTGTCGTATCGGCTATGTTTTTTGCCTGACTGTTTCCTGAGTTAGAAAAATGCAATACAAATAATATAATAACAGCTACTAATAATACGCCATTCAACACTGTTGATAATTGTTTCATACTCTCCCTAGTGAAATTTAACCTTTTAATTTTACGGAGAACAAATATAACGGATTACCATTCATATAAAAATATTTGCTCTCTTTTTTTAAACTTTCTACACGGCCCTATAATAAAGCACTACAGTACTTAATTAGCGCCATTAACCGTAATGTACTAATACCCATTTGTAAGCAATACTATTAAAAGAAAGAGCGAGATCGACGACGGTATTTGGAACCTGATCCTCCATTTATACCTGGAGCACTACACGGTATAGCACCACGCGACTTAACTTTTTTAACAGATTGATTAAAACGGTATATTAATGTTAGTTCATTGGCTCCATTACTATAACCACCTAGTTCGGATAATGTCCAATCGTAGCTATAAGCAAAACGAGCAGACCCTACATTGATACCAAGTATAAAAATTAAGCCATCTTGATTCTCTAGCCCTCCACTTGATGCAAAAGGTATACCTCTATACCACAATCCCAATTCTATTGGATTAATATACCAATAAGTACCCGCATCTAGTTGACGAAAACTCTCTTGCATTCGATAATGAAAAGCAAGTGTAATACTTTGCTCATCATTACGACGCATTTGATCTTTATACTGATACTTATATCCACCATATAATGTGGTTTTAAAAGGATTATAAGTTTCAATATCTGTCACTCCAATATTACTTTTAACCAAATTGTGAAAAGCAAAACCAAACCAAAAATCATCACTATAAATCATGGCCGAAGCGGCTGCATCAAATTGCTTATGACTGTACTCCTCACCCGTACTTCCACTGCCAGGTATAAAACCGCCTTCTAAACTTTGATCGGATGGAAAAACTGCATCGACCAAATTTAGATTACGCTCTTTATAAGCAAATTCAATACCCGGGCGAACAAATATCTCGCGAGCCACCTCAAACTCGTAGGCATACAGCAAGCTAAAGTCCTGACGAACTAAAAGTCCATTACCAGCATCATCTCGCATAGCCATAAAACCAATACCACTACTGTACTCATCAAAAAAATGATCGACTGATAAGGCATAAGAACTATATGTATTGGCTATTCCAGGCCACTGATCGCGATAGGTTAAGCCCATACGTGTTCCCTGTGTTAAACCAGTAAACGATGGGCTTAGATACATGGGAGTGGCATACATTTGTGAAAATGATACATCTTGCGCCTGCACTCGAGTAACTCCGGCCACAAGCATAACAATAGCACATAACACAAACACTTGTTTGCCTTGATTAACTTTTGAAATGATATCTCTTATTATTCCCATTATCTCACTAATAAAACGCTTCCTGCTTTATTTTTTTCTCTACCGTTGGTAAATCTAACAAAAGCTTTGTAAACATAAACAGCCTGCGGCACAAGTTTACCCTTATAAGTTCCATCCCAACCTTGTTCAATATCTTTTGACTCGTAAATAAGCTGCCCCCATCGATTAAATATTTGAATACTATATTCTTCAACATCTTTATTTTTGGCTTTAAAAATAGCATCGTTACGCTCACCAATGGTTCCAGATCCGCCAGAACCACCAGGACGCGGCCTAAAGGCATTCGGGAATTCAACATAACCACTTAAATAGGCCTCAATAGCATTATCTTTTGTGAAACTATCTTCACATCCTAATCCATTCTGAACAGTCAATGTAATAGAATAGGTACCCTCATCAGTATATAGATAGCTTGGATTCTGCTCTTCGGATGTTTGACCATCGCCAAACTCCCAGAACCAACTAACAGCATCAATTGATAAGTCGTAACACCTAATTTCATCTTCTGGCAGATACACAAGCTCTGGCCCAACATTAAAATCTGCTACTGGATGATCATGTACGATTATACGTTGTGTAAAAATAGCATCATTACCACCAGGTCCGGGTACTGTTAAAGAAGCGGTATATGTACCTGGATCCTCATAAACGTGTTGTGGTCCATTCACTTTGTCGGACACATAAGATTCAGTTCCATCTCCAAAGTCCCAAATATACCTACTACCATTAACAGAGTAATTGGTAAACTTAACTTCAAGAGGATAACAACCCACCTCATGATCAACAATAAATCCAGCATCCGGCGTCTCCAAATAATCAATGGTTACTTCATCGTAAGCTTCACAACCTTCGGTAATAATTGACCAACGGAAAGTACTTTTCCCAGCAGGTAAGTCACGTACAGTGGTGTTAAAAAAGTTAGGATCATCAAATGTGCCTCCTCCTGAAACTACCGTCCAAACACCATCTAAACTACCAGGGTTTTGTGCCTGCATGTCATATTCATTATCGTAGGTTACATCATCTTCTCCAGCATATGGGCTCGCCTTATTACTTGTCACCTGTACAACATCTTCCGTAGTACAATCACCATAAGAGATCGTCCACTTAAATATGTTGGTACCATAACCAATACCCGTCACCTGAGTGTTGTGTTTTGAAGCATCAACAAACTCACCAATGCCACTCTCAACACTCCATTGTCCAATTCCATCAAGCGGATCGTTGGCATTTAGAGTTATGTAATCTTCGCATATTGTGCGGTCGTCTCCAGCTTCTGATTGATCTGGTATTTTATTAAAAATAGTGATCTGATCAGAAGTAAAACAATCGCCATTGGTAATGGTCCACATTAATATATTTTCACCGAAACCAAGATTACGAATAGTCGTTTTAGCATCAGAGGCATTATCAAAATCTCCTTTACCAGACACAAGTGACCACTCTCCAATACCATTACCATCCTGCGGTACATTCGCATCAAGTTCAGACCAATCTTTACAGTCTTCTATATCAGGTCCAGCTTCAGATATTTCAGCGGCGTTGTTTGATATCGTGATTGAATGACTCAATTCACATTGTCCTCGAGTAATAGTCCATTTTAGAATATTATCACCAGGCATTAAGTTACTAATAGTCGCTGTTGGACTCGTTGGATCATCAAAATTACCATAACCCTGTTCAATTGTCCAAAGATGCTCTTCATTAACGAGAGGCTCTTCCGCTTTCAAGCTAATGGAACCATCACAGGTTGTTTCATCAATACCAGCATATGGTACAGATGGTTCGTTATTAATAATTCGAACTTCGTCAACTGATGTACAAATACCATTGCTGACAGTCCACCTTAAAACATTGTCTCCTTTAGACAGACCAGTAACCGGAGCTTTAGGGTCAGTTAGATCCGTTATCGTTCCTGAGCCATTGATCACTGTCCAAACACCTTCACCAGGTGATGGAACAGAGGCATCCAACACTGCTTCACTCTCACATAACTCCTGAGTATTACCAGCATAGGCAGCACTTGGAGAATTATTCACAATTGTTACCTCTGATATTGTTTCACATCCTCGGTAAGCAACTACCCAGCGTAATACATTTGTGCCTTTTGCTAAGTTACTTACCGTTGTGTGCGGATTATGAAGATCCTCAAAAGATGCCTGACTAGTGCCACCAATAACGCTCCAAGTTCCGATTCCTGGTGTTGCGGCATTACCATCAAGAATTGTTTCACTCGCGCACAGTTCCTGCAATTCTCCTGCAACTGATTCAATGCGATTATTACTAATCACAACATCGTCAAACGATTTACAATCTTTATTACTAATGGTCCAGCGATAAATATTATCACCGAACTCAATATCATTTACTGTTGGATTATTAACATCAATGTTGTCAAAACTACCAGTACCATTTTTAATACTCCATTGCCCGGTTCCATGTCCTGATAGAGGTATATTACCACCTAATGTCGCCATATTAACATCACATAAAGCCTGATCGCTACCTGCATCAGCTTTGGTTGGACTATTATTTGTGATAACAACAGTACTAACTGACTGACATCCGCCATAGTCGATTGTCCAAGTAAGTATGTTGTCTCCCTGATCCAAACCAGTCACTTTAGTATATGGGTTATTAGGTTCTTCAAACCTTGCCGATCCGCTACCTGACTCAATTCCCCATGATCCAACACCTGGATAAGCTGTATTCGCATTTAGTACAGTTGAATCTTCACATAGGACCATTGCATAACCGGCATCCGCCTCAACTAAGTTATAGGCGATATTTACTTCGTCCATAGAAAGACAACCATTATTATCAATCACCCATCTAAAGCGATTATTTCCTAATCCTAGGTCAGTTACAGCAGATTCTCGATTGGTTGAATCAGCTATACTGCCTGAGCCGGCAATTAATTGCCAGTATCCGATTCCCATACCAGCACGTGGTTGGTTAGCCGATAATACCACCGAATTGTCACAAACAGGTCTATCCTGTCCTGCAACAGCCATATCCGGTTGATTATTAATTATGGTAATTGTATCGCTTAAAACACAGCCGTTATTACTTATTTGCCAACTCAACTTATTAATACCTGGAGCAAGGTCCTTGGCCCAATTATCGTCCAATGCAAGAGCATCAGCATGACCGCTCACACGAATCCATTCTCCAACACCAAATGTTGGTGTATTAGGCGTTAACATAATTGAATCAGTACATAAAGTTACATTGTCACCAGCAAAAGGCTCGGTTGGCGTATCGTTAATTATGGTCATGTAATCTTCTGAATAACAACCATGGTAATCAACTTCGTACTTGATAATGTTCTCACCTTGTTCAAGTCCGCTAACAGTAGTCGAATAAGCATTTTCATCAGCAAAGGTACCTGAACCACCAATCACCGACCACTTAACCGTCTCGCGATTAGGAGTTGGAATAGAACCACTTAATGCAAATACATTATCAATACAGATTGTTCCATCTTCACCGGCATTAGCGACAACCACTTCATTGTTTATTATCACCACATCATCATATGACTTGCTGGCACCATTATATAGTGTCCATCTGAAAATATTTCTTCCTGCATCTAAACCAACAACTTTGGTGTTAAACTTATTTTCATCTTCAAATGATCCGGCCCCCTCAATAATGCTCCACTCACCAAGTGCTACCAATGGTTCGTTACCATTTAAAAGAATCTCAGCATTACATGTAGAATCGTTACGCCCTGCATTGGCTTGTTCAATTGCGCCATTCACTACAGTAACATCCGATGAATAACTACAGCCCGCATTCGTAACTGTCCAGCGGAAAACACTTTCTCCCTGACGAAGATTCGTAATTTTTGTTCCTGCATTATCCGGATCAACAATATTACCACCACCAGACACCAAAATCCAAAAGCCACTACCTTCATGAGGCCTATCTGCCGTCATCGTAGCCTCACTGCCGCTAACAGTAACTTGCGAACCTGCTGAAACTTCACGTTTATCTTGGTTAGAGTCGATGTAATAGGGTTTATTATTAGTAACTGTTACGATATCAGAAGATGGACAAGTTTCATGCATAATAGTCCAAGCGAACCTATTTACACCATATTCCAGGTTACCTAACAAAATACTTGGGTTACTATTTTGATCTACCTCATAAGTCGCTCCACCTTCAACAATACTCCATGCTCCTATATCTCCATTAACAGGCTTATTGCCATTCAACATCACTGTTTTCTCACATACAACAGTATCTTTTCCGGCATTTACTTCAACATGTAAGTTAGTGATGGTTTGATCGGCATAAGATGAACATCCTTCATGAGTAATGGTCCATCGGAAAGTGTTTTCTCCAAGGCCTAGACCACTAACTTTTGTATTAAACTTTGTTTTATCCTCGAATTTACCTGCTCCACTAAGCACTGACCAGTAAGCTTGTTCTCCTCTGGCAAGATCAGGAAAGCTCGTTGCTTTTAATTCTGTTTCGTACGAACAAACGGCATCATTAGCTCCAACTTCGGCTAATGTTGGTTGGTTATTTGTTATAACAACCTGAGCTGAGCTTTCACATCCATTCTGCTTTAAAGTCCATGTCAGTGTATTGTCATCTGGCAACAACTGTCGCACTTCGGTAGAAGGATTAGTTCCATCTACAAAAAATACACTCTCTGTTGAAGACCAATAACCAGTGATACCATTCGCAGGATCGACAGGTGTAGCTTCTAATAAATAAACATCACCACAAACAATATCATCGGCTCCTGCACTTACATCTAATTTGTTATTGCGTACAACAATTTCAGAAGACTTAGTACAGCCTCCTTCTTCAATCGTATATCTAAATGTATTATCACCTTGACGTAAGCCTGTAATATTAGTTGTAGTACTATTAGAACTTGCAACAGTACCTGAACCACTAATCAAACTCCAACTACCATTGCCAACAACCGAACCGGCAGCCGTTAATGTTACTGCGTCACCACACACATCGACCAATGTACCGTTGGTTATTACAGGATCAGATGGCTCATTATTGTATACTTCAACCAATGCAGTGCTTGAACACCCGTTTTGAGTTATTGTCCAGCTAAATACATTGCGCCCATTCTCCAGGTTAGAAACAGAAGTGACATTAGCGCTACCATCACTTATAACCGCTGTAGAACTGATTGGCTCTACCACTTTCCAAGCGCCGCTTGTATTGGCATAAACATTACCATCTATATCAAGTGGAATTGGTGTTCCTGTTAAATCGGCTATGCTGTTACATACAGTTGAGCTTGCAGCCTGAGCTAATACTGACAATTCATTGTTGCGCACCGTTGTAAACGACTCTGCACCACATTGATTGTTACCCATATTAGTATTTGTCACTCTCCAGCGGAAAACGACATCTCCTCTGCTTAAGTTTGTGACTGTTGTATTGTATTTTGATACGTCGGTAATAGTAGCCTCTCCACTTACTACTTCCCATTCACCAGAATAAGCAGCATTAACTAAAGATGCATTATTTGCCTGCATCGTATAGGTATCAGCGCTACCACATACATTTCCATTAGGCCCTGCATAGGCAACTGGCAATGGATATACATTAACACCTAGTTCTGAATCAGCTAAAGCATCGCCACAATTATTATAAGGTATTACCTTGATCGTACTACTTAAGGAATTGATTATCGGATCTAATTCCACAACAATAGAAGCTCCATCGGTATCACCAACAATATTAAAGCCTGTTGGCAACTCCCATCGGTATGCTGTGGCATTCGCCACTGGAGTAATACTGTATGAGAAGCCAAACTGTCCCTCGCATAATTCTGCTGGCCCAGTAATCACTGACGGATTAGCAGGCAATGGTTTAGCAGGAATCCAAAGTTTAGTAACAGGACCTTCACCACAACCGTTATCGCCTCCTTTAACTTTAAGATAACCTCCGGCAAAGTTGCTATCAAATTCTAATTCAACCTTAATAGTACCGTCACCTGATACTATGCTACTATTGTCAGGAGCAATCCAGGTATATCCACCAGTCGCATAATTAACCGCTTCTACTGAATACTCAACGCCTACAGCACCTTGACAAACGCCATCGGTATATTGTGGATCTACAACATTGATTTTTGCAATGCGCTCAGGCAAGTGATTGATGGTTACAATAGCTTGCTGGCCAGCCACATTTACAATACAACTGTTGGCATCGCGTACTGACTTAACTGTATATGTAGTGGTTGTAAGCGGCCTAACGTTTAAGGTCTCTGAATCGCTATTAAAGGTATAACTTACTTCTTTACCATCTTCATCCATTACTAGTGTGTAGGGTGCTTGCCCAGTAAAATCGAGCTGTAAATCAACACCGCTTGCATCATTTGCACAAATGGCTTTTGCCCCGCTTAACAATACACTTGGATTATCTCTGACATCTACCAATACTTCGCCATTACCCACACTGCTACAAGTAGTATTATCAACAGATGTGATCACATATCTGGCATCGTCAATTGGTGAATCAGTGAATAAGTATGGATTATTAGTCGTTGTTACAGTACCTGAACTTCCATTATTAAGATCTTCCCATGTAAAAGTCCACTCTGTTCCACTGCTAAATACAACCGATAAACCAACATCATCACCCTGACATACTTCTGTTACAGTAGATGAAATACTCGCTGTTGGTGGTTCGTTAACAATAACAGTGGCAGGAACAGGTGTTATATCAAAACCTCTTAAACAAGTCGCATTTCCAGGTTCATAAACCTTTAATATGCTGTATTCATAGTTTCCTCTAGTTTCTGGAGTTACAGTTACATTGAACGGTGAACTACTCACTGTTACATCGGTATATTTATTTTTTCCATCGAAAATAGTTACTGCAAGATTACCATCACTAAAGTTCCAGTTGCTAACAGCCAATGTTAAATTTGCATCCTCGCCCCAACAAATTTCCTTACTACCTGCTGAAACATCAAGAGCTACTTGTGCCTCTGGTTGGGTAATTTCTTTGATATCCTCAGCAAAACAATTAGTAGGTGCTGATTCGTATCCAGGGTAGTCTTTAACATGGTCACTTACCCTTATGCTGTAGGTGGCTGCAGCAAGCCCTGAGAAATTTAAAGCTACGTTTGCTTTAACATCTGACTTACTTTGATAATCGCCATTATCGCCTACAATCTCAACGAAATAATTACCCGAAGCATCTGGAATACCTCCGTCAACGGTTACTTCAATTACACCATTGTTACCCAAGTAACATGTTGCATTGCTAATCACATCGCTCGCAATTGTTAACACAGGCTCTTCGGTAACAATTACTTCTTTAAGTGCTGTGTTACCATCTCTATCGGTAATAGTAATTTGGTAAGTACCAGCCAATACACCAGTGTATGTATAATTCAATGCATCAACTTCTACATGTGTAACAGCACCCTGTTCTATTTTAATGTTATAGGTAGGACTTCCGGTAGCTAAGTTTTTATGCCCACCGTAGATATTAGTGATGTCAATAATACCATTACCATCACCATTACATGGTCGTACATGGTATAATTCATAGTCAAAGTCTAAGCTTGCATCTGGACCAACAACATTTATCAGTCCGCTTCTTACAGAACATGCATTATCATCTGTAACGATAACATAGTACTCTCCTTTTCCAACACCATCTAATACAGTATTATCAGTACCTACTGCATTGTCATCTTTATCAAACCAGGCATAATGATAGGTTCCTACGCCACCGCTAACAGCGATAGAAATAGATCCATCGCTAGCTAATGGTAAAGTGGTATGACTAACAGTAAAGTCATCAATCGCAATACTTTGTGCTGGCTCATTGATTACAATTGGTCCACTTGAAATATTGCAACCTTCTGCATCTACTATAGCAACTTCATAAGTTCCGGCTAGGAGTCCAGTTGGATTATTACCCGTTGGAATACTAGGACTACCAGACCATAGATACGTTAAAGCACCTGTTCCGCCAGAAGCACTGATAAGTATTTCACCACTTGCATCATCTTTACATTTAACATCGGTTACATCTACCAAATCAATTGATACAAGCTCGCTAGGTTCTGTAATATGGTATGTTTGAATAAATTCGCAAGATAACTCATTATCAATCACAAGCAACTTGTAAGGACCAGCTGGTAAATTATCTAGATTTTTTCCTGAATAAGCTCCATCATTCCAGTCATAGGTGTAATTATCGTTGCTATTTCCACCTGAAACAGTAACACTTAACTTACCTGATGACTCGCCTTTACAAACGACATTATCTATCGCGACATCGACTATTAAGCCCGAAGTTGCAACAACATCAAATATGACTGGTATACTACAAGGTACACCAGCTGGTGTTCGTCCATCAGCAATGTCCACCTGGTATTTACCTTCAGATAAACCTATTTGATTACGAACTCCATCTTGTATTTTCGTTGGATCACCTATTAAGGTCGTCCAAGAATAGGTATAGTTTTCATCACCTCCAATTACATCAAAGGAAATAGTACCATCATTGTTTCCAGAACAAGATACTGGTGTAACCACCTTATTAATTACCTCAATAGCCTTAGTAAGGGTTTCCTCTACAGTAATACTACACGATGATTTAGCCGGGTCGGCATCCGTTACCGTAACCTGGTAAGTACCGCCGGATAAACCTGTTTGTGTAGTAAGAGAATTATTAAGAGCGGTATGATTACCATCAACAGTACTCCAGTTATAGGTATAGTTATTTGATCCACCATTAACGGTTAATTCCAGTTGACCATTATTCCCATCACAGTCAGTATCTGTTGGGGTAAGAACTGCACTAATTGGATCATTCTCCTCAATAACAACCGTTTCGTTTGCGGAACAATTATTATTATCGCGAACAGTTACTGTATAGCTACCACTTGATAAGTCACTTTGGTTCTGTGCATTTTGCACAATACCTCCAGAAGTTGGGGACCAATAATATGTATATGACTCTACACCTCCTGTGGCTGATACATTGATATAGCCATTATTATCTCCGTTACAAGTGATATCACCCTTGTCAATACCAATGGTAATAGCCTGTGGTTCTGCCACATCGAATAACCAAGTGCGTGTACATCCTTCAATTACATCCGTTACAAGAACCTGATATTCACCTGCTTTAAGATTTGAGATAGATGCGGTACTTTCTGAGTATGTAGCATCTCCTGTGTTAGTCCATGCATACGTAAATGCACCACTTCCACCAGACATGTTTAAGTTAATACTTCCTGTAGCACCATTATGACATACAACATCGTTAATCACTTCACTTTTGTTCATTTCAAGCGGAATGGTTATTGAACGAGAAGTAAAACATGCATTTTTATCAAAAACACTTACTGTATAGCTTCCACCTTGATCAACAATAAACTTCTGCTTATCACTAACATCTTGAACGGCTGTACCTGTTCCAGAAACGCTGAATGCATATTCACTTGCAATGTCACCTGTACCACCACTTACATTGTCAATCACAATTGTGCGTTCATAATCGTCACAATCCGTTATTTCGTAATGTAAATCGAAATCTATTTCAGCCGGCTCTTCAATATCGTAGAAAGCAACAAAACTACAGGCACCATCTTCTACCAATAGTTCGTACTGGCCAGCAACAACATTGCTCAGGTTCTGACTATGTTCGTTACTAGCCGTAATACCTGGCCCACTCCAAGTGTATGTATAAACACGACCTTTAGGATCGATTTCAATGGCACCAGTCTGATCTCCAAAACATTCAACATCACTCACCGATGCGGCAATGTCAATCTCCGTTTTTGGAATGATAACAAAATTAGTATCTGCAACGCATCCACCACGTCCTGGATCGGTAACCGTTAAACGGTATGTACCAACCGACAGTCCTGCCTGGTTTAAAGTGGCGTCTGAGAAACCAACTCCGCCATCTAATGACTGCCAATTATAAGTATATGAAGCTGTTGCTCCAGTAATGACAACATCATTGATTTCACCATCGTTAACCGTTATACAGGTCGCATCTTCAGTAGATCCACTTATTACAATTGTACTAAGCGTAAAACGATCGGTAAAAGTACAATTAGAGGCATCGCTGGAATTGATATCCTCAACAATAAGATCGTAAGTATCAGCTGCAAGCTTATCAACGTTAACTGGCAACGCCACACCTACTGTATTCGTGTAAACATCTGAGTAAACCAACTCATTACTACTGTTCTCTATCGACACTCTATACTGCTGACCGCCATTATCGTATCCACCAGCGATAGTAATATCAAGATAACCATCGTCACCGCTAGTTGGTGTTTCGCAACTTATTGCATAATCAACTACTGTTACTTGAAGCTCGTTAGGCTCTAATATATCTTCAGAGGCCGTTACGACACAACCCTTATCGTCAGTTACTACAACAGTGTGAGTTCCTGCAAGAAGGTTTGTCTTAAGCGCTTCAGTATCTAGAGGATTCATTAATTGATCCCCCGCCCCGAAGTTATAACGGTAAGGAGCTGTACCTCCACCTATAGTTAACTGCATTGCTCCATCTGCATTTCCAAAGCAAGAAGTAATATGTACAGGAGAAAGATCAAGTGTTAATGCTTGAGGTTCTGTTAGTGTCACTTCGTGTTCAATGGTACATGAAGTGCTAGACAACTCAGCCTCAACTTTGTACAATCCTGCAGTTAATCCGGTAATTACTCGATTAGTTTCACCGGCAACGACATCAAATGTGCTAGTGCTTGTATTCCACTCATACCAAGTATAAGAAAAACCAGAACCTCCTGTTACATTAACAGCAATTTGTCCATCATTACCTCCATCGCAAGATACATTCTTTGTATCAGCGAAATCTGTACTGATGCCTAATGCTAATGGCTCTTTAATATTGAATTTCTCAGTAACAGCACATGTACTATTATAATTAACAGTCACATAATAATCTCCTGGCACCGATAAATCTGATTGTGTACTTTCAGCTGCTACCGTTCCGCTTACAAGATAACCTCCTGGGCCACTCCATATCATTTCGTAAGCAGTTGGATCAGTTGCACTTGCCACGTTAACTATGATTCTTCCATCGCCAGCACCATTACATGATATTGACGAGATGACTCCGGCTGTAATGCTCACTTCATCAGCCTGATCAATACTTATTACTTTAGACAATTCACCATTGACATCTTTTAACTTAACAGTATAAGTGCCGGCACGTAAGGATGAAATAATATCATTCGTAAGAATATTGGATTTAGATCCGTTAGCAACTGTTCCATCATGAACTGTTCCATCCCACTCAATATCAAATGGTCCGGTTCCTCCAGTTACTTTTATCGAAATAACACCACTATTATCGTTAAAGCAATTAATAGTATTGCTAACTAAATCAAAACTTAATGCGATACCAGTTTCTAAAATCGTAACATCCTTACTTACAGTACATCCATTGCTATCAGTAATGATATATGTATAAGTACCAGCTGCAAGATTATCGCGCATCCATAATCCATCGAATGCACCAGCACCATCGCTCCATACAATTGTATATGGCGAAGTTCCATTGGTAGGCGTATTTACCGAGATTGTTCCATCGTTAGCTCCAACTACCGAAATGTTAGTTGGATTATGCGATACATTAATAGCAGCTATTGGTTGTTTTACTTCTGGTAAATCATCAACAACACATCCATTATTATCGGTAACAACTAAACGATAAATGCCTGCTAATAAATCAACTGGATTATTATCAACAGCTGCTGAGATATTTGCATTATCAGATACTCGCGTCCATTGGTAAGTATAAGGAGCAGTTCCACCACTTACGCCAACTTCAATTTCTCCAGAATCGGAACCAAAGCAATCAACATTAGTGATTGAAATATTATCGATGCTTGGCAAAGAACTTGGTTCACTTATAGTGATTGATAAAACATTTGTCTTCTCGCAATTATCAGGTGTACTTGTTCCCATATCGCGCACAGACACATTATAGGTCTGAGCTGCTAATCCTGAGAAAGTAGGTAAAGATTGCCAAGCGCGTACTACACCACTAGCATTACTTAACTGGTATTCAAAAGTTCCCTCACCACCTGAAGCTACAACTGTTAAGGAACCAGTACTTTCACCGAAACAGTTGACATCAATATGCTTCGTAGGATCTGGATCCTCAGTTACAGTAAAGTCATTTGGTTGATCAACCGTTATTGTCAATAAGTTTAATTGTTGACATAAAATATTGTTTCTATCTCGTATACTTAATGAATAAGTATCTGCCTCTAAAATATTAAAGTCACCAGTTGGCTGCCAGTTGGCACCCCCATCAATGGAGTAATCATAATTACCGCTTCCTCCTTGTCCTGAAACAACAATGGATCCATCATTACCATCAAAACATGAAACAGGAGTTACTAAAGGATTAAGTGCAAAACTTAAAGGTGTAACTTCATCAACATCAATCTCTAAGACATTTGAAGAAGAGCATGATAGCGCATCTTGAACTTTAATAAAATACTTACCAGCATTAATATTGGTAAAAGTATAGCTTGCTGCCTGGTTGGTTGCAAACCATGTTGCTCCATTGTCTAATGAATAATGATACACACCAGAACCTCCAATAGTAGAGACTGTTATAGCTCCATCATTACCACCATTACAAGTCACATCTGTAACATCAATGGCAGGATTATGACTGATGATAATTTCTGTTCCTTCGGTAATTGCGAAGGTTCCCATTGAAAATTCACAAGCATTATCATTTGCATCACGAACTAGTACTTCATAGTTTCCTGCTAATAAGCCAGACCAGGCAAATTCATCGGAAAGAATAGGAACAGCAGTTTGCCAATCTACAATTTTGTCTCCTTGTAATCTGAATTCATACTGACCCGAACCTCCATCAACTTTAACAGCGATTTCTCCTAAACTTCCTTGGAAACAATCGTTATGAGTTAGTAGGTGACTTTCCAATGAAATGTCAGCAAGTGCCCCAACAATATATGGTGTTGCTACATTGTCAATTCGACAGCCATTGTTATCAATAACCTCAACTGTATAATTGCCAGGTGTTAAATTTTCAATTTTTTCTTTATTGCTTTCTCCATTCGACCAAGAGATATCATATCCTAATCCTGGATAAGTAACAAAGTCGGTCGTTCCGCCTTGCACATCAATTTCAATTGAACCAGTATTTTGCAATGAACAATTACTTGCTTGAATGTCAAGTAAATTTATGACGAGAGCATCTGGTTGCGTAATTGTAAATGTTTGCTGAACTGCAGCACATATATTAGTAGGATCAGTTACATCTTGAATAGTCAAATGGTAATCTCCAGCTAATAAGTCTTCAATGTAATTTACCGGTCCACTTGAAATGATCGTCCCAACAGGCTGCTCCCACTGATAAACATAATTACCGCTTCCTCCCTGCGCTAAAACTTCTAGTCGTCCATCATTGCCTAAATGACACGAAACATTCGTATTGTCTATTACAGTGTATGTTAATGGATTGACATCCAGAATTGTAACATCAACCTTTTGTGTTTCGCAAGAATTATAAACTGCATCTTGTACCCAAACACTGTGTACTCCAGCACCAACACCTGTTACATACAAACCATCTAAAAGAGCTGTATTGGCCGCTTGCCACGAAGCACCAATAGCAGGGTCGGTCAAAGAAAAATTGTAAGTACCTGATAAACCACCACTTGCTTTAACAGTAAATTCACCATCGGTAGCAGTACTACAAGTAATATCCTTATGACTTACAACTTCTTCAGTAATTGTTAAAATATTTGGTTCGCTGATAGTTATTGGAGTATCAACTTTAACTATGCACCTTTGGTAAAGAGCATCAGCATCGCGTACCCAAATATTATAAGCACCAGCACTCAAACCGGTGTAGTTAAACTCATTAACATTAGTAGCTGGCAACCAAACTTCAGTTGTTGTTGCCGGATCGGTTAATGAAAATTCGAAAGTTCCACTACCACCTGTTGCCACTACAACAAATTCTCCACTTGTACCATTATGACAGTCATTGTCAATATGCAAATTGGCATCAGCATGCTCGGTAAGCATTATTGGTGTATTGGCAATAATCTCAACCCCAAAAGTTGTAGTACAAGCCTTAGCATCAGTCACCTGAACACTATGGTTTCCAACAGGCATTCCTGTTTCTGTTAAACCAGTACCACCTGTTGACCAAATAATCGTATAGCCATCTGGCAATGCACCATCTGGTGTTCCGCCAGAAATAGAAATAGTTGCACTTCCTTCGCAATCGACACCTGCTGTACAAGGGGTACAGCCAACATTTGTTTTATTAAGCAGGTTAACATCCAACGCAGTTAATGGTTGTTGAACGTTAACTGTTAATATATCAATTCGTTCAGAACATTTATCGGCCGGAATAGAAATATCTCGTATCGAAAATTCGTGATCGCCTAAACCTAATCCTGTGAATGTTGGTGATAATTGCCATGACGTACCGTCAACTGAGTACTCATAGTTGCCGCTACCGCCACCACCGATTAAAGTAACGGTTCCATCAGAATCTCCGAAGCAGCTAATATCCGTTTGGCTATCCAAGTTAAGTGATAGCTCATACATGATAATATCTGTACTGCCATTCATAACGGCAGCACAACCGCCCATATCTGCAATTACGGTATAATTACCTGTACTGGTAAAAAGTTGGTCTCCACCTGTTCCATCATTATTAACCGTAAAGTTAAATGAACTACCTGTACCATCGAAAGTGACAGGTATGGATAAACTTCCTCCATTTATTAATAACTCGTAGGTAACACCAATGGATGAACCTGTTAAACCAATAGTTCGTCCCTTTGTTGCGAGCGGAGCATCCTTACAATATATTCCTCCGCCTTGAATATCATAGATAGCAGAAGGAGTATCAAGAATTTCGATTTGTTTACTGACTGTATGAACACAACCATCAGCTCCTGTAAGTTTGAATTCAAGAGTGTTGATACCAATACTCATACTAGCTGGGTCAATTGTCGCAACCCCATTGCTTGTATTTGTTAAACCGCTTATGATAGTAAACTCTGCACTTGCTCCTGCTGGAATAGATGTACCACTTAAAGTGATAAGACCTGAACTATTACATATTTTATCGCCATCGAATACTCCGTTAAAATCAAGTGCTGGGTAAATATCAAATGATGTCTCAACGACTTTTTCACAATCGGTATTATCAGATTTGAAAGTCATTACAACACGATAATTATTGCCGACATGCCCATTGGGATCAATCGTTGCCATATTATCACTTAAGTCGGAATCCGTCAACCATGCAACTGAACTACCGTCACTGGCAAACATTTCAAATATAGCAGTTCCATTATTTTCATCGAGACCGCTTGCAACGACTTGAAATGGATCATCATTTTCAAAATAGATGCTGCAAGGCAATAATATAGTAACATTGGGTTCATTAACTGAAAACGTTCTTGTTTTAGTTGAAATACATCCATTATTATCTACACGATGAACAATTGTATTTAAAGTTGGAAATAAATTAAGATTACTGGTGGTAGTATTAAAGCCATTATTAATAATACTTCCATTCAAGGTAAACAAAGAACTATAATTAGCAATATTAGGATCTGAGGGTTTCAAGCCAACAAAACCATAATTAGCACAAAACTTATCTATTTCCACACCATTATCATCGGTAGGGAAAGTAAAACTTGAATCAGGAGTTTCAATGATATTAATTTCCTGAATTAATTCATTAACACACGAACCACTATTATAACTATAAATTACTGTATAAACACCCGTTTTACCATTACTTGAGGTAACAATCTGGTTAGGGTTAAAATTCTGCGTATTATTTACAATGCCATCCCCAACAGTATTTCCATCGGGATCGACAATTTCAAATGATGAGTTATCAACCGTTGCTGGTGGCAATACTCCATCAATATATCCCTGAAGTGGGTAATCAGTATTATCATTAGCACAATATTCACTCGCCAAACCAACAATACTAATTGGTGTGCCTACGGAAACATCCAAGGTAACACTACCCACACAGTCCGTTAAAGGATCCTGAAAAGTAAGAGTAATTTGATGATCACCTAGGCCTGCGTCTGCTGGTGAGAAGCTGGCTGTACCTAAGCCTGTTGATGTCACACCAGGTCCACTAAAAACAGCATAATCATAAAACTGATCGAGTCCTTTAAACTTAGCTTTAATGTCTATTGAAGGAGAGTTCTCACAGTACTCGGTATTTGGAGTCGTATCATCAAACAAGACAATTTCCAAAGTGGTGGCATCAATGGAATTGGCATGCACTGTTGCTCCTTTAGTAATGCTGTTTATACATTGAGAACCATCTGTATATGTATATGTTAAGTCATATGTTGTTCCAGGTACACCAACCATGCCAGGTTCAAACGTAGCAGTACCATCGCCATTGTCAATTAAGAAGGAGCCAAGACCTGCACCTGACCATACACCACTTGCATTGCTTGGTTCACCAACTAAGGTTATATTTACTTCATCCTCACAAAAATTATCAGGTAAATTTAATATATCAACATCTGGTAATGTATTTTCCTGTATGGTAAAATAATCACTATTATTGAGTACATCCTTTAAAGTAACTATACAGCTTAGGTTAGGACTTCTAGCCTCTATATGATACGTTCCTTTTGTAATATTTGAAAAACTACGTAGCGTGCCATCACCAGTTATTGTTAATACATCATTGCCTGAGTTATCAACTAAAACATAATTAATTAAATTCTCAGTGCCATCAATATTAACTGTAACACCTGTTTCGTTTGTACAATAACTATAATCGGGTATACTCACCGTTTGAGGGATAGGTTGTTTCTCTACAATCAAAACATCACTCAAAAAACGAGAACATACACTATTTTCGGCAAAAACAGAATAGGTTCCGGGAGTAGTAAGCCCACCAAAAGTAATGTAGTTTACACCATTACCCGTTTGTTCCATTGCAGGTAATACAGGATTATTACCCGCGCCATTATCTAGATAGACAGTATATCGCACACCAAGTTCGCCAGGGTTTATCGTAATAGTTCCTGTTCCACATACGTAACTTGGGCTAATCGTTAAGAAGCTTATATCATCTGGCTGTTTAGTGATTGTGATGTTGCCCGCCACCATTTCTTGACAATTATTGACGTTTGTCGCTCTGACAGTGTAAACACCAGGGGCCAAAAGCTGCACTGCTGGAAAGAAGCTCTTACCCGATCCATCACCAGTAAAAGAAGAAACTGGTGCCGCTATATTATTATCACGCAATAATTCGTAAAAGACATTTAATTCCGTGGTATTTAAACCAATATTCTTCAATTCATTGGAACAACCATTAGAACCAACCAATGCCATACCACTAACATCGGGCCCCTGTACAATGGTAATTGAATTATTCATCCATTCAGAACAGTTAACTCTTGTTCCCTGCACCCAATAGACTCCAGCAGTAGATAAAACAGTACTGAACGAAACAGGACCACCCGCTCCGGAAGCATCTCCAATTATTGATTCTATTGGCCCAGCGGCAAGAGCACTAGCTATATCAATGCCAGTGTATAAAGAATAACTTACACCCATTTCAGAAGCAGCTAAGCCAATAATATTGTTATCATTAGAGCACAAATTACCAGTTAGCGCCATGATATCTTGAGGGCTAACTGACTGTTCGATTGTGACTGAACCTAACATATTCACATCTGCACATGTTCCTGCTCGCGCTACAACTGTATAAGTTCCCAAATCACTGACTGCAGGAAATATAAATGAGCCAGTTGCATTACGATCGACATATTCAATTTCAGCACCATCTTTCAGAAGTACATAACGCACTCCAGCCTCGCTATTAGCCATTCCAATATTAATGGATGCACCTGAGCTTGGCAATTTGCAAAGATTACTACCACTAACTGAATAAGCCGTAGGTGCACTAACAACATTCACAGGCATTGGCTCTGAAGTGCTCCTACATTCAGGATTGTTTACGTCATATATTTCAACAACATACTCGCCATATGCGTTATATTCAGGTCTAGTATTATCTGGATCCGTTCCTGGATCGTTATCTAATAAAAATGAATTACTATTCCCACTTAGAAGGCCACCATTATGAAACCATGCATATCCGCTATTAGCAGGCTCTGCTGCATCAAGTTGTGTTTCTAGATATAATTGACTTACACCATCATCGCACATACCAAAAACACCTGAACCGTCAGGTTTATCAAGAATTGAAATTGATGGCATAGGCGTATCACTTACAACAACAGGTGCTGTCGGAAAAGGTCCGCAAGTTCCAGTCGGATCTGTTACAACAACAGTATAGCTTCCTGCTCCATAGCCCCCATTTGCAACATCTTCTAATGTATAGGTTGATGTTGTAGCTAATGGTATATCAGCCCCATTAAATTGCCACTGATAGTCAAAATTATTTTCATCAAAAGGCATCACTTCAAGCACATGATTACCGTCAAATATAGTAGGATCACAAGCTGACTTCCCCCCTTGTATCTGAACATCAACACTTGTTAGTTCACCTAATCTAATTCGATTTGTGGTAATATCAAGACATTGACCATCATCCACCATGGCATAAAACAAATCCTGACTAACAATTTTATCTCCACCAAAGTTAACTCTCAGGTCACTGGGAGTATTACTATCTTTAATTATCTCTTCTGTGCTTCCATCCTCACTTTGCTTAAATAAATCTACGATATTTATACTACCAGATGAAGCTACTGTTGCGAATGTATACTGTCCTCCAGGAAATGAACAAAATAGCACATCTTGCTCATTTCCATCCTCATTATGCAAATGCACAGTTGGTGCCACTTGCCCGGTTACTGCAATAGTTACTGTATAAGTTTGATCTGTTGCATGAAACCATGTCAGAGTATATGTATCGCCTTCTTGTGCGGATGCAGGTATTGTTATAATGGCATCAGGATCATTAACATCAGTTAATGTCAAACCAGCTGTCTCCGACCAATAACCTTTCTGAAGGTGACCTGGAGGTGCTGCATCTACACCTTCTACATAATCCGTATCAACTAAGTATTTGGCTAACCTAACCACTCCATCTTGACAAACAGGTACAGGCGGCGAATTTGTAACAATAATAGTTACAGGAACACCTCCATGACCCCCAGCATGCCATTCTAATCCAACATAAGAGCTACCAGTACCTCCTGACCAAGTGATAACATCGTCATCTGAACGTAACGTTGCACCTTCTGCAATAGTAAGGCCAGCTGGTATTGTAGTCCAGTCATGATCATGAGTTAAATCGTCTCCCGTAATACCCGCAGCAGTTAAAATTTCTAATCCGGTTAAACTGGCTCGCCCACCAGTATATACTATTTGCCCTACTACCTCAACTCCCACCAACAAACTAAGGATTAACATCAAAGATGCAATCCTTCCTCGTAATCCTATATTGATTAACGCTTGGGTATTTATGCCCATATCCCCGTCCTTCTTTTATAATTTACTCTACTATTCTAACGTATGTGTGTTTTCTACGCAAAAATATACTTTTTGTTGCTCGTTTTACTGATATTTTAGCTTCATTTTCAAGATGTAGTAAAAACCCCATTTACGATAGGACTTTAGTCGTGTTTTACCAAAAACAAACATGAACAACACTCATTTTAAGCTCCTTTAGCCATGTTTGATCAAATAAAATTTACTAAGCCTTTGATTCATCTCTCATTATTTCAGTATACGAAAAGCATTACCAGGCAAGCACTTAACAAGGCCATTAAATTCTAAGGCCAACATATTAGCACTAACTTTACTCACTGCTAAACCACTCTTTATGCACAATTCATTTGCTGTTAACTCTTTATTTTCTTTCAGTACGTTATACAGTAATTCTTCATCAGCCGACTTAAAATCAACAAACAAGGTAGACTGAACAGCCTGATCTTTCGCAACACTTTCCCAAGCTAGAGCATACTCCAAATCATCTACTCCCTCAATTAGTGCTGCAATATTTTTCTTAATCAAATAATTACCTCCTTTGGCCAAGTCATCGTGCGCACTACCAGGAAAAGCCAGCACATCGCGATTGTAGGACTCAGCAATACGTGCAGTAATAATAGCACCGCCTTTAATGCCAGATTCCACCATTACCAGAGCATCTACCAAACCAGCTACTATTCTGTTTCGTTTCACAAAATTAGGTTTGTCGGGATTTGTTCCCGAAGTAAACTCAGTTACCAAACCGCCATTTACAAGCATTTCTTTAGCAATATTCCGATGCAAGGGCGGATAGATACGATCAAGGCCATGCGCCATAACGCCCCAAGTTGGTAAGCCAAATTTTAAAGCAGCCTGATGGGCACAAACATCAATACCATAAGCTAAACCACTTACAATACATGTTTTAGGATACCTCTTAGCAATGCCTTCGATGAGTTTTTCACAATTAATACGTGCCTCATCAGATGCCTTCCTTGTTCCAACCACCCCTATTACCTTGTTCTGATTGAGCTGCAACTGGCCTTTCACATACAGAATAATTGGCGCATCGTCACACATAGTCAGACGCTTGGGATAACTGTCATCGTTGAAATATAGTGTATGGATATTATGCCGGGTAATAAACTCCAATTCTTCTTCAGCCCTATCGAGCACATCTCTTGACTTTATGGCACTGACTAAGCTTTTTCCTATTCCAGGAATAGCCATTAAAGCTCTTGAACTTTCGGAGAAGATGGCCTGCTCATCGCCAACATAGGCAACAAGGTTACGAGCTAGTTTTGGGCCAATACCCTTAACCAAGCTGATGGCTATTTGATATTTTAAGCGATCTGACAATGTAAGGTTTGATTATCAATTACTAAAGTAGAAAATATTATTAACTTACCAAGCATTATGATTAAACAGAATCAATAAACTCTCACACGATGTTAAAATCATTCACTGCCCTAGTGCAGGGCTGGCACATTATTTAATTAATTAGTTTTTCACCCTTCACTTTTGGCTATCCTCCTTGCCCCACTCGAAATGCAATTTCGACAGTTCGGTGGCCTGCTCCATTGGCGGGCATGCCAAGGCGTGAATAGTGATTAATTTAATTGAACACCAAAGGAGCTTGACCTACTTTGATTGTGAAATTGATTAATCATTAGAGCCGGTGGTAGCATCAATGGGACTAGCGTTTTGTTTTTTTGGGCGATGCAAAAGAAAGGAAAATCATCTCACAAAACAGGGTATTTCATTGCTTCCTTTCGTTACAAATTATTATTAATCCACAGAAATGTACTCATAATCCTATTATTCATGTCCAAAAGTCAAAGCGTACTTTGTAAAAAGTTACCTTGAACTTTACACAAAGTATGCTGCAACTTTCACTAAAGTATAAGGTAACTTTACCTAAAGTATACTGTTACTTTTACAAAAGTATAAGGCAACTTTTTTATCAGCATTTTAACTTAACTAAACAGGGCAATCGCATTTAAAAACTTTTTTCGCGAAACTCTTCTATTTAAGAGGAAAAAACTTGATTTTGCTCTAGTCGCAAGGGCTTTTACTTTCTTCCTTCAGCCGAAGAAAGTAAACAAAGAAGCCCGCCGACTACACCACTCGCTTACCCACTAGTTTCTTTGTTTTGAGACAGAAAGAACTCCCTACGGTCATACAGCTTTCTGTCTATTCAAAATCAAAGAAAAGTGGGTCCCAAGCTACGTCGCTGATGTCGGATACACAACATGGAACCTTGCAAGTTTAAATCCGATTGCAGTGCTTAACTATATAATAATCTAGTAGTTCTGGTTAGGAATTCGGAAAGTAACACCCGTTGTCACCAAACCCATATTGGCATAGCCGATTTCAAGCATCATGCAAAAATTGTCCGTTACAAAGTACCGCACCCCCATTAGAGGTCGAAGTTTCATGTCAAATGAGTCACTTTTATGATCTTCAAATATCATTAATTCCTCATTCCACACATCTGTTTCATTTGTACTTTTCCACTTGAACAGAACATTAAAGCCAGCATATATATCCCAATCACCCAGAAATACCGAATAGTCGGTCCACTGCTCAATCCAACCAGCAAAATGAACCATACCACCACTTCCAATCACCATATCGGAGTAACGGTGAATATTGCTTGACAAGGTATCGTTTACATATTTATCATGGCTGATGCCGATAAAAGAACCCAAACTTAAGAAATCAGTCACTCCCTTTTCTACACCTACCGAGATTGGAGGCACCTTACTAATGCTGTATCCATCCCAGTTGTTTCGGTCACTAAAGTCGGCAAATGATATTTTTGGACTGATATACCAATCGTGATTACCATATTGAGCTGATGCCAACAAGCCAATAAGCAATAAGAAACAGCTCATCATACTTTTAAGTAGTGCTTGCCCGAAAAGTCCAATTTCTTCGTTACGCCCTTTTTGAAAACAGTCATTTACAAAAGTAAACTCCTTGATTTTCAAAAAGACCAAGCCTTGAAATTTAACTTTTCCATTCAAGCGCTTGAGAAATATCTGAGTTTTCTTCCAGAGACTAAGTAGATGACTCATTTTAAAGAATCTATTTTGATACACTTGCCGCATATTGTTTTAATTCATCTAATTGCGATTTACTTAAAGCGCTCAAGCCAACAGTTGGAAACATGGCTAGCCGACCACTAATGCGACCATAAATTGACAAACCTCTCCCTAAAATACCAAGTCCAGCACGTACTTTCATGCTTTTTAATCGCTCAATGGGCAATACGATTCTTTTGTACTCACGCCAAAAAGGGAATAAATTATAATATTTCACTTCTAATTTGGAGTCGTTGCCCATAAATTCAACATAACAAAATCCACCTATGTAATATAATACAATTATAACAACTAAAGCAAGCCACAAACTTACTTCTATTGCCTTATCCGTAGTTTCGAACCACAAGTAATTCAAGCCAATAGCTAGTATCACCAGCATAACTACCAAACTCAAAACATTACTAATGCTCTTCGCCCTTTTCTTATTATCAAATCGTATTTCCATTCTTTATTAATTATTGATCACCCTTCGACTCCTATCAATATGACAATTGTCATGCTCGAAATGTATCAATTTGAAACTTTTTCCTAAACAGAAATAAAAAGATATTTCTGATTGCTAAAAATAACTATTTTTGCACGGAACAAAGCAATTATTATTTGTTTTGCTTTGTGAATAGAAAAACCAAGGTGTTTCATCAATAATTATCAGGCATGTTTCCGTTAATATCAAAAGAATCTAATGTATTTATTGCAGAAGATTTAAAAAAAGACATTGAGCAGCTAATTAGTAATTTTTCACACGATAAAGTCTTTTTATTATCGGACGAAATAGCCTATGAAAAGTGCTTTCCAAAAATCAAAGATGTTATTGGTTTATCGGTAGAGCGCACTGTTATCATTCCATCGGGTGATAGCAACAAAGGAGTTGAAACATTAAGTAAGGTCTGGCATTTATTAAGCCATGGCGGTGCCGACCGAAAGTCATTATTAATAACACTCGGAGGAGGAATGCCTTGCGACTTGGGAGGCTTTGCTGCGTCCACTTTTAAACGCGGTATTCAATTCATCAATATCCCAACCACCTTACTGGCTCAGGTAGATGCCTCCATTGGTGGGAAAACCGGAATTAATTTCGAGGGTTTTAAAAATGAAGTAGGTGTTTTCAATCAAGCATCTGCCGTGTTAATCGAAACCAGCTTTCTGGATACCTTGGATCAGGAAAACATTGTTTCGGGTTTTGCAGAGATGATTAAGCATGCGTTTATTTATTCGTCCGAACGCTGGGATCAACTAAAGGCATTTGACATTTTTAACCCCGATTACTCACAACTTAAGGACTTAGTAGCCGATTCAATTCGTATTAAGGATCATTTTGTACAAAACGATCCACTGGAAAACCATATACGAAAGGCTCTTAACTTTGGCCATACCTTTGGTCATGCATTTGAAAGCTTGGCCATGCACGAAAACAGAGCGATGCTGCATGGTTATGCGGTTGCCTTTGGTATGATATGCGAACTTTACCTATCGCATTCGCGATTGGGATTCCCAATGCCTCTGGTAATGGAAATTGCCAATCAGCTAAAAGCTATTTTTGGTCATTTTGATTACGAGGAATCGCACTTTGATGAATTGTATCAACTAATGACGCATGACAAAAAGAATGAATCCAATAAAATCAACTTTACCTTGCTTGAAGAAATAGGTAAGATTCAAATCAATTGTCAGGCAAGTAAAAAAGAGGTTTTTGATGCCCTGCATTTTTACAGAAACCTTAAGTAATACTCTTGGGTTAATCAACAATCATTTTAACAATTTGAAGTCAATAAACATGCAATATATTTTATCCAACTCACACGTTACAGGCAAAGTTCAGGTTCAACTACCATCATCGAAAAGCATCAGCAACCGTTTGTTATTATTAAATGCCTTAAGTTATAGTCCTTACGATATTAAAAACTTATCAGACAGCGATGATACAAAAGCGATGCTTGGTGTGCTTAATTCCAATAGTACAACGTTTGACGTTGGTGCTGCTGGTACATCCATGCGTTTTTTAACGGCTTTTTTATCAAAAATTGTGGGCGAATGGGTACTTACTGGATCTGAACGCATGAAGCAACGCCCCATAAAAACATTGGTGGATGCACTTAATCAACTGGGGGGAAAAATTGAATACATCGAAAAAGAAGGTTATCCGCCCTTGCGCATCTTTGGCAGTAACCTGGAAGGTGGCGATATAGAACTACCTGGCAATGTGAGTAGCCAGTACATATCTGCTCTGCTAATGATTGCTCCAACCATAGAAAATGGCCTAAGGTTAACCTTGAGTGGAGAAATTATTTCACGACCATACCTTGAAATGACATTATCCCTAATGAAGGATTTTGGAGTTGAAAGCCACTGGAAAGGCAATGTCATCACTATTCCTGAAGGTCATTACCAACCAAAAGTAGTAACTGCAGAATCGGACTGGAGTGCAGCAAGCTATTGGTACGAAATAGCAGCTCTTAATCCAGACTTAGAAATCAACCTCAAGGGTTTAAAGAAGATTAGCCTTCAAGGAGATTCAAATATTAAAAAGATGTTTGAGCTTCTTGGTGTTAAAACAAAGTTTTCCCAGAAAGGAACTACTTTGACCAATACAGGGACCAGAACTTCGAAATTTAAATACGATTTTATTAACGAACCCGACTTGGCACAAACATTGGCTGTAACATGCTGTTTGCTTGAAATTCCTTTTCATTTTACAGGACTACAAACACTCAAAATAAAAGAAACTGATCGCATTGTAGCCCTGATGAATGAGCTAAAGAAAATGGGTTATGTACTTAAAAGTAACCAAAGGGATGATTTAAGCTGGGATGGGGAAAAATGTGAGATCTCAAGTAAGGATGAAATAGTAATTGACACTTACAAAGATCATCGCATGGCCATGGCATTTGCTCCAGCTGCCTATAAATTCCCTCAACTTGTTATAAACGATCCTATGGTAATTACAAAATCGTACCCTAATTATTGGGAAGATGTAGCAATGGCAGGCATAAACTCTACCTCAGCAGAATAAATTATTTTTACATTGTAATAGTAAAATCGGCACGAGCAAAGAGAGATAAGAACCAAATAACAACAAAAAGGTAGCACATCCATATTTTTCGGGTAAAGCCTGCTACTAACACTAAAACAATTGCAACACTACGTAAAGCGATGGTCACAACACCTTCGCCAAAACTATAGAAAAAGTGAGTGGCCATAAATGCTGCCAGCATGGTAAAGAAATTGGGCATCTGCTTAATAAAATAAGCTTTGGTATCATCCCCTTTTTCAGGGGTAAACACATTAATCGTCAGCATAAATAAGAATGGTGGCAGTAATTTTAGCAAATAATGATGGTAGCTCAGGTTCTTTAAATGAGTAACCAACTCGGCATACACAAACACATTGTAAACGGCCGCTTCGGTAAGAATTACTGTAAAAATAAGGTAAGGAGCATAGACTCCTTTGGGTTCTAATAAACGCTTCCATTGTCCAAACAAATCAGCCAAGGCAATACCATAAATTAATAAGGGTAAAAAAGCAAGATATTCTGTAGCGTCCATTATGTCGTTTTAGGTTTGTTCTGCTACAAAAATAATGAAGGGTTCCATTTGTGCAAACAGAACCCAACATGATAATAACTTTTTATTCATCAATCCCGAGCATATTGCTGACTCAACAATTCAGCTGTTGTAACAAGGCGGATCATCTCCGCTTTAAACCCTTGCTTATCGTCTCCTCGAGCTTGCTCAGCCATACTTCTAACACTTTCAAAACTGCAAGTTCCCACATATTCAGAGTTATTCATCAACATACCAAAAGCGGCAACAGATGCTGCAAAGCGAAAATCATTACTGGCCTTTATATATTCTTTTACTTTCCCCTTTAGTGCTTTTTGAATTAAAATACTCTCTGAAGAGTCTGGTTGTTTGTATCGTAATTTAATCGTGAGCCAATCATCAGACGATACTACGGATGCTTGTTTTTGGTATTTCAAATCATCAACACTGGTAATCCACTTATCAGCATTGGTTGCTCCAACGGGAATAATCTCATACAAGGCAGTTACAGTATGACCTGCTCCCAATTCACCAGCATCTTTTTGATCATCATTAAAATCCTCGCTATTCAACAGACGATTTTCATAACCAATTAAGCGGTAAGCCAAAACTTTAGAAGGGTTAAATTCCACTTGAAACTTCACATCCTTGGCAATGGTAAATAAAGTACCTCCAAACTCCGTGATTAAAGTTTTCTGTGCTTCCTGCAAATTATCAATGTAGGCATAATTACCATTTCCTTTATTGGCAATTATTTCCATTCTATCGTCTTTATAATTACCCATACCAAAGCCCAAAACCGTCATATAAATACCGCTATTCCTTTGCTGCTCTACCATATCTTCCATGGCTGCATTGGAACTTTTGCCCACATTAAAATCGCCATCAGTAGCCAAAATAATTCGGTTGTTTGCTTTTTTATCGTAGTGCTTTTTCGCCAGTTGATAGGCTTTCTCTAATCCTGCACCTCCAGCGGTTGAACCTCCTGCCTTTAATGACTCCAAAGCGTCGATTATTTTCTTTTTTTCTTGCCCTGAAGTAGGCTCTAACACAACGCCTGATGCACCTGCATAAACCACTATGGCAACATAATCTTCTGGCCTCAGCTTATTTACCAACAACCGCAACGATGACTTTAATAAAGGCAATTTATTTGCGCTATTCATCGATCCTGATACATCAATTAAAAACACCAAGTTAGAAGCAGGCATATCATCCATTTCTAATTCCTGCCCTTTTAAACCAATCTTCATAAGATAATGCTCCTTCTCCCAAGGACATGTAGCTAATTCTGCATTGAGAGAAAACGGATGATCTCCAGTTGGCTCATTATATTCATAGTTAAAATAATTGATCATTTCTTCGATACGCACAGATCCTTTAGGAGGCATTTGTCCATTATTTAAAAAGCGACGTACGTTGGCATATGATGCTCTATCAACATCTAAAGAAAAGGTTGATAAAGGATTTTTTAAAGTTTGCTTGTATCCATTTTCATCAATTGGGGCATAACTTTCAGTATTAAAGTCGCCAAGCGGCGGCGAAGAAACAAAATAATTCGCCTGACCTTGCACACCAGCTCTTTTTTGCATCTGGAGCTGAGACCGATTTTGCCTGCTTGCTTTTACAAAAAGCTGATCTTGCTCCATTTCAAAATGGATAACCTGGGGCTCTTGCGATAACACCTCATCCAATAAAGTAACATTGAGATGCATTCTATTACCAACTCGTATATCCTCCGCTTTCTTGCCAATGTATATAAAGCGTAAAACATCATAATCCCCAACTACTTCGATACCAAATACACCTTTTTCATCGCTTACAGTGGAGTGATTAGAAATTTTACTTACAATGGAAACACCCATGAGAGGCTTACCATTTTCATCACTAACAATACCAGAAAGGGTGCGCTGTTGTGCTACCATTGTTACATCTAATAAACAAATTACAGCTGCTAAAATCATTATTAACTTCTTCATAATCGTAAGGTTTTAATTTAACACGCAATAGGCATTAGAAAATCTATTACACATTGAAATTGCTTCAAAACAAGTCACTTCGTTGTTTCATCTCAACTCACCAGAACTGTGCTATGCCTCGTTTCGATAAAACCTTGTTTTATTGCTCTTTCAATGTTCATAACGACATTCTAATACATAATGCGAGTTTAACGTTTGCTATTATGATGCAGCTTGAAGACTTATTCCATAAATGGTGTTACTTTTTTTTCTACTTTTAAAAACATCAAAGAAATGTATGAGGATTAAAAAGCCTAAAAACACAGATAAAAGCGACAATCAGTTACTCAATCAGTTTCAGGAAACTGGCAACATTGATTTGCTTGGTGTTTTGTTTGAACGCTACATGCACCTTGTGTACGGTGTATGCCTTAAATATCTTAAAAACAGGGATGATGCTCAGGATTGTGTAATTGAGGTTTACGAAAAACTGGGAAAGGAATTATTATCTAAACAAGTTGACAACTTTAAACCATGGCTGTATGTGGTAAGCAAAAACCAATGTTTAATGCGTCTACGAAGCCAACAGGCTAGATTGAAACAAGAACGTGCGTATAAAAAAAATGAACAGGCACTTATGGAATTGAACCCTTTTGTGCATCCTGATTATAACACTTGGGAACCCGAAGAAATGGACGAGAGGTTAGAAGACTGCCTAAACAAACTTCGAGAACATCAAAGGGCCTGTGTTGAATTATTTTATTATAAAGAATTGTGTTATCAAACAATTAGTGAACAACTTAATATTGACATAAAAAAAGTAAAGAGCTATATACAAAATGGCAAACGTAATTTAAAAATATGCATCGAAGCACACAATGAGTAAAAAAAACCGTCATACAAAACCACATGATAAGGAGGCATTTCAAAAATACCTAAAAAACGAAATGTCTAATATTGACGCGCACAATTTCGAACGTGAACTCCTGAAAGATCCGTTTGAGTCAGATGCATTGGACGGCTTATCTACCATTAATGAAGATGACTTTGACTCGGATATTAAAAAACTGAAATCAAAACTACGCAAAACTCCAAGCTTAAACTGGAAACACCCAATATTATACGTAGCAGCTTCTGTTATTATAGTTATTGGTATCATTTCTATTCTATGGCAATTAACTCCATCTGACACTGTATACGTATCCGACAATACAAATATGAAAACAGAACTGGATATACCTAAACAAATTGAAAACACAAGCATAAAAGCAGCGAAAAGCCAAGTTGTTCCAAACAATACAACTCAAACAAAAGAAGAAGAAGAAAAAGAAGTGATGCAAAAAATGGATCAAGCATCATTATCAATTGTTGAAGAGAATGAGGAAGATCAGGAGGAAGCATTTGAATTGGCCGAAGTGGAATCTATTAGCATTGATAAAAGTAACAATGAGTCATCGAGTAGGCTGGAACAAGAGGTAATGAAAGTTAACTACCCCACTGAGATAAAATCCGAAGGAGCTATGGGTGCAACAGCTGCCAACAGAAACCTTGCTAAAAAACGCAGCTCCTTATCAAAACAAACTTCTCCTCCTAAAGCTGATCATAAAGAAAGCACTGTTCAAGCATATAGCGTTGCGTACTCAAATTTCGATGATTCTGCGCAGAATATTGACACCAACATAAGTCAAAAAACATCATTGCCTCAGACAGCACTTTCCGTCCAGAGCATCACGACTGACAGTAACTATACCGACAACATTTCAAACAATAACGAGTTTAACATAGCTATTAAAAGTAAAGGAAATAACCTAAACAGAGAAGCCAGACCGATTGGTGGAATGAAAAAATACATAACAGAGATTGAAAAGACCTTAGTAAGTCCTGCCAATGGGTCCAACAAACAAAAGCTTGTAAAACTTAAATTAAGCATTGACAAACAAGGTAACATTACCAATATAGAGGTTAAAAAAAGTCCTGGTGATGAATATTCTTCTATTGCAATTCAAGCAATAAGAAATGGTGCAGGTTGGCAACCTACGATAAAGAACGGCATTACTACTGCAGATATTATTACACTTCAACTGCGTTTTTTACCAGTTCGTCAATAATTATTTACTTTTTAGAAGCAACCATTTAACTTTGCCCTTGTCTTTTATTAAAAACCTAACATGCTAAGCCCTCATTTTAAAATACCCCTTTTAATTGTACTAATCGCATTGATGAGTTGCGATCCAGTAAATTATGTCACTCAAAAGCATTATTTCAAACAAATATATGCCTTAGAAGAAGTGCATGCACCAGCCTACCCTGCAAGTGGAGAGGATCAAAATCCAATCAAAATATCATTCCCTAAACAAGAAGAATTTAGCTTGCAACTATCGGCTAACACCTGTGGCGGAACCTACAAAGCCAAACAAGACGGTACCATCTCATTTTCCAATACTAATTGCACTGAAATGTGCTGCGATTCGGATTGGGATTACTACATTCTAACATTAATCAGAAAAGCCACCCGTTTTGAAGGAGGAGAAGAAACACCACTTATCCTTTACATAGACAAAGACAACTATTTAACTTTTGCCATTGAAAAGCAGGAGCTAACAGTTACTTCAAGGCTTTAAGGATATTCTTAACGCTCATTCGCCTTTTGTAATCTTTCTCAAAATGACGATCAATAACAAGCCCATCCTTTGATATAATATATGTAGCTGGAATTGGTAAAGCTCTATCTTCATTTCCACTAGCCTTATTAATATTTATACCATAGATTTTGTAGGCCGCAAATTTACTTTTACTCATCGTAAACGTAACAGCGTAGGCATCCATAATCTGATGATTCTCGTCGTAAACAACCGAAAAATTCAAGCCTGTCTTTTCTACAGTTTTATCTATTTCTTCGCTTTTTTCAGGAGTTATAGCAATAACTTTAGCACCTTTATCATTTATCAAGGATAAAGAATCTTGCAAAGCAGACATATGTCTGTTACAATGCGGACACCATTGACCTCTATAAAAAACCAACACAACTTTATGACTTTCTAATTCTTTTGCCAAATCAATTAATTGACCATTTTGATCTTTCGCCTTAAACAAGGGTGCTTTTTCCGATACATTAATCCCTTCCTGAGCTATTAAACTTGTACTTATTAATAAAACCGCTACTACTGATATAAAAATTTTCATATGTCTGAAGTTTGTATTCATTTGCCATATGGAACTCGCCAATTTTGTCATCCTCCTGTGTGAGAAGCTATTCTCATGGCTCGTTACATATTAATAAACCTTTGATTGATTATCATTTGCTCACTTAGACGCAAGAAATATAAAAAACTTACAATTATTTATAAGTGTTATAATTATTTTAGCTGTCATATATGCACACTTAGGAAAGGGAAGTAAATTCGAATAACTACAAATACATAATAGGAGCCATACGAATTAACTCACACAGAAGCGCATGACTTTTTTAGTAAGTTCATGTGGCAAATGTATACAAATTAGAATCATATGAAAAAGACATTATTATTTTTGGCATTGATCACTATTGCCTTTGGATCAACAACTGCTCAAGACCGCATTGCAATTGGTCTTAAAGCAGGATTCAACTCCACAAAAATTAAACTAAACGATGTTCCTGATGGGGTACAAATAAAAAATGAAGCCAACAGTGGTTTTCTAATTGGAGCGTATGGTAAACTACGATTAACAGAAGCATTTTCCATACAACCAGAATTGTATTATGCGAAGAAAACATCAAATATATCGGCAATACCTGAAAACGAATTACCAGAAACAACTGATTATACTTTTCACACATGGGATGTTCCAATTTTGGCCAACCTGCAATTAATCGATTTAAAAGCCGTAAAAATTTATGGCGTTGCCGGACCAGTTGCATCATTCATTGCTGATACAAAAACTGATATTCCAGAATGGAATGAGTTTAAAAATACCAACTGGACATTCCAAGCTGGCGGAGGCATTGAATTTTGGCGCTTAACAGCTGATGTTCGATATGAGTGGGGATTATCTGACATATCAGATTTGGCAAGTGCAAACATTGGTCAAAAAACAGATGTTTTGACTTTCTCACTTGGCTTTAAATTAATTGGGTTATAAGAGCAATTACATAAAATTTACCCAAATCTATTGAGTCGAATCCTAAAGGGTTCGGCTTTTTTATACTCAAAACATCCAGGTTTGTTACTTTATTATAATTAAGCTCCTTGGTCAAGCTTTACATTTATTAATTGATTGATTAACTTGAGGATCAAATTTTAATCAACTTAATTATATAACTATGAAAAGAGGTTTAGTATTTAGTTTGGTAATAGTGATGCTGGGGTTTATTTCTACCACCCAAGCAAAAGATGGTCCGGATGGTAAAGGAATCAGAGCTGGATGGCAGAGTAGCTTTATAGCAATAGATGGTGTTGAACTGTCTGATGAATCAAATGGTTTTTACGTTGGTTTTTTTAAGAGTAATAACATTGGTGTTAGTATTCTTAAACTTGACACAGGTCTTGAATACTATCAAGTTAAAGGCGAGAAAACTTATTCATTATTTAATACACAATTTAAATCTGAGTTAAAGCTCCATTATGTGAACATCCCGATAGCGCTTCGTGTCAAACTGGGGCCCATCTATGGACTTGGCGGACTAAGTGGTGCTTTAAAAGTTGGTGGCGATTACAAAATTGATGGTCAAGAAGTTGATTTGGATGTTTCAACATTTGATGCAGGTGCTCATCTAGGACTTGGCGTTAAGTTTCTAATGCTTGGAGTAGAAGCCAAATACAATTGGGGATTGGTAGATGTTATAGAAGATACCGACTCAAAAACAGAGTACTTTCAAATTGGTGCTGTGTTGTTCTTCTAGAACAAGCTAAAATATAAAAGGCCCACATTTTCAAAAGAAAGCGGGCCTTTTTTGTATTATTCTATTTCCTATTAATGCAAGCGAGCACTAATTATCTTCATAAACTCTTCTCGTGTTGCCAAGTTCTTTTGAAAAGCACCTGTAAAATCAGATGTTGTTGTTACGGAGTGTTGCTTTTGAACACCACGCATTTGCATACACATATGTTGCGCCTCAATAACAACGGCAACTCCTAAAGGATTTAGAGTATCCTGAATGCACTCTTTTATTTGTGTCGTTAAACGCTCCTGAACTTGTAAGCGCCGTGCAAATGCTTCTACTACACGTGCTAATTTACTTAAGCCGGTAATATGGTGTCGAGGTATATAAGCCACATGAGCCTTGCCGAAAAATGGTAACATATGGTGCTCACACATTGAGTATAGCTCTATATCCTTAACAACTACCATTTGCTGATAATCTTCGCGAAACATAGCCGACTTAATAATTTCTTCAGGATCCATGTGATACCCTTGCGTTAAAAACTGCATGGCCTTAGCCACACGCAAAGGCGTCTTTTCTAAACCCTCACGTTCGGTATCTTCGCCTAAAGACTCTAGTATCTTTTTATAGTGATTCGAAAGATCATTTGTCGTTTCATCATCGTATGATTCTACTTTCGAATACCCTTTCTTTCCATTTAAAGTAAATTCCATTATTTTATTTTTGCTAGAACAAACCTTTACGAATTGCAAAAGTGACTATTTTCTTTGAATATATTACTGATATTTATCTGATTTTAGAAAGGTTTTGCTCATTCAGGCTGCGGTTTCAGTAACTCTTGACGTTGTTGATAGATCCTTAACAGCAAATCCAGTTCGTTCCTATTCAATGGCTGCAAATTAACCTCCTTCACTTTTTGCTCATTTTTAGGTAAAAACAAGCGCATCTGAGCTAAATTATCCGAGGTAATTCCAACTGTTTGATTCGGCGGAATCTGAGTTTTGTATATAGTACTCCAAACGCGCTCCTGCAATACCATTTTCTGATTCATTTCTGCATCCATTTTCAATGGCGTTTGTGTCAAAGCCTGGTAAGTAGATGATCGAACATTATTTGATGCATAAGCATCGTCGGGAGTCACGATCAGTGGCATTGTTTTAGCCTGCAAAGCCAAGTTCTCATAACGAGGCATAACAATAACTTCACTAATGCGAACAGTATCTCTTGTTAAGAATACACCCAACATAAAGTTTTTATACTGCAATGTATCATCCACTTGCAAATACGTATCCTTAAAACCCATATGCGAGAACTGTACAACCTCGCCCTCTTTGGCCCAAAATGAAAATTGCCCTTCCTCATCAGAAACATAGGAGCTTGATCCAATTTTCAGCTTTGAATAGGGTAATAGCTCTAAGCTATCTTGCCCAAACACAACTCCCGTTATTCGTAAAGAATCACTTGACTGCTCTTGTGCAATTGACATTAAATAAGCTGGTAGGATCAAGAATATGGCCAAAATATATTTTCTCATAGCACTTGGGTTTTGTATGATTTTTGAAAACTCTAATAATATAACAACTAAAGAGGCAATTTGGTTGGAAACAATCACATAACAAAAAACCCGACGCTCAGCATCGGGTTTATCAAGTTTACTAATTCTTATATAATAATATCTTTCAAATCTCGCTTCGGCACATGATGCACTTGTTTAACATCTCGCCAATACTTAATACTATCGTCCTTCATTTCTTCGATATTAACCTCTTCCTTAGGTTTTCCAAGGGCGATAATATGAACAATTTTAAGGTTATCGGACAAGCGCAATTCGCGTTGTAACTGCAAACGGTTAAGCGAGCCAATTATACACCCACCTAAACCTTTTTCCACGGCGCCTAATAATATGCTTTGCGAAGCAATACCATCGTCGCAAAAATAGTTGGCCGATATTTCAGTATCGTTCAATACGATGATATAAGCAGCTGGCTGTTCTCCTTTTTCTGGCCCTGCCCAGTCTTTTAAATAACCAGCCCAGGAAAGGTGGGGGAAAATTTTATCATTGATATCAGCGGAATTAGCCACAAAATATTTTAGGGGTTGTGCATTACGGGCTGAGGGCGATAAACGAGCCAAATCAATTAACTCGTGTAAAGTTTCCAGTTCCACCACGTCATCCTGATAAAAACGACGGTAACTACGGTTCTTAAGAATCAAATCTTTAAGCATAAAAACTCTTTTTAGTTATTGTTTAAAGGGTACAAAAAAGCGAGACTTAATATACTAAAAAAGTAATCAAGTCCCGCTGTATCTTCTATTTTTTAATTGTCTTAGTATCTAGCCGATACAACATCCCAATCTAAAATACTAAAGAACTCTTCAATGTATTTAGGACGAAGATTCTGCTTATCAAGATAGTAAGCATGCTCCCAAACATCGCATGTTAAAATAGGTGTTAAACCATCGCGAAGAGGATTTCCAGCATTACTCTCTTTTACAATAGATAAGGCACCTGCATCGTTCTTAACCAACCATGCCCAACCTGAACCAAATACTGTTGCTGCGGCTGCAGAAAATTCTTCTTTAAATTTATCAAATGAACCAAAGGTAGAATTAATAGCTTCGGCTAAAGCCCCCTTAGGTTCGCCCCCACCATTGGGTTTAAACGACATAAAGTAAAAAGTATGGTTCCAAACCTGGGCGCCATTATTAAAAATACCACCTTCTGACTTTTTTACGATCGTATCCAAATCAGCATTTTCAAATTCGGTTCCTTTAATAAGGTTATTCAAATTGTTGACATATGCCTGATGGTGCTTTCCGTAATGAAACTCAAGTGTTTTTTGAGATATTACTGGCTCAAGCGCATTAAGCGCGTACGGTAATTTTGGCAATTCAAAGCTCATATTTGTTCGTTTTAAGTATTTGTCTTGGGATTAAACAAACATAGCATATTTATGTTTTCAAAAAACTGTAAAAAAACAAAAAGGGAATTCACGTTTGAATTCCCTTTTTTCCCAGACAAAATGAACAAACTAAACTTTAAAACGTCTTGTTACTTCGTCCCAATTGACAACATTCCAGAATGCGCCAATATAATCAGGACGTTTATTTTGGTAGTGTAAGTAATAAGCATGTTCCCATACATCCAATCCTAAAATTGGTGTTCCTTTCACATCAGCAATATCCATTAACGGATTATCTTGATTTGCTGAAGAAGTAACAGCTAGCGTACCGTCGGCTTGCTTAACCAACCAGGCCCAACCTGAGCCAAAACGTGTTGCTGCTGCCTTATTAAATGTTTCTTTTAATGCATCAAACGATCCAAATGCTTTATCAATAGCACTTGCTAATTCGCCACTTGGTTTTCCACCACCGTTGGGCGACATAACCGTCCAGAATAGATTGTGGTTATAAAAACCTCCTCCATTATTACGCACTGCCACCGAGTGTTTAGAAATATTGGCTAGTATGGTCTCAATACTTTGACCTTCAAGTTCAGTTCCTTCAACAGCTCCATTTAAATTAGCAGTATAAGTTGCATGGTGTTTTGTATGATGTATTTCCATTGTACGCGCATCGATATGTGGTTCTAATGCGTCGTATGCATATTCTAATTGCGGTAATTCAAAAGCCATAATTCAATTGTTATCGGGTTAATAATTTAAATAACGATTCAAAACTAAAAACTATTTGGAATTAGTCCAAATAAAATAAAGACAATTTTATCTTTTATTTTTAAAATCATGCATCCTTAAACTCAAACACCTAATAACTAGACAATTGATTACATATCGTTTTTATCTCAAATAAAACTATCTTCGTACACCTAATTTGCACGCATGAATAAGAACATATTAAAACTCGCACTTCCTAACATCTTAACCAACCTAACCGTTCCTTTATTAGGCATGGTTGATATGCATTTGATGGGTTATCAGGATTCATCAATATTTATGGGTGCCGTTGCTTTGGGTGGAGTTGTTTTTAATTTTGTTTACTGGGGTTTTGCATTCTTACGCATGAGTATTAGTGGCCTGGCAGCACAAGCATATGGTCGCAATAGCAATCAGGAAATGGCCATGATGCTTTTCCGTGGTATGTTTTTGGCCATTAGCGCAGGAGTTATTCTATTACTTCTTCAAAAAGGCATAATAACAGCAAGTTTTACCATACTCGAAGGCAGCTCACAAGTAAAGGAATTAGCAAGCAATTACTTTTACGTGCGTATTTGGGCGGCTCCATTGGCTATTTCATTAATGGTAATTAATGGATGGTTTCTTGGTATGCAAAATGCTATTTATCCAATGATCATCTCCATTACTATCAACATTATCAATATTCTGTCGTCCTTCTTTTTTGTTAAAGTACTTGACATGAAAGTAGAGGGTGTTGCTCTTGGATCAGTCATTGCAAACATCGCCGGAATAATACTGGCAATAGTCCTATTTCTTAAAAAATACCACTATATACTAAAGGAGTTTAACTTTAAGGAAGTACTTGACAAAGTTGGTCTCTTCCGCTTTTTAGATGTAAGTGGAGATATTTTTCTACGAACGCTTTGCATAATTATAGTATTCACATTCTTCACGTCCAAGTCGGCTGGCGCCAGTGATACAATATTAGCAGCCAATAGCGCTTTACTACAATTCTTATTTCTATTCTCGTACTTTCTCGATGGTTTTGCCTATGCGGCAGAAGCTTTAGTTGGTAAATTTGCAGGCGCGAAAAACATACCACAAATAAAAAGAACGGTTAAATACTTATTTGGCTGGGGTAGTGGCTTTGCCGTTGTTTTTATGATAATTTATGGAACTTTGGGAGACCAGTTAATACTGCTATTTACCAATCAAAGCGAAGTAATAGATACAGCTAAACAATTTTTACCATGGCTGATTATCTTGCCTTTAACTGGTTTCTCTTCATTCATTTGGGATGGCATTTTTATTGGAACCACCTCATCTCGATTAATGCGTAACACCATGCTTTTAGCAACATGCGTTTTCTTCATACTCTATTATTCGTTAAAAACAACATACAACAACCACGCCTTATGGCTGGCTATGAACGTTTTTATGCTTAGCAGAGGGGTGTTACAAACATTCTTTTACAAGCATTTAAAAGTTTTTAAGAATAGAAACTAAAAATGACATCCTACTCTCATAAGATGCCACTTTAAAAAACTTTTAATCCTTATTATCCTTTTACAAATAAGGATTTTATAATATGGTTCGCCATTTTTGGATTTTCCTTTAAACGGCGGGTACTATAACCAAACCAGTCTTTTCCATATGGCACATAAACACGCATTTTGTATCCTTTATCTAAAACCTGCTGCCTCAGCTCAGGTGTAACACCGTACAACATTTGGAATTCAAATTGCTCATTTGGAATGTTGTTTTCCTTTATAATTTTTATGGCGCCATCCACTAACTTTTTGTCATGAGTTGCAATCCCAACATGCACTTTATTCTTTAACAAATACTCCAAATCTTCGAGGTAGTGCTCGTTAATCTCCTCGTATTGTTTGTAAGCAATTTCCTTGGGCTCAACATAAATACCTTTACAAAGGCGATAATTGACAGGCGTTTCTTCGGTATGCAAATCCATTAGATCCTCCAAGTCTTTCAAAGTTCTCTTTAGGTATGCCTGCACTACCAAACCCACATTTTTGGGAAATTCGGCTTTTAGCTTTCGGAATAACTCAATTTCTAAATCCACACATTTAGAATCTTCCATATCAATACGAACAAAACGATCGTATGAAGCAGCTTTTTGCACAATTTCACGTATGTGCTGATAACAAACATCTTCATCCAGTAAAAGACCAAAACTGGTTGGTTTTAAAGAATAGGTACCTTCAATTTTATCCCCTTCGAAGCGATCAATTATTTCCAGGTACTCTTCTTTACTATGCCGAGCCTGATCTAAGTTGGTGATAAACTCACCCAACAAATCAACAGTTACCGACATATTATTCTCATTCAAGGCTTTTGATGCCGCTATGGCCTCTGCAATTGTCTCACCTGCAATGTATTTCTTTGAAAAAACCCACACGAATTTTTTCGGAAAATGGGGCAGTAATCCTGCAATTAATTTATTAAACATCGTAGATTTCCTTTTAGTTTCTTATTAAAAAAAATGCTATTGATCGGAACCAAATGGCAAAAAGTTACGTAGTACCGACGGATAGTCAATATTACTATTTGGATTTCCCAGGGAGTTTTGTTTGAATTCAGTGTTGTAAATTTTCGAAATCTTTCGAACAAAAAAAATGACTAAACTCATCTTTTCAGGTAAACAATCATAAGTCATCAAAAAAAAGATTGTATATGAACTAGAACAATTACTAAAAGATAGAAAAATACACATCTGTTAACAAGTAAGTTAAGAGATCTACTCACATTAAAGGCGCTTATGGACGGTAAACTACGAGCTATTTTAATAATGTTGTTTGTACTTGTTGGTTTTGACAGTTATGCACAATCATGTACCATAACTTCAAAAGCTAACGACATAGTACCAGACAAATTATGTGCACCTGTAACAGTCACTTGGGACGTTATATACAGGGGTGTTAATGATGGCGGAACTGGCAATGTAAAAATGCAATTTGACTGGAACGATGGATCGGCAATACAAACCATTGATGCCACTCTTACAGACCCGGCACTAAACGAATGGTCTGCCTCGCACAACCATGTATACCCCATTGGTGGAAATGAATGCAACTACCACCCTACCGTATCACTTGTTGTTGATGACGTAGTATGCACAAGTACTGTACAAGAGCAAATTGTAACCGTATGGGATACTGATGACAAAAATGGTGGTGAAATTTCAATAGACCCCAGAGTTTTTCCTATCTGTGTGGGTAATAGCGGTAGCGTAACCTTCATGGATAACAGCCAATGGAATTGTGTTCCTCCAGATGAAAACGACCAACCAAACGATCGCAAGAGATGGATACAATGGATCTATGGAACCAATAATAGCGCAGGAAATTTCATTGACAACGCTAGGGTAAACGGTTCCGTTAGAGCATATCCTTATTCTGGATCTATTGACGAAACTTTTGAACCAATATTAGCTCCAACAACACCTTGGAATGAGGCACTCCCAATATTTGTGCCTGACGATAGAGTAGTTGGCGATGAGTTTGAGGTAACCCTTAATAATTGGAACTATTGTAACCCTTACGATCAAGGGTATGATCCAGTACAAACTACTGCCGTTATTGTCATTGTTGATGATCCAAACGGCAGCATAACTCCTGCAGGTCCATTTTGTGAATACGATGCACCTGTAATACTTAATCCAGTTACCCCAGGTGGCCAATGGTCAGGACCCGGCATAACAAACGAATGGACAGGCGAGTTTGATCCATCGATGGCAAAACCAGGTATTCACACCATCACTTACTATGTTGAGGATGGCAATGCATGTAGTGCCACTGGCTCCATCACCATTGAGGTTTGGGATTCTCCCCTTGCCGATATCTCAACAGGTCCTGAAGCTCATTTATGTCCTGGTACGCAGTTACAACTAAATGGCAACCCATCCCAAGGCCAAATACCATATACCCACAATTGGAGCGAAGACACGACACCACTTAGTAACACTTCGATTGTTGACCCAACATTTGAATCCATTATTGAAGGGAATTTCGAACTTGTTTACCGCGTTACAGATAACAGAGGATGCTTTGACGAAGACACTGTTAATATTATAGTCGATTCTGTTAGTATTCAATTTTTGAACCAACAACTAACTTTATGCACCGATGTTGCCAAAGCATTGGAACCAAATCCAACGGGAGGATCAGGAACTTTTGTATTTCATCAATGGGATGGCGATAGAACAGATTTATTATCATCAACAAGCAGTGAAAACCCAGTATTTGAGAGCTCAAGCCCAGGTTTATTTAAGTATGCCTATATGGTACGCGATTCATATGGATGCGAAGACATTGACAGTGTATATGTCAACGTTTATGAACAACCGCTGAGCAAGGCAGGCTCCAACGATACAGCTTGTGGTTTAGAATACACTTTAGATGCAACACCATCTGTTGGAATAGGTGAGTGGAGCTTAGTGGCAGGTGCAGGAGCTGTAGATATTGCAGATATTTTCAATCCTAAATCAACCCTAATAGTTGATTCCTATGGAAGCTACACATTCAGGTGGACTGAAAACAACAACGAATGTATTGATGTATCGGATGTTACCATTACATTTTATCAAATTCCACAACCAGGAATAATGAATGATGCCGATACTTGTAGCCTTACATACCCACTTAGAGCGATCCCAGATATGGGGATAGGCATTTGGAAAAACATTGATGGGCCCAGCAGCGGTCTGTTTGATAATAACAATCTAGCCAACACCAATGTAAATGTTTCACAAGCCGGAATGTATCAATTCGCATGGGTTGAAAACAATAATGGCTGTATCGCAGGCGACACTTTAAACATTGAATTCTATCCAATTCCAAGTGCAGAAATCGCACCCTTTAATAACGAATCATGCAGTCCCATAACGTTGCCATTCACCAATACATCGAGCAATGCCGATACTTATTTTTGGGATTTTGGAGATGGATATATTTCCAACCAAAGCAACCCCACTCATACCTTTACAAACAACTCACTCGATCCGATTGATTATGAAATTGAACTCGTAGCATCTAACAACTATGGTTGCGTTGATACCGGACGATTTGACCTAAGCGTGTTACCAACACCTTTGGCACAATTTCAAAATAATGAAGAACCAGCATGCAGTCCATTAGAACTTCTTTTTACTAATCAATCTGAAGGAGCCACCGACTACGAATGGCAATTTGGAGATGGAGAAACTAGCTCAACGGAAAGTCCAAGCCATACCTTTAGTAACGAAGAACATTACGTACAATCATTTAAGGTAATGCTTGTGGCGAATAACACCTATGGATGTAAGGATACTTTGGATAAGTTTGTAACAGTTTACCCGCTCGTCTCATACAACTTTACAACAAGTCCATTGGAAGGGTGCCACCCCTTAAAAACTGAGATTTTAGCAGACCCGGGAGCCTACTCCTATCTGTGGCACTTTGGCGATGGTCAATCTTTAGATGGTAGCAACAAGGTTTCCCATACTTTTGAAAACACAGAATCAAGCGCAAAAGAAGTTACCATTAAACTTATTACCAGCTCCGTTTTTGGCTGCCAGGATTCAAGCGAAACCATTGTTACTGTACATCCATCTCCTATTAGCAGTTTTAAACCAAACCTGAATGAAGGATGTTCGCCTTTTACTGCAGACTTAACTAATTTATCAAGCGGTGCCACTTCAAGTAGTTGGTTCTTTGGCGATGGAAGTGAAACATTAGAAGACGGATCGGATAATATTCAACACACCTATGTTAATTCAGAATTATCGGCCGCCTCATTTCAAACAAAGTTAGTAGTTGAAAACTCGGCAGGTTGTAAAGATTCAAGTTTTCATTACCTCAATGTTTACCCCAAAGTAACGGCTTCAATTTCCGATGGTGGAACAGGATGCACTCCATACTCCGAAAGCTTGCTTAACAATTCTATTGGTGCCAATCAGTTTTTATGGGACTTTGGCGATGGCAACACCTCATCAGCCTTTAATGGTCATAATACATTCGTCAATTCAACGCTTCAAGACAAAGATTATGAGGTGGAATTAATTGCACAATCAAGCTATGGCTGTTCTGACACAAGCTACACCAATGTAAGTGTTTTCCGACGACCAACACCATCATTCTCTTTAAGCCCAAAAGAGATGCAAATGCCAGAATCAACAGTTAACATTCAAAACCTGACTCAAGGAAATGATTGGGATTACTTTTGGAAATTTGGCGATATGGCTACATCGCTTATGAAAAATCCAGGATCCCACACGTATGGAGTATCCGGGGAGTATGAAGTTTGGCTTAAAGTAAATGGAGAAGAGTGTAGTGATTCGGCTATGCAAATTGTAAGTATTTACCCCACGCTACCAGCTTTAGATTACGGCCCCAATGCAGAGGGGTGTCCTCCATTAAAAGTTCAGTTTTACAATAATACGATTGATGCACACACCTACTTCTGGGACTTTGGCGATGGCAATGTTTCATCAGAAAAAGAACCTGCCCACACTTATCATACTTCAGGCAATTATAAGGTTAAGCTAATGGCTGAGGGTCCCGGCGGATTGGTTGAAGCAGATAATGCTACAATAAAGGTGTACGATACACCACTAGCTGATTTTGAAGTAAGACCAACACTAGTTAAACTTCCTGAAACGGTATCATTCATCAATCATTCGGAACGAGCCACTAGTTATTTGTGGAATTTTGGAGATGGCGAAACATCTACCGAACACTCCATACAATACCTCTATAAAAAAGCAGGAGTTTACGATGTAACTTTGATGGCAACAAATGATTTAGGATGCACTGACGAGCACACCATTAGAGAAGCTGCCATTGTGGAAGAAGCAGGTGCTATAAGTTTCCCGAATGCTTTTACCCCTAGCCCCTCAGGTTCATCGGGCGGTGAATACACACCCGGATCATCCGATAACTTTGTTTTTTACCCATTCAACTACGAGGGCATAGTAGAGTACCAATTGCGAATTTTTACGCGCTGGGGCGAGCTCATCTTTGAAAGCAAAGACATCAATATTGGATGGGATGGCTATCATCGTGGAAAAATATGCCAAGGCGGTGTCTATATATGGAAAGTGAACTGTCGCTATTCCAACGGAAATATTGAAACACAAACGGGAGATGTAACATTGTTCAGATGATTAAAAAGCTACTTAATATTATATTGGTATTCTGCAGCTTTACAGCTGTGGCGCAAGACCCGCACTTTTCGCAATTTTATGCGAATCCACTGTACCTCAGCCCCTCTCTAGCTGGAGCAACAGATGGCGGTCGCTTAATTGTGAACTATCGCAATCAGTGGCCTGAAGTATCTAAAGCTTTTTCTACCTACTCTATATCGTTTGATAATTTCTTCTCGAAATTCAACAGTGGAATTGGCTTTTATTTGATACAAGATAAAGCTGGCAGTGCAGGTTTAACAACAACTAATGCTGCTTTTCAATATTCATATAACTTAGTTATCTCAGATTATTGGCAAATTATACCTGCCATACAGTTTGCATACGGAAATAAAGCAGTAGATTTTTCAAAAGCCATTTTCCCCGATCAACCACCTATAAATAGCAGTTCAAGTGGAGCTTACGATCGTCTATCCAACGAACAAGTGCATTACATCGATTTAGCCAGTTCAGTCTTTTTATACAGTCCTAAATATTGGATTGGTTTAACAGTTGATCATTTAGCCAAACCGAACTATACTTTTATGAATGAGGACGCTAAGGCAGAATTAAAATATGTTGTATTTGGTGGGATGAACATCTGGAGTGAAAGAAGAAGAAACGCCATACAACATGCCTTTTCGGCGAGTTTTAGGTATCAAAGGCAAGATCAATTTAACCAGCTCGATCTGGGAGTATATTGGCATAATTCACCATTGGAAATAGGCGTATGGTATCGTGGATTACCTGTTTTTAATAACGCCCATGAAAGTGCAGCTGTTAATCAAGATGCTATAATTGCCCTATTAGCATACGACCTTGGCTCTATTAGGATAGGTTATAGTTATGATATTACAATAGGAAGTTTAGGTTGGTCAACAGCAGGTGCTCACGAACTCTCGCTAATTTTTGAATTTAACCAGCGAGCCCGTTACCGATCAGGAGGCAGACGACCTGCCGTACCATGTAGCGAAACTGCTAATCCACTAAATAGCATTGGTGGCAAATACACCAGACAAAAACGAAAGTTATATTAAAAAAATAGAGGTTGCCATGCGCAACCTCTACCTTATTATGAAAAAGCACTAAAAAATTAATTTACACTAACCAAACGCTTGGGCTTAGCCTTGGCTTCCTCTTTAATCGGAAGCATAACATTTAATATTCCATTCTCATATTTTGCTTCAATACCTGACTCATTAATTTTTTCTTTCGACAATGAAAAGGAACGCTTAAATGAATCATTTTTAAACTCAATGCGCGAGTAACTCTTATTGGCTTCTGTCTCCTTTTTAGAAGCTTCAATTGTTAGAATATTATTCTCTACCTCCACGTTAAAATCATCCTTCTCGAAACCAGGAGCGGAAACTTCTAATTCAAAAGATGCTTCTGATTCAATAATATTGACTTTGGGTAGATTTACGGAATGGCTATTCCATAATCTTGCTGATTCGTTAACAACTTCACTTCCCAATAAACTATTAAATAAGTTACTTACCTGTGGGTACGAATTGTTTACTCTTACTAGTCTCATAACTAAATCTCCTATTATTTAAGTTTTTATTTGTTTTATTTCTTGACTCAGATAGTTCAATGACTATACCAATTCTCGTTATAAGTCAGAATGTCAGAGCATTACGAATGTCGAGCGTCAATTAGTCACTAATTCTGAATTTTATAAGCCATAATGACAGATATCCAAAATACTGCTTGGTAATCTTTATTTAAACTAGAAATAACAAAGAGGTAACTAGTACATTCGAGCAAAAGAAGATCTTTGAAACCGTTATGAGAGTTATTTTCCTCCCAACAATTCCTGTGTGTATAGAGGTTGCCATTGGCAACCTCTATCTTTTTGCACAAAAAAAAGCGAGCCGCTCAAAAACGACTCGCTTAATTTATTACAACTTTTTTTTCTTTAATAGTCCCAGCTAAATCCTACGTTTATACCTAACCAGTTTTGCTGTTCTAAATCAGATGATTTAAACGATGTGCTATAATCAACACTAAGCGCTAAACTTGTACGAAACGACAAAGGAACCAAAACACCTGCTTTAGGAGCCACGGACCAAGTCCATCCTTTAGCACTACTTGAGAACAAACCATTATCAACTCGCTGCTCCATGTAGTAGGTACCACCAGCAAGACCAATAAAAGGCCTAATCATGGCATCATCACCAGCAAAATAATATTTACCGGTTACCTGTACTGGAATTGCATTTAAATAACGGTATTGATTACTAGTAATCTCACCATTCTGTATAGGGTAAGTACCTCTATCCTTAGCTTCATAAAATGTGTTCCAACCTACTAATAAACCTACACCAACACGGGGGTTAACTAATTTTTCGAATTCAATATTAGCACCGCGAAAACTTGTTGGGCTTATATAGCTCTCTGTATCACCCATTGGCATAGCCATACCATAAAAGGCATTTGTTTTATTTTGTGCATTTACCCCAATGCTAACAACAGCAAATGCAACAATTAAAAAAGATCTTATCAATTTCATATTACTTTCTTTATAAATATTGAGGTAAATGTTAGTTAAAAGGAACTTGATTAAACAGTTCATCAATACCACGTTCAATACGATCACCTATGTAATCATCACTTCCTTGTAGTAGGCCATCTAAGACACCTGAGTAAATCAATGGAATGGTTTCTTCCACCTCATCCCTATTGTCATAGTCTCCTTTTTCGATTACTACAGAACCAGTTTTGAAGCTATAATAAACAGGGTACCAAGGATAATAGCCACCCCATCCCCATCCTGGGTAGCCACCCCACCAGCCACCGCCGGGGATCCAGGCTGCGCCAGTGTTATTTTGCTCGATAATGGTTATAGCCACTGCAATATTGGGATCAACACCCTCTGCAACCTCAGTCATCCCAAGATTACCATATTCTTCTCTTAACTGAGCTTTTATGGCAGCATCATGCTTGCGATCAGGGGCCAAAACAGGCTTTCCGTCTTTCACATAGGTAATTTTATCCGGTATAGAATAAGTTTTTCCACTTAACGCATCCCATGCATATTCATCATCATATTTTGAAATGGATGTATCCAATTCATCCACAAATTCGGCCCCACCAGGGTAACAGGCAAAAACGGTAAAAACCAGTCCGATTGCCAGCATAAAATTCAATCTTTTTAACATACTTGTATAATTTAAATTAAGGTTGGAGGAGCAATAAGTCTATTCTCCTTTTTTTCATTAAATAAGTCTCTCCAAAAAAAATATTTATTGTACTTGTTATCTAGAACAAATATATCATACTTTTGGTTTACATTGATAGATAATTAAACTATAACACAATAAAGCATGAAGAAATTACTATTTATTCTAAGCCTAGCCCTATTAACGAATTTGACAGTTAAATCACAGGCCACCACACAAGAAATTGGCCTAATTGGATCTATTTTAAAATCAGAAGTAAAAGTGTTTTTTGCACAAAACATGGATTTAGCTACCAATGAAGCCGAAACATTTTGGGAAATATACGAAGCTTATGAGGCAGAATTAAAACCAATGAGTCAACAACGTATTAAATTCCTACAGTCGATTGCTGAAAATGAAGGTAAGATGACAGAAGAAGAACTCGATAAAACAATTCAGCAAGGTATTAAAATCACTAAAAAACGCACCTCGCTTAGAGCCAAGTACTACAAGCAAATGAAAAAGAAGTTAGGTATAAAGGTAGCATCACAATTTTATCAAATTGATGGTTACATAAATGCTCATATCTCGGCTTCATTGCACGAGGGATTACCTTTAATTATTCCAACTGAAGACTAAAAACATTATATGTTGACGTACAAAAGACTGGCTTTAACCAGTCTTTTTTTATGCTTTTTTTCAAAATACATTCTACACATGATAATTGTGACATACGACAACTATTCAATCCTTAACAATATTATTGCAAATTAAAATCCGACTGAACATCGTCTTCTCCATCATTATTGCCTTTTGGAAAATCAAGCAAGCCTATTCCTTTTTGACCATCTATTTTTATACAACTCATAAATGGCAATTGCACATGGCGAACGTATTCATCTTCATACACAGCTGGCAAATCATTAAGATACTCCGTATTAATATATCCATCACCTATGGATGGCGTAACAGTGAAATAACCAACACGTAAGCTAGTAAGATTCTGAAAGAAATGTGTTCCTTGGCTTGGATCAACACGGTAATTCTCTAATCCAGTTTCAACAATTAACCGAGCAGCAGATATTTGTGTCCACTTAACTGGCACACCCAACCATGAATCTTGTGATCCCCATCGCCCTGGACCAATGAGTACATATGGCTTTTGACTAGCATGAAACGGAGCATTTAACTTTTCAATTATTGGTGCAATCAGAGTATTATTGGCTGGGTTAAAGTTTTCCGACTTCACATAAATCACATCCTGAATATCTTCAATTACCCCATTACCCAAGGCCGAATTAGAATAAATAATGGTATCCGTTGGATTAACCTCTTCCAGGTTTTCGTTAATCGATTCTTTGGTATCAACTATAGGGCGTATTTGTAATAAGTAAAAAATGGGTGGTTGACCTTGTGGCACCTGTAAATCAACAGCAAACTCCACTTCAACAGGTTGATTCATCTCTTTTTGACCAATCTCCAATACCTTTTCTATAATTGGCGCCAATGGAAACGCATCATATTTAAGCACATTGGAAAAAGTAACCAGCCTGAGCCCTTTAGCCATTAAACCATCGCGAATCATGTGGTTGTTGTAATCATAAACTGACCCTAACCAACGTAAAGTTCCGTGTGCTTCCGCCGTTTTTAAATCAAGCTTAACAATATTTATCGAGTCATTTACAGCAGGGTGGAAGCTCGATGATTTCAAATCCAGCGCAAAGAAATTCTTTTGAGTCTCGCGCACTGCCATATCTGTGCTCGACAGTTGCAATATCTTTTGAGGGTACTTTGGCGAGAAACGCAATGACGCACTCCCTTCAACAATATGCTTCCCCAAGCCCATTGCCACATTGACAGTTCCATCCTCTGCCTTTTCTGGTTCAATTGGATAAAAGTTAACTGAGCGGCCAACACCCGAAAATGTAGGATAGAATACATCGCCATGCTTTTGCCCAACAACTTCTTGCAAAACAATACCCATCCGCTCTTCATCAATCACATTCATGGTAGCTTCCATATAGCGCTTACTCGAATTGTAAAAAGCTGAAGCATACACACATTTGATAGCATTACATAACTGCTCTAACATGAGTTCTTCCTCATCACTATTGGCAATCATATAGGTCGAATAAATACCAGCAAAAGGCTGATAATGACTATCCTCCAAAACACTCGATGAACGAACAGCTATAGGCCCCTCTATTACCGAAACAAATTTTAATAAATCGCCATGTATCCGTTCGGGTAAATGAGCTTTCACAAAAGCATCCAATATCTCTTCATCGGCAATTTCAGACAAAGCTGTTGGGTACAACTCATTAACTTCCATAAACTCTTCAAACACATCGGTACTTAACACAACAGTTCGCGGAATGGTAACGACCACATTATCCATTGCATAAAAAGCATTGTATTTTTTAATTAACAAGTTCAAAAAAGCCAACCCACGTGCTTTCCCTCCAATGGTTCCATCGCCAATACGCGTAAAAGTTAGGTATTCATCAAACTTTTCACGGTAAAACTTGGCGATAATACCTCTTCCTTTACTATACCTAAAGTTCGCAATTGTATCAAACACAAAACGTTTGGTGGCCTCCAAGTCGGTAAAATCCTCCACTTTCAAATACTTAATCACTTCAGCTACGGAAAATAAGGCGCGTGCATTAAGCCATTTCGAAACATGATCACGCTGAAAATGATAAAACAACGATTCGTCTGGTATTTTATATATTTTATCCTGCAACTCTTTTAAGTTACTCACACGACCAACCTCTTTACCACTTTTAGGATCAACAAATACGAAATCGCCAAAAGCCAAATATTTATTGATGAAGTGCTTTAAACGACGAAGAAGTGAAGAGGAATGTTTGTATAAAAAAGCAACCCTTAACTCTTTGGCTTCAGCCTCAAGGTTTCTGTTTGACGATTGTAAGAGAAAAGGCATGTACTTATTTCTCCCTTTTACATGTCGGGCTAGCTTTAATCCTGCTTCGGTATCTTTTACACCTCCTTTGTTATAGGATACATCAGATATAATACCAAGTAAGTTTTCCTCGTAACTTTCATACAATTCTATTGCCTCTTCATATGTTCTGGCTAAAAGTATTTTGGGACGCCCACGCATACGCATCATTTTTTGATGCTCGTTCAAACCCTCATCCATAAACTTTTTCGCCTGGGTAAGGATAATTCGATATATCAGAGGCAGGTAACTCGAATAGAAACGCACAGAATCTTCAACCAGTAAAATAGTTTGAACACCCACTTCCTCCACATCGTGCTCCACATTCATTTCATCCTCAATCAGCTTAATGATAGCGAGCATTATATCTGCATTCCCTAACCAGCAAAACACATAATCAATCGCACTGGTATCTTCGCGACTCATACGTACTGAAACTTCTCGCGAAAATGGCGTGAGCACTACAATGGGAATAGATTCGTAAGATTCTTTTACCTTTTTAGCCATGGAAAAAGGATCCATCCCTCCAATACTCAACATCGTTATTACCAGATCAATCGGTTCATTTTCCAACACAACAAGGGCCTCTTCCGATGTTTCTACATGGATAAATTGTGGTGGATAACGTAGGTTTAATGACACGTACTCATTAAATATTTGTTCATCAATTCGCCCATCCTCATCAAGCATAAAAGCATCGTAACCACTACATATTAAGAGTACTTTATGTATGCGCCGTTGCATTAAATGGCCAAATGGGGTTTCTGAGAAATAATTGGCATTTTGTATATTCAATGGTTTTGTCATCTAATTCAGTTTTTATTACAGAATACCATTGGGTATTCACTACAACACTTAGCTACAAAGAGGTATCCCTAGTGATAGATTCATTCAAGACCCCTTTGTTACAATGGCCTTACGCTTTCTTCCATCAAGGCGTATAACTATTGGTTTATCGAATCGAATATGCCTAAAATAAGTTGTTTGTCCAATTAGCTTGGCATTATTCAATTCATCCCATTTGATAAATGATGAGGCATCACTTTCACTAACCGAGCAATAAGCGACTTGCATGGATGTTACATTATGAAAAAAATGCGATCCACCAGAGGCCTCCAAGGGAAAATCCTCCAAATCGGTTTCGACAATCATTTTAGCATTCGAAATTTGCGACCAGGTAACGGGAATTCCTATCCAGGGATCTCTTGTACCCCAACGACCTGGACCAATAAGCATGTAATTCCTGTTTTGTTTTTTAAGCATCGAATTAAACTGCTCAATCTCATCCGCCATCTCTCTTGTTTTAGCTTTATCAAACCGATTTCTATCTATATAAATAATGTCGGATATGGTTTTGTTCTTACCATTTCCCATACTTTGGTTGGATTGAAGAATAACATTCTCACTATCAATACTGTTTGGATTGATAGAATAATTCTGATCACCACCTAATAATGGTTTAATTTGTAATAAATAGAACGTAGCTCTTCCCTCTTCATCTTTCGTCAAATCAATGGCGTATTCAATTTCAACAGGTGTACCCATGGCCTCCTTTACCACATCGAGCACTACTTCCAATGATTTTGCAAATGGGATATAATGATGCTTTAATATATTAGCAAAATTAATAATGCGCGGACCACTACTCTCTAATCCAGATTCTACGTGTTGATTATCTACATTATAAACAGATGCCAAATGCTTTAAGGCGCCATGCATCTCTGCATCATCAATATCCAGCCTTACCAATCCAGCAGAATCACCCGCAGAAAAATCCAGGTGGTGTTGGCGCATATCGATGGCATAAAATTCGGTTTGGGAGTTTTTCATTTGCTCAATTGGCGTTACGTTATCCAATTCAGGGTAAACAGGACAAAAACGAAATGCTTTTTCTCCATCGACCACATACTTACCAAAACCCAATGCTGCAACTGCAAAACCGTCTTCAGGATTCATATGTCCGAATGCATAATAATTGTATGATTGTGCAACACCGCTAATATGCGGGTAAAAGGTGTCGTTATGTTGTTTTCCAACAGCCTCTTGAATCACAACGGCCATTTTCTCTTCTTCAACCTTAAAATCAACCGCCTCGGTAAAGGCTCGTGCTTTATCACTGTAAACCGATGCGAATACCATTTTAACCGCTTTACAAAGCTCATTTAAACGATCACTTTTACTATTGGCATTATTGGGCAACAAATAAGTCTCAAACACACCAGCAAAAGGCTGTTTTTGGCTATCCTCCAACAAACCTGAAGAACGCACAGCTATGGGCCTGGTAAATTGATCCATCAAGCGATCTAAATACTGTACAAGCTCTGCAGATAAATTACCCTTTAGAAAGAGCTCTTTGATTTCGGCATAACTTAACTGACGAAATACCAACTCGTGAAAATTATTGCGTTCTATAAACTGTTCAAACTCATCCGTGCCAATTACAGTAGTTCGAGGTGTTTGAATATTAATGCCAGGCACGTAAGCGGCAAAGTCGAAATTAAACAGCAAGGTATTGATAAAAGATAAACCACGCCCCTTACCTCCAAGAGAGCCTCCTGATAAACGAACGATATTGGTGGTATCTATAACTTCCACTTCGTCAAAATCAATAACTTTGCCTTGATTTTTTTCTTTTCGATGTTCAATTATAACTTTTAGTAAGTAGCTACGAATTTGTTCTGCATCTTCAAAATCAGTTATCCGCTTAGGAGCAATTTTACGTGCTATTTTAATCTCGCCCCTTGCCATTAACCACAAGGAAAAATGGTTTTTTCGGGAATGATAAACAATTGATTCGACAGGCACCTTACGCATTGTTCGCTCAAACTCTTTTAAATTACTGGCTACCGCAATCGTTCGTCCATTCGCATCTTTATAGGAGAAATTACCAAAGCCTAAATAATGGCTGATAAAAGTTTTAATGTCTTGAATTAAACTTTCAGAGTACTTATTAATAAATACAGTTTTAAGCTCATAGGCATCTTGCGAGTATTCTATTTTGGAAGATTGCAAAATAACGGGCAAGTCGGGAATCTGAATTTTGGCATAATTAACCAAATCAAAACCTGCATTTGCATTTACTTGGCCATTTTTAGAGAATTCAACATCCGAAATCAGACACAATAAATAATCCCTATATTTTTCAAACATCTCCAATGCTTCCTCATAGGTCCTTGCCAATAGTATTTTAGGTCGTGCCTTTAAACGCAATACGCCATACAACTTATCTTCTTTAACATCGTCAATTAAACGTTTGGTCTGCTCCAACACACTAGCATAGAGTAAAGGCAAATACTTGGAGTAATACCTTACTGAATCCTCCACTAATAAAATAACCCGTGCTAAACCAATTTCCGTATCATTCTCTACGTTCACTTTATCTTCCAAGTGAAATACCATCGATGAAAAGACTTTAGGATCACCATTCCATACGAAAATTTCGTCTAGAACACCCAGTTCCCTTTGTCTGGCCTGGTAAAAAGGAATATCTGCATCGTTATTGAGCAGCATAAAAATAGGTATGTACGGAAAATCTTTTTTGACCATTTGACTGAGGTCAACGGGCGATTGTTTATCAACACCAACCATCACAATTATTAAATCGTAATGCTTTTCGTTTAATTTATTAATTGCTTCCTGATAGGTGGTAACACCAGTTACTCGCGGCAACAAGGATAAGTGTAACTGATAAAATCCGCCCATTACCTGCTCTGTAAAACGTCCCTCATTTTCTATTGCATAAGCATCGTAAAGGTTGGCCACCAACAATATTTCCTTTACCCTAAAAGGCATCAGATCGTGATAAATATCGCGTGCGGCATTATTGCGGTGCATGAAATTCTGGAGTAGGTGCTTGCTTTTATATGCCTCGTTAAGATTGGCAGTTACCTGCAGAGGTCTTTTTAAATAAGGCCTTTTAATATGTTCTACCAAGTTTCGAGCTTCTTCGCCATTTAAATAACCAACAATAAGGTGGCTGATATTTTTAATCAGGTCATTTTCTTCGTTGAGGAATAGCTCTTCTTTTGTTTTGGCTATCTCCTTTAGGTAAAACACCTCCACAGCTCCTTTTTTGCCATTGATGGTTTCAAAAGATTGACTCAATAACCACGGACTTTCGGCAAAACCATCACTCGTAAATACATCGTTACCAAATACAATTCGAGCTACTGAATAATTAGGATGCTGCATACCCGCAGGTAACTTGGTGGCAATTTTATTTAATGTATAGGGCACTCCAAGGTTCAAAGCAATAATGCGCGAAGTCTCGTTAATGGCTGACAATTCCTTCAGCCTCTCATTCTTTTCAAGCTGTTCCTTTATTGCCAATTGATTATTTAAGTAATCAGTTACTAGGCGGGATAAATTAATTAATAAGTCTCTTTCTTCAGCCAGAAAGGGATCACCATTAATCGCTGAAAATTCTTTTGTATAGAATACATCCAATGAACCAGTTTTTCCATCTACAGTATGGAATCGCTGAGTTTGTACCCATTCGCTTTCTACAAAATATTCACTTGTAAATTCAGCTTGGTCATACTGCAAACGTACGACTGTATATTTGGGATATTGCCAACCCATAGGAATGGTAAATACTATTTGCTGCAACACATCCTTTACCGATTGCCCCTCGTTAATAATGCGTGTGGTTCGATTAATTGTATCTAACTCCTTTAATCGCTCCAATGATTCGGAACGGTTTCGCTCGGCCAGCACTCGATTAATATAACCAGAAATCATGCGTGCCAGTTGGTTCAACAGCGTTCTTTCATCTTTGGTAAAAACACCTTCATTCTCACGTGGATGTTCTTGATGGTAAAATGCATCGATGACTCCTTTTTGATTATCAATCGTTGAAAAACGTTCAGTTAAAACCCAATCGGTTTCCATCAACTCTTTAGTTGGGTAAACCTGAGCTTTATATTGAATCCGAACTAGAGCATCGTTGTAAGAAAAACCATTTGACGCTACCCTAGCTAAATCTTCCAGGGTTTCATCAATCGGGTTGCCCAACAACATTATTTCATTAAGCTCATCAAGTACTTTTAACACACGTGATGATCGTGGTGTAACATCAAATTTACTTGCTAATTTATGTTCTTGTTCCCCTTTCTTCATAGCAAAAAGAATTACAACATAAGTTACTGAAAAAGAACTAGTTTTTAAACCCTATTTTTTAATGCTTTCTAAGCATAAAAAAGCACAGTACATTCGCTCTTTCTACATTAATTGCTTAACTTTTTATTTTACGCAACCTACTAGCCAAATAACTCTAGTGCACATAATAGATAAGGATTAGAACCTCCGTTGTGAATTATAAATAAACCCTTAAAATCTATCATTATGTCAGTAGCATCACCCAACAACACCGCCGCATTTATGGCTGATTTAAAAGCTAAAAACGCCGCTGAACCAGAATTCCATCAAGCAGTACACGAAGTAGTTGAATCACTTGAAGATTTCCTTAATGAACACCCTAAATACAGGCATGCAAGAATTTTAGAACGCATTGTTGAACCTGAGCGGGTAATTATGTTTCGAATCCCATGGGTAAACGACAAAGGCATTATGTGCGTTAACCGCGGATATCGAATAGAAATGAATAGTGCCATTGGTCCCTACAAGGGCGGTTTACGTTTTCACCCCACAGTTACCTTAGGCGTATTAAAATTTTTAGCGTTTGAACAGGTTTTTAAAAACAGTTTAACAACTCTTCCAATGGGAGGAGGCAAAGGCGGTAGTGACTTCGACCCTAAAGGGAAATCAGATAACGAAGTAATGCGATTCTGTCAAAGTTTCATGACTGAATTATATCGCCATATTGGACCTAATACGGATATCCCTGCAGGTGATATAGGCGTTGGAGGCCGTGAAATTGGCTTCTTATTTGGGCAATACAAACGCATACGAAACGAATTCACAGGAGTATTAACAGGTAAAGGCCTCAATTGGGGCGGTAGCTTGATACGTCCAGAAGCCACTGGTTATGGCAATGTTTATTTCGCACGAGAAATGCTAAAAACTAAAAACGAAGACTTTGATGGTAAAAAGATTCTGGTATCTGGCTCGGGTAATGTAGCACAGTACACGGTTCAAAAGGTAACTCAACTAGGTGGCAAGGTTATTACTTTATCCGATTCAAGTGGGTATATTCTTGATCCCGATGGTATAGATGATAAGAAGCTGGAATACGTAATGCATCTTAAAAATAATAAACGCGGACGAATTGAAGAGTACGCCAAGAAATATGGTGTTAGTTACTTTAAAAACAAGCGACCTTGGTCAGAAAAAGGAGACATTGCTCTACCAAGTGCAACTCAAAATGAAATTGATGAAGCAGATGCTTTGGCATTGATTGCAAATGGATGCATTTGTGTTTCTGAGGGGGCAAATATGCCATCCAGTCCAGAAGCTATCCATGTATTTATTAAGAACAAAATTCTATTTGGTCCAGGCAAAGCTGCTAATGCGGGTGGTGTTGCCGTTTCAGGACTTGAGATGACCCAGAACAGCATGCGCCTAAGTTGGACTCGCGAAGAAATAGATGAGCGCTTACAAGCCATTATGAGACAAATTCATTCCACGTGTTGTTCGTACGGTAAAAACGAAAACGGCTTTATTAATTATATCAATGGGGCTAACATAGGCGGTTTCGTTAAAGTAGCCGATGCCATGATGGCTCAGGGTGCCGTTTGAGGCATTGTCCATTATAAAAAGAGACAGTATTTACGTATAACAAAAAAGAGGGTGTCCAAAAACGGATTCCCTCTTTTTTCGTTCATAATCAATTGATTACAGCTGAGTTAGTTTGTTCATGTGCCTGATATTTAGTATCTTAAAAGCATGAAACAAATCAATTTCAAGCCCTATAATCAA
>NZ_VKDE01000129.1 GCF_007097485.1 Carboxylicivirga sp. M1479 | reverse complement strand
ATATCCAGTATAACTTCATTTTCATTCTAATTGTTTTTTAAATAATTAACACGTTTCATCAACTCCTTAATAAGCTTCTTTTCTTCACTCAAAACTCTGATTTTTGAAACATCCAGATTAAACACGTAATCAAACGCTGGAGACTTCATCAATGCCATTGAATTAAGAATTAGCATAGCCTCTGTCACATCTTGCGAAGCATACAAGGCTTCTGTCATCACTTTTTGAGGTGCTTGCTCTCCAACAATAGCAAGATATTCTGCAGCACGAACCTTGTTAAT
>NZ_VKDE01000128.1 GCF_007097485.1 Carboxylicivirga sp. M1479 | reverse complement strand
AGAGAAAACAAAAGTGATTTCCTAAGTAGCGGCGAGCGAACGGGAATTAGCCCAAACCATAATTGTTTAGGCAATTATGGGGTTGTAGGACTTGTATAATCAAATAGAAACGAAGTAGAACGCTTTGGAAAGAGCGACCAAAGACGGTGATAGTCCGGTATACGTAAGGTTCTGTGCGAGACGAGTATCCTGAGTAGTGCGGGACACGAGAAATCCTGTATGAATCTGGCGGGACCATCCGTTAAGGCTAAATACTCCTGAGAGACCGATAGTGAACCAGT
>NZ_VKDE01000127.1 GCF_007097485.1 Carboxylicivirga sp. M1479 | reverse complement strand
CATTTCCCAAAAGCACCAGTAGCATAACCGTTTTGTTTGAACAATTCAGCAATGGTAAAATCTTCAGTTCTCAAAGGATGCTGGCCTTCGTTACTATGTCCCTTATTACCCCTGATATAAGTATGCCCGGTGTGCTGCCCTGTCATTAGGGCAGAGCGTGAAGGGGCACATACGGTACTACCAGAATAGTGCTGTGTAAATTTGATTCCTTTGGCAGCCAATTTATCTATATTAGGTGTTGTAAATTTGGTTTGCCCGTAGCAACTCAGGTCGGCATAACC
>NZ_VKDE01000126.1 GCF_007097485.1 Carboxylicivirga sp. M1479 | reverse complement strand
AGAGAAAACAAAAGTGATTTCCTAAGTAGCGGCGAGCGAACGGGAATTAGCCCAAACCATAATTGTTTAGGCAATTATGGGGTTGTAGGACTTGTATAATCAAATAGAAACGAAGTAGAACGCTTTGGAAAGAGCGACCATAGACGGTGATAGTCCGGTATACGTAAGGTTCTGTGCGAGACGAGTATCCTGAGTAGTGCGGGACACGAGAAATCCTGTATGAATCTGGCGGGACCATCCGTTAAGGCTAAATACTCCTGAGAGACCGATAGTGAACCAGT
>NZ_VKDE01000125.1 GCF_007097485.1 Carboxylicivirga sp. M1479 | reverse complement strand
TAAATACCATAATGGGTTATAAACTGGTTTTCGGTACTTATCTGAACATTGTAAGCTGGCTTTAACTGTCCGTTCTTCATGTGATCTTCTTTCATGCGCATGAAGGTGGCTTCCTTATCGGTTTTGGAGCAGGAGTTGCGTTGGTCGCCAATGTCTTCGAGTTTTTGTTCGTACTCTTCAAGTTTGGGCAGGTGTTTATTTTCCAACTCTTTTACCAGCTTCTTGACTGGTTTTTCCTGCGCTTTCTCTGACTGCTTGATTTGCGAAATCCGCTTTTTGAG
>NZ_VKDE01000124.1 GCF_007097485.1 Carboxylicivirga sp. M1479 | reverse complement strand
TATTCATCCAAATAATAACCCAGCTTATTTTTATTCAAATAGCTTTGATGTGTTCCTAGTAACCATCTTTTAAGCAACGAAGCTATACGATGGACATTTGGCAATACTTTTTCATCCTCTTCCTTAACTACTGCACTTTGCATTTTGTGTATATAGCCCAGTTTTTCTAATCCTGAATAGCTCGGCCAACCATCAGTAATGACTGTTGATGTTGGTTCAATGTTCTTTTTAATAAATTCTGTTAAGCTTTTCCCCGATGCATCCTGTATCTTTTCCAGTCG
>NZ_VKDE01000123.1 GCF_007097485.1 Carboxylicivirga sp. M1479 | reverse complement strand
TATTCATCCAAATAATAACCCAGCTTATTTTTATTCAAATAGCTTTGATGTGTTCCTAGTAACCATCTTTTAAGCAACGAAGCTATACGATGGACATTTGGCAATACTTTTTCATCCTCTTCCTTAACTACTGCACTTTGTATTTTGTGTATATAGCCCAGTTTTTCTAATCCTGAATAGCTCGGCCAACCATCAGTAATGACTGTTGATGTTGGTTCAATGTTCTTTTTAATAAATTCTGTTAAGCTTTTCCCCGATGCATCCTGTATCTTTTCCAGTCG
>NZ_VKDE01000122.1 GCF_007097485.1 Carboxylicivirga sp. M1479 | reverse complement strand
AGGCGTATATTGGAAGCCCGTGTTTAATATCTTAGAAGAAGAATTTGAGATATTATTAGTTAATGCGCGTCATATAAAGAATGTACCAGGTCAAAAGACTGACAAGAAAGACAGTCGATGGATCACTAAACTGTTGTTAAATGGTTTATTAAAAGGAAGTTTTATTCCGCCCAAAGGCATACGCGAGTTACGGGATTTAACTCGTTACAAGCGTAAAGTTATTGAGCAGGTTTCATCAGAAAAGAATCGCATACACAAGTTGCTTGAAGATGCAAACATAA
>NZ_VKDE01000121.1 GCF_007097485.1 Carboxylicivirga sp. M1479 | reverse complement strand
AACACCTTCAAGCCCTTTTAGCTTAAAACGATTAAATCCTTTGTTGTATTTAATCTGACCAAAGACAGCCTCTGGTTCAATAGGCCGTTTACTTCGGTGATGTAACCCCTTATCGCTATTAAGAGCCTCTCTGGCTTTTTATTTATAAGCTCTCAGCCTAAAATTGACTTCGATGCTACGGTTGCCTTTGCCTTTAAAGCATCGCCCTCTGATTTGGCAGTTGCTGCAGTTTTTTGCTCTATACTTTCTAAGTGTACTTTTATAACCATGAGCATTTTGCT
>NZ_VKDE01000120.1 GCF_007097485.1 Carboxylicivirga sp. M1479 | reverse complement strand
GTAATACAGAATTAGGGAAATTGGAGCTATATGACCTTCAAACAGACATTGCAGAAAAAACGAATCTGGCTGAGAAATATCCCGATATTGTTGTTCAAATAGAGAAAGTAATGCAGGAAGAGCATGAAGCTGCTGCTATTGTTGACTTCAGGCAAAGCGTATTGGGTGATCGGATGAATTGATTTCATTATCATGTAAGGATTAATATACCTTTAATGATACAAACAACTTACTATACAAAGTAGTGTTTGTTTTATAGATTTATAATTTTATTTTAAGTA
>NZ_VKDE01000012.1 GCF_007097485.1 Carboxylicivirga sp. M1479 | reverse complement strand
AGAACTATTTACAGCGTCATTAAAAACAAAACACCATATCGTCAGGATTATATATGTCTTGATCCGAGAGAGAAAAATATTAATAGCTCCACTAATAAAGTGGCTTAAAAACTTGTAATTAATTAGAGTATATGAAACAACAATTCCACCTTTTACTGACAGCTTTTGGCTTTTTCACGCGCATACCTATACCCTATAAGTTTGCTTTCTCGCAAAGCTATTTAAATCAATGTAACCGGTATTTACCTTTGGTTGGATATGTGGTAGGTGGAATTAGTGCTTCAGTTTTCTTCGCCTCCTCTCAAATCTTTTCCAGCACGGTAGCCATTGTTTTATCAATGATTACGTCGATCCTTGTAACAGGTGCGTTTCATGAAGATGGTTTGGCCGACGTATGCGATGCTTTTGGAGGAGGATGGACCAAGGAGAAGATTCTAACCATAATGAAGGACTCACGCGTGGGGGCTTATGGTGCAATAGGGATTATCTTAAGTTTACTGCTCAAATTTGTAAGTCTTAATGAACTACCCCACTCTTTTATTATTAAAACAATAATAATTGGGCATGTTGTAAGTCGTACCATGGCTGTTTGGACCATGCACAGTTTAAATTATGTGCGAGAAGACGAGAGTAGCAAATCCAAGCCCATTACAAAGGCACTCCACATTAAAGACCTTGTGATTGCAGGTGCCTGGTCAATTTTCGCTTTCATCCCGTTTTTTGATGTGCGCATATTCCTCATTTTAATACCAACATTTATAACTAAATATTGCTTGGAGCGTTACTTTAAAAAATGGATAGGTGGCTACACGGGCGATTGCCTTGGCACCATCCAACAAGTTACCGAACAGGTTATATACCTTGCGATATTAGCCTTGGCTGGTTACGTCGCTTACCAATCATCTGCTCAAGGGCAGATTTCTAATCTATTTTAACATGAAGGAAATTTGGCTCATTAGACATACCACACCTAAAGTTGACAAAGGTATCTGCTATGGTCAACTCGATTTGGATGTAACAGACTCCTTTGATCAGGAGCTTGAAGACATTAGGCTACGTATTGACACAAGTTTTCAGCGCGTATATTCTAGTCCGCTTATGCGCTGCACAAAACTGGCCAATGCCTTGTTTACTAATACCACCATCGAAACAGACAAACGTTTGATGGAATTGAACTTTGGCGAATGGGAAGGTCGTGAGTGGAATGCCATTCCCATAGCAGACCTATCAAATTGGGGAGATAACTTTGTTCATCAGGCACCACCCAAAGGAGAGAGTTTTGACAGCCTATTGCAAAGGGTAGACAGTTTCATGAAGGAACAAACAAATTCAGATAACAACCATGTTGCTATTGTAACACACTCAGGAATTATTCGAGCATTTTTATGCAAATACCTACACATACCAGCCGAGAAAGTCTTTAACCTGCAACTCAACTACGGAGCGATTGTAAAAATCACTTTTCACTCTGAAACACATCAACAAGTTGAATTTATAAAACCCTAACATGGCTCAAGTTATACTAATCACAGGAGGTCAACGATCGGGCAAAAGCTCATACGCACAAAAGCTAGCGTTGCAAATGTCTGATAATCCCATCTACATGGCCACATCGCGCATTTGGGATGAGGAGCACCAAGAACGCATCAAGCGCCATCAGGCCGACAGAGGTGCGGAATGGACGAACATTGAGGAAGATAAAAAACTATCGAAACACCCAATAGCTGGCCGTGTTGTATTGATTGATTGTGTCACACTTTGGCTTACCAATTACTTTTTTGATAACGATAGTAACATAGACTTATCCTTACAAGAGGCAAAGAATGAATTCAATAAATTACTGCAGCAGGAAGCTACATTTATATTCGTGAGCAACGAAATAGGTTTGGGAGGTATGCCAGCTGATCCTATTCAACGCAAATTTACCGACCTACAAGGTTGGATGAACCAACATATTGCTCAGGCTGCAGTTGAAGTGTATATGATGGTTTCTGGAATTCCCCTTAAGGTTAAATAATACCAATAAATTGCCTGTGAATACACGGAGGCAAAACAATTCGGCATTTTACAAGTGTTTGATGGATGCACAAAATCTACTAAGAGCCACAATTGAACACGTGATTGACAGCATAATTTCCCTGGAAGCACCAATCAAACAGTTAATCATTACACAAAAATTCATCAACCTGTAATTCAATACTTAATTGGAAACCTAAGTCGAGTACTTGTAACAGTTGAATGATTGATTGATACGTAAATTCTACTCAGAGTAATAATCGAATGCTTGATTGACTGTCTGAAATCTTTGGGAGTGCTAATCAAAGACTTGAACAATAAACAAAACTACATCAGGTCAACTGCTTAATACTTTATTGGGCGCCTAAGCCTAGCGCTAGGAATAATCGAATGTTTGATTGAAAGACAAACTCTAGAGAACTTTGCAACCTACCAAAAATCAGAAGGGGCTGCCCTTTGGCAACCCCTTCCTCACACAACTAAACCTTTAATCTACGTTCCATCACAGCTTAAAAGTTTATATAATATCATAGTTTAATAACCATCGTTTTGAACCATGTTAGAGTTAGCATCCGTTTCAGCCTTAGGAATAGCCCAAGCCATAATAGGATCACCATAAGGAATTGTCTCTGAAAAGTTCTGCTGAATAGATATCTTCTCAATATCTTTCCCCATTCTTACTAGATCTTCATAACGATGACCTTCAAAGATAAACTCACGTTGGCGCTCTAATAAGATATCATCTTTTGTAACCGGATTTACATATGCCGCAATACCTCTTTCGTTGATAATCATATTTAGGGCTGTTGCAGCATCACCACCTGTTTCAACTAAAGCTTCAGCCAGGTTCATGATTACTTCTTCATATCGTACTACAATTACATTGTCGTATCCTTGGTTATTAGGAAATTTACCAATATTACGTAACATATCACCTTCCCAACCAAGAATTCCTGCACGAACGTCACCAGCATCGTAGATATCTTCAACAACATCTAAAACCTGAACATCACCGTAGCTACCGCCACCTGTTGTTCTGTAGATATATGCTAAACCATCAATACCTGCGTTATCTGTTGAACTAAATGCCAATTCAAAAATTGAGTTTGCTGATCCATCTGACCCCCAATGCTTAACGTAATCAGCAGCAGGAATTACTGAATAATCATCAGAATCAATCACCATTTGAGCTGCAGCAATAGCACGATCCCACTCTTCGAAATAAACAGCTACATTGGATTCAATAGCTTTAGCGGCCATTTTTGAAAGGAATTCAGGTGAACCACCGGCACTCATCAAATTATAAGCCTGATCTAAATCATCAAAGATGAAGTTCATACACTCAGTAACGGTGTTACGTGCTGGAGTTAAGTTTTCCTCATCTTTGTACTTCATTACATAAGGAACACCTAATGTACCACCTACGTGTTGCTGACCAAACTGCTTCACAAGATCAAAATGTGCTAATGCTCTCATAGCATAGGCTTGTCCTTGAAGGTGATATCCATAAGCTTCATCGCCTTCCAAAGATGGAATATCCTGCTCAATTACCAGGTTGGCATTGGCGATTACACGATAGGCATCATCCCAAAAGAAACCTGTATTTTCATTATATTTAAATGAAGCTTGCGTAGTAAAACGTCCTGAGTTACCATTCGAGAAACAGTTGTCGCTACGCACCTCATTGTTAATAATATAATCACGTCCATAATAACCACTGCTGGTCATTCTACTGTATCCACCTTTGATAATGGCATAAACATTATCAACCGAAGTTATACCTCCGTCAATTCGTTTATTTTGCTCCAATGATGGATCCAGATCATCTGTTGTACATGCATTTATTGCAAACATAAATACAGCTACAACTGCAATTCTATTTAATATATTTAATACTCTCATGTTTGCTTAGAATTTTAAGTTAACACCAAAAATAAACGACTTAATTGGCGGCGTTGCCATTCCAGTCTCACCATCAGTATCGACCTCAGGGTCATACTTTAAGTTTTCATCCTTCACCCAAGTATAAAGATTAGTACCACGTACATATACTCTTAAGGCACCAATACCAATTGCATCAGTTACTCTTGAGTTAAAGTCGTAACCTATAGTCATATCTCTTAAGCGGAAATAATCTCCATCATAAAGGAACTTAGAGTGACGTTGCCATGGGCGAGCAGTATACTCGATTTTTCCAAAGCGTGCTTCGTCACCTGGCTGCTGCCAACGATCCATTAACACATCAATACCTTGGTACCATGATACAGAGAATAAGTCAGTACCATTTGTGTAACGGTGCCATCCTTCGTATACTTTATGACCACCAGCATAATAACCAGTTGCATCAAGGAATACTCCTTTAAAATCAACATGTAAATTCATACCTGCTGTAATTTTAGGAATTGCACTTCCACCTTGCCATACTTGTTCAGCTTCGTTGAAATTAGTAGTTGTAGTTTCGTCTACGGTAGGATCAATAAACCAAGTTTCATCACCAGTATCAGGGTCTACTCCAGCCCATGTAGGCATGTACCAACCATAAACAGGATGTCCTGTTTCAACACGATCAATTGTACTTGTTATATTAATCTCTTCACCATTAAGATCTTTCGCTAACTCAAGCACTTCATTATCATTTGTACCTAAGTTACCACCAATAGAAAGGTTAAAATCACTTGAACGGATAATGTCCACATTCAATTCCATTTCAAAACCTTTGTTTTCCATACGACCAACATTGATATCCTGATCTGTATGTCCTGTTGTCAACGATAAAGGTACACCTAATAGCATATCTTTTGTTTCGCGTCTGTAATATCCTAAAGCACCCGTTACTTTGTTATTAAATAAACCAAAGTCAATACCTAAGTCTAATGAATAAGAAGTTTCCCACGATAAATCTTCGTTACCGAATACACCTGGATAAGATGCACCCTCTCCTGCATAATCAGAATCGAAGTTTAATAAAGGTTCAAATTGATTTAGTGCAATCTCGGCATTACCAGTAACACCATACGATCCTCTAAGTTTTAATGAGCTAACTACAGAACTTAAGTTAGACATAAAACTTTCGTGATGAAGGTTCCAAGCACCACCTAAGGCCCAGAAATTACCCCAACGATTATCAGGAGCAAAGCGAGAACTACCTTCACGACGGTATGTTGCATCAACAATATATTTACCTTGATAAGAGTAGTGTACCATTCCTAAATAAGAAGCTACAGACCAATCAGTAAACCAAGAGTTCGCCGTTGTAGGGTTACCAGCTGAGTTCAAGTTAGTTAAACCAACATCTGAGAAATTATCAGCATCTGCCTCTAAATAGTATAGTCTGTTTTTCTGATATTCTTGAATTAAATTGAAATCGAAATCATGACCTCCATCTAACTGCATTACGTAATTAGCAACATTCTGGAATACATAGTTCGCTCTGTTACGATTTGCTTGCCAGCCATAACCATTTGTACCATCACCATCACCACGAATTGGGTTACGGTAACGCTTGTAGTTATATACTTGATAATCGATACTAAGCTTTGTAGACAAACTCAAACCTTTTACAGGTGTTGCCCATCTCAAAGAGTTAGTTGATATAATTCGAGTTAATTTCGAATCATCAATATCTTCCTGAGCAATCCAAAGTGGGTTTGGTAAACTAGTATTCTGAATATTTATACTACCATCTTCTAAATATGGTTGATCAACAGAAGGCATAAAATACTTTACCGCCCTTGGAGAAGAGAAATAAGCACTTGTTTCCAAAAGACCATCCTGATAAGAATGTGATGCAGAGTTATTGGTAGAAAAAGTAAGCTTATCAGTTAATTCTGCTGATAAATTTAAAGAACCAGAAATTCTTTCAAATTCAGAACCAATAACTGTTGCTTCCTGATTAAAATAACCTACAGATGTATAGTAGGTCATTTTATCAGAACCTCCACTTGCAGATAAGTTATACTCTTGCATTGGAGCATTATCATTGGTAATCACATCTTCCCAGTTACCTTCTTTACGACCATCATCAACCCAATTTTTATAAGTGTCTCCAAACACATTATAACCTTCGGTTAAGTACCAGTCTTGTACTAAGGAACGATCAGTTGGAACACCATAGTTACCTTGGTAAGTATTATAAATTGCATCATAATACAATTCTTCTGCTTCAACACCTTTCAGAACACTTGGTCCGTCGATGGCGTCATTTGAAAAACCATAATTGGCGCTAAAATTAATATTGGCTTTACCTGACTTACCTGATTTGGTTGTAATAACGATTACACCATTTGCACCACGAGCACCATAAGCTGCAGTAGCAGAGGCATCTTTCAATACAGTAATAGTTTCAATATCACTACTGTTTAAACTGGCAAGAACAGACATTGATGAACCTGACGTTGTTGCAGATGCATCACCACTTACCATTGGCACACCATTAATAACGTATAAAGGCTCATTACCTGCAGTAATCGAACTTCTACCTCGAATACGTACATTTTGTGCCGATCCGGGAGTACCAGAAGCTTGCGAAATAGATACACCAGCTACACGTCCTTGAAGTGCCTGATCAACAGATGCCACCGGCATGTTAGCAAGAGTCTCTCCTCCTACCTGAACTGAAGATCCAGTTACCTCACTCTTTCGAGCAGTAGTATATCCCATTACAACCACCTCATCAACACCAATAGCTTCTGAAACCAAAGCTACGTTAATTGTTGTATTACCAGCAATTACGATGTCCTGAGTGGTCATACCCACAAATGAGAATAATAAATTTGTTGCGTCATTGGGTACGCTTAATGAATAATTACCGTCAACATTTGTGACAGTACCAATAGTTGTTCCTCTAACAACTACAGATACACCTGGCATAGGTTCACCTGATTCACTATCGGTTACAGCACCGGTAATGGTTGTTGTTTGAGCAAACATTGCGTTCAGTCCCACGAATAATATCAGGGACGCGATTAATGCTAATCTGCGCATAAAACAAAAGGTTTAAGTTAATAATAGTGATTAATACCAATATGAATCTCACATTGGTTCATTCATAGATTACCTTCCCATATAAGTACATTATATCTCATTTCGCTGGCGAACGAAAAAAGTAACACTTATACAAAGAGGTTAGAATTAAATCCTAACTAGGATATTTTTTTAAGGAATTTTGGTTTCTAGTGTACATGATTAAAGGTTTAAAAAGTTAATAATGGCGATAAAGGTTAAACTTCTGTTTAATTGTGTTGATTTATTTTAACAATTGTCAATCTGGCGAAATCGACATTGCAAATGTATAAATAATTATAAATTGAAACAAACTCACACTAATAGCATCAAATCCGTAAGTTCATTCAGCGTAATTTCTAACAAAACAGTAACTCCTATAAATCAAAGAACTAATTCAAAAATATATCTTTCAATGTAAAAAACAAAAAAATTTGTTAATTTTTATTAAATCCACATAGATAAACAACCTAAAATACATTAAGAAACAAACACTACCCCCTTAAATTCAAACACTTACTAAACAACTCAATTAAATTCACTTCTTTAACAATTGATAACACTTCAGTAAAAAGCTCAATACAATCAGCATTAAATACTATATGATAGTCGAAACTTAAGCTCTAAAAATCAGAAAGGGCTGCCCTTTGGCAACCCTTTCCTCACACAACTAAACCTTTAATCTATGTTCCATCACAGCATAAAAGTTCATGTATAATTTTTTCCTCTACTACTTATCCCACCACATGCGAGACGTATTATTGTCCCTTGCAGGCGTTAAAGCAGCTACTCCTGTAGCATAACCATCAGCATTAAGCGTTACTTCAGTTGAAGGATAGTTATATCGACGTGGAATTTGTCCATCATTGATCGCATCGGGAGCCGGAGATAACATTGGATAATCCGTTCTCCTCCATTCTGACCAGGCATCAAATCCCAAAGGAAATAATGCCACCCATTTTTCCTCAGCAATTACCTGAATGGCGCCACCTGCAGCTGATGATAAATCAAGAACACGAGCCGCAGCATACGCACTTCCATCACCAATCATTAATTCATTTTCAGAATCATATAAACTTGACCCGGTTGCAAATGATGACTCGATTCCGGAAGTTAACATGTCGGCAACATCTTCAGTAGTCCAACCCAAGGCAGCACCTTCAGCTCTATTTAAAAATGTATAAGCAGCAGTTAATAAGGGTAACTTCGTATCTGAACCAATAATAATTGGATTAACAGGAGAATTTTCACCTTCAGTATTTGTGTCATACCCATATGGATGCCCCTCAAGTGATGGATCTTTTGCAAACAATGCAATTCGATCGTCATAAGTTGAATTGGATGTAAATCCATTCCCTTTCATTGCATCTAAAAACTCTTTTGTTACACCATAATCTGCAGCTCTCATCCAGTTCCAAGGATTATCATAGCCATTGGCTATATCGTAAGTATAAATAGCCTCATCAGCAGCTAATTCAATTAAACCATTTGGGTTAGCAACAGCGGCCTTAAATTCCGTAGCAGCATAATCGTTGACTCCAGGGTAAACCTCACTTAACTGAATAGAAAGGCTCAATATAAATGAGTTAGCAAACTTAGCCCACTTATCCATATCTCCGTTATAAATAACATCTCCAGTTGGTCCTTCTTTAGATCCATCAATCATATCACGAGCCGCTTTAACATCGGCAATCATACCTTTATAGATATCTTCTTGAGAATCATATTTAGGTGATATAATTTCACTATTCAAAGCCTCGCTATAAGGCACATCTCCAAATAAATCGGTTACTCGTTTAAAAATCACTGATTTAAAAATCATAGCTACAGCCAATTGATTTTCCGGAGCTCCATTGGCAATCACAAATGGATCGGCAGATAACTCTTCATCAGAGCAGGTATTAATAACTGCCTGAAGATTGGATAGTGTTTGAACATAGTATGATGTCCAATAACCAGATGTGTTAGCATATAACATTTCATCGTTATAAACATGCTGCATTAAATACTGAACGTTCAATGTTGGCGTAATACGATATGGACGCCCAGTTCGGGTAGCAAAATTCGTCATGGCTCCTGACATCAAAGAACTCGTACTTGGAGTAACTGGTCCGTTAATATTTTCGTTTGTGTCGCCAAAATCAATAGTTTCACAACTTGTACTTAAAAGTACTATACTAAATAAAAATATAAATATTCTTTTCATGTTTCAGCTCTTAAAAAGATAGTTTAACATTGAAACCATAGCTACGTGTTCCTGGCAACTGAGAATTCTCTCCATATGATTGTGACATCTCTGAAGGATCCCAACCATGAATATTATCATCAGAAACAGAAATCATCCATAAGTTTCTACCTACAAATCCAACACTCGCATTTCTAATGAAAGTTGAAGACAAATATTTTTGCGGAACATTAACCGAAATAGACAAATCTCTTAACTTCACATAACTTGCATCGTGGATATATTCATCGGCAATAACATTGGAATTAAATTGTCCGTAGTACGACTGTGCATCTACATACTGATCAAACTCGTTTCCATCTGTATCAACACCAACAACATGAACTCCACCACCATCAGCAATGGCATCACGCTGCGGATTACCTATATCATTCAAACCTGCAGTTTCTTCAAGTAAACCTGAATATTGTCCCCACATTTCAGACAAAGAGAAGAAGTTACCTCCTTTTTGGAAATCGATAGCAGCACTTATATTAACGATCTTATAAATAGTAAAGCTGTTTAAAAGACCACCTGTGAAATCTGGTAAAATTGAACCGAAGTACTGACCTGTTTCAAAATCATATAAACCTGTTTCAGCATTAATTACTTTATTACCATTTTCGTCTTTGCGAATACCACGACCTCTTAATTGTCCCCACTGGTTTCCTAACTCATGAGTTACCGTTACAAAATCCCAGTCATCACTTCCACCAGGAGCGGCCATGGATTGTAAGTCAGCTGGCAATTCTTCAATCGTCGTTTCGCTTGTACCATAGTTAAAAGTTACGTCCCATCTGAAGTTTTCAATTTTCACAGGTGTTCCTTCCAATACAATTTCAATACCTGAACGCTTGGCCTTACCCGCATTCGTTAAGAAATCTCTGTATCCTGTAGAGGTCGACAATTCAACCGGAATAATTTCATCCTCACGAACCTCATTAAAATATGTAAAACTTAAACCTGCACGGTTATTGAAAAATTTAAGATCAACACCTGCTTCAACAGAAGTATTTAACGACGGTTTAATATTTGGATCAATCAAACGTGTATTGGTATACATCTGAGGATTTCCCATATATGGACTTGAAGATAATGGGTATGTTGGGTTAAGTGCTAGTGCACTCACATCATTTCCAACCTGTGCCCAACCTGCACGAAACTTACCAAATGATAAAATAGATTTATTTGTAATAAGTTCAGAGAAGATAAAACTAGATCCAATAGAAGGATATGTATAACCATTGTTATCACTTGGCAAAGCAGAACTCCAATCCTTACGAACCGATCCATCAACATAAACCATATTTCTCCAACCTACAGAAAAACGACTATAGATACTTGTTACTTCCTTATTCCAGAAGTTAGTACTGGCTGTTACTGGCAAACGAGTATTGCTATATACAAATACATCAGGCAAAACTAAATCCTGACTTTTTGAACCAGTTTCCATATCAGCATTAAAACGCTTATATGAATTGGTTCTATGAGTTGTACCTACTAATAACTCTACATCAAATTCGCCAAATTTGTCGGTATATTTAAACATACCATTGTAGTTGTTCTCCATCGAACGGCTCCAATAATTACCAAATCCTGAGTTCCAAACATTATAGAAATCTAAATCGGCAGAATTAGAAATAGCATAAGGTAATTCATATCGACGCTCGTAAGTCATTGTATTAGTAGATACACTACCAGACAATTCAAATTTATCGTTGAACTTATATGCAGCATGCACATCACCTACTAAACGCTGGGTAGTTTTCTTATTTTTATAATTATCTAACCAAAAATAAGGACTATACCAGAAAGCTGGTTTTTCATTGTCGCCAAAATACGAAGCATAATCAAATCCCCACCAGTTCCATGAAGCATGGTAACCATTCGTTGTTTGAAGATCCCTTAACTCTTTCATTTTACCCATATCAACATCACGGGCAAACCATGAGTTAAACGTACCAGTCACCTGGTTTGAGTATCCATCATCGAAATCACCCTCAACAATCTGATCGGTGAAATTTATATTCATACCTACCGATAACTTATCAGTGGCGTCAAAGTCGAAGTTTGCATTAATCATGTTTTTCTTCAACTCAGAGTTAGGAATAATACCACTCTGATTAATGTTTGTATAAGCTATACGTCCTGTATAATTATCGCCAGCACCACTTACTGAAACAGTATTTTTTAACGTAACCCCAGTGTCATAAAAATCTTTAATATTATCTGGTTGAGCTTCCCATTTCGCCGTCTCACCATAATATGGGCTATCAGGCCAAACTGCATACCAAGGCACATATTCTGAACCATCAAACTTTGGACCCCAACTTTCATCAGCATATCCATTGCTAATGTATTTCATACCATCAAACACGGCAAATTCCTCAGGATAAGGACCACCCCAACCGCCTGCTGCGTAATCCATAACCGACCACTCACTTTCTCCACCATAACCTCTACCGTATTCATTTTGGTAATTTGGCAAATAAGATACCTTATCAAAAGTCGTGTTACTATTAATTTCTACAGAAATACCACCTTTTTTTGCTCTTTTTGTGGTAATCATAACGACACCGTACTCTCCACGTTGACCATATAAAGCTGTTGCATTGGGTCCTTTAAGCACATTCACCGACGCTACATTCTCCATATCAACAGAGTTTGGATCTGAAGTAGGAATACCATCAATAACATACAATGGATCACCATCTGAAGTCATTGATATTGCACCTCTAATTCTCAAACGGCCGTTATCTCCAAGCTTTGAACCTGCTTGACCCACCATTTGAACACCTGCAACCTTACCAACGATTGCATTTTTGATATTTGCATCACTGGTAACGTTTAGCTTCTCAGCCTTAACTTGCTGGGCAGCATACGGTAACGTTTTTTGAGCCCGCTTAATTCCAAGTGCTGTAACCACAACTTCATCTACCCCAATGGCATCAGAAATTAATGCGACATTTATGGCTGATCTCCCGCCAATTACAACATCTTGTGTTTTCATACCTACAAACGAGAACAACAAATTTGTTGCATCATCAGGTACACTTAATGAATAATTTCCGTCAACATTTGTGACAGTTCCAATAGTTGTTCCTCTAACAACAACAGATACGCCTGGCATAGGCTCTTTGTCTTCACTATCGGTTACAGTGCCGGTAATGGTTGTTGTTTGAGCAAACATTGCGTTCAGTCCCACGAATAATATCAGGGACGCGATTAATGCTAATCTGCGCATAAAACAAAAGGTTTAAATTAATAATAGTGATAACTACCATGGCTTTTGAACCACGGTTTATTGATAAATACTCCGAGATAACTGCATTTACTAAATGTTGCTGGCGAACAACAAACAGATCACTTACCTATGGAGGTTAGTAGATATTTATTTTACATTTGACTTCTAGTATTAAATAAAAGGTTAGTAATGTTAATGGATGCGTGTCTTATTTTAACATATAACCTAAAGATGTCAATTGGCGATATTGACATCACAAATGTATTTATTTATAATTAGAAACAAATATTTACATATTCGTTTCGATTTATAAATAACAAATCTAAATAACAGTTAAAATATCATATTAAAGAATTATTTTTGAGAATACCCTTTACCAACTAAGCAAAACTTTGTTAACTACTATTAAAATCAAACTACACTAAGCACCTAATTACTTCACCTTATTATAAAGGAAATAACTTAATAAATTACACCCTTACTTTCCCTAACCCCAATGCGACAACTATGATTACATTGCATTGCCAAAAAAAATGTACTTTTGAGCCCTCAAATAAAAATATTGAAATGGGTAAATTAATTTGCTTATGCAATGGTGTCAAAGAAGATGCAATCATTAAAACTATTCTTGATTCAGATATTGCAAGTTTAAAACACATACAAGAAACTACAGGTGCAGCCTGCAATTGCGGACGATGCATTAATGCCATAGAAAGCATTCTTGAACGACATACTTGTAGCGAAGAAAAAGCGAAGTGATTTTTTATCTTAAAACAACAAACCTTATATAATATCTTGATGTTATGCTATCAAAAGGATTCATGGAAATGATTAAGCAATACATAGATTCTCTTGTCGAATTAACAATGGCTATGTCGCCATACCTGCTATTAGGATTTTTATTCGCAGGCATACTAAAGGTTTGGTTTCCACAAAAGTGGATAGATCGTTTTATGGGAAAGAATAATTGGCAATCGGTCATTAACACAGCCATGCTAGGCATTCCATTACCCTTATGCTCCTGCGGAGTTATTCCTACTGGAATATCATTCTATAAAAATGGTGCATCAAAAGGTTCAAGTGTTTCGTTTTTGATTTCAACACCCCAAACAGGCATCGATTCAATACTGGTTAGTTATTCTCTTCTCGGTCTTCCATTTGCTATAATCAGAGTAATTGTAGCCTTGATAACTGGTATAATAGGTGGAGGCATTACCAACCTGATTGCTTCAAAGGATGCAACAGAGACAAAACAGCAATCAGATCAAACACCTAAGGAAAACTTCTCTAGAAAAAAAAGCATCAAACAAGTTTTTCAATATGGCTTTGGCGATTTTTTAATGGATATCGCAAAATGGCTTATTATTGGAATTTTGATTGCAGCTTTTTTAGATATACTTATTCCTGAAAACTTTTTCGGTTCGTATATTTCTCAGGATTGGCTTAGTATGCTAATGATTTTAATAGCCTCTATCCCACTCTACATATGTGCTACAGCATCAGTACCGATCGCAGCTGTCCTTATGCTAAAAGGATTATCCCCTGGTGCAGCTCTCGTTTTTTTAATGGCAGGACCCGCCACCAATGCAGCAACTATTACTATAATTAAGAAAGTATTTGGCAATAAAACCCTACTTTCTTACTTGGGTTCAATCATACTTGGAGCCATATTTTTTGGCACATTAATCAACCTACTTCCCAAAGAATGGTTTGATATCGCTTCTGATCACCATCACTTGCATCACGAGCATGAGTTAGTTCCGATTTGGCTACAGGCACTATCTTCCATCACTCTTATTTCTCTAATCGCTGTTGGTTATTTAAAACGTTATCAAAAAAATAAAAAATCATTACGAATAACTCCACTGAACCAAACATCAACTGACAACCCAAGTAACGACAGTAGCATTATCAACAAAAGTAACACACCCGCTTTTAACCTTTCCGATTTTAAGGCAGTGCAACCACTGATTACTAAAACTTTTAAAGTGGAAGGTATGACTTGCAGTCATTGCAAAAAAAGCGTAGAAACGAACTTGATTAAACTACCTGGAATTAGCAAAGTATTGGCAGATCCACAAAACAACAAAGTACAGTTTGAGGGCTCACAGATGAATATAGATCAAATTAAAAAGGAGATCGAAAGCTTAGGTTATAAATTTATGGGTGAATGAGAGAACTACTTCTTTGGGAACAAGTGCATCAGTCAATTAGCACACTAATTTTATAATCACTAACAAATTGATTTCGTCCAGCAGTTCAACAACCCCCGGCTACACAACCACATAAAATCATCCAATATTCTATTACAAGCAGAAGAACAGTAAATAACTAACAGTTTCATAGGCTTATTGATATTAAGTCTAAATACATATTAACACACATCTAGTCATTAAACAATCCACACATCTAATTATGTGTATATTTTGCTAGTTTTGCATTTACAACTTACAAAATATTACAAGCCGATGGGTAAAAGCAGAAGAGATTTCATAAAAATTTCGGCACTAGGAGCAGCAGGCATTTTCGCTGGCTCCAAATTCATAATGGCTCACAATCATAAAGTCATTCCCGAAAACCTAAAAGGGCCGTGGGCAATGCCACAGGATTTAATGCGAACGCCAACATATTGTGAAGTGTGCTTTTGGAAGTGCGCTGGATGGACCTACAAAAACGACGAAGGTCAAATCCAAAAAATCATTGGGCATGACGATGATCCAAATAGCAATGGTCGCTTTTGTCCGAGAGGAACAGGTGGCGTTGGAATGTATTATGATGAAGACCGATTAAAAACACCTTTAATACGTGTTAAAGGAGCTGATGGTAAACAAACTTTTAAGAAAGCATCTTGGGACGAAGCATTTGATTTCATTCAGGACAAACTCGAAAAGGTTATTAAAACACATGGACCTGAGTGTTTAGCACTCTTTACCCATGGATCAGGCGGAACCTACTTTGGTAATTTATTAAAAGCTTTAGGTTCTCAGAATATTACGGCTCCATCATACGCTCAATGTCGTGGTCCTCGCGAAGTTGGCTTCATTGCTACTTTTGGAGATGGATTAAGTTCGCCTGAACCTACTGACATACGCGACACCAGATGCATGGTATTAATAGGATCTCATATTGGTGAGAACATGCACAATGGACATGTCCAGGAAATGTCTGACGCCATTGATAAAGGTGCTACCATCATTACTGTAGACCCTCGCTTTTCAACAGCTGCAAGCAAATCAAAATTCTGGTTACCAATAAAGCCAAGTACCGACTTGGCATTATTAATGGCTTGGATGCATGTATTGATTTATGAAGAGCGTTACGATAAAAAATACGTTGAACAATATACTTTTGGTTTCGAACAACTAAAGGCTCATGTTAAACACATGACTCCTGAATGGGCTTATGGGATAACTACCATTAAACCACAAGTTATTCGCGAAACAGCACGTGAGATGTCATATGCTTCGCCGGCGACCATCATACATCCGGGACGCCATGTTACATGGTATGGTGATGATACGCAACGCCTAAGAGCAGTAGCTATTTTAAATGCTTTATTAGGCTCCTGGGGTCGCAGAGGTGGCTTTTACATTCCAGATAAAGCAAAAGTACCGGGAGTTCCACATCCTCCGTATCCAAAACCACGCAAAACATGGCGCGATGCCATGGGTGGTAAATACGAATTGGCCGATTTAGCATTAGCCAATGGAGTTTGCGATGCAACTGTTCCATCTGCAACAATGGATTGCAATATTAAAGCATGGATTGTAAACGGAACAAACCTCATCGAAACATTACCGAATCGACCAAATACATTGGCAGCAATTAATGCGCTTGATTTGATGGTTGTTGTTGACACCATGCCAATGGAAATTACAGGTTATGCTGATGTAGTATTACCAGAGTGCACCTACCTGGAACGTTATGATTCACTGCGTATAACACAGCATCGCGAACCAACCATTTCGTTAAGGATGCCTGCAATGAAACCTAAATACGATTCCAAACCAGCATGGTGGATGGCCAAGAATTTGGCAGAACGATTAGGTAAAGGTGACTATTTTCCGTTTGATTCTATTGAGGAGGAATTGGACTTTCAATTAAAGAAAGTTGGCACCTCACTTGAAGAAATGCAACGTATAGGCGTTAAGAAAATGGAGCGCGCTTATGACGATCTATATTACAAAGATGGTGAAGAAGTAGAGTTTAATACCAATACAGGCAAGATTGAATTATATTCTACATCACTTGAAGAATATGGATTTGATCCAATGCCTAAATTCACAGCTCACCCCGAACCTCCAGCGGGATATTATCGATTAATATACGGACGTGCACCAATGCATACTTTTTCCCGTACTGCCAACAATCCAAATTTAACGGATTTGATGGATGAGAATACCGTGTGGGTCAATCCGAAAGTGGCAAAAGAGTGGGGCTTAGAAAATAACCAGGAAGTTTACCTTCAAAATCAGGACAATGTTGTTTCAACCTTCCCGATTAAAGTTAGGGTAACCGAACGTATACGTTGGGACTCTGTTTATATGGTACATGGTTTTGGTCATGCCAATAAGAAACTATCTCGGGCCTTCGGGCGAGGTGCAAGTGATACAGAAATGATCACCAATGTAATGACTGACCCAATTATGGGAGGCACAGGAATGAGAGGTAATTTTGTCACATTTAGATTTAATAAAGCATAAGGAGAGACAGCTATGAGATATGCAATGGCCGTAGATACAAAAAAATGTGTGGGCTGCAGTGACTGTGTGGTAGCTTGTCAGACTGAGAACGATGTACCCATCGGATATTGTCGTGACTGGATTGTAGAAGTTACTGATGGTACTTATCCTCAACTGGAATTGGAACATCGTTCAGAGCGATGCAACCACTGCGAAAACTCACCGTGTGTAAGGTGCTGCCCAACAGGAGCCAGTCATTACAGCGATGGTGGAACTGTAATGGTAACGAAGAACAAATGCATTGGCTGTGGAGCTTGTATTGCTTCATGTCCTTACGATGCACGTTATACACACCCAAAGGGGTATGTTGATAAATGTACCTTTTGCATACATCGAGTTAAAAAAGGACAGCAACCAGCTTGTGTGGCCGTTTGCCCTACCAAATGTATGTACTTTGGTGATTTAGACGATCCGAATTCAGAAGTTAGCAAGGTTATTAAAAAACGTAAATACAAAACCTTGATACCTGAAGCAGGGACGAAACCTCAATTATACTTTTTGATATAAACCACTCAAAGGAAAAAAATGAGAGAAGAATTAATCGTTAGCGGACGAATGAATCCACATATTGATCCGCAATTACAAATTTGGGAATGGCATATACCTGCCTACTTATTTTTGGGTGGTTTAGCAGCAGGCATTTTATTCTTTGCAAGCTACTTTTTCATCAAAGGTAAAAGCGAGGAGTATCCAACAGCAGTTAAGCTAGCACCAATAATTACGCCAGTTCTAATTGGCTTGGGCTTGCTATTCTTACTACTAGACCTCAAGCACAAACTTTACTTTTGGAGGCTATACACTGCTTTTAAAATTGAGTCTCCCATGAGTTGGGGAGCATGGACCTTAATGGCCATCATGCCGCTATCTGGCATTTGGGCTGCCCTCAATATAAAATCACTATTCCCTAAATGGGATTGGAAATTTGATATTGTAAAGGACGCTATTAAAGTACTGGAAGAATACAAAACACCTATTGCATGGGCAATGATGATTCTGTCTGTTATTTTAGGTATTTACACTGGTATCTTGCTATCAGCATTTAATGCGCGACCGCTTTGGAACACTTCCATACTAGGGCCATTGTTTTTAGTTTCTGGAATGTCTACTGGCGCTGCCGCCATAATCATTCTTTCCAAGTCAAAAGCAGAGCGTCACACCTTTGCTCGCATCGACCTATTACTAATAGCCATTGAGTTATTTCTCATCGTCCACATGTTTATGGGATTCAGAGCTAGCTCGCAGGTACAGATTGATGCTTCGGCCATGTTCTTGGGCGGACAATTCACAGCGCCATTCTGGGTATTTGTGGTTGGACTTGGATTAGTAATTCCTGCAGTGCTTGAAATTATGGAAATGCGAAACAAGAAAATACCATATATGGTAGCACCTGCTCTGGTTTTATTTGGCGGTTTACTATTCCGTTTCATCATGGCCTATGCTGGTCAAATGAGTAGATGGCTTTATTAAAAAAACAAAGATGTATTGTGTTAGCTTCATGCAACACTCAATCAGATTAAAAATAGATATATGAACGAAGATCGAAGTAAAAAGTACATAAACCCATATCTGGGGGGTGTACTACTTGGTTTGGTACTATTAACAGCTTTTTATTTTTCAGGCCGTGGTCTCGGTGCCAGTGGAGCCATTAAAAGTGCTGTAGTAGCAAGTGTTGAAACAGTATCCCCTACTCATGTTGAGACAACTGATTTTTATAAAAATTATAAAGAATCACATGCTGGCGGACCATTGAAAGATTGGTTGGTTTGGGAAATGCTAGGTGTGTTGGTAGGAGGTTTTATTTCAGGAGCCTTTGCTGGCCGATTGAAATTTAAGGTAGAACACAGCCCTAAGGTAACTAGCAAAATACGACTAATTTTTGCAGTCATTGGAGGAATCTTCTTTGGCTTTGGCTCACAACTGGGTCGTGGCTGTACCAGTGGCTCTGCACTAAGCGGAATGGCCGTATTGTCCCTAGGTGGTTTTATCACCATGGCATTCATTTTCGGAACTGCCTTTGCATTAGCTTATTTCGCACGTAAATTATGGATTTAATAAAGAACTAGATATGGGACCTTTAATTGTATACGAATATATATCAGAATACACCAATTTATTGATGGCCTTCATCATTGGTATTGGATTTGGATTTGTACTTGAACGCAGCGGTTTTTCTTCATCAAGAAAATTGGCTGGTATGTTTTATGGCTACGACACCACCGTGTTAAAAGTATTTTTTACAGCAGCCATTGTTGCCATGCTAGGGCTGTTATTCTTTAGCTTATTTGGCTGGATAGACTTAAGCTTAATCTACATTAACCCTACATTCTTATGGTCGGCCATTGTTGGCGGCGCTATTATGGGCGTAGGTTTTATTTTGGGTGGTTTCTGCCCAGGAACAGCGTTTTGTGCTTTATCCATTGGTAAATTAGATGCCTTAGCCTTTATAGGTGGCTTAGTAATTGGTGTAGTAATGTTCACCGAAGGCTTTCCGTTGGTAGAGGAGCTTTTCTATGCCGAAAACATGGGAACACCAACCATTAATGAGTTGATTGGCGTATCACGCGGTACCTTTGGATTAATTCTTATTTTGGTTGCTTTAGGAATGTTCTTTGTAGGAGAATGGGCTGAACGTAAATTTCCTAGAGAGGAATATTAAAGTATTTAATTTGATAATCAGCTAATAGCAATATTATGAACATGCGATTAAAACTGGCTTTAGCGATTATTCCCCTGGGAATAATAATTGCTGCTGTACCAGAAAACACAACAAGACAATATAAATTAACAGCTCCGGAACTTTTGGATGAAGTGAAACAAGGCATGCAGTTTGTTTCCACTGACGAAATTGCTGATATGTTAATTCAGAAAGACCCTTCACTTCAATTGATTGATGTACGCGACAAGGATAGCTTTGATAAATACCATATTCCGGGAGCCATCAATATTCCGTTGTCAGATATTTTATCTGTTGAAAATGAAGATTACCTCAACCAGGACGTTAAAATGAATGTATTCTATTCCAATGGAACTACGGCAGCCAATGAAGCGTGGATGATTACGCGGCAACTGGGATACATTAATAATTACGTAATGCAAGGTGGCTTAAATTATTATGCCGAGACCATAATGAATCCAAACAAACCATCATCTACAAGTCCAGATGATGAGTTTGCAAAGTATGACTTTAGAAAAGGAGCAAGTGCTGCTCTTGGTGGCGGTGGCTTAAATGTTTCTACGGATAATGCTCCGTCGGCACCGAAACCAACCATTAAAAAGCGCCCCAAGAAGAAAAGAGTTGCTGGCGGTTGTTAAGTTATAGCAATGCCATAAATGCCTATTCAGAACGACTATTCCTGATAGGCATTTAAGATTAAAACATAGTTTTCTTCGAGTAGTAATTTCTAAATCAAAGGACAAGGAATTGTTACCGATGGGATTGAATGGAAACAATCAATCCTCCCGATTTCTGACTAACTCTCAGAATGACTTGGAAAGGAGAAAGGACAATATATTTCATCATTTGATGAGTTAAGAATACTACTTAATATTAGTGTGCATGCTTTACGTACGCTAATATTGAGTAATTTTCATCAAGCTATTGCTTGATAAAACCTTTCTGCTTTCATTTATTTAACTTCAATTGTAAATAATATGGAAACAGAATTTCTTTTTTTTCTGGCTATATTTTTAACCTCCATCCTCTACTCTTCGGTTGGACATGGGGGTGCCAGCGGCTACCTGGCCGTAATGGCTCTATTTGCAATTGAGCCGGTTTACATGCGAGCATCGGCACTTACCTTAAACATGTTTGTAGCTGGTATATCGTTTTTTCATTTTTATCGGGGTGGTCATTTCCGCCTAAAACTGCTACTGCCCTTTATTGCTCTATCTATTCCCATGTCGTTCATTGGCGCACGTGTTGATGTTAACCCCTATAACTACAAAATTATACTAGGCATATTCTTGCTTATCGCGGTTATTCGCATGCTCTTTTTCACCAAATCAGAGAAAGAATCCAAAGCAATACACCTGCCACTAGCCCTCCTTTTTGGAGCTATTCTGGGATTCTTCTCAGGTATGATAGGCATCGGCGGAGGAATTATCCTAAGTCCTCTTTTACTATTAATGGGCTGGGCTTCCATTAAAGAAACAGCTGCAATTTCGGCCATATTTATATTCCTCAATTCGGCAAGTGGCATTTTAGGAGTAGTAGCCAAAGGCTTTGAACCCGTAAGTAGCATATATATTTTAATTGGACTTGGCATTGTTGGCAGCATTATTGGTTCGCGTATGGGACAAAAGAAATTCACTCCTAAATATTTGATGACTGTTCTCTCTTTTGTTCTGCTATTCGCCAGTTTTAAACTCTTTTATTTTGCATGATGAATAAGATAAGCGGAATTATACTAGCTGGTGGCCTTAGCTCACGCATGGGACAAGATAAAGGATTACTCCCCTACCAAGGGCGTACATTAATAGAGTACTGTATCGACATTCTTCAACCCTTATGCTCTGAAATCATTATCAGCTCAAACAACAAGGCCTATGAGCAATTTGGTTTTAGAGTAATAGCTGATGAATACAAAAAGACAGGACCAATTGGTGGCCTTTACACTGGTCTGGCAGAATCGAATCACAATGATGTAATTGTGTGTCCGTGCGACATGCCTTTTATCACGAGCGACATTTTTAATAAAGTATTATGCCATAAGGATGAAAGTGCAGTAGTTGTAGTTAAATCAACAACAGGCAAGCTGTATCCAACATTGGGCTATTACAACAAAAGCTGCCTGCCTGTTATTCATCAGCACATTGAACTACAGCATTACAAAATGCAGTTACTATTAAAAGAACTGAATGCCAAAACAGTGCTTATTGAAGATGCACATAGCTTGTTGAACTTTAATTCGCCGGAGGACCTACGATGAACCACTATCCCAACATCATATTAATTGCCGGCAATGGCCGTAACGTTGGCAAAACACTTCTATCCTGCCGAATTATTAAACATTTGGCTGAGTTAACAGATGTGTATGCAGTTAAAATATCATCACACTTCCATAGTCTGGATAAGGCAGTAGAGATAATCATTCAGTCAGATGATTTTTGCATTGTTAAAGAAACGCTGCAAACTCGTAAGGACAGTTCAAGAATGTTGCTTTCTGGTGCCTCCGAAGTATTTTATGTGCAGTGTAAAAACCAAAACCTACTTCAGATGTTTGAACTCTTGCAAAGTTATTTCCCCAATGATAAACCTATTATTATTGAATCGGGAGGACTGTACAACTATATCGAACCTCGCACTTTGTACTATATACAAGGAGAAGATTCGAGCAAACAGAAGTTCATTCGTAAGGGAGGCAATAAAATTACCTTATCTCCCAGTGAAGCAACAAAACTAAATATGGAAGAAGTATTTCCGATGGCAGAACTAACTAAAACAGCAAGGCAATGATTCAATATAAAGACGCATTAAAAAGTATACTTGAGCAAGCCAAGGTACTGCCCTCGGAAATAGTGGAACTTGAGCTTGGCTTAAACAGAGTGCTAACGCAAGATGTATGCATCGATATGGATATGCCGCCATTTAACAAGTCGGCAATGGATGGCTATGCTTGTCGTAAAACCGATTTGCACAATAATCTGCAGGTTATTGAAACCATATTTGCAGGCAAAAAACCAGAATCAAGCATTGAAGAAAATCAATGCGCCAAAATAATGACAGGCGCCGTGGTTCCCCAGGGAGCCGATTGTGTTTTTATGATTGAAGATACCGAGCTGCTGGATGAAAACCAGGTACGATGCACCAACTCCAATACCAAAAGTAACATTAGCCTGAAAGGAGAAGATGCACAAACAGGCGATGTACTACTGGCAAAAAACACAAAGCTTGAAGCTCGTCACATGCCCCTTTTGGCCATGTCCGGCAAGAGCATGGTTGAGGTAGCACAAAAGCCCAAAGTAGCCATCATAGCTAGCGGTACCGAATTGGTAGAACCAAGCGAAAAGCCAGAACCTTTTCAAATACGTAACTCCAACTCATCGCAGCTATTGGCTCAACTAAAACAACTGGGTATCGACGGACAGTACAAAGGCATTATTAAGGACGATGGCGCATTATTGGAAGAGCAAATCAGTAAGGCTCTGCAAGAAAACAATGTTCTCATCCTTACAGGTGGTGTATCCGTTGGAGAGTACGATTTGATACCTGGCATCCTCCAGAAACTCAATTACGAACTGGTAATTTCAAAAACGGCCATTCAGCCGGGTAAACCCATGATCTTTGCAAAAAAAGGAAACAGCTTTTGCTTTGGCCTTTCGGGTAATCCTGTTTCGTCGTTTATTCAGTTTGAACTCTACACACGGCCTTTTATGAATGCCCTAATGGGTAACACCAACAAAACAACTGAACTAGCACTGCCCATCGGCACTGATTTTTCACGCAGAAAAGATGCCCGCTTGCTATTTGCACCAGCTATTATAAATGACAAAAGCGAAGTGGTGCCCATCGAGTTTCATGGTTCGGCACACATTAATGGATTGAGTTTGGCCCAGGTATTGTTTGAATTGCCAATTGGAACGAAAGAAGTTAAAAAAGGAGATTTGGTCAATGTTAGATTCCTATAACAGAAAAATAACGTATTTGCGGGTATCGGTAACCGACCGATGCAACCTCAGGTGCCAATATTGCATGCCCGAAGAGGGAATACAATTATTAAAACACAAGGATGTGTTATCGCTAGAGGAGATTGCTGAAGTAATACGCGAGGGCGCCAAGTTGGGACTGAAAAAAATACGTCTGACAGGCGGAGAACCTTTGGTACGCAAGGGCATTGTTCAGCTGGTAGAGATGATAAAACAAATACAGGGCATCGAAGAAATAGCCATGACAACCAATGGCATCCTGTTAAAAAAATACGCCTTAGATTTAAAAAAAGCAGGCCTCAACCGGGTTAACATCAGCCTTGATACACTTGATGAAGGAGAATTCAAAAGCATCACTCGCTTAGGCAACATCAAGGATGTAAAAGAAGGTATTAAGGCAGCTAGGGATGCAGGTCTCACGCCTATCAAAATCAATGTCGTGAAAACAAAATTCTCTAACAAACAAAACATCGATGCCATCAAGCAGTTTTGTAAAGATGAGGACTTAAACATTCGCTTTATCAAGCAAATGGATTTGGAAACAGGTGATTTTTCGGTGGTTGAAGGTGGCGAAGGTGGTAATTGCCAAATTTGCAACAGGCTTCGTTTAATGGCCAACGGCGATGTTAAACCTTGCCTGTTTAGCAACAACACTTTCAACGTAAAAAAACATGGTATAAAAGAAGCTTTTCAGTTGGCACTGGGTGCCAAACCGCTGGAAGGAAGTTTCAATCACAATCATAAATTCTACAATATTGGAGGTTAAAATATGTCTGATAAACTAACACATATAAATAAAAATGGCGAAGCCAACATGGTTGATGTAGGCGATAAGCCCATTCAAAAGCGCAGTGCTAAAGCAAGCGGTTTTATCAAGCTTCACGAAAACACCTTAAGCCTGATCAACAATAACATGATGAAGAAAGGCGATGTGCTATCAGTGGCCCGCATTGCAGGCATACAAGCCGCCAAACAAACGCACTTTCTTATTCCCTTGTGCCATGCTTTGCAGTTATCAAAAGTAGATGTTGAGTTTGAGATACAAAAAGATGGTATTCGCATTAATTCTTTAGCACGCTGCGAAGGCCAAACGGGCGTTGAAATGGAAGCTTTAACAGCGGTTAATGTGGCATTGCTAACCATCTACGACATGTGCAAAGCTGTGGATAAGGACATGGAGATGAGTGACATTCGCTTAGTGGAAAAAACCAAGATTTAAGAGCTAATTAATAACTAGAAACAATAGTTGCAAAGGTTGAAGTAATTGGGCTATTCGCCCAAACCCAACTTACTTTTTTAGCTTGAACTAAAAAACTAAGGAAAAAAGTTCAAGGCTGCTTTTATAATTAACCTCTTATTTAACCACGCCCAAGTGCAACCGCGTGATTTTCGAGCAAGCTCTCAACTTCACGGTTTTACTAAGGCTTTTGTTAAAACGACATTAATTATAAAAAGAGGCCACAACACATAACAAAGCTAATAAACCAAGCTGCATTGAGTTAATAACTAAAAACACGGTGATGAAGATTCAGATAAAGTCAGTCAATATTTCAGAGAAAAAAGGCACAAAAAAAACACCTTTAAAAAGCATTTTACTTAATAAAAATGGCGTTGAGGGCGATGCCCATTCAGGCCCCTGGCACCGACAGGTAAGTTTATTGGGCCTTGAAAGTTATCAGAAAACAGAGGAGGCCTCTGGAACAAAGTTGAACTTTGGTGACTTTGCCGAAAACATTAGCACTGAAGGCATGGCACTTCATTACACCAAAATATTTGACCGCTTTGTAGGCGATAACATTGAGTTGGAAGTGACGCAAATTGGTAAAAAATGCCACAATGGCTGCGAGATTAAAGAACTCACAGGCGATTGCGTGATGCCAAAAGAAGGCATCTTTTGTCGTGTTATTAAGGGTGGGCAGCTTCAGTCGGGAGAGTATTTGCAGTATATCCCTCGCCAAATAAAGGTGCACATCATAACCCTTAGCGACCGGGCTTACAAAGGTATTTATGATGATAAGAGTGGTCCTTACTCAGAAAAACTAATGAAGACTTATTTTGATGAGAACCAAAGACAATACGATTTCCAAAGAACCATCCTCCCCGATGATGAGGAACAACTTAAGTCAACCATGCTTCAGCTCGTTGCCAATCAGGCTGATATTATTATTACCACTGGCGGCACAGGCATTGGCCCCCGCGACATAACACCCGATGTGATTAAACCGCTGCTCGACAAAGAGATTACCGGCATTATGGAGGCCATTAGGGTTAAATACGGACTTGAAAAACCCAATGCTTTACTAAGCAGGAGCGTGGCTGGCATTATGGGACAAACACTCGTTTATGTTTTACCTGGCAGCGTTAAAGCTGTAAAAGAGTATCTGGGCGAAATTACCCCTACCATTGAACACTCATTAAGAATGCTGCATGGTATTGATGCCCATTAATTAGATATTGGACAGAAGGCTTGGTTCGTATTCATAAATCTGATGGATTAGTCACTTGAGCCACATCCTTTTATCCCCAATCGCATATCATTTTTCAACAATACCCCACTTAACTCACAGTAGTAAGCAAAAACAAGCAATCATTTCTTTAAAATACAGTCTCCACTTTGCTCTTTAGCTATAAAACAATAGGCTATATACATAGTTATGGAAACTTATACGTTACATACTTAATCTTTTTAGTCAAATTATTTCAATTACTACTACATATATCTTTCTATTATATAACATCATTTATCTAATTGTTATAAGTTAATTTCTTTTGTTCGAATGTATCACTACAATTAGACGATAGTTTCATTTGATTGTCCATTAGATAAGTTAATTAATCTCATAGGGAACTATATTTAAATGATAGAATAACTTTTCTATTCATTAGATACTTTATTTACTAAATAAGACAATAGCAGCCTTATACAATATACAAGCTTATTGAAACTAGAATGAAGACGAAGCTATTTTTCAAGCCTCTCTCATACCAAATGACAAGCCTGATTAGATTTAAATGCAAGCCCGAGCAATTTACACTGGCGCTTCTATTACTTATTAGAAAACTCTGATGATTTGACACCTTACTCCTTTATAAAAACAAACCCACATAACAGAAATAAAGCCTTCTTTGACAACTAAAACACGCAACAAACTCAATAAAAAAACCTTATCCGATTAAGAACATAAACACACAATACACTTACACCCATGACGTTATACAATATCGATTTAACAAAAAATGCTTATATTAGATGTGACTTATTCCCAAACTAAATTGACCAGCCATGAAACCACTTGTCAAAGAAGCCACCCCAAAAACACCTTATCTTAACTTTAATGCTACCAATGGTTACTTTCAAATAGCAGGAAAGTCTATTCCAGAAAACCCCCACAATTTATTCGATCCAATACTGGAATGGCTCGACGATTACACTTCAAACCCCTTACCTGAAACCAAGGTTGACATCAAACTTGAGTATTTTAACACAAGCTCTTCTGTATTTCTATTGAGTGTTTTGAAAAAATTAAAAGCCTTGTATAAAGAGGGTTACGAAACCAATATCTGTTGGTATTGTGACAAAAAGGATGATGATATGATTGAGGCAGGAGAAGACTATCAATCCATTATTGATATTCCAATCAAAATTATTGAAGTATAAAAAATCAGGGAATTCGCTTTTAAGCATTTTAACCACCTCCCCACTTCGTGGTACTTCTCCTTGGCAAGAAGGAGGAGAGGGATGAAAAACCGTCCCCTCCTGAATTTTAGGAGGGGTGCCGACAGGCGGGGTGGTGTAATTAGTTTTAAAAGCAATTTCCCTGTTTAAAAAATGCCTAAACTATTTTTCAAGAAGAAAAATAGACTATATTTGTTCGCAATATTACGAACAGTTATTATTACCCATGATTAACGACCGTCAAAAGAAACTGGCTCGCTATGCCAAAGCACTAGGGCATCCAGTGCGTGTATACGTATTGCAAACATTATCCTTACAATCGTGCTGCTACAGTGGCGATTTAACTGAGATATTGCCAATAGCTAAATCCACCCTTTCGCAGCATTTGAAAGAACTAAAAGACGCAGGTTTGATACAAGGAGAAACAGAGGCTCCACGTGTAAAATATTGCATCAATAAGCAAAACTGGGAAGAAGCCAAAGAGCTACTGAAAACGTTTTTTGAACTTTAAAAAAATTTAAACATACAGTTCGTGATTTCACGAACAACGAACAACTAAATAATAGCAAAATGGAAATTAAAGTACTAGGCACGGGTTGTGCAAAATGCAAGTCATTAGAGGAAATAACGCGCAAAGCAGTAGAAGAAAAAGGCATTGATGCATCTGTCGACAAAGTGGAAGACATTATGGAGATTATGAATTACGGCGTAATGACAACACCAGCATTGGTTATTGATGGTAAAGTGGTGGTTAAAGGCAAAGTACCATCGATAAACGAAATTAAAGAACTATTATAATCCGGATAACATGAACAACTTACTAAAGCAATCGGCATTTGTACTAACACTAGCAGCATTGGTGGCATTTACCACGGCATGCAATTCCAAAGCCAAGAAGAGCGACTCTGAATCATCTACCGCTCTACAAACAGCAACTGTAATTGACACAAGCGTGGTTAATGTGGTGTATTTTCATGCCACACGTCGTTGTGCAACCTGCGAAGCAGTGGAAAGTGTAACAAAAGAAACATTGGCTGAAGTTTACAAGGGCAAAGTCAACTTTATATCCATCAACAGAGAACATGAAAAGGAACTGGCTAAACAATACAAGGTAGATTGGCAAACATTACTTGTGCTAAAAGGTGAGCAACAAATTAACCTTACCAACGAAGCCTTTTTAAATGCCCGCACCAAGCCCGAAAAGCTTAAAGCCCTATTGCAATCATCCATCGACTCAATGTTATAAGCATGGAAGTATTACAAAACCTACTGGAGAGCTCGCAGCTCCCCATTTTATCGGCTTTTTTACTGGGTCTAATGACAGCTGTTAGCCCCTGCCCTCTTGCCACCAACATTACAGCCATTGGCTTCATTAGTAAAGATATTGAAAGCAAAAAGCGGGTGTTTATAAACGGCTTGTTCTACACTTTAGGACGAGCCATTTCATATACCGCTTTGGGTTTGCTCTTTTTCTTTGGATTAGGAGAATTAAACCTTACTGGTTTTTTTCAGGAGTGGGGCGAAAAACTACTTGGGCCTTTGCTCATTGTGATTGGCCTGTTTATGCTAGGCATTATTAAACTAGCCATACCTGGCATGGGGTATTTAACCGATAAAATGGAAAAGCAGGCGCGTAAAGGTTTTTGGGGAGCTACACTTCTGGGTATTGTTTTCGCTCTGGCCTTTTGTCCTTACAGCGGCGTACTGTATTTTGGCATGCTTATACCCATGACTGTTTCAAGCGTTAGTGGTTTGTACCTGCCCATTATTTTTGCTTTTGCAACAGGCATACCGGTTATCATATTTGCATGGTTAATAGCCTACAGCGTTGGATCCATAGGCAGTTTGTACAACAAAATGAAATCGTTTGAACTCTGGTTCCGACGCATTATTGCCGTTGTATTTATTGGCACAGGCATCTATTTCATCACTATTCTTTTCTTTTAATTTCGGAAGAAAAACTAATAAACATGAACGTAAAAAGTCAAGGTACGATAGTGCTGCAAATATTGGTAGCACTACCAGCCATAATCATACTATACTATTACTTACAGCCCCTCATCAATTATTTCACTTATGATTTACTGCCCTTGAGTGAAGAATCGCATTGGGGACAAGCCATTAATTTCTTTTTGTACGATACCATTAAGATTATCATTTTGCTTTTCGTCATTAGTTCATTAATGGGTTTAGTAAACACTTATTTTCCTGTTGAGAAACTGAGAGTTTATTTAACCACCAAAAAGCTATACGGCTTGCAATATTTTTTTGCCTCATTTTTTGGGGCAGTTACACCCTTTTGCTCCTGCTCATCCATCCCTTTGTTCATAGGTTTTGTGCAAGGAGGCATTCCATTGGGCGTAACTTTTGCCTACCTGATAACTTCCCCATTGGTTAATGAAGTAGCAGTGGCCATGTTTCTGGGTTTATTCGGATGGAAAGCAACCCTCATCTATGCATCTGGTGGTATTTTATTAGGTATGATAGGTGGTTATATTCTGGGCAAATTTAAACTCGATCGTTATTTAAGCGATTGGGTAAAACAAATAAAAGCCAATTCTCAGACCGAGTTCAACCAGTTTGAGGCAGATAACACACCGTTTATCCAACGCCTCCCATCGATTATTAACGAAGGATGGGACATTGTAAAAAAGGTATTACTCTACATCATTATTGGCATAGCCATTGGTGCGCTAATGCATGGTTTTGTACCCGAGGACTTTTTTACACAATACCTTTCGGAGGATAAATGGTACGCCATTCCATTGGCCGTAATACTGGCAGTTCCACTATATGCCAATGCTGCAGGAATCGTTCCGGTTATTCAGGTTTTTGTGGCCAAAGGCGTGCCACTTGGTACCGCCATTGCGTTTATGATGGCAGTAGTAGGGCTCTCACTTCCAGAAGCAACCTTACTTAAAAAAGTGATGCAGTGGAAACTTATAGGCATCTTCTTTGGCACCATTACACTGTTTATCATTTTACTGGGATACGTGTTTAATTGGCTGTTGTAATACCGATTACGAATCAAAACGATTGATAGAAAATCAATCTGTGATTCTGTTTCGGCATTAACCTCCCGTTATTCGGGACAAGCTATGATATAAGCAAAATGCCTTATCAATCATTTTGTTATTCATTTGGTATAAAAAACTTCCAAAGCATATTATTCATTTCTCGATTCCTTAGCATCTTAGAGATGCTTAGGAAGTGGAAAATAAACGGATGACATCTATATTAACCAAATCGTCAAATAGATGTCATCCGTATATATAAAAAAGCTCCACTCAGTGCATGAACATACCGAATGGAGCCAAGTGTTTGTGTATTGATTAATGTGTAGGATTCCACCAATTGCCGGAAATCAGCAACATGTTTAAAAGACAAATGGTATCGTCGTAATACGAGTTACGATTGCTCTTTATTACACCCCAGCCCTTGTTCAAAAACTCCTGATACTTTGCATCAACAATAGTAGCTGTTACCATTGGAGCCGTAAAGGCACCGCTGGAGTATGAAACCAAAGGCGTTCCATTCAAGTGATAACCTGCTCGAATTTCGCTGGGCTTGTTATCGGCATTAGCAACCATAAAATCGAGCAACTTAACCATAGCTTCTTTAGCTTCAGGCGTTCCAAAGTGAGCATAATCAGTTGTTATGCGCCAAGGGTAACGACAAGCATTCCAGCAATATTCATCCGTTTCTTTAAACTCATCTAAATAATATTCAGGAGCAGGCTTTGGTGTTTTATCCACGATAAAGTCGGGCATCAATCCGGTTTGTGGACTGTAGTTTGTGGTTAATGATTCAACCGTGCGATACACTTTATCAGCAACACCTGACCAAAACTGATCAGAGGTGGCCTTTTGGTAATTGCGAAAATGTGCTGTCATCCAATCCGATGAACGTGTTGAATAGGCGTTTGAATCCCAATCGCCTAACATCGTACGCTTGGACGTTGCTGACACATCACTCACCTTAAGTCCCTTTGTGATCATGGTTTGTGCTTTATCCAAGTAATTCAACAAACCATTTGAGCCCCATTGCAGATGAGCCAATAGCATTGAATAGGCAATATCCATGTCGCCATCAGATGCACTAGCCGCATCATGCTTATTCAATTCTGTTTCATGAATAATCCATGACATACAATGAGGATTACCAGTACTTGGATGTTTCTCAAACATATTGAGCATGCCATCGTAATACTTCTTAGCATCATCGTCATAACCCGCCATTAAAGCAAAAATAATCATGCCATAACCTTATGCTTCCGATGTGGTAATTTCCATTCCATCCCCACCTGTTCCTTTCATTGATACGTAAGAGCCACCTCCTGGTGTGGTACCATTCGATGTACGAAGGTATTTCTTAAACCAATAATTATAGTAGTCCTGTACATCGGCATTTATTTGCTCCTGCGTAAGATTGTTTGGTTTAATACAATTGGCAAAAGACAAAGCTTGTGGAAATGGTTTTGAAGCCTCAATAGATTCGCTTATAAAATCTTTAACAGGACTTGGTCTTACAGGGTCATTACTATTTGAACACCCTATCAGCAGGATACCCAATAGTATAAAATAGTGCTTTATTTTCATGGGGATAAGGTTAGGTAAGGGCAGGTTTGGTTAAAAAAGGTTAGATAAAAGGCTAGGAAAAAGGTAGTAGTTGAATGTTAGATAAAAGCAGGAGCGAAAAATCGCTACCATCCGCCCCTGCCCTCTCATACTAAACTAAAGGTTACTTTACCGTGGTTGAGTAAGCCATAGCAGGTATCATCCACCCACCATGCTGCAACCACTGCTCTGACCATCTCCAGCGTTGCGCCGGATCCTCATCATAAGGCATTGGTCGAAAAGCAATATCGTTTTCGTTATCAAAGCCAGCCGTAATACCATTGCATATACCGCCTAGGTAGTTCATTGATTTACCATCTTCTTTATAATCCGGGTTATTATATCCAGCCCCGTGTAACATTCCAACATCATAAGGGTTTAAGCCCAAAATCCAGTTCATCTGATCGTAGGCATAATTAATCGATTCAGCTTTAACAACATCACTTAAAAATGGCTGAGCTTTAAACATGGCAGTAGCCAAGGATGCTAAACGGGCATTTTCGCCCTGCCACCAATAGCCTGTTTCATTTACGTGCGTTATAAAAAAGGCATCGCGCGCACTTTCCTCATTCACTGCCTTTACATACTGACGGGCATAACCAAATGGGTTATGTACAAGCTTGGTAATGCACAATTCAAAATCTACCGACTGACGAATGAACGCTGTAGCTTGTTGCTTACGTTCGTTATCTTGCTCTATGTTGGCGTAATGACACATGGCAATAATTGGCAAGCCTGCTTCTGCCCCGTGAAAGAATGGACGATTGCCCGCATCATCGGCACGTAACCAGTTCGCGCAAGCCTCATCGCTCATTAAACGAGCTTGTAATGACTCAGCCCTTTGTCGGGCATCATTCAGGTAGTTGCTTTCTTCCGTTGCTGCATACAATTCTAATGCAGCTAATAAAGCACAGTAATCGTCAATGATGTTTTCTTTGCCATCGTCGCAATACTTTAGGTTATTTTCCTTTAGGTGCGCATAACCTTTTTGTGCAACCTGCAGGTATTGTTTTGCAGAATATTCACCACTTAAGTCATTGCTATAGCAACGAGATAAAGCTGCAATAGCCAAGCCACCACCTTCTCGAAATGCAGCCTGGTAGCGGTCGTTACGCTTGCCATCTTGTCCTTCATAGGCACATATCTGACGCTGCTCTGGATCTTTTGTCCATCCAGCAAAAATAGTCGCATAAAAATACCCCTCATCATCTTGAATTCTCACCAGGTAATCAGCACCAAAAGCTGCTTCGGTATTTAATTCGTTAATGATGCTTGGCTTATTTTTTAAGTTACCAGCAGCAATAACATCCGTGGTTTCAAGCATATTCCAAATCATCATTGGCAACTGCTGAGGAGTCATGTAATTTGAAAAACTCAAGTGACTCAAATATTTTCCTTTCTCACCAGAAGCATCGTACCATCCACCGCTCACATCAACTTTGTCTGTTCGATCACCATAAAACGATAAGGCTTTGTCCTTATCATCGTAAGGCGGCTTACAGCGCTGCAATTGAAATGCTTTGGTAAGCAAGGGTAATGCATCTTCAGCTATTTCCTTGGCCGATATTTCAAATGCTGCTGAAGCAAAAGTATTACTACCAGCCTCAACTTTTAATGTATAGGTACCCACAGTTGAAAAGTCACTAAATACAGCTTTGTAGGCTTTACCTGTGTGCCATTGGTCAATTGCTCCACCCTTGGCGAATTGTCCTTTGTATACTTCTTCACCTTTTTCATCGACCAAGATAAACTGTGTAGGCACAAGTGTTGATGTAGTTTGATAAATTGCCGTTTTATAGGCATTTTGATGATAACCAAGGTGGTTAATCAACACATCGGCTTCGATGTTTTTTTTGGCCTGACATGCCAACAAAATGACTGCCATTAGTGATAAAATAATAGACTTACTCATGAATAATATTTTAAGGTTTATTGTTTACCGTTAAAAAAACGAATGTACGCCCCCACACGAAACTCATAAGAACTTCGTTATCAACAAGTTTAATATTTACCTTTATTTATTTTGAAATTGCATCGTAGTATAAAGCTGCGGCTCCTAACACAGCAATATCCGGCTCATCGCTCACTTCAATTTTTAATTTTTCAACTGTATTTTCATATTGAAATTTGCGCACTACTTTCCACATAAACTCTTCGAAATACGGAAAGAAATCGCTGACGTTTCCACCAATAACAATACACTCCGGATCATAAGCATAAAGTATGGTTTTAACTGCCTGACCAAAGTCAAAGCCAAATTGCTCCAAAATAGCCAAAGCTATCTTATCTTGTTTTTTGGCACGACGATAAAGCACATCGGGCTTTAATCCATACTTTGTTTCGAAATAAGTGGTTGTGCAATAATGCTCATAATTATGGTCGCGATATGGAATACAGCCGAACTCACCAGCACCACAATTGGTTCCTGAATACAAGCGGTTATCGGTAATAACACCGCAACCAAGACCAATACCAGCAACAATACCAACAACATTCGAGTACTTTTTGGCTTTCCCAAAGTATTTCTCTCCAATGGCAAAACAGTTGGCATCGTTATTAACATACACGCCTACTTTATACCTCTCAGACAACAAGTCGCCTAAGTGTACTTCGCGCCACGACGGCATGTGCTCCACATTATAAACAATACCCTTTGATACATCAACAAGACTAGGCACCCCAATACCTATCCCACCAACATCAGCAGTAAACACCTGGTCGATGGCATTCATTATCTCTTTTAAAATCACTTCCTCAGAATTATGATTATCTATTTCAAGAGCTAATGAAGCCTCCACTGTATTATTACGGACACGACCAACACGTAAGTGCTTACCTCCTAGATAAACACCAACGGCACATTGGTTCTGAACTGTCATATCTTGTATCATATCAATTGTTTAGTATCGTCGTATGCTATTGTTCGTTTGTTGTGGCATCGATATATAGCGCTGCCGCACCTAAAATAGCAATTTCCTTAACGACAGATGGCACGATAACAAAATTTTCAAGTACAAACTGAAAAGGAAATGTTGAAATCTCATTCCACATTGCCTCTTTATAATAGGCATATGACTTGGATACCGAACCGCCCAACACAATAGCTTGAGGATCTACTGCCAGTAAAATGGCCTTAATAGCCTTACCCAAATGCGTACCATACTCACTAAAAATGGCTAAAGCTTGTTGATCACCAGCCGCCGCTTTCTCGGCAAGCTCGCCTCCATTGGTTTGGTACACATTTTCAAAAAATTGCCCGCTACAATAGAATTCGTAATCATGCTCTAAATAGGGCAACATACCAAATTCACCAGCACCACAGTTCTGATCTTGCATCAGGTGTCCTTTCTTAATTATTCCACCTCCAAGTCCAGTTCCTGTTATTAAACCCACAAAATCGTCGTAGCCCTGTCCGGCACCATAAACACGCTCACCAACAGCAAAACAGTTGGCATCGTTATTAATACATACGGGTAAATTAAATTCCTTTTCTAAAATATCTTTCAGAGGAATTTTTTTCCACGATGGAATATTTTGCACATCGTATACAACACCACTTGATGCTTTTACCAAGCTAGGCACACCTATGCCAATCCCTTCAACCTCGGGTGTTAGTACATTTTTAATCGTTTGTACCAAAGCCGCCGTCACTTCTTCAGCCACATCTGTTTTAGGCACTAAACAAGAAGAAACTTCTTTAATTTCATCGCCTATAACCAGGCCTGCCCGCATGTTTGTACCCCCTAAATCAACACCTATAATTGTTCTTGTCTGTTCCATTTTTAATATTACTCTGTTTAGTCAAAAAGCCAGTATGGCCAACATCCAATAGCACCCCTCTCACAAAATGCTATAGTATTAAGGTTTATCTCTCAGTATTTTATCTGTGGAAATAAAAGAAGTCGGCCCATTCTTTTTTGGTTGGCTTGGTCTACAGAACTTACAGCCGACTTCCTTATTATACCCCACTATTATTTTACATTCCAGCCTTTTACTTTGTGATCAACCTGCTCAGGCATCAACTTAGTAGCTATTCTGGCTGTTATTGTTTTTGTTTCGTTTGGCATCAAACTCACATAATTATCATCCCAAAAAACTGGAACGATGGTTTGTTGAGTTTCTTTATTCAAAACACCAGCCTCAATAAAAAAGGCAATTTGATTTGATGCATTAACTAATTCACATTCAATAATTGTATCGTCGCCAACTACCTTAGTGCTCCAATTGGCCGTTACATCAACTTTTGGTAATGAATTAAGAAGTTTTAAGTCGGCAAACTCTTTTGCAGGAGTATAAACCCATGTTGTTTCTTCAAACTTCATTTTATCAGCTTTTGTTGATAACCAATAAAAGTTATCCGCCAACAACTGATTGTTCGCATCCATTACCTCCAGGTTCACAAAGTAGGCTTTCGTCAATCCTTCAATCTCAGGCAAGTTAATTGCCAGGCCAGAGCTATGGGCATGCATGTCAACTGCCACTTTTTTCGTGAACAACACTTTTGAATTAATGTCATATACATCCACATTGATGCTTAAACCGTTTTTAGCCTCGTTGTAATCATTAACCCAGTAAATACCGTTGTCTTTATAATTGTAGACTGCACTTAATGGCTGACATGCTTTTTTTGTTCCGTAAAAAGCACCATTTGGCAACAAGTAATAATCATACAACTGCCAAAACATTTCGGGCCAGGCCGAGTTAAGCATCCATTGAATAACACCTGTTGCATGGTATTTTTTCGATTGAAAGGCTTCAAACATTGGACGAATTGCTTCGTAGTTTGATATTTGTGATTTAAAAGCAAACTCTTCTAAATCAGCAGCCTCGCCATATCGTTTATTAAACGAATTTAAGTAACGATCTAAGGATCCAAACTGATGGCGTCCGCAATGGAAGTTCCACATGTCGTTAATTGGCCATAGCTTATCAGCTGGCAACATCTTTTTAATACTTTCAACCGGAGGCACTTGAGGACCAGGTCCTGTTTCTGTGTTAAAACCATAAGCTCCACCTGCAATGGTATCGATATACCAATAAACTGGAGGCACATAACCGTAAGGCCCTAACATTTTCACACCTGTTGCTCCACTAACCTCACTGTGGTTATATACATCGGTACCAAAATCCTGATACTTACAAGCTGCTAATATTGGGCGTGAATTATCCACACTTGTGATGTAATCGTTTAACTTAGCTTCTAACTCGGGCACTGGTAATTTATCACTTCCAAACACCCAAAGGAATACACTCGGATGGTTTCTAAGGTACATTACCTGATCGCGATAAGATTGTGCATGGCGCTCAATTTCATCCTTACCTGTAATGGCCATGTAATGCGTCTCAGGGCGACCACAGTAGGCTTCCCACTCCCAATGACAGCTCCAGCCAATCATTACTAAAAGGCCATTTTCATCTGCTGCATCATATATAGTTTTATCACGTCCCCAAAATCCCTCTAAACGAATGCAGTTTAGGTTCATGTGCTTTACGTAGTCCACTTGAGCCAAAACCTTATCTTTGCTATCGGCCAAAAACATATCATCTACCCAACCTGCTCCTTTAATGGTCAACGGCTTGCCGTTTACTTTCCATCCTTTGTGACCGTCGTCATTTAAGTATTCTTCTATTTCACGAATCCCAAAACGACTGTCAATACTTTGTGATTCGGAGCCATTAACAACAGCACTTACTGTTATGTTATACATATTTGGATCGCCAAGGTTGTTTGGCCACCACAGCTTGGCATTCTTTACATTTAATACAGGATATTGACTGGCATCAACTACCACATCGCGTGATTCTCCAGCTGCAATGCTAACTTTATGTGCTACTGAACCTATACCTTTAATGTCAATATTTAGCGTTACATTTTGTTTCTTATCGGAATGATTAGTTAATTGACTTGTAACCGTCAATTCTGCATCCTTCCAATTTGAACGATTAAGTTTAGTACTAACAAATGGCGATTCGATTGAAATAGCTTGGCTCTGGATTAACTCAACACCTCTCCACAATCCCATGTTCTGATCAGGCGCTGCTGGATTCCAATCAACAAAACCGATGGTTAAATCACCCCGTACTGGCGGGATTATTTCTACTGCAACAGAGTTGTTACCTTGCATTAAATAATCGCTCACATTGAAAGTCCATCGACTAAAAGGCCCTTCAACTGTTGCCACTTGCCCCACTTGCGTTCCATTAACCCAAATGTTAGCTTTGTAATTCAAGCCTTCAAAACGCAGTTGATAAACGGACTTATCATTAAGTTCGTTTATCAAAAAAGTTTTTTTATACCACCAAGGCTGCTTAAAACGTTCATCGTCCACCTGGTCAATGTTATCTCCCATAAACAAATTGGGATATTCGCCACTTTCCATTAAAATAGTCATCACCGTAGCTGGAATATCTCCTTTGATCCATCCTTTTGCATCAAACGATGGCTTGCTTAAATCAGCTCCATTTTGTGATACTTTATCTGCCGATTGGATATACCAGTCATTGTTTAGCTCGGTAATATACTCATCTTTTGTTGCTGGCTGGCAAGCAATCAATAAGAGCATTGATACACCTAACATCCAATTAGTTAATACAGATAGTTTCATGTTGTAATGTTTTTTGGTTTGAAGCAAAGATGCACAAATATATTAATTAATGCAAGCGGTTGCATTTTTTAACAAAAACAAAGTTTCTTTCTCCTTATATCTATTGAAATAAAACGTACTATTAGTGTTTAAAAGAAGAGTTACGAATTAATAATTGTATTGGCTTAAGAGTTATTGAATTATCAAGCTCTCCATCAGCAATACTTTTAATCAATTGTTTTACAGCTGATTTTCCCATTTCATAACCGGGCATATCAATAGCCGATAAAGATGGAGTTACAAATTCGTTGCATCGCTCGTTACCCAATGAAATTATTGATAACTCCTCAGGCAATTGAACTCCAAGGCTTTTAGCCGCTGAGGCAATAACCAAACCTGTAGTTGCACTAGCCGCCACAATACCATCTGGCTTCTCTGGCAAATTCATCCATATCCGAATAGCATCTCGTGCATCTTGCTCAGTTAAGTCGCTCGATAGTAAATACTGCGATAACAGTGGCAATTCATATTTGGTAAGTGCATCTTTAAATCCCTCTGCTCTATCCTCAAAAACCTTTGATGTGGATACACCAGCCAAATGAGCAATTCTTTTACATCCCAAGTTAATTAAGTGTTCGGTTGCCACATATGCAGCTTCGTAATTATCGACCACAATTTTTGGTCCTGGCACCGAATAACTTACTCTATCAAACATAGATACGGGAATGCCTTTCTTAACAAAAACATCAAAATGACTAAAGTCTTTTGTTTCCATTGTTAAACAACAAACCAAGCCATCAACTCTTGCCGAGTTCATAACACGCGTCATTTCAATCTCTTGCTGAACACTTTCATTGGTCTGGCAAATAATTACATTATAACCATGGCTTCGAGCCACTTCCTGAATACCACTCAAAGCTTTGGCAAAAAACTGAGAGCCTATATTAGGAATAATTACGCCAATAATATTGGTCTTATTCTTTGACAGACTAGATGCCACTAGGTTTAGCTCATAACCCAAATCCTGAGCAACCGCCTTGACCTTTCGCTTTGTTACATCACTAATTTTGGCATTATCGTTTAATGCTCGTGATACTGTTGATGGTGAAATTTTCAGCTCCTTGGCAATATCATTGATGGTTATTTCGCTTTTATTTTCTTTTGGCGGCATTTCTAGGCAATATTAGTTTTCACAAAGAAACAAAAATAATACTCAATTAACATTTGACACATTCACTAACTGAGCTCTAAACATTCGATCACCAAATTGCATAGTCCACTTAACTTGTCCATCCTTATTTATAAAAGCTACTTTTTTAGCAATAGATGAGGTACTTATATACCCGTCATTATATTGTTCAACTGAGCTCATAAAAGGCGAAAATAATGAAGATGGCAATTCTACCACATGCTCAACACTGGCTAATTGATTTTCATTATCGATATGGTATTTTATCAAACGACTGTGACTACGCTTTTCAATATCACCATTATCATACAACAAATAATTTCCTAGTCCAAGCTCTTGTGCGTGATGCTGATACAAAGGCAGATCCTTATCAGACAGCCCCATACCCTCTCCTCGTCCAAACTTCATGATCACTTCACCAGACAAAGCATCAACTTTCCAAATCTGACATAAATTTCGAAAACTAAGTAAATAATTTCCATTCTCATCTTCTTCAATAGAATTACCCCATGGCTGACTAAATTCGGCACCAGGCCTTATTGGTAAAACATGACTAGTCATATCCCACTCCCATACTTTATTACCATATGCACTTAACTCAGTAATTCCATCAACAATAAACCCATCAACATGAACATTAGTAATGAAAGCATAGGTGCCCCGCTGAGTCAAAACAACATCATGATGTGCCATACGATCAAAACCATTCTGACCATACTCCAACTTCACTAATGTGTCTCCAGCAAACGTAGTTTCATAAATAAGATTACCATTCCCAAACTTATCATTCAAACCATCCTCAAGAGTTAACAATGTACCACGTGAGGTCAATTTAACCATTTTGACAAAGTTATCTGACAAACGCGACCATACTAGCTCACCATTGGCATCGAATAAAAACACACCAGAAGGCTGACTCATCTTGTTCACTAACAAATAATTTCCTCCCAGATCAGGCCTGCCATCAATTTCCACATCGACAAAACCAGAATACTCCTCTGGTAAAACAGGCAGTTCAAATTGTTCATGTCCAACAACCTCACCATTAATTTTAACATCAACACTAATTAAACCCGATGCTTTTGGCAAGCCTATAACAAAACTATTATGACCACTTACTGGAAATTTAATTGGCACATAAACCTCTTGTGTTTCTGTATTTACCAACTCGATGCTTTTCAAACCAGAATCAAGACCATTAACAGTTAGAACAACACTGCTTGGAGTACTTCTATCAATTTTAATATCGGCAACGACCATTCGCGATTCAGCATCATCCTGGCACGACAACACAAAGACTAGCAAGAAAAAGGCAATTATAGTACGTAGCATAGCAAAAGAAAAGTGAGGTGCAGAAATCTGCACCTCATATTATAAACTGAAATTATTCTTTATCCCACCAAACACGGTTTAACCAATCATCAGTACCCCCCATGCGGTCAACTGCTTCCTGATAGCTTTCAGGGTTATTGATTGCCTCAAAATCTGGATAGAAGAAACGACGCGGTATAACACCACCCGTTCCACTCGTGTACCACTCTACACTTTCAAATGGCACTAACTCAGGATAACCTGAACGACGGAAGCTACTATATGCCTCAACACCATTCATGTATAAATTAACCCACATCTGATCGTGGATAGCTTTCATATTCTCAGGAAAAGTAGCTGGCATTGGATTAGCGGCAATATACTCATCCACAGCATCCGCTCCAATAACAGGTGAATTTGGATACATAGCACAATGCAACATCGAAGCCCTGATGGCTGTGTTATAATGAGACTCAGCATCAGTAGCGCCCCAATCACGAACAGCTGCTTCAGCTAGCAGCAACTCAACCTCTGCGTAGGTCATATGAAAGAATGGCGCTGTAAAATCAGCCACATACTTACTTGGCATCATATGTTTATGCATATGATCAACATACGCAACATACTCGCCTTCTGCATCATAAAGATCACCATAATCAGACCATTCGTTCCACCACATGGCTCCATGAGTAATTCCTAACTGTAAATGCTCCGTCACGTCCTGACCATACTCACGTCCAGCAACACTTAAATACGTACCGCCATACGTATACAAACGCGGGTCGTTAGTAGCTTTTAGGTGATCAACAAAGGTATTGGTTAAACGATATCCTTCCGAATCGTCAGACGCATGAAATACCTGTGCTTGTCCATTACCTCTATTCTCACTTTTAACGTAGTCAAAGTCAAGATAATCTACTTTACAAATATCTGCGTTACTTTCCATCACACCGCCATCAATAGCGGCACGCACCTGCTTTTCTGCTTCAGTAGGATTCACTTTTTCTAAACGAAAACCTAGGCGCATACGTAAAGAATTACCAAACTTCTGCCATTTTTCAACAGATCCGTTAAACATGATATCTCCACGCACAGCTGGCTTAGACGCATCTAATTCTTTTACCGCTTCATCCAATTGAACAAAGAAATCTGCATAAATATCCTCCTGCTTATCATAGCGTGGTTGAAAAATACGCTCAGTATAACCCTTAGCAGCATCGAAGTAAGGCACATCACCATATAAATCGGTTAACTTAGAGAACATGTATACTTTCAAAATTCGTGAAGCAGCTCTAGTATTCTGATACTCCTCCATCCCTTCTGTTCTATCAATGATATCTACTATGTTTTTAATGTCACGCGGATACATTTCCTCCCAAAGAGTAAACCAATGACCTTTTTCTACAATATTATATTGCCCTCCATGCTGACACCACCATGAACCAGCAAAATACTGCATCATGGGCGCACAAATACCCAACTCATATCGCCAAATCTCTTCTCGATTACCAGCCAAATCCAATTGGATCTTTGTTAGCTGAACACCTGGATCAATAAAATTGAAAGCTTGCGGATTGGTGTTTATCTCCTCGAAATTGTCTGTACACGCACCAAGCCCGAACAACAGTACCGCAACAATTACTAAATAATTATATAATGTTTTCATCTGTTTCTTTTTTGAACTTAATTAGAACTTAACATTTAGATTAAATCCATAATGACGGCGAGTAGGCAATGATCCATACTCTAAACCTTGTCCATTACCATTATTATAAGTTGATTCTGGATCAATATTAGGCGTATTCTTATAAAGAGTGAATAAATTACGTCCTACAGCCGATATCGATAAACCTTGGATAGGTGTGTTTTTCAAGAACTTTTTTGGAACAGAATAGCCAATACTTAAATCCCTAATTTTTATATAACTGGCATCATAAACGTTTGATTCAGGTATATTCGCAGCTGTATGCCTCCAGTAGCTTTGAGGATTAGTGATCACATCATTCGCTTCATAAGTTTCGTTACCTTCAGGATCAACACCGACCAACTTAACACCCTCACCTACATAACCTTTATCCATTGGGATAGGCACATAGTCGTCCGGATTGTTTCCTGCATCAATCCAATCGTTACGACCATCTTCATTACGCTGAGCCCAATCTAAAAATCCTTCACGTCCAGCCTCAGTCATCGCATGAGTACCACCATCCATCATTGTTCGATTAGTAATAGAGTAGATATCTCCACCCATACGAATGTCAAGGTTAGCTTTAAGAGTTACATTCTTATAGGAGAATGTATTGATCATACCACCTGTCCAGTCCGGTAAAATACTGCCAATCTTTTGAGGTGTATCGGTTGACATAGGCATACCTGTTGACGGATCATGTACGATATTACCTTCTGGATCTCTTTTGTATGCACGCCCCATAATCACTCCAAACTCTTCGCCCTCTAACGCTACAACACTTACACCTGACCAACGAGCATTGGCAATTGTATAAGCATCAACCTTTTCATGCAAGCTTTTCACTTTATTCCAAACCTTAGTATAATTCAATACTATATCCCAAGAGAAATCGCCCTTGAACGGCTTAAGGTTTAATTGCATTTCAATACCCTTATTCTCAAGTGCTCCTGAGTTAAGAACAGCATTACGGTACCCTGACACCAACGGCAACTCAACATTTAAAATTTGATCATTGGTAGTTTGCTCGTAATAGGTCACATCGAGTCCTACAGAATTATTAAAGAAGCGTAGATCAGTACCAACTTCCCATGAAGTAGTTGTTTGAGGCAATAATTCAGAGTTTGGCACAAAGTCTTCCATAATTGAACCCGTTGCCATTCCATTATACGACTTACCTGTTAACCCATAAGTTAAGGCTAAACGATATGGGTCAGTATCACTACCTACCTGTGCCCACGAAGCACGTACCTTACCATAAGTAAACCAAGGCAAGTCCAAATCAGCAGCATCGGTAAAAATAAAACTACCCGATACTGATGGATAAAAATATGAGTTATTATCACTAGGTAAAGTCGAAGACCAGTCATTTCGTCCTGTTACATCAATAAATGCGAAGTTTTTATAGCCAAACTGTGCAAAAGCATATACACTCTGAATCTCTTTTTGATATTGAGATGGCATTACCTCAACATTGGTGAAGTTGATGATACTTGCAACATCAGGCTCAACTATTTCAGTTCCAACAATATTATTCGAATTGATTTTATTCTTCATAATATTTCCACCAAGGTTAGCCGATACATTCCAGTTACCAACTTCCTTAGTATAACTCAATAACGCTTCGTAATTAACCTCTTCTGCATCTGTATTAATTTCATTATAAACACCACCTGCTTTTGTAGGAGTATTTTTATTATAGAAATTAACAAAACGACTGTTATAACGATCAATACCAGACTTTAAACGTAGTTTTAATTCCTGTGTTAAAGTTACATTTAGTGATGCAAACCCAACAAATCGATTTTTCCTACTTTCATTAAACGTCTCATTTAATGTCCAATATGGGTTGGCACGGTAATCATTACCTGTATAATCGATATAATTACCATTTTCATCTTTATACGTTTGCAACCATGCTTGATCAAAGTTGGATACAATACCCACTAAACCATTACCAATATTCGTCACCTCATCAGTCATGGCCGGACGGTTGTTAACTTTATCGTTGATATAAGTTGCCTTGGCATCTAACTCAATAAAACTATTGATTTCAGTCATTGCCCTCAAGTTGAAAGTATTTCTGTTCAAACCCGACTTAGGGATAATGTCATTGTTATGCACATTAGTGTATGAGAACCTCACACTACCTTTTTCGTTACCTGATGACAAAGCAACACTATTATTAAAAGTCTTACCTAAACGGAAAAAACCCTGGATATTATCATCAACACGCGCATATGGATATTCATTCCCATCCTGTTGAAGAATCATAATTGACGGATCTAACTTAGGACCCCAAGCTGATGTAATATTATTAGCCGGCTGGCCTTCTCTTGGTAACAAACCATTATTACCTTGTCCATAAGTTGTTTGATACTCATCAAGACGAGTATTCACTTGATCAAAGGTTGCTGATGAATTAAAATCAATCCCTAAACCTTTTTGGCCTTTTTTACCTGTTTTAGTGGTAATTAAAATTACACCATTCATCGCACGGCTACCATATAAAGCCGATGCCGACGCTCCTTTAAGTACAGATATAGATTCAATATCTTCAGGGTTTAAATCAGAAGTTCCATCACCAAGATCAAAACCACCCCATTCGGTAGCCTGCCCCATTGTTGAGTTATCAACTGGCACACCATCAATGACATAAAGCGGCTGATTTGCCCCCTCTAACTCACTAATACCACGGATAACAACACGCTTGGAGCCAGAAGGACCTGCTGAGGTTTGCGTAATATCAACACCTGCAACTTTACCTGCTAAACTTGCAATTGGGTTCATCTCACCATTCTTAGCAATATCGTCAGCCTTAACCTCTGTAACCGAATAACCAAGCGCTTTCTTATCACGCTTAATACCTAAAGCAGTGACAACAACCTCACCCAAGTCAGTTACGTCTTCTTCAAGAATTACATTAAAGACAGACTTACCAGCAACTGGAACCTCCTGAGCTTTGTAGCCAATAAAACTAATTAATAAGACATCTGCTTCTTGTACAGACAAGGTGAAATTACCATCAAAATCAGTAATTGTACCATTAGTTGTTCCTTTCACAGAAACATTAACACCAGGTAATGATTCGCCACTTGCGTCTACTATATTACCTTTAATTACATTTTGACCTTGCGCAAACACTTGCACTGTTGAAACTAATAAAGCAACAGCAACTAAAAGCACTAAACGCTTGCCAAATCGAATAGCGCTCTCACATAGCAAAGCACTATTAATTGGATTTTCATTCATTTGATCTAATTTTGGTTAAACGATAATTCAAATCAAAAATCTTCACAAATATGAATTAATATTTTATTTCATGCAAGCGTTTGCATTACTATTTAATCTTAGTGCAAATGACATGGACGAACACAATTCACGCAAACGCAACAGCAGAGCAGTTTACACTAATTTTGCTTCATTAGCATTTTTATACATTTTATTCTTGAAAAAGGGAAGAGAAGCCTAAAAAGCAAGATGACTACTTCAACTCAAAAGTCTGATTATCCTTTACTAAGGTTGTTTTAGCAAAGATCTCCTTAGCCTCCTCAGCCAATGGACTTACATCTTTATACCGACTTGAAAAATGGCCCAACAATAAGTGTTTCACTTCAGCATCCCTAGCAATAGTAGCAGCCTGTTTCGCTGTACTATGACTAGTTCGCTTAGCCAAATCTTTCAGCTCGTGCAAAAAGGTAGATTCATGGTACAAAAGATCCACTCCCTTTATCACGGGGATTACACGTCGATAATAACGCGTGTCGGAGCAAAATGCGTAAGACAATGGCTTGGGTGGCAGTTGCACCAGCTCATTTTGGTTAACCACTTCCCCATCCTCTCCGATGAAGTCTTGACCATTTTTTATCGCTACTATTTCAGGAACGGATAAATTATATTTTTCAATGGCCTCTTTTCTAATGTTTGGTTCCTTGGGTTTTTCTTCAAATAAAAAACCGCAGGTTGGTACCCGATGAGACAATGGAAATGATTTTACAATCACTTTTTTATCCTCATAAATGACCCGAGGCTCATCATAAGTGAGATCACTAAAGATTACATGATAGGGCAAATCAGAACAGAAATAATCAAGATGAGGCTGTAGCAAGCCTTTTAAATCGGGATGCGCATGAATGGTTAGTGGTTTATATCGCCCTAACAAACCGAATGTAGAAATCAACCCGATTAATCCGAATATGTGATCGCCATGCAAGTGCGATAAGAAAATGTGGTTAATCTTAGAGAAATTAACCTTATTACGACGAAGCTGCATTTGGGTTCCTTCGCCACAATCTATTAAAAAAAAACGCTCAGATACACGTAGTATCTGAGCGGTAGGATATCTATCCGATGTCGGTAATGCTGAATTACTTCCGAGGATAGTTAAAGATAAGGCCATTAAATTGCTTCAATCGCTTTTCTTATAACTTGTATACCATCCTCTAGTGATGGAGCAATATTTAAAACAGAGTCAAGCTGCGACACAGAAATCAAACGCTCCACTGCCGGCTGCAAGCCTGCCAATACAAATACCCCATCAGCATTTTTACACAATCGATTGGCCACCAAAATTGCACTTAAACCCGACGAATCACAATAATTACACTTTCCAAGATCAAGTAAAATATTTTTTTCACCATTACCAGATAGCAGTACCAATTCTGATTTTAAAGTAGGTGCCACATGTGTGTCCATCTTTTCTTTCAGAACCTGAACCAATGTAAAATCGTCTAGTTTATCAATTTTGAAGTCCATATATCGTTGATTTTTAACTTATTCTTTGCTTCCTTCAGAATTTCCTTCGTTAGCTTCTAACTGATTTTTTAGAGCTGCTAATTCAGAAATATCACCTAAAGTAGTCTTTTCTAAGTTATCATTCAACTTCTTCACACCTTTTTTAGCAGCTTTTGAGGCAGCTTTTTTAGCGGCTACTTCTTCAGACTTATTAGCATCTTCGAAAGTACGTGAGTGAGAAAGAATAATACGCTTAGCTGCTTTATTGAATTCAATCACTTTGAAGTCAAGCTTCTCATCAACTTTAGCTTGTGAGTTATCCTCTTTTGCTAAGTGACGTGGAGTTGCAAATCCTTCAACACCATACTGCAATGCAATTACAGCACCTTTGTCAAAGATGTCAACGATTGTTCCTTCGTGAATTGAATCAACAGTAAAGATCCCTTCGAATACATCCCAAGGATTCTCTTCCAATTGCTTATGACCTAAGCTTAAGCGACGATTTTCTTTGTCGATTTCAAGAACAACAACTTCAATAGCCTCGCCGATAGCAGTAAATTCTGCTGGGTGCTTAATTTTCTTAGTCCAAGAAAGATCAGAGATATGGATTAATCCATCAATACCTTCTTCAATCTCTACAAAAACACCGAAGTTAGTGAAGTTACGAACAGTAGCAGAGTGCTTGCTACCAACTGCATACTTCTCTTCAATTTTCTCCCAAGGATCAGCTTTAAGCTGCTTGATACCTAAAGACATTTTACGCTCGTCGCGATCCAATGTCAATACCATAGCTTCTACTTCGTCGCCTACCTTTAAGAAATCTTGAGCGCTACGTAAGTGCTGCGACCATGACATTTCTGATACGTGGATAAGACCTTCAACACCAGCAGCAATCTCAACGAATGCACCATAGTCAGCCATTACAACCACTTTACCTTTAACAATGTCACCAACTTTCATTTCTGTATCCAATGAATCCCATGGATGAGCAGTCAATTGCTTCAATCCTAAAGCAATACGCTTCTTCTCATCATCAAAATCAAGGATTACAACGTTCAATTTCTGATCCAACTGAACGATTTCTTCTGGATGGTTCACGCGACCCCAAGAAAGGTCAGTAATGTGAATCAATCCGTCTACGCCACCAAGGTCGATGAATACACCGTAAGAAGTGATGTTCTTAACAGTTCCTTCCAATACCTGACCTTTTTCAAGCTTAGAGATAATATCTTTCTTCTGCTGCTCAAGTTCAGCCTCGATAAGTGCTTTGTGAGATACAACAACGTTTTTGAACTCAGGGTTAATTTTAACCACTTTAAATTCCATTGTTTTACCTACGTACATATCGTAATCGCGAATAGGCTTCACGTCAATCTGAGATCCTGGCAAGAATGCCTCAATACCAAATACGTCAACGATCATACCACCTTTTGTGCGACACTTAATGTAACCCTTGATAACCTCATCGTTATCCAAAGCTTCGTTTACACGATCCCAAGAACGTAAAGCACGTGCTTTCTTGTGAGAAAGTACTAACTGTCCTTTTTTGTCTTCTTGGCTCTCAACATAAACTTCTACCTTATCACCTACTGCTAACTCAGGGTTGTAACGAAATTCGTTACGGCTAACAATACCGTCAGATTTAAAGCCGATGTTAATTACTACCTCACGTTTAGTTAGAGTAATAACTTCACCTTCAATAACTTCTTTTTCAGAAATTGTAGACAATGTTTTGTCATACATCTCTGCTAACTCTTCTTTTGAAGCGCCACCAATTACAGCGTCACCTGCTTCATAGCTATCCCAATCAAAATCTTCCATTGGTACGTTAGCTACCGTTTCCTTTACTACAGGAGCTTCTTGCTCCTCAGCATTCACTTTTTCTTCTGCCATTTTAATAAATGTTAAAAATCTAGTAGTTAGACATTATATATTGTAAAAATCGCTGCAAAAGTAGTTACTTTTTCTCAGGTATAAAAGACTTAAATATAAATTAACAATCAACCTCTCCTCCGTTCACTCATAATCCAATACAAATCTTACCATTTTTTTCATTGTCAATCATTTAAAAAGAACAATACATCAGCTACCTGATACCGATTACTATCACGTAATAAAATATACCATAAATCATGGATTACATTTACTCTTGAGCATCATATAAACAATAAAAATTATAATTTTGTCTTTTTGTAATAAATCAATTATTAATAGTATTTTCAATTGATAATAAAATCACTGATTAGCCTTAGTTTTTAAAATACAATCGCTTATGAAAATCTCAATCGTTGGAACTGGTTATGTGGGTTTAGTAACCGGCACGTGCTTTGCCGACACAGGCATTAATGTTACTTGTGTTGACATTGATGAAGATAAAATTGCTAAACTTAAAGATGGAATTATTCCTATTTACGAACCTGGTTTAGACCAAATGGTAGTTAAGAACGTTGAAAAAGAACGTTTATTTTTTACCACTAGTTTAAAGAATAGTCTGACACATTCCGAAGCAATTTTTATTGCTGTTGGCACCCCTCCTGGAGAAGATGGCAGTGCTGATTTAAGCCACGTACTAGAGGTTGCGAGACAAATTGGTAGAAACATGAATCACTATTTAGTGGTTATAACCAAAAGCACCGTACCGATTGGAACAGCTCAAAAAGTAAAAGCAGCCATTCAGGATGAATTAGAGAAAAGAGGAGTTGAACTTGATTTTGATGTTGCCTCAAACCCTGAATTCCTAAAAGAGGGAAGTGCGGTGGAGGATTTCCTTAAGCCTGATAGAATAGTTGTTGGTATTGAATCAGATAGGGCTGAGAAACTAATGAATCGCTTATACAAGCCATTTGTTCTAAACGGCCACCCAATATTATTTATGGATGTTCCTTCAGCAGAAATGACCAAGTATGCCGCCAATGCCATGCTAGCAACCAAAATTAGTTTCATGAACGACATCGCTAACTTGTGTGAGATAGTGGGTGCTGATGTTAACAACGTTCGTCGTGGTATTGGATCTGATACGCGCATAGGTAATAAATTTATATACGCAGGTGCAGGTTATGGCGGATCATGCTTTCCAAAAGATGTTAAGGCCATTATTAAAACAGCTCAACTAAACAACTACAATCTTCGCATATTAGAAGCGGTTGAGAACGTTAATGACGATCAGAAAAAGGTCATCATTAAAAAAATAAGACAACACTTTCCAGAAGTAAAAGGATTAACTTTTGCGATGTGGGGCCTATCATTCAAACCTCACACTGACGACATGCGTGAAGCTCCTGCAGTAGTGATTGCCAATGCATTAATTGAATTAGGTGCAAAAGTAAAAGCCTACGACCCAGTTGCTATGGACGAAGCCAAGCATCAACTAGGCGATACTATCGAGTATGGAAAAGATCAGTACGATGTATTAATTGAAGCTGACGCTCTTATTTTGATTACCGAATGGCCTGAGTTTAGAGTGCCTAACTACAAGGTAATGGATAAATTAATGCACAATAAGGTTGTATTTGATGGTCGTAACATTTACGATCCTGCAGAAATGAAAGAGTTTGGCTATACCTACTACAGCATTGGTAGACCAAATGTAAAATAAAACTACTTAAAGCCTAACTGTTCCAAATGCAACAGTTGGGCTTTATTGTTTCAAACAACACATTGTCCTTAGAATTTTAAGATAGTAAACGATGAAAAATAGAATATTAGTAACCGGAGGTGCAGGTTTTATTGGATCACACTTATGCGAAAGACTTTTAAACGAGGGAAATGAAGTCATTTGCATGGATAATTACTTTACAGGCGCCAAGGACAATGTGGTACATTTAATGGATAACCCCTATTTTGAATTAATCCGTCACGACATTACACACCCTTATTTTGTGGAAGTTGACCAAATTTATAACTTGGCATGTCCTGCTTCACCGGTTCATTACCAATACAACTCCATTAAAACCATCAAAACATCGGTAATGGGCGCTATAAACATGCTTGGTTTGGCTAAACGCATTAAAGCACGCATATTACAAGCATCAACCAGTGAGGTATATGGCGATCCATTAGTACATCCTCAAACAGAAGATTACTGGGGAAATGTCAACCCTATTGGCATTCGTTCATGCTATGATGAGGGAAAACGTTGTGCCGAAAGTTTATTTATGAATTACCACGACCAAAACGATGTGGACATTCGCATTATTCGAATTTTTAATACATACGGACCGAGAATGAACCCTAACGATGGGCGTGTGGTTTCAAACTTCATTGTTCAAGCACTAAAAGGAGAGGACATTACTATTTTTGGTGATGGATTACAAACTCGCAGTTTTCAGTATGTCGACGACCTATTGGAAGGTATGATACGGATGATGAACTGCAATGACTTCATTGGTCCTGTTAACATTGGCAATCCAAATGAATTTACCATGCTTGAATTAGCAAAAGCAGTTATTGAGCTCACCAATTCAAAATCAAAAATTAGCTATCAGCCATTACCAGCTGATGACCCTTTACAACGTCAGCCTAATATTGAGTTAGCAAAAGAAAAACTTGATAATTGGGAACCAAAGATTCAATTAAAGGAAGGCTTAAAACAAACGATCAATTACTTTGATACGCTATTGAAAAACAGCAATGCATAGTAACTTTTTACCCTAATAAAATTGGCATCATGACAAAAAGAAAAGGTATAATATTAGCAGGGGGCTCAGGCACTCGCTTATATCCAATTACCCAGAGCATTTCAAAACAAATCATTCCGGTTTATAACAAACCAATGATTTATTACCCTCTATCGGTTTTGATGCTTGCTGGTATACGAGAAATACTAATTATTAGTACGCCCCAAGATTTGCCATTATATGAACGTTTATTTGGCAATGGCTCTGATTTAGGACTTAAGTTATCGTATGAAGAACAACCATCACCAGATGGTTTAGCTCAAGCATTTATAATTGGTGAACAGTTTATTGGTGATGATGATGTTGCGTTAGTATTAGGCGATAATATCTTTTATTCGTTTGACTTTAGCAATATTTTAGCTGAAGCCTCAAAAACTAAAGATGGTGCTGTGGTATTTGGCTACTATGTAAATGATCCAGAGCGTTATGGTGTTGCGGAATTCGACAAGCAAGGCAATGTCCTTTCTTTGGAAGAAAAACCAGATAAGCCAAAAAGCAACTATGCTGTTACTGGTTTATATTTTTACAGTAATGATGTGGTAGAAAAAGCTAAATCTTTAAAACCATCTAAGCGTGGCGAATTAGAAATAACCGACTTAAACATGCTGTACCTGAAAGAGAATAGACTAAAATTAACACAATTGGGCCGGGGAGCTGCCTGGCTAGATACAGGTACATTCGACAGTCTTCTACAAGCATCCAATTTTATTTCTACCATTGAAAACAGACAAGGATTAATGGTTGCATGTTTAGAGGAAATAGCCTATTCTAATGGGTTTATAAACAAAGAACAATTACTAAAATTGGCCGAACCGCTCAAAAAGAATGAATACGGACAGTACTTGTTAAAAATAGCGGATCAGGCTTAAGTTAAATGATAATCAATAATTTTTAACGGACTTTTAGTTTTAATTTGACAATCCTATTCTACAAACACTTATTATCTTTCTATATTTGCAATCAAATATTTTTATATGGAGATTATAAAAACAAACATACATAACCTTTTAATTATTAAGCCAGAAGTATTTGAGGATCCACGTGGTTTCTTTACCGAATCATATGTTGAAAACAAATACAAAGAAGCTGGCATAAATGCCAATTTCGTTCAGGATAACATCTCTAAATCAACCTATGGTGTTGTACGTGGGCTACATTACCAACTAGCTCCATACTCACAGGCAAAACTAATACAAGTACTTGAAGGTAAGGTGCTCGACGTAGCGGTTGACCTACGTAAGAATTCCCCAACATTTGGTCAGCATTATGCTGTTGAATTATCAGCCGACAACAAATTACAGTTTTACATACCTCAGGGTTTTGCTCATGGTTTTTCGGTATTGAGCGAAAGTGCCATCCTATCGTATAAATGTGATAATTACTATAGTCAGGAAGCTGAACGCGGCATAGTATATAACGATGCTTCTCTTGCGATCGATTGGAAAATACCTACTGATGAGGCGATCATTTCGTCCAAGGATCGAATTTTACCATCATTCAAAGAGGCAGAACATAACTTTGTATACAGTATCTGATGACACAAATATTAGTAATTGGCTCTGAAGGGCAACTAGGAAACGAAATTCAAAAGCTGAGTAAAGACATTCAGGAAGCATCTTTCGTGTTTACCTCTCTGGAAACACTAGATGTAACTGATAGTAACAAGCTTGATGAGACGGTTAGAAACACCAATTACGATTACATTATCAACTGCACCGCTTACACAGCTGTTGACAAAGCTGAAGAGGATCAAAATTTAGCTTACGAAATAAATGCTCAGGCTTTAGAGGTAATTGGGCTTGCATCTAAAGCAATAAATGCAAAAGTTATACATGTATCAACAGATTATGTTTTTGATGGCTGCAACCACAAACCATATATTGAAAGTGATACAACAGCACCTCAATCTGTTTATGGGAAAACGAAACTTAAAGGCGAACAGCTTTTAATGGAAAAAAATCATAATTCTATTGTCATTCGTACTTCTTGGTTATACTCTTCTCATGGAAATAACTTTGTAAAAACCATGATTAAATTAGGTCAAGAGCGTGATGAACTAGGAATTATTTTCGATCAAATTGGATCTCCAACCTATGCAGGCGACTTGGCTAAAAGTATAATTCACATGGTAAAAAGCGATATTGCTCAATCCATTCCTTTTATAGCTGGCATATACCATTATAGTAACGAAGGAGTTGCCAGCTGGTATGATTTTGCTCGCACAATTCACAAAAAAAAGGGTATCCAGTGTGCTTTAAAACCTATTGAATCAAAAGAATACCCAACACCTGCGCCTAGGCCACATTACAGTGTTATGAACAAGGGCAAAATTAAAAAAGCTTATCAACTAACGATCCCTCACTGGGAAGACAGTCTTGAACATTGCTTAGCTGAACTAGATATTAAACAAAATTAACTAACAACACCGCAAATTCTATACACATGCAAAATAAAGATGTTTTAAATGCCGTTACACAAAAAGCACAGGCGTGGCTTGATGGTAACTACGATGCAGAAACAAAAAATGCCATTAAGGAAATGATGGCCAATGAAGATAAAACAGGTTTAATCGACTCTTTTTATAAAGATTTAGAATTTGGAACCGGTGGTTTAAGAGGTATTATGGGAGCTGGCTCTAACCGAATGAATATTTACACCGTTGGAGCTGCAACACAAGGTTTGGCGAATTATCTTTTGAAAAACTTTACTGATGTGGAGCAAATAAGCGTTGTAATTGGTTACGATTGCCGAAATAACAGCCGCTTATTTTCCGAAGTAGTGGCCGATATATTCAGTGCAAACGGCATTAAAGCATATCTATTTGAAGACCTACGCCCTACTCCTGAAATTTCATATGCCATTCGCCAATTAGGCTGTCAAAGTGGTGTAATAATTACAGCATCGCACAATCCTAAAGCTTATAACGGTTATAAAGCCTACTGGAACGATGGTGCTCAATTAACATCTCCTCACGATACCAATGTTATTGATGAAGTAAATAAAATTGCATCGGTTGACGACATTAAATTCGAAGGAAATAAAAGCTTGATTGAAGTATTGGGAGAGGACATGGACAACCAATATCTAGAACAAGTAAAAAGTTTGGTATTGGACCAGGACTTAATTGATCGTAACAAAGATTTAAAAATCGTTTACTCACCTATACACGGCACCGGTGTTAAAATGATACCTGCTGCACTGCGTTTATGTGGTTTTAACAATGTGATAAACGTACCTGAACAGGATGTGGTAAGTGGCGAATTCCCAACAGTTATATCTCCTAACCCAGAGGAGCCTGCAGCCTTAGAAATGGCTTTAAACAAAGCCCGTGAAACGGATGCCGATATCGTAATGGCATCAGACCCAGATAGCGATAGACTTGGGATTGCTGTTAAAAATGAAAAGGGCGAATATGTGCTCGTTAATGGTAACCAAACCGCCACTTTATTAACTTGGTATATCCTTAAAAAGTGGAAAGAAAATGGCTTATTAACAGGTAAAGAATTCATCGTTAAAACCATTGTTACTTCAGAGCTATTAAAAGAAATGGCCGTTAAAAATGGTGTTGAGTACTTTGATGTTTACACTGGCTTTAAGTGGATTGCCAAAGTAATTCGCGAATTAGAGGGCCAAAAGAAGTACATATGTGGTGGCGAAGAATCATACGGCTTCCTACCAGGCGATTACGTGCGTGATAAAGATGCAGTTGCGGCCATTACCATAGCAGCTGAAATTGCAGCATGGGCTAAGGACAATGGCAAAACATTGTTTGATGTACTACAAGACATTTACATGGAATATGGCTTCTCTAAAGAGAAGATGATTTACATTGTTCGTGAAGGAAAATCAGGTGCTGATGAAATTAAACAGCTAATGGTTGATTTCCGCAACAACCCGCCAAAAACACTAGCTGGCGATAAAGTTAGTATTGTAAAGGACTACGCTAAGCTTGATGCTTTTCACGTATTAGAAAACAAGCATGAAGCCATAGATTTACCTGAGCAATCGAACGTACTACAATTCTTTACCGAAAATGGCTACAAAGTATCGGTTCGTCCATCGGGTACTGAACCAAAAATAAAGTTTTATTTTGAGGTAAAAGTACCAATGAACAGCAAGGATGAGTTCTACCCTGCGAACGAAAAAGCAGATGCTATTATTGATGGTATCGCGAAAGACTTGGGTATTTAAGAATTAATACCAATCATTTTTAGGGCGCAATCTAATAAAGGTTGCGCCCTTTTTGTTTTTGATCAATTCGAAAGTAGAGTCGCATTTTTTATCAAATTGCGTTATAATTCCTCCAAAACACCTAAGACTTATCCAAAAACAGTTCGAAAAACCTTTTTCCAACTCGACACATATATCATTATTTATCAGAGCACAAACAAACAATGACAGGTAATACTACGCTTACTTTTTTGGGACTAATTATCGTAGGCAATAGTTTTAGAGCAATCCAAAATCACGTTTTATAACCGTTTAATAAAACAGCCTGTATGAAAACAAAACTAAAGTCCACATTAAGGAAAGGAATTATTTTAGCATTATTAATTGTAGTCAACATTACATTTCACCAAAGCCTTGTAAAGGCAGAAGTAAGAAAAGGTCCGTATTTAATTTATCCAGGATCCAATACTGAAATGATGGTACTTTGGCAATTACACACCACATCAACTTGCTCAATTGAATGGGGTACTGATACCAATTACTCAGATGGCATTGCTGAAACACAAGAACAAGGAACAGATCATCAGCATACGTACACGATAAGCGAATTAACGCCTGGTACCTTATATTATTACCGCATTACTGACAACAATGACTATCACACTGGTTCATTTTTTGCTGGAACAAACGACTCAGAACAATCTATCACATTTTTTGCAGGAGGTGATACGCAACGTAACTCCTCTAAAATTAATGCTGTTTGGAGTAAATTATTAGAACAGATTGAAGATAAACCTGAAGCCCAAACTTTTTTGTTGCATGCTGGAGATTTTACCGAAGATGGTAGCGAAGGAGATTGGGACACTATTTTTTTCAATCGTAATCGTTTGCACACAACAGAACTACAATCTAAATTACCCATAATGGGAGCTCGTGGAAACCACGAATGCTATACTGGAACTCAATATGGTAAGTATTACCCCTATCCGCAATACCAAAGTGGAGATATTATGCACCGAACAGGAGAAGGTTGTTATTACACATTTACTTACGGACCTGTTCAATGTTTTTCCATCAACACAAACGAAAGTTTGGATATTGGTTCAGACCAGTACCAATGGCTTAAAACTGAGTTGGAAAAATCAACTAAAGCATGGAAAGTGGTGTATTACCATGCGCCCGCCTGGGGATCAGGAAACCATGAAAACCGTGATGACATTCAAGAAAACATTCAACCTTTATTGGCTCAAAACAACGTTAAACTTGTAATTAACGGTCATAATCATGATTATACACGCAGCCTTGTTGATGGGGTCAACCATATGGTGATGGTTACCTCATGTAGCAGCAATACACGAGATGGGCAAGTTATTGCCGAATGGGACGGTTCTAAACCGAAAGATGAACTTGAGTACCCGCATTTAGTTTACTACGACAGATACAATTCGTTTGCCAAGTTTGAGATAAATAACAGAGAACTCTATGCCGAAATCATCAGAAGCAACGGTAGCTTAGTAGAGTCATTCGTAATTTCACTTGATGAATCATATTTCCCGGAAGTTTCTATTACATTACCATTGGAAAATGACTGGTTTTATAAAGATGAAACAATAACTATAGCTGCTAATGCCACAGATAAAGACGGAGGAATTGCACGGGTAGAATTTTATAAAGATGATGAATTAATTGGTGAAGACACCTCATATCCGTATGAAATTGCATGGTCTAATTTAACACCTGGCAACTATGCTATCACGACTATTGCAAGCGATAATGAAGGAAATCAAACTTCTTCTAATTCTATCGAAATTGAAGTTAAAGATGAATTAGCTCCACTATCCTACTGTGAGATGACAGCTTCAGATCAATCCTATGAATGGATTGCATCAGTTCAGTTTGGTGATTTCACAAATCCCTCAGACCCTACACCTTACTCTGATTTTTCGAAACAAGAAATTGTTGTTAATGCCGGTGACGAGCTAGATGTAATCCTATCACCAGGATATAAAAGCACTACACAGTACTCCGAAACATGGATGGTTTGGGTTGATTATAACTCAGATGGTGATTTTGAAGATGATGGTGAAGAAGTCTTAACTGGAAGCAATAAAGGAGCATTCAACAGCAGTTTTACTATCCCCAATAATACATTGGGTAAAAAGCGTGTACGTGTAGCTATGAGGTACAATAAAGCGCCTGAACTATGCAATAATTTTACCGGTGGAGAGATTGAGGATTATACTATTAACATCTTAAACGAAACTAGTTACTTGACAGATTTCAGCGCCAATAAAACAACAATTGAGGCAAGTCAATCTATTGAATTCACAAATGAGTCTGAAGCAGGAGAAGAGAGTATATTGTGGACTTTCGATGGAGGTAATCCGGCAACAAGTACTGACTTGAACCCTACTGTTACATACAATACTGCAGGAACATACAGCGTGACTTTGGAACTAACATATTCGGATGGAACAGCCTCCATTAGCAAAGATGATTACATTAATGTAACAGAGAAAGCAATTAACCAAGCACCCCAGGATATAGAGTTAAGCAACAATTTAGTTTCGGCAGATGCGAGTACATCAGCGCTAGTTGGTACCTTAACTGCAATTGATCCTGACTTGGAAGATTCTCATTCTTTTGAAATAGTTACCAATGTTGGTGATGCAACGTATTATAAAATTGAAAACAATTTATTATTCACCGATAAAGCTTTCAGTTTTAATGGCAACCTTACGCATAGTATCACTATACGTGTAACTGATAATCATGGCAATAGTTTCTCAAAACTCATTTCAATTCAAATACAAACATCAACAGGTATTAATACAGACATTGCCAACAACTGTTTGATTTATCCTAATCCTATAACCACCCAATTAAACATTGAGTGTCCACAAGTAAGTGAAGTAACGATATACAACTTGGCAGGTAAAAGTTTAATCTATTACGCAAATACTAGTAATAATTCAACCCATCGGCTGTCAACATCAACTTTAGAAAACGGTATTTACATCGTTAAGGTTTTGATGACAGATGGACATCAAATTGTACGGAAAATAAAGAAATAGTATCTATTAAGTGAAGTTTAAGAAAAGGGGTGCTCAAAAACAGCTTAGACTCTTATGCACGAATAAATTCGCTCATAGAACTAAGTAATTTTGAGCATCCTTTTTTTTCATCGCTCTGTTTGTTTTTTTGCACCAAAAATCAATATTGTAGCAACTTTAAGTACGAAATTATCGTTACAAGGCTATAAAAGACAGAATGCTCAATCGAATGATAAGAACTAAGAATTCGCTACCTATATTTATCCCTTATCTGATACTTTTAATACTTACAAGCCTTTTCCATAGCACAACGGCTTATGGCCAACCAAAGGTTTTTCCGAAAACAGAACTCAAAGTTTCTAATAAATTAACTGATACCATTCAGATTTCAAAAACAATTGAACTATCAAAAGACATTGCTGGGGATAACTTTGAAGAAGCTATAAATTTGGCAAACTTATCTCTCCAAAGTTCTTTACAACTGAAAAGCAAGGCATTTATTGCAAGGTCACAATTTAACTTGGCATACTTACTATTAGAATATGGTGAAAATTTTGATTTACCTAGCGCTTATTTTTACAAGTGTTTACCATACTTTGAAAAGACAAGAGATAAAGAGAAACTATCTCAAATCAACTATTACCTGGGTTATATCTTCTATCGGATAGGCGATAACGAACAAGCTATTAGCAATTATAAAAATAGTCAGAAGCTAGCCGAACAAACAAATGACAGTAGTATGATTGCTAAACTTTCAAATGCATTTGGCAACTACTACCACAGTCGTTTAAAAGACTATGAAAAAGCCCTTAATCACTATAAAAAAGCACAAAGAATAAATCTAGAACTAAATGATAGCATTGGAATTGCTCACCAGTGTAATAATCTTGGAAACATCTATTTATATCAGAAAAATTACGAAAAAGCATACAAACAGTATCAACTAGGCATTGATATTTGTAAAAGTAAAAACTACCCCAAAACACTATCCTTACTTTTGAGCAGCATGGCCAATTACTACCAATGGCTTAACGATGAAACAAATGCTGAGCTGAACTACCTTGAGGCAATAAAGGTTAGTCAAGACAAGCAATTAAAATACAGTTTACTTTACCCCTCAAAGAGATTAACCAAACTATACGAGCAACAACAGAGATACCGAGAAGCATACCAATACCACACATTGCACAACGAAACCTCAGAATATTTAGAGTCGATAAGACACGCGCGCAAAATACACACCCTCAAATGGCAATTCGAACAAGCCAAATACGAAAATGAAATTAATTATAAAAAACGTATAGTAAGCGTTGGATTCATTGCACTTACCCTGCTGTTTTTACTAATAACAAGCTATACTTTAAATAAACTTAAACAAAGACGCTTAATTGAATCTAAGTTAAAACTTGAGCATAAACTAATGAATAATCGTTTGGAGTTCAATACAAAGAAACTTCTAACTCAAACTATTCACATGACACGTTATGCCGAATTGTCTAACACTATAATTACTGAATTAACAAAAGTTAAATACAATATTAAAAAACAAGATCAGGAGCAAATTGACACAATCATCTCCAATCTACGAATCAATCAAAATGAAACTATTTGGGATGAATTTAAAACACACTTTGAACACGTTAATGTCAATTTCTATAAGAACTTACACAATAGACACCCTAACTTAACATCCAATGATGCCAAACTCTGTGCATTTCTTAAACTCAATATGAGTTCAAAAGAAATAGCAGCAATAATGCATAAAAGTGTTGATAGCATAGAATCGGCACGCAAACGACTTCGTAAGAAACTAAACCTACAAAAAGAAGAACAGTTGAACGTGTTTCTAGCAAAATATTAAAGATGAATAAAATGACTCGTTTAATACCTACAACTTAATCTTCAAAAAAATCATCTTTAAAATTAACAAGGTATACACGTTCTGTAGCACGGGTTATGGCCGTATAAAGCCAACGAAAATAACCAATACCTAAATGCTCTTCTGGAATATATCCTTGATCTATAAAAATAGCTTTCCATTGACCTCCCTGCGATTTATGGCAAGTCATGGCATAAGCGTATTTAACTTGCAAGGCGTTATAATATGGGTTCTCTTTTAATTTCTCGTATCGCTTGCGTTGCGATTTCTCATCCTCATAATCTTCCATTACCTGTTTGAAAAATGCTTCTTGCTCCTCTTTTGAAAAACCAGCTGTTTCGCTGTGCAAAGCATCCATCACTATTTTCACATCTATCTCCAAGTGCTCGTAATCACTTAAGCGGATGGTAACATTCGCAAATTTACGATCATATAATTCTTCGTATCCATTTATCCTTACTACTTCGGCAATATCACCATTGGCAATAAAGTCAGCTTCTTTGCTATCTTTTAACCAATGGTAGTTATTCTTCATAATTAATAAATGATCCGTTACTGTTAGCTCTTCTTCGCGATAAAGAATGCTATTACGAATTCCTTGATTAAACAAAGTCGCCCTTTTGTTTGATCGACAAACCACCAGTGTTTCATCCAAACCATAATTTTCCTGACACCAATTTAATTCATCAATCAGCTCTTCGCCTGATAAACGTTTAAAATCAGGATAACCTTTACTTTCCAAAGCTGGATAGGCACCATCAGCAAGGCCATCATCCAGCATAAAACGTAATTTACTAGCGTTATACAAAATACCACTGTCCTGCTCTTGCCTTACCACCTCACTTAAAAAATAATCCTCGACATACATGCCCAAGCTTTCCAAATACAACTTATCCAAAGCGGGACTTTCGTCAAAACCAACTGGGGGCAACTGAGCTACGTCACCAATAATAATGAGCTTACATCGGCTATTGGTAAAAACAAAATTGAGTAAATCCTCTAATAATCGACCTGTTCCAAACACCGTGTAATCCATGCTACTATTCGAAATCATGGATGCCTCATCAACAATAAAAACAGCTTCCTTGGCCTTATTATAGTTCAGATTAAAAGATCCGAAGTCATCATTGGATGATTGACGGCGGTAAATCATTTTATGAATGGTATAAGCCGACTTCTGCGTATAACTACTCAAAACCTTTGCAGCTCGTCCAGTAGGCGCCATTAATTGGCTCGGTATCTTTAATTCATCCAACACATCGGTAAAAGCTTTCATCAGGGATGTTTTACCAGTACCTGCATATCCTTTAATTAGACATACCGACGGCGACTGTTCAGACATGATAAATTGCCCCAACCCATCCATCAATAATGCTTGTGATGATGTTGGTTCGAACTCAAATTTCTCCTTAATTAACGTTGTTATATGATTATTTAGCATTTTTAATGTAGATAAAAGCTATTTAAAAACTGAAATTTGATTTTTTTTTTAAATTTGTGCATTCAAACTAAAACAAAAATCCGAAGATAATGAAAACAGTTATTCAGATTGTTCTTACTATTGCAATTATCGCGCTAGGTTACTATTGTGTTGAAAGTATTAATAAGCCAATTCGTTTTCAAGAGCAGGAAGCTTTAAGAAAACAAGCAAACGTTGACAGACTTATTCTTACCAGAGATGCGCAAGTAGCTTACAAATCTGTTTATAATAAATACACAGGTAGCTATGATACATTGATTAACTTCGTCCTAAACGACTCACTTCCATTGGTAAAAAAAGAAGGAAGTTTAACAGACAGCATGCGTGAAGCAGGCATCACTGAGCTTAAAGCATTGGCACTTGGTATCATCAGCCGTGATACAATTCGTGTAAGTGTAAAAGATTCTTTGTTTCCAGCTAATTACCCTGTTGATTCATTAAAGTTTATCCCTTACGTAGAAGGTGGAAAAACTTATGAAATGGGTGCTGGTATTGTTGTAACAGGATCTGGAGTAAAAGTTCAGGTATTTGAAGCAAAGGTACACAACAACATTTACCTTGCTGGACTTGAATTACAAGAAATTATTAACCTTAACGATAAGACTGAGAAGTTGGAAAGATATCCTGGTCTTAAAGTTGGTTCGTTAGAAGCTGCTAACAATAACGCAGGTAACTGGGAATAATTTTATGACCAAGACTTACCTTGTTGATCAGTCTTTTGACGCAAGTATTACAACATCTTATTTTTTGTCCATCCGATCTTCTTCGGGTGGACTTTCTTTTTGTGTACTAGACCCTGTTACCAATACCTATATTGCTTTTGCTAATATTCCTTTTGTGGATAAAAGTGCTGATGGTATTAAAACACAAGAAGTATTGTTGCAGGAGGAGTTGTTGCAACTTCCCTATAAGAAAGTCCTGTTTTTATATGAATCGACCAAAGCAACCTTGGTACCATCGGCCTTATACGACCAAAGCAAGCACCACGAATTGTTTGCTCTTAACCATAGTGCCACGGATGATGAAATAGAGTTGACAGCACAAAAAATAAGAATGGCTGATGCCTGGAACTTGTTTAGCATCCCTCGGTTCATGTACCATCTGGTAAAAACACAGTTCGAAAGCGTTTCGTTTTACCAGCATTACTCACCATTTGTTGAAACATGCTTGCTGGCCAGCCAGAAAAAACAAGGGGAATCGGTAATGCACATCAGCGTGCACGAGCACTTTTTTGATTTGGTAGTGCTCAAAAATCGAAAAATGGTGCTTTGTAACTCCTATAATTACAAACACCTTAACGACTTTCTTTATTTTGTTCTTTTTGCTTTTGAGCAACTTGCATTGGACGCTAAACAAACACAGGTTATACTGCATGGCATCAGTAACAAGCAAAATCCTTTGTATAAAGAATTAAAAAAGTATTTGCAACAGGCAAATATTAGCAAGGCAACAACTCAATTCAAATTTAGCAGTCACATGCGCATTCAAGAGAGTGACAAATTACTGTTTCATAACTTATTTAATCTGGCCATATGCGTATAATTAGTGGGTATTTAAAGGGTCGTCGTTTTTCGCCCCCAAAGAGCTTTAAAGCACGCCCTACAACCGACATTGCTCGCGAGAGCCTATTCAATGTTCTCAACAATCGCGTTGACTTTGAAGATTTAAAGGTTCTGGACTTATTTGCAGGCACTGGCAGTATATCCTATGAATTTGCTTCGCGCGGATGCACCGATGTAACCACCGTGGAGATGAATTACAAGCACTATAGTTACATTAAATCGATGCTTGCCGAGCTGGAGCTGGAAGATGACATTCAGCTATTTAAAGCAGATGCCTTTAAGTACATGCAAAAAAGCAGTGTTCAATACGATTTGGTGTTTGCCGATCCACCTTTTGACCTCAAGAACTTTGACAGTATACCCGATCAATTCTTTAAAAATAGCTTATTAAAGGATGATGGCATTTTTATACTTGAGCACTCGGACAAAATGAGCTTTGAGAAACACAGCCACTTTTCAGAACTAAAGAAATATGGTAAAGTTCACTTCTCATTTTTTAAGCCTCAACAACTTACAAAGCCTGTTTAAATAAAGCTATCTTCTCATTCAATTCCTGAGCTAAACCAGTGTCAACTATTCCTTTTTCCTTGTCGTAATTACTATGAAAGGATGGCAATGAGAAACTACCCACTAGCTTTTTATTGGTATAGGAATAGGCTTGCGTAGCGATATCGAGCACTGTTTTACCTCCTCTGGGTCCTGGCGATGTGGCTAATAACAATAAAGGTTTACTATACCAGAACTCCTTTTCGATGCGCGATACCCAATCATATAAATTTTTATAAGCTACCGAATAAGACCCATTATGCTCGGCCAGGGAAATAATAATACCATCGGCATTTTTAATGAGCTTCTTAAAGCGATGTGCCTCATCAGGCACGCCTAGCTCAGCTTCTTTATCGACGCTAAACAAAGGCATCTCAAAATCATTTAAATCAATTAGATTTATTTGAACATCAGATACTAAGGAAGCAGCATAAGCGGCTAACTGCTTATTGATTGATTGTTTACTTGAACTAGCTCCAAATACTAAGATTGACTTACCCATAACATTATTCTTTACTACAAGAAACAGTTCAACAGTCATTTGGTTTTTTGGCATAAAAAAAGCTGTCAGTTAACAATTCCGACAGCTTCTTCTATTATAATTTTCAATACGTGTTTATTCCATTTCCCAATTAATCAGTTTTGCTTGGTAGAAATCAACACCATTGGCTTTTAATCTTTTTCCGTGCTTGGCTAAACGCTGTTTATAGCTATCCCAATTCAGGTGTCCACTTGGCGACCATCCTATTTCGGCATGACCAATCAAACGAGGGAATACCAAGAATTCGATATCATCCATTGTTTCCACCGTTTCGGTCCATAATGGCGATTCAACACCAAGGATATGTTCCTTATTAATGCCTTCCACTAAGGTTTCAGGATTCCAGTTATAAGCCTCGTCTACTTCAATTAAAGCAGCCCAATCCAAACCAATATGAGTTGTTGAATCATATTTCATATCCAAATAAGTTCGTTTCGATGGCGACATTATAACCTTTGCACCCTTTTGAACTCCCATAACAGCATTTTCGTCCTTAGCCCAATATTGTACAATATCGGTTTCATCCAATTCGGCGAGTGCTATCTCATCCCATCCGAGCATTATTTTACCGTGTTTTTTTACGATGTCTTTGGTACGATTGATAAAGTACACGTAATCCTTTTCTTTGGTTACATGCGACTCATCTCCTCCAATATGAATATAAGGTCCTTCAGTAATAGCAGCTAACTCACGTATCACATCGTCAACAAACTGATAAGTCACTTCTTTACGGGTAGCAAGAGTACTAAAACCAACCTTGGTACCTGTATAAAGGTCTGCTTTTTTATTGGTGCCATTTAACTCGGGATAAGCAGCCACAGCAGCATTGGTATGCCCAGGCATATCAATTTCTGGAACAAGGGTTACAAAACGAGCTTTGGCATAGGCCCCAATTTCTTTATACTGCTCTTGAGTATAGAAACCACTTTCTCCACCACCAACTTCGGTGCGCGCTCCAAAAGAAGTCAATCGTGGCCATGATTTAATTTCAATGCGCCATCCCTGATCATCGGATAGATGCATGTGCAATACATTAATTTTATAGGCAGCTGCTAAATCAATCACTCGCTTAACATCGTCTACGCCAAAGAAGTGACGCGCCACATCCAACATTAAACCACGGTAGGCATATTGTGGATAATCGACAATAGTCCCTGATGGCACCAGCCAAGTGGTTTTCTCTCCCTGATGAAAAGTGGCCATTTGCACAAGTGTTTGTACACCACGAAATATACCAACAGGCGTGTTAGCAGAAATAGTCAAGAGCTTCTCTCCCACCTTTAATTCATAACCTTCATCCCCCAATTGTGCTTTATTCTCTTTGTTCAGCAAAATATTAATACCATGTGCAGCAGGCTCTGACACAACTTGCACATCCAAAGACAAATCTGTTTCGTGATGCAATTGTTTTTTTAATAAATGAGCCGTTTGGCTTAATTCATCACTTCCCTCATGCACATAAATGGCGGTATTCTCATTCAATTGAAATGAACCTCCCGTTGCTTCAACCTTTACAGGTAAAGGAATTAAGCTAACTGCATTTAAATCTGCAGGTATGGGCTGATGGCAGGATACCAGCGACTGCAACAGCAGTCCTACAGCCAAAGCTGCGAATGTTTTCTTCATCATCGTAAAATATTTTAGTTTATCGGTTTCAGTGCGATTTAGCTACATAAATAACAATAGCGCAACCGCTTGCTCAAATATATAAAAAAGACTTGCGATACCTTACTTTTTAACAAATAAAAAGGCATCGCAAGTGCGATGCCCTATCAATTGCTTTAATATTTTCAACTAGGTTAAGGCCAAAGCAATGCTAACGCCTATAAATGTGCCGATAACATAGCCTAGTATTCCTACCAGAATAGCTGGTGTTACCATGCGCTTTTGCCCTAACGAAGCAGCCATAGGTGCTGCTACCGAGGGTCCCATTATATTGGCGGCAGATGACACAATAACTTCATAAACATTTAATTTGAAAAGACGAGCCGAAAATAACAGGAACAAAAAGTGAAATACCATGATGATCATGTAAAACAGCAAGAGAGACGGCCCAACTTTTAGTACTTCGTAAATATTGGTTGAAGCACCTATAACCGCTAGAAAGGCATACATCATCCACAGCCCAATAGTGAAAGAAGTTGTTTCCAAAGGTTTTAATTTGGATGGTATTAGGTTGGCCACGATTAATGACAATACAGTGATTAACAAAATACTCAAGTTAAGATCAGTTCCAATCCATTGCTGTAAATATGGAGCTAACCATTGCCCTGCAGCTGCTAGGCCAACCGCCAAAAATACAGAAACAGCAATGCGCTCCATGGTAACAGGCGATTGAACGAACTCTTCATCAGGTTGCACTTCAGTTTTCTCTGTTTTCTTGGCCCAAAAGCGATTCAGAAATGTTAAAGCAGGCACTAGGAATAAAAACAAGACATATAAATTGGCTACGAAGTTATCCACCGCTATGGTTGCCGAAAAATAAGGGTTTGTACTAAAGTTTAATGTTTCGCCAGTCGCTACGAAATTAATACTCCCCCCTACTAAGGTAGCAGCTATAACACCTGCTGTGTTGCCTGCATCATCGCCCAGATCAATTATAAAATACGCTACAAAACACCCTACAACCACACCAATGGCACCTATAATAAAAGCCAGCATTAGCTTACCACTCTCACGAATAATTTTAACAATATTAGAACTAAATAGTAAGAGGGGAATTGAAATAGGTATGAAATAGTCAAATACCATATCGTAAACAGCTACTGAAGCACCAGTGCCAGAGCCTACAGGAACAAAGCCAACCATTGCTAGAATAGACATGGAAATCATTGTAACCAAGATACCTGACACTTTGCCAAACCATTTTTTATGCTCGGACCAAATACCAAAAGCGGCAGCAGCGAATACCATGGTTAATACTAAAAAGTGTTGATCGGCTTGTATAATTGAATTCATAGAATTTTTTTTTCGTTCGTCGATTAGATAATTAAAAGAAGCATTAATCATTGAATAAAGCCAACTGCTCTTCTCCAATTGTTACTATTTCGGATGGTGCATAGCGGTTGGTTGGCAATATCTTGTATTTATCAGTGAGGTGTTCAAAGGCTTTCATGGCTATTTCAACCCGATTGTTGTCAGCTGATATATGCGATAGAAATACGGTGTGTAAATTGGATGTCCCCATCTGTTCGAGCAATTCAACAGCCTGCTTATTACTTAAGTGGCCTTTATCCGATTTTACACGTTGCTTTAAATGGTATGGATAAGGTCCGTCTTCCAGTAATTGCTCGTCGTAATTACTTTCTAAAAAAGCAATATCACAAGCATGAAGATGCTTTTTCAAATTATTGCAGGCCTCTCCTATATCGGTCATCACACCAACATTTAAACCATTTACCTCAACCCTAAAACTTGTTGGATCAATGGCATCGTGCTGCTTTTTAAACGAATGAATAACAAAAGCTCCCAGCTTAATCGATTCGCCTGCTTTAAACACATGCGCCGACTTTGGATGGTAGTTACGGTGTGCCTTTTGTAAGGTATCACGTGTTAAATAGCCTGTTATTCCATTTACATCGCACAACACTCGCAAACCACGAATATGGTCGGCATGCTCATGGGTAATAAACACTGCTTTTACCCTTGAAATATCCAGGCGCAATTCTTTCATGCGCTTCATTATCTGACGGCGCGATATACCTGCATCTACTAATATGGCTTCTTTCTCTGTTCCTATGTAATAACAATTGCCGTTACTCCCCGAGGCGATTGCACAAACTTTTATCATCCCTAACCTATTTTCTTAAGCTATTAACTGCTTTTTTCAGCCTACAAAGAAACGTTCAATTTCCTTTCCATTTGCATACTGCTCCAATAATTTTTTTGCCTCATCCAAGGCAGCATTAATGGTTTCTTGTCCTTCAAAACCGATAATAATCATCAGAAACTTGCTGGTACCCTCACTTACCATGGTTCGAACTGAATCACTTGTTGGATTTCCAAAGGCTCCCAAGTCATCGCGAAAAACAGGTAACTTGGCAATGTTAACATCGCCACGACCAATACCTTGATATGGTTCATTTTCTTCTCCAATACCCATTAACACATCGCCCTTTATGGCATCGTAATTATAACCACATATGGAAAAACCTGTTTTTAAGGATATCAGGTTGAGGATATCAACCACATTATTGATGTGATACAAGCCCTTACCATTGGCCACTCGGCGCAACAAAGCTTCAGCTGCGGGACGATAACGATTCGGATCTTTGCCTAAACTGCGATAGGCGTTTTTGTTGGCCTTAACGGTGCTGAGCTCTCGAATGGTTTCGGGCGTGTGCCTTTGCTCCAAAACCGCAAGTTCATCATTAATCAAACTTAATAATTCACTTGCTGGCTCATTTACCTGCACCTCAATTACAAATCCACCCAATAATAAGGTCGGCAACGTCTCTTTTAATTGTTGATCTAATGTTATGGTCATGTGTAAAAATTGCAGTTAATGATATGAAGACCAAAATAAACAAAAAGATGTAATTAATACCCTTTGTACATCTAAACAACTGGCATAAAAACTATTCGAAAAACACGAATCTCAATAAGTATTGCTATAAAATGGAGCTTTGAGCATGGGGCTTGGTTCTTTATGCTCCGATTTTGATGCCTAATGGCTCGGAACCTAGTGCAATTTGCTTAAAAGAAGAAGCTACTAAGCATTAATGATGAAGCATTATAGCACCGCTTTCACACCTTTATGCTCTACTTTAATGCTCTGAATGGCGAGTTTTGTTTCTAAAGCAGAGAATTCAAAGCCTTCTGGCTCAAAACACCAAGCTTTTTGATTGTATTCCAGCGCTTTTAAACATCAAAGTCAAAGCTTTCTGCTCGAAAGGGCGAGCTTTACAAGCTAGGTTGCTAGCTTTCGGAATCTTAGCTTAAGCTCCTTATTACTCATGAGGAGCGCAAGTATAGGCGATATGTACTTAAATTAAGGACACCAACCTCATTGACTTACCCATATTAAAACTTTGCACTATTTTAGCAGCCTAAATCAGAACGATGAAACCACAAAATATAAAAGCTGTCTTCTTTGACATGGATGGCGTGCTATACGATTCAATGCCCAATCACGAATACACTTGGATTCATAGCTTGAAAAAATACGGCATTGATTTTCCGGCTGAGGAGGCCTATATGAATGAGGGGCGTACGGGCTTTTCAACCATTCGCATTGCCTTTGAACAATACCTAAATCGCCCAGCGACTAAAGCGGAGGAAGAAGCGGTATATGCTCTTAAAACAAAGCTAATGAGTGAACGCCCTAAGGCTCCCATATTGCCCTGCATGCAAGAGTTACTGGCTGAATTAAAGCAAGCTGGCGTTAATGTGTTTGTGGTAACTGGATCGCGACAACCTGCTTTGGTTGAAAAACTAATGGAGCATTTTAACATCGATGCCGATCACTTGGTAAGCGGTGCCGATGTAAAACAAGGAAAACCTCATCCTGAACCATATTTGATTGCCTGGGAACGATGTGGTTTTAAAAAGGAAGAATGTCTGGTGGTGGAGAATGCACCCATGGGTGTTGAGTCGGCCAAGGCTGCAGGCATATACACCCTAGCAGTTAATACAGGCAAACTAGCTGATCAGGTACTGCTTGATGCTGGCGCCGATGAGTTATTTGCTAGTACAACTTCCCTCTATCAATCATTTAATTAACTGTTAGATGAGTATTAATTCAGAAACAAAAAAGGCACTAGTTGAGCACCTCACTACCACTATAGATAAAAAGCTTAGTGCTATTCAGCAAGAAATAGCTGATATACGAGAATCGATGGCCAACGACACGAAAAGCAGTGCTGGCGATAAATTTGAAACAGGCCGTGAGATGATGCAGATTGAACTGAACAAAAACCAGGATCAACTCAATAAACAACTAGGCCTGAAAAAAGATTTAGCGCAAATTGACTTGCATAAGACTCACACAAATGTTGATTTTGGCAGTTTAGTTATAACCAATAAGGGCCACTATTTTATGCCTGTCGCCCTGGGTAAAATCAATGTTGATGGGGTGGAGTACTTTGCACTATCTATGGCCTCGCCTGTTGGTCAGGCATTAAAAGGCGCAAAGCTTGGCGATGAAATTAGTTTTAATAAGCAGCGTATTTCAGTAGCAGCCATTTATTAGCACCAGCTGCTACTGAAAAAAGTGATTAAACTATAGCTACTCAGGAATATAAATTATCTCCCCATTCTCTAACTGATAAGCAACGCCTACCCTTTTTCCTTTGTTGCCCGATGACGAGCTTTCATCAGATGCTTTGTAGGTCTCAATCTTCTCCCCTTCTTTAGTAATGATTTCCATGTTTTCTTTACCCGGATTTTTTACCATGGTAAAATCCTCCTTAGAAAACATCTCAGTCATTTTATAGCGAGCCACCAAAGCCACCATTAAAGCCAGAGCAAACACCATGGCGACATCAAATAAATTAGCAACGGTAGCCATTGGGTCTATATCTTCTTCTTGTAAAAAACGTTTTGATCGACGCATAATACTCTCTTTTTACTATTAATTAGATCGAAGTGTCGGCATACGGCTTGCGTATACCAATCTCTATATACTTCTTGCTTACTTAACCTTTTTAAGTAGCTCCACCACAAATTCCAGGTTATTAATATCGGCAGCAAACCAACGGCGTTTTACCTGAAGGACAATGAAACCAACGGCTCCAATCAACAAACCGATTACTGTTGTTGCAAAAGCCACCTGCATGTTTGAAGCCATAGAAGCAATATCGCCCGATGCCAAACCCACAAGGGCAGGACCCATCGGAATAAGGGTACCCATCAGCCCTAGTATTGGCCCTAGTTTGGCAAGCGCCTGGCTACCAGCCATCTCTTTTTGGCAATGTATTTCAAAATCGTTTAAAGCCTTATCGTAATACACCTCTTGCGGCAAACATGTTAATAGTTTATTGAGGTAAATGGAGCTAATAAGCTTATCATTCTTCTTCACATTTTCTAAAGAAGATCGTACATTCTCGGTAGTTAAAGCATCGAAAACTGTTTTCATCTGCTTATTAAACTTCAACTTTTGAATGTACATGCTGTAAAAGGAACCTATCAGCATAAGCGCCCTTGCAAAAAACAAGAGCAATAACACAATAACAGGCACTAATAACCCCGTTGATATCCAGTATAATATTTTTGTTATTTCATCCATTATTAAAATTGTTTATCCGTTTAATTGTTGTGTTGATGACTTGATAAATCGCTTTATCTTAATTTGATACCAGAAAGAGCCTAACAGACTTCCTCCTAGCAAACAGGTAATCATCACTAAAGTGGGCATTAGCGAAATAGCAGAATGTTCAGCTTGCTGTACGGGTAAGCGCAGCATAACTACCGAAAGAATCACACCTCCTGATAACTGAAGCAAGTGAACTACAAATTTCATTTCTAGTTGTAGGTCAAATTCGGGTATCAGCTTTTTAAAACACCATCCGATAAGGTAAATACCTAGTATGGCCAAGACTGCAATACCAACAGCCAAAACCGGAAAGCTCATACCATGAACTTGCAAAAACACGAGGCTTTCGAGGTAAAACAAGGCTGGAAAAATGATGATACCAGGTAAGAAAAGTGCGTTCTTAAAAAACGGTTTTACCGGTTCATTATAGTGGTCTCTTATCAAGAATATACTTAATAAGAGACCAGCCAGAGCCTCTACGACTTGCAAGACCACAAAATCCATCATTAAGCTTGAATTGTTTAACGCAGCTCTAAATGTTTTATAACTCTGCTCAATGGCCAAATGGTGCATCCCATATATAAATACAGCTACAAAAGCCAAGCAAGCAAACATTATCCAAGGTTTTTCAAACAGCTGTAGCTGAATAGAAAAGGACAGTATGGCCAGAACAAATAGTATTATTACAAGTGTTTGCATATAATTGTATTAGCTGCTTATTATTAAAGAGATGTGTTAGCTCGACGACGGCGAATAAAAAGGATAGCTAAAAGCAAAACGGCCACAATACCAGCTGCCACAAGCTTAACATCCAATTCCATCGCCATTTCAGCATCTTGCTGTGCCTGTACCTTTTCGTCTTTCTTCAGCACCACATTATCCTCTGCAATCTCCTTTTTTGCCTCCCGAACATTATCTATTTCTTCAGCATAGGCTTCTTTCATCTCAGCAGGTAATTGCTCTGTTATAAAAGCGCGTAGCTTAGCGTTATCACAAACAAAACCGCTACAACCTGCTTCATACTTTTCAATTAATTGGGCGTGTAGTTGTGTCATTGCTTTAACTTGATCGGGCGTAGCCTGCCACATGCCTTTGCGCACCGTTTCGAGCATTACGGCTGTCATCTCTTGCAATGCATACGGGTTCTCTCGTTCGAAAAACTCTTGCACTTGTAAGTTTAATTTGTTATCAACGTATACATCGTACAGGTCGTTCCACAAGCGCTCTTCCACCACCGAGGGTTTCATCACATTCCATCCAAAGGTATTACGGAATGTTTCGGCAAATGTGGCTGCTGAAGACGCCCCACCTTTCATGTACTCTTTAATGTATCGCTCATTTAACAAGGTAGTACGACTCTCAACGCCAATGGCCTCTTTTAAGCCTTGCACCCGTGGATTCGACGAGTTACGAAAATCATTGAAATACGATTCGGCATCGTTGCCCGTTACCTCTTTCACAGCCAGATTTAAACCACCCATAAACTCATACACATGATCGAGACTTAAGGCTCCCCAGGTATTACTCTGTCGTGGTTGAACAACTGCTTCGGTATTAAGTAAAGCAGCTTCAAATACACCTTTATTAAAACTTCCCCAATCATCTTCGCTGCCATAAACAGCACCCATGTTGTTGATATAAGTTTGTGCCACTGTTTTAGTGCTGTCCCAGCGATCGCTTTGTTCAACCAAGCCCATAATACTAGCGCCATAGTTACCATTAACTCCGCCAAATACACGTTGTCCGGCAAAAGCCCTTGCTTCTTTTGGCGAAAAACCTTTTTCAATTAATAGCTTCTCGGCATCGGCAATACCCTTGGATACAAAATTGACACCAGAGCTTTGTTCTGCTTTGGCTGCCATGGCAATGGCACGGTTAATAATGACAAGCCGAGAAGCTGCCAAATCGCGCAACTGACCCGAGGTTTGCACCACCACATCAATACGCGGACGTTCCAATTCCTCTTCCGTCATCAAGCGTAGGTCATTCATTTTACCGCGAGGTGTCCAAACAGGTTCAACTCCTAACATGTACAGAATTTGAGCGATGGTAGTTCCTTCCGACTCAATAAAGCTACCAGCCCAAAGGGTAAAGCTTATTTTTTCGGGGTACTTACCATGCTTTTTCTGATAATCATCAAGCAAGTCATCCCCTAGTTTCTTAGCTACCTTCCAGGCCTCCTTACTTGGTGTTTGCTCGGCATTAACCGCAAATAAGTTACGCCCAGTTGGCACACTCTCGGGATTGGCCACAGGGTCGCCACCTGGAGATGGAGCAGTATAACCTCCATTTAAAGCATTAAGTATTCCCTGCATTTCTGCATCTGGGCTGTTTCGCAATTCTTCCTTTTTACTGATGATAGAAAGCAAGGTATTCTCCACATTGAAAATAGCAGTGGCAAAAGCTTCCTCAACCGGATTCGCAGGTTCAATCTTAGGCGTAGCACCCGTTTTACCATCAACTTTTTTCTTTGCTTTATCCGGATGATCTTTCGTCTCTCCTTGGTTTTGTTTACTGGCCGCTTCCTTTTTGACTTTCATAGTCGCCATTTTTTGTGATTTCAACTTTTGTGCTGCTTGCTTCCTTTCCTTTTTAAAGTCTAGCGCACGTTGATAATCATTGGCATTAATTACCTGCTTACGAATGGATTCTGTTTGACCAGTACGAATAAGCTCAGCAACATACCTATCGCTTGGATTGGTGTATTTCGTTCTGAAAAACACTTTATTGCGCAGCTCGTTACGAGTCACAATTTCTTTCTGCAAATCTACCTCTGCCAAATGATAAGCCAGTTCATCTACATGCATCATCTGCACCATTTCATCTAACTTTTCTGCGGTGTAAGGTTCTCCCATGGTGTATAATCCACCAGTTACTTTCTCATGCGATAATTCTTCTAAAAAGTTCAGGATACGTGTCATCTCCTCATCAGAATACGGCTCATCAATACTGTTATTCAAACCAAGTTCATCGTGCATCCCTTCTTCAACAATCATTTTCTTAACCGTTAAGGCATATTCACGCTTTAAAGAGCCCTTAGCTGTTGTGTACTGATTTATTTTTTGCATCAATATTTGCTTCGACTCCATGGCATTGGCCGACATAAAAGGCGGTGTTAAATAAGTCTGTAGTGCTGCATAGCTACGTCGTTTGGCAATCATCCCTTCTCCAACATTGCTTATGGTGTACACATAATTGTGTGGAGTGGTACCAATTAGTGGGTCGGTCCAATCGTAATCTGATAAGGCAATTTGTTTACCCGGCGTAAACTCTAAACTACCATGTGTACCAAAGTGAAAAATTGCATCGGCTTCAAATGCTTTTTGTATCCACAAATAAGGTGCAATATAAGTGTGGGGTGGCGCTACTTTAGCTCCGTGTATCAGTTGAAAAGCATTATCTCCCAGTCCGGGCATTTGCTGCGGTAACAGCACCACGTTACCAAACTGCACGCGCGCCACAGCAATGTATTCTTGTTCATCTTTATAAACAGCCATGTATGAACCTGGTGCCTTACCATAACGCTCCTCCACGTCAGATATCATTTCGGCTTGCAATGTTTCGCGACACCACGCATTGTAATCCTCTACTTTAACTAACTCAGGCTGACCAGTAGCTAGATAATTATCGAAAGCCCCCTCGGCATAGGTACCTAAAACCGGTCCTTTCGTCATTACTACTTTTTCAAATGATGGATAATCTTTTGGTAGATCTCCTAAATCATAGCCATTCTTCTGCATCTCAAGCAATACATTGTGTAAAGATGGCAGCACTTCCATATTGGCTGCAGTTAGTGCACTTTTGCCTGGTCCTTTAAAATAAACGAAAGCCACTTTTTTATCGGCACTCTGTTGCTCTTGCAACTGCAAATAGTTAGCCACTATCTGACCAAAGTTCTTTAAGCGATTGGGTACAGCCTTAAAAATGAGGAAACCATTGGCATCTTCATACTCGGCAAAAACAGCATAAGGCACAATGCCTCCATCAAACTCGGGCATGGTCACACTTTGACTCAATAGTCCACCCATCATACCATTTTTGTCGATTAACCAATCTTCGTAACGCTGATGTACTGTAATTGGGCATAGAACTGGAATGTTTTGTTTCTTAAGCCATTGATTGATTAAGGGTGCTGAACCACCCATGGATAAACGACCATGTGGCAGGTACACAATTATATCAGGACTAATTTCTTTCATATAGTTTAAGCGGCCACGAAAACCAGAGACCGGGTACACATTGGTTCCACGGTTTTGCAGCTCTTCAATCATACTATTTAAATGATCGCGATTGGCATTGAACGGGCCGGGTATACTGGTAAAAAAGAGGACTTTTTTCTGTCCTTCTTTATGAAAACCTTCAGCCTTGCAATAGGTTTCAAAGTCAGCTACCTTTTCAAAAGCAACATCCTCATCTACATGAAACAGTACATCGGATGATATCTCCAAAGGAGCTTCCGGTTGATTGACAAAAGCTGACTTACCATCCACATTGGTTCGAATGTAGCGCATGGCATTGGCATAGTTTTTATTTCCACCATTATCTAAGTAGGTTTTCACATTGATTTTTACACTATCATTCAGGTTGGTAAGTTCCAAACCTTTTGTTGTGGATGATTGCAAATAAATGCCAGTGGATTTTTCTCCTACCTCATTTATATAAGCCTCTTGTTCGGCTGTTAGTTTTAAGCCCATACCAAAGACTAATAACATGTCGTATTGATCCAACTTTTCAGCTTCGTTTTCATCTTCAAACACATCAACGTTGATAAAATAATTATCAAGCGAACGTGCGATTTTGGTGGACATAAATTCAGGGTAGTTAATTAATGCCACCTTGGTTGGTGCCAGCCACTTACTCCATGCCATGTAGCCCATTCCCAAAGCAACAAAGGCTAAAATGACCGTAATGAGGTATTTTTTATTCATTTGTTTGTATAAAAAACGATGTGTATTAAGAGTTAAATAACCACTACCGGGTTCGTTAACCCAGCAGTGGTACGGAAAAACACTAAAATGAAATAGTGTTAGTTTTTAATTCATTTCTTCGGGTAAAACACTCGCTACCAATGCGTATTCAATGCTTATAACACGATCTGCGGTTGTATCGCCATAAAAACCAACTACACGAAGTTTATAATAGTCGCCAGTTTTCATTTTCACAATGAAAAATTTATTACTTAGAACATTGTATTGAAAGGTAGAAAAGTCAAGCACTTTCCAATCAGAACCAATCGTTTCCATATCATCGGAATACTCCAAACCTTCGACATCGCTTATGATTAGATTTGCAAAAGCCTGCGATACCAAGTTTATATCTGAGCTCTCATCATACATCATCTCAGCCACCTGCATACCTTCTTCCATGTTTAACAAAATTCCGGTCATGCCGTATCCTGTGTTTGTTCCATCAGAAGATTGCGTGGTTCCATAATACTTTGTAAATACCAAATCCCAGGCTTCCACATCTGAGTTTTTATTCACAACATAACCTTCTGGCACATCCATTTCATTGGCGGCGTAATCAAAAACATTAAACTGAGTCCATGTATCGGTATCTACTTCGCCATAGGCAACGGCCTCATCCTGACCAAAAGAAAAATAGGTTTGTTGGGCATAGGTACTAATTGGATATCCCTCTGGACTTGTTATAGAACTATATTTTAAATCCGCTTCAAAAGTTTTCATGCCATAATCTTTCACATCAATTTTTTCATCGTCATCACATGCGAATAACACAGTGGCAAGAGCTAAGGATAATAATATCTTCTTCATGATAAGTTTTATTTGTTGTTTGTTATTAATTATTTGAATGATTGAATTTGTAAGTCAAAGAGATAAAGAATGAACGGCCATATGAAATTGGCACGTTGCCCCCACTTGAATGTGCACTTCCTCCACCACTTATGCGATTGACTGATGTTACATCAAACAAGTTTTTAGCACCTGCAGTCATTAGTAGTTTTCGTTTAAAAAAGCTTTTACTTAAGGAGGCGTTCATGGTGTGATAAGCGGCTTGAAAGCCTTCGTTAATTTCTCCATCAGCATCAGTGAAGAAGAAAGGAAGCTCTCCGTTATATTTGTAATCAATTGCCACCGTGATATTGGTGTGTGGCTCAATCCATTTTACACCAGCAAAAAAGTCGTTGGTCACATTGTATTTATCCGAACCATTTGCAGTTGCATAGCTATTAAGGCGTCCTGTAATACCATAGCCAGCACGCAAGGTCAAGTTTTTTTTAAACCCGTAATTAATTTCAAAGTTGGCTCCCGTTGATTGGTATTGATCAATATTTTGATAATAATATTGCGTGCTGCCTTCGTCTTGAACCAAGGCAATCATATTCTCAACATCATTATAATAGGCGGATGCACTTAAGCGCCAACTATGCGCATCTTTTTCAAAACTATAATCAACAGAAGTATTGAAATTGTAGGATGATTCAGCGCTTAAATCGGGATTACCAAAAATCTCGTGGTTGGAGTCTACAAACTCATAATGCAGTTCTTTTACACTCGGCGCCCGAAAGCCCTTGGCGGCAGAAGCACGCCAGTTAAACCCCTCTTTTACCTGCCATTTGGTGTTTATTGAATAGACCAGAGGCGCCTTGTAATCGGTATTATAAGCATAACGTACCCCGGGTTGAATTTCAAAGTTTGGTACAATTGAATAATTCACATTTAAAAACGCAGCGTAATCGCCCAAGCTTTGTGCACCATCGGCAATTCTAGGTCCTTCCATGGTTTCCACATTAATATCAGCACCCGCCTGATAAGATAGAACACCAGGTACAATGGCCTGACTATAAATAGCACGCACCATCTTCTGATTGGCTTCCTGCGTTGTTTCTATCTCACTCCAATGCTCTTCTAAGGTGGATAAATCTTTGGTCAGGTTCTGCGATGAACGATCGTATAGATTATAGCTACTCACTACATTTAGGGAGTTGCCCTTTTCCCAAATTTTATTTAGGCCAATACTAAAGTCGTAACGGCTAGTGTAGTAGTAAGTATCGTACACTTTTGTTCCCGATAAATTACTTTTATGGTATAGCTCATCGCTGTACATTCCAAATCGGCCAGTCAACTGCCAATCATTTTTATTATATGAATAATTTGTATTAAAGCGATAAAGGTTCTTTGGCTTCCAATCCATCTGCCGTGTTGATTCGTCAAAATTAACACCGGAGAAATACTCATAACCGCCCTCGGCAGATACTGTATGCGCTCCCCACTTTTTGGCAACAGAAGCATTACCTGCATAACGACCAACACTTTCGGCATACGCATTAACCTGCCCGCTTAACTCATGATAAAAATTCTTTTTAGTAATGATGTTAATGGTCCCGGCCAACGCATTATTTCCATAAACCACCGACATAGGCCCCTCAATAACTTCTATTTGCTTTACATTGGCGAGGTTAATCTGGCTTAAGTCCACATTACCATCCAAACGCCCAATTACTGGCACGCCATCTATCATTATCTTCACATTCTGCCCACTCATACCCAGCATTTCAATTTGACTACCAAGTACCAAATCATTTGACATACGGATATTAGCTTCAGTCATTAAAATCTCACTCAAATTAACAGCACCCGATTGTTGTATTTTCTCTTCACTAATTAACTTGACTTTATAGATTGAGCTATCTACAGGCATTGGCTGACTAGAGCCAGTGACTATCACTTGATCAATGTTAAACACATCCGTTTTTAAGGGTATTGATGCTCCATCATTAATACCTTCGAGGGCTAGATAAGAGGTTACATAACCCATTGATGAGATAGCAACAACTCCTTTCTTGTTAGCATACAAAAGCCGTGCGTTTCCATTAACATCCGACACCTCGTAAACCTTTCGTCCATCCGCTAATTCAATACAGATATGTGCTCCTATCAAAGGTGTTTCATCTACGGGATCAACAATTTTAATAGTACATTCTTTTGATAGGGGAAGTGGGTCAATATCGGCTTGCCCTTTCAAGGGCGTTAAATGTAATAAGCAAACAAATGTGGCCGTATAACTCCAAAGTCGCTTAGCACTGAATGGTTGTATTTTCATTTTGGGTGTCTGTGTGATTCTAAAAAGGTTAGCTTTTTTCTCTGAGACAAAATTATAGGCCATAATACCGGCTCACAATCCCGACAAATAAGGAAAACACACCAAAGAAAGCCAACAGAAACAAATGCTAACCATTAGATAATAAGCCTAATAATTAACTCTATCCCCAATAATGGCTAACCATATATGATTAGTTGCTTAATTCTATAGCCTTAACTTTACGGCTGATAAACAATACTACGTCTGTAGTGTTAGAATTTGTAATCACTCTGAAATAAAAATAAAATGAAGATTCAACTTGCATCCGTTCTTATTGGCAGCCTACTTATTTTTAGCTCCTTTAAACCCGATAAGCCAGCCTACAAGCTCTATAATGGCAAGGGCAAAGAGATTAAATACAAAAAGATGATTAAGGAACTATCTGAATATGATATCGTTCTATTTGGAGAATACCACAATAACCCCATTTCGCACTGGCTAGAGCTTCAGGTAACCCAATCGCTTTACCTCGCTAAAAATGGTAACCTTTCCATGGGAGCCGAAATGTTTGAGGCCGACAATCAACTCATCGTGGACGAATACATGAATGGCATTATCTCGCAATCTAAATTTGAAGCCGAATGTCGCCTATGGAGCAATTACGATACTGACTATGAGCCATTAATTCGATTTGCTAAAGATTCAACCATACAGTTTGTAGCCAGTAATATTCCGCGCCGTTATGCATCGGTGGTGCATAAACAAGGAATTGATAAACTTAATGAGCTAAGTGATGAAGCCAAACGCTATATTGCACCTCTGCCTGTTGAGTTTGATGCCGATTCGCTATTAATTGCAAAAATGGGTGGAATGATGGGTAAAGGTTCATTGTCAATAGCCAAAGCGCAAGCCATGAAAGATGCTACAATGGCTTGGTTTATCACGCAAAATCGTGAGGATGACAAACTATTTATTCATTACAATGGTAGTTTCCATTCCGATGATGATGGAGGCATTAGAAAGTACCTTCAAATTTATCAACCTGGTGTGCGAGTTAAATGCATAACAACTGTTTCTCAAGATCAGATGAACAAGTTGGATGATGACTACCTAAACAAAGCCGACTACATTATTTGTGTTCCTTCAGACATGACTAAAACTTATGTTGGGATGAGAAGTAAATAAAATTGCATTCAGTCCAGTGCTTGGATTTATTTGGAAGTTCCATGTGGTAAATGAAAGAAATAGATATACAAAACAACCCTTTATAACTGTTTTTCGTCATTCAAACAGTTTTCTTTTGGCTAATTAGTATAATATTTCTTTCTCTTTGTTATTTTCGAATAAAATTCATTGTAATGTCAGATATCGCCATCATCAAAGAACTAAACCAGCATTTGACACGACGACTGAAGCAGGTCAAAAAAATTAGCTGGATAACAAAAGGCTATGTACTCAATGAGCAACAGAATGTAACACACTTGAGCATTTTCAAGAGTCGTTTGAACGGCACTATTCCTTCTGTTTTATTTGAACTTAAACACCTTCAGTACATCGACATTAGAGATAACGATATAAATGAAATTCCAGTAGAGATTGAAGCATTAAAAGAGTTAAGCTATTTCGATATTCGTAGCAATAATTTATGTGCCTTGCCTCAATCGATAAATGCATTGAAGAAACTTGAACGACTATATCTGGGACAAAATAAGTTTACAAAAGTGCCCGAAGTTATTTCTCAACTAAATAGTTTGCGCCTGATTGACTTAAGCGACAATCAATTAAGAGAAGGTTGCGAAAACTTGCTAAAGGCACAAAATCTCAGATACATCTACCTAAACAACAATCAATTAAGCAACTTTCCTTTTGATAAAGTTAAGGATAGTCAACTGGATGAACTGGTATTGATTGATAATCCATTAAAAGATCAACATGGCATAGTACGGCATAAGATCGAACGTTTGATTTTGTAATTTTAGAAGTAAAACATAAAACCAAAACTTATTCTCATTGCATCTCTGCTTTTATCTTCCTTAAAAGGATCCTCATCAACATAACCATCGCCCTGTAAACTTTTAATACCATAGTTTAACTCAATACCATAGGTCATGCGTTCGTAATGATCAAACATGATGTTTATGATTCCATAGCCATGTCTATGATTAATGTCTCCCCCAATAACTGTTATAGGATCCTCTTCAACTCCTGATAAGAGGTAACGTTCAGTATCATTCGTATAAAAACGTGAATAACCCAATACCATATTGGTATGAATTTTACGTGTCCAATAATGTTCATAAGCCATCCAACCTCCATAGGTTGGTGTAGGCTCAAAAGTGCCAGTATTTGTAGGAAAACCATCATAGCCAAAGCCACCAATACTTGTAATATATGAGGCAATACCTTTCCCCCAAATACCCTGAAATTGCAGGTTATTCCGTTTCTTTTTAAGCATTCCTGAAAAAGACAAACCATAACCTAAAAAGGCATCGCTTTCATCGTTATACCTATACCTTATATTTCGAAAAATACTGGACAAACGAATGTGTCCCCATTGTTTTTCATGCTTCATACCTAATATAACATCAGGTGTTGTTTGATAATCCTCCTCAAGTAATGGTTCTAAATCACTATTTCGAATAACATCGGCAATTGGAGCATCTAAGGCAATTATATAACGCCAGTTGGGATTACCAAATGAGTTAAAATATTTTATGTGCGGAGTACGCACCCAAATACCCGATGGAGGTCCCTCCCATTCCATTATATTTGGCCATAAGGCTTCATCACCAAAAGAAGCCCATCCCTGACCAATTTGCCAATGATCAAACTCTACGTAAGCTTTTCTTAAACGCATATGACCATTTCCTCCCCAAAAGTCAAATTCTACTAAGGCATATATATTTTTACCTTCTTTCGTACGTAAGGCTGACTCAAACTTTAATTGAGTTTGGTACATATCCACATTAAGACTTTTGGAATCATCATCCCCAAATACATTGATTTTACCAATGTTAAAGGTTTCACTATCCTGCAAGCCTCCATATACATCAAAGTACCCATTTAACTTTATATTGGCACCAAAACTACCTTTAAAAACAGGCTCTGCACCAACTGAATCTTTTGATGCAAATGTTAAAATTCGATCCTGACCATAAAGTGAACAAGTAATTATAAGGAACAAGAAACTTAAAATATTAATTTTCATAGAGCGGGTTTATTAATCTGTTGGGAATACAAATTTTTATCGAATGGTTAAATTATTAATCGTTAGATTATAGTGATAAGCTAAGTTAAATCATTTTTAGCAAAACTAGAATAGCTAAAATCCCATTTTGAGCCTATCTTTGCATAAAAATTAGGGCCGGCTGAACTATTTCAACCGACCCTTTCTTACATTCCCCAATTCAAATCCTATCTTTTCCTTTTTACATTACATGGCTATAATTGTGACTTCAGAACGACGATTCGCCTGATGCTCTAATTCAGAACAGCGCACTCCATCGGCACATTTATTTTTTAAACGAGTTTCACCATATCCTTTGGCCTGTATGCGTGATTTATCAATGCCACGCTCAAGCATATATGCCACTGCCGACTCGGCACGTTTTTGCGATAGCACCTGGTTAGAAGAGGCAGATCCTCTTGCATCGGTGTGCGACCCTAGCTCAATTTTTATAGTTGGATTATCTTGTAGAAACTGAACCATGTCGTTCAGCTCAGTAGCAGCATCTTCACGGATGTTCCATTTCCCTAAGTCATAAAGAATCTCGATCTCAATACTCTTACCAACTTCTGCTTTTTCAAGTTCCAACTCCACAAACTCATTTACATTAACATAGCCAGTATCGCGCCCCATGGTTGAATACGTTAAACGTTTTGTAAAGAATTCTTTTTTTGTAAAAACTAAATCGTATTCCATATCGGGCTCCAGTCTCGTTTTAAAAGTACCATCTTCATTACTCGTGATTCTTTTTTGCTCACCTTGCGCAGGAACCATCAATACATTTACTTCGGGTATAGCTGTCATATCTGGTAATAGAAATACATTACCATAAATACCATAAACAGGTAACGGTATCAGTTCCATTTCATGTTCATCAACATCTTCCGACACATCAATTACATTGGCATAAGGGTAATAGTCAACTGCATTCACAACCAAGCTTAGTTCAGCCATTTCAAGTGGTAATTCAGAAGCGACCATACCTTCAGCATCTGACATTAGTTCAGCTATTATATCACCTGCTGGGTTTTTCAATAGAACTGGCGTATTTGCAATTATCTGACGAGTGTTTTTATCGATCAATTTGCTTTTAAAGTGCTTTTTGAAGCTGACAGCATTAAGTATTTTAAAACGATAAATATCATCATCGCCTTTGCCTCCACTTCGGTTTGAGGCAAAATAGCCATTTATGCCATCATCCATTAAAAACAGACTAAAATCATCTTTTTCAGAGTTGATTGGATAACCCATGTTATGAACACGGTAACTTCCCTTTCTTTCTGACGCCACGAACAAATCCAATCCTCCTAAACCTAAATGTCCGTTTGAAGCAAAGTATAATTTCCCATCAGCATCAACAAAAGGAAACATTTCATCGCCCTCGGTATTAACCTCATCTCCCATGTTAATTGGTTCTGACCAACCATTGCTGGTGCGATTAACATACCAAATATCTGATCCACCAAGCCCCTCTTCACGATCGCTGGCGAAGTACAAACGCTGACCATCTTTGGTTATAAAACCATGCCCTGTTGAGTGACTGACATCGTTAAAAGGCAAATCAACCGGCTTTCCCCATGTCCCATCTATCTGTTTACTGGCCACCATTAAATTAAGGTGGTTTGTGCCATCTACACCTTTTTTACCAATTAAATTATTAAAGGTATTGCGGGTTATAAATAACTCAGTACGCTCAGTATTTACACTTACTGGTCCATCGTGATACATGGATTTCAATTGTGTAGATAATAGCTGAGCCTTGCCATGGCCACCGTCTTTAATTTTGGAGGTGAAAATATTAAGGTATGGAGTTTCTTTCCAGGCATATTCACGACGAATGACCACATCCACTTCGCGAGCTGATGAAAAGACTACATGGTCATCAACCACAAAAGCACCAAAATCCGATTGGCTTGAATTAAAATCAACTGGCTCAACTAAGTATCGTTCTTCTGATAATATCTTCTCAATAACCGGAAGCGCATTATTCTGTTTCAAGGCTCTTGAATCTTCAGCATTATTAATTAAATATTTGGCCATGTAAGTATCTGCCTCGGCATATTTACCATTGTACTTTAGGGCCTGAGCAAAAAAGAACAGATCTTCACCAACTAAGTAATCGGCATTTACACTGGCATACACTTCTTCTGCCTTTTCTGTTTCTTGCACTTTAAGGTAGGCCTGTGCGAGCTTCGGTTTAATTGAATCAGCCAAATATCCCTTCTGATACAAGGGCTCATAACGGCGTATACTTTTTGCATATGCCATATTATCAAAAGCTTTATCGGCTTGTTTTACACGAAACGGATTAACCAAACTATCCATTTTATTACTGTAGGTCTGAGCCTGAGCTGCAGAAACAAGCATTAAAAAGCTAAATATTATAATAGAGATTCTTAATTTCATTTTTAAACACTCTTAGGGTTTGATACTAGAAATACCTTGGTGATTTGACTTTGTTTTTTAAGAAACCATCGAAATCGTAACTAATGATAATTTCATGACTACCATTGTTGTAGTTATTTAGCTCCGACACAGTAAAATCATAGGAGTAACCAATCATTAATTGCTTATTCAAACGAATATTGCCAATTAGTGCAACTGCATCACCAATACGATATGTAGCTCCTAGCCAATAGGTATCTTTATACAAGCATTGAGCTGTAATATCGGTTGATGGAGGCGCACCATTAACAATTTTTGTTAACACTGATGGTTTCAGTTTCACATCTTCATTAATATCAAACACATAACCTCCCATTAAAAACACATGCTGCTTCAAGTCGCTTAAAGAGCCAGTGGTACTTTGCTCACCATTTAATGTTGTTTGTATTAATTTTGGTACCGATGCTCCAAAGTAATACTTATCGGCATATAAATAGAGTCCTAAACCGGCGTTGGGTTGGAAGCGTTGTTCCACGTTATCCATAAAAGCCACATCTTCATCACCCACATTAAGATTTGTAAGGTTTACATAGTAGTTATAGATACCACCTTTTACACCCATTGATAAAGTAAGGGACTCGCTTAAGCTAACGCGATAAGCATAATTCACGTTGATGTAATAATTATTAACTGGCCCATGACTATCGGATACAACCGATAGCCCCAAGCCCATTTTATAGTTATTCAAAGGCGTATGCATGGTAAAATCATAAGTGCGCGGAGCACCTTCCATGCCTGTCCACTGCATGCGTGAAAGTAACAACACATTCATGGCATTGCGTGTACCAGCATAGGCCGGGTTAACCGAAACCGTATTAAACATGTATTGCGTATATAACGGCTCTTGCTGAGCCTGTACCTTTTGCACTCCTACAAATAACAGTAAGGCACTTAATACAACTAGGGTATTTTTATATAATCGATTCATTTCTTTCAAAATTTTCAATTCGTAAGGTTTGCTTAACGGTTAAGATAAATATTGCCTTGTAGCTTTTCTCCATTATCCTGAATGGTAATGATGTAGTAGTAGGTTCCTACCGGCAATTCATCACCAATACTAAAGCCTACGTTTGATTCACCATTCCAGTCATTCATGTATTTATCCTTTCGATAAACAACATTACCCCAACGGTTAAATACTTCAAAGCTTACTTTGTCATATTGATTTAGCCACCCGATCACAAAGAAGTCATTTGTTCCATCACCATTTGGTGAAAAACCTTCAAGTACCTCTAGTTCATCGTAACACCTATCTTCATCAATGCGGTTAGGTGTAACATCATTATCGCAGTCGCCCCTTGGCTCGTCAGCATCCAATACTCCATCATTATCTGAGTCTAAGTCGCGATAATCTTCTTGGCCATCGCCATCTGTGTCAACATCACCTTCTTCTTCATCAAGAATGCCGTCACCGTCAGAATCTTCGTCTCGGTAATCTTCTTGGCCATCACCATCGGTATCTCCGTCACCTTCGTTTTCGTCAAGAATTCCATCGTTATCTGAATCCAAATCTTTGTAATCAGGTGTGTCATCGCCATCGGTATCCACATCTCCTTCATCTTCATCTAAAATACCATCGCCATCAGAATCTTCGTCTTCATCGTTTGGTATGCCATCACCATCCACATCATCATCACCCTCACGATCATTATCAATACCATCGCCATCGCGATCGGTATTTTCAATTACTGTAATGGTTACAAGTGCAGTGGAGCACATCGGTGGAGTTGCATCGTCACAAATCTGGTATGTAAAGCTATCTTCACCAAAGAATCGATAGTTAGGCGTGTAGGTATAAGTACCGTCAGAATTAATCGTCAGCTCACCATTCTCTGTTTCAACTATTGGCGTTGTATTGATGATTAACAGATCACCTTCAGCATCGGTATCATTACTTAATAATGAAGTTCCATTCAAGACCTCTCCCTCGTTTATTTGCGCCACATCGGCATTGGCTACAGGAGCTGTATTAGCAGTATCATTATCCTTATTTATTACGGATATACTTGCTGTTTTACCATGGTAAGCAGCATCAGAACGAGCATCATCAACAGAAAGCGTTAATGCATACGTGATATCGCCATCAACCTCATCATCATCAACACCAGTAATTGTAATGGTTTGATCGGTGTCCCAATTACTGCTTGTAAACACAAGTTGAGTGTGGTTCAATTCACCTTCCGTCACATCTAATCCGGTGATATCAATAACTACATCTAATGCTGGTTGAGCATCTAGCTTTAAGTTATAGCTAACACTTGTTCCATCTTCCGATGTTTCAGCAACTGTACCTTGAATACGTGGCGAATAACCAGCGGTATCGTTATCTTGATTTGTTACCTCAACTGTTTGATCAGTTACTACACTGAAAGCGTTGTCACTGTTGTTTTCATCCACACTGATAGTAATGCTGTACAATTGATCACCATCCACTAAAGAATCATCCTCAGGAGTAACAGTTACAGTTTGTGGCGTATTCCAGCTGGCTGGTGTGAAAGTTACAGATTCAAGCACTGTTCCTTCGTCATCAGACTCACTTAATAAAAGTACCACATCACTAGTTGGTTCGGCTGATAGTACCAAGTTAAACGCATCGGTAGATCCATCTTCACTCGTTGTTAACTTTGTTGAACTAACAGTAAAGCCTGCTTGGTCATTGTCTTCATTCGTCACGTTCACTGTTTGTGCATTAACTGCATCAAAAGCATCGTCACTATTGGCGGCATCAATTTCAATTGTTACAAGGTATGCTTGAGTACCATCAATAAGGTAATCATCTTCAGGCGTGACAAGCACCGTTTGTGGCTCGTTCCAGTTACTTGATGTAAAGGTTAACGAGCTAACAGTTGTACCTTCGTCATCATCCTCTGATATTATTATTGCAACATTACTCAAAGGCTGTTTAGATAGTACCACGGTAAATTCATCTGTTGTGCCATCCTCATTCGTTGTTAATGTTGTTTTATTAACTGTAAAACCTGCAACATCGTCATCTTCATTAGTCACAGTTACCTTTTTAGTGGCTAATAGGTCAAATGCATCATCGCTATTAGCAGCATCAACCGCAATGATGATGTCATATGTTTGATCTCCATCAACCGTATTATCATCTTCAGGAGTAATCATAATGGTTTGTGGCTGATCCCAATTATCTGTTGTAAATGTAACAGAACCAATAACTATCCCTTCGTCATCCGCCTCGGTTAATAACAAAACAACATTGTTAGTTGGTTTGGCAGATAAAACCAAAGTGAAATTATCTGTTGTACCATCTTCATTGGTTGTTAAAGTATTTTTGCTAACAGTGTAACCTGCGCCGTCGTTATCTTCATTGGTTACTTCAACCAGTTTAGCCGCCACCAAATCAAAGGCATCGTCACTATTGTTGGCATCTACCGCAATGGTTATGTTATAAGTTTGATCACCATCGATTAGCGCATCATCCTCTGGAGTTACTGTTATGATTTGTGGATTATTCCAATCAGAAGAAGTAAACTCAATGGAAGCTGGCACTGTACCTTCATCATCAGTCTCAATTAAGGTTACTACAACTGGTGTTGATGGTTGAGCCGTAAGAACAATACTGAAATTGGCTGTTGTACCATTCTCACTTGTCGTAACTGCTGTTTCGCTCACAGTTATATTGGCCACATCATTGTCAAGGTTACGAACAATTGCTGTTGTTGATAAACCATCATAACCATCATCAGAATTAGCATTATTAACTGCTAAAGTTAATGTGTAGTCTATCGCTCCATCAATAATCGCATCGTCTTCTCCAGTAACAGTAACTGTTTGTACCTCGTCCCAATTATCCGTTGTAAACGTTAAAGTTGCAGTACTTAAGCTACCTTCAGAAGCATCCAGACCACTAATTATTAGCTCTACATTACTGGCGGGCTGTGTGTTTAATTTAACATCAAAGCTATCTGTTATTTTGTCTTCGCTGGTTTCATTACTTCCACCAGTAGTAATAACCGTGATGCCTGCCACATCATCATCTGAAATGGTGGCAACTACTTGTTGTACGCCATCCTCAGTTCCGTTTGTAACTGTGTTTATATCGACAATTACCGTTTCATCTCCTTCGGTCAATACATCATCAGTCCCTGTTAAAGTAAGCTCTGCTTCGCTTGCGAATGGTGCAATTGATAGGCTTAGGCTAGAATGCGTATAATCTGTCGCTACCGCTGTACCGGTTAAAGCCAGCTCAACATCTACTGTTTCAACACTTGGATGACTCAAAATAGCTTTGACAGTGCCAGTACCTCCATTTTCTGAGAAAGGAGAACCTGCTAATTCTAATCGAACGCTTGGTTTTGCCTGTCCATCAGTTATGTCTATGCTCACCTGCTGAGGTGTGGCTTCAGTAGCATTGTTTACAGTACTTATGCCAACGATTACATCTTCAGCGCCTTCATAAATATTATCAACCACTGAGGTTATTTTTGCTGTTCCTGAAGTTAAGCCTGCAGGAATCACAATCTCTGTAGCTGAATTAGCATTTGTACCCGCTTCGGTATTAGCATCTGTGCCGTTAAGTGTTGCACTTCCTGAATAAGCTAAAGTAACAGTAACAGGCAAACCAGACTGAGCATCAATCTCAGCCGTCACTATTGCTACTCCACCATTTTCAGCAATTGTAGAATTATCAACCTTTAAAGTTACTAAAGGTGCATCATCATCATCTTGAATTGTTGTTGTAACTTGCTGTGTACCGTCTTCCGTTCCGTTGGTAACAGATGCGATATTAACAACGATGGTTTCATCGTCCTCATCTAAATTATCTGCTACTGCCGTAACTGTAACAGTACCTGTTGTTGCTCCAACTGGTATTACTATTTCAGTGGCCGAATTAGCATTTGTTCCTTTTGCAGTGTTTGCGTCGGTGCCACCTAAAGCAGCTGTACCCGAATAATTTAATGTGACAGTTACAGGTAAACCTGATTCTGAATCAAGCTTTGCTTCTACTATTGCTACACCATTATTTTCAACGATAGTTGTTTTATCAATTGAAAGTGTAACTGCAGGGGCTGCATCATCATCGGTAATACTTGTTGTTACCTGTTGCGTACCATTTTCGGTACCATTAACTACAGAAGCTACATCAATTATAACTGTCTCGTCTGCTTCATCAATAAGATCTTGCTTGGCCGTAATGCTTACGCTTCCACTTACTGCTCCTGCTGGAATAACAATTTGAGTTGCAGAGTTTGCATTGATTGCTGCAGCCGTAGTTGCATCCGTTCCGCTTAGCGCAGCTGTACCTGTGTATGCTAAATTAATTGTTACAGGTAAAGCTGATTGAGCATCAATAGTAGCAGTGACTGTTGCGGTTCCATTATCCTCTGCAATAGATTCATTATCTATGGAAAGTGACACTTTAGGTGCTAAATCATCATCTGTGATGCTAGCACTTACTTGCTGAGTACCATTTTCGATACCGTTGGTAACGCTAGATATATCAACCACTACTGATTCGTTGTTTTCATCAAGTAAATCCTGAACTGCAGTAAGTGAAATTGATGCTGTTTTTTGACCAGCTGGAATGGCTATGCTCGCAGCTGATGTGTAATCTGTAATGATAGTTGCATCTCCGCTGTATGCCAAATTAACGACTACATCAGACGTACTAAAGATGTCCGAAGTTGCAGTAATAGTTGCTACTCCGTTGTTCTCTGCAATTGAAGAACCCGTTAACCCTAAAGTAATGGACGGTATGTCGTCGTTAACGATGGTATAGGTACTGGTTGCTTGAGTGCCTATGCTAACGCCAGCTGTTTGTCCGTCCAATTCAAACATGATTGTTTCATTGTCCTCAGCCACGGTTTCATTAACGATCGATAGCGTTAATGGGATGCTTTGAGCAAGTGTGTAATCACCTGCTGGTATTGTAACTAATACGGTGTGCGTATAGTCATCGATAATTGTAGCAGTACCACCAGTTATAGTGGCGTTAACCGTAACGCTTGTTGCTAATATTTCACCACTTGCAACAATTACAGGGATATTGCTTCCTGTTGCTTCTGAATCCTGATAAGATGCTGCTCCAAATTGCAAGCTTAAAGCGTCAATAACGTTTTTCACCGTAACGGTTATAGCTTGAGAATCTTTTAAGCCATCCGCATCCTCTACCTGAACGATAAGATCATAAATATTGTTCGTTCCGGCATCCATTGGAGATTCAAAATCAGGGGCCGTGATAAATGTTAGAACACCAGTTCCTGGTACAATAGAGAATAAAGCGGCATCATCACCACTGATAGAATAGGTTTTGGTATCGCCATCATCAGGGTCAGTTGCAGAAACTGTTTGTACACTGATGGTTCCCTCTGCAATGCTAACATTGTTGGCAATTATAACAGGAGGATCGTTTTGCGGTGTAACAGTTATACTCACTGTTACAATGTCACTATTTATCGAACCATCGTTTGCCTTGTATGTAAAACTATCTGATGTAGTTTCGCTCCCATTGTGTGTATAGCTGAATGTTCCATTAGTATTAAGGGTTAAGTCGCCGTTTTTCACATCTTCCTCCAAAATGGCATTTAGAGTGTTGTTCTCTACATCGGTATCGTTGTCCAGTACGCTAATATTGGTCGACACTAATGTAGTGCTAGTGCCCCCCTCAAGCACAGTGATTGCATCCACAACGGCTACTGGCGCATCGTTTTGAGGTACAACTTGCACAGCTATAGTTGCTGAATTAGATACAAAAGCATCTGTATCAGAAATAGTGTATTGAATAGAAGTAACCCCATTGAAATCGAGCAAAGGAGAATAAGTTACTTCTCCACTGTTATTGGCAGTCCATGTACCAAATGCATTGGTAATGGTGTTTTGAATACCAACATCAACAAGGTTCAAATCAACAGATGTTATATCAAGTGCATCTTTATCATCCGTGTCGTTAGCTGCAACATCAATAGTGATGGCTACATCTTCGTTTGTTTTATTGAGAAGCAAATCAACATCATCGATAGCAACTGGTGCTGCATCATCATCAAGGTTAACTCCACTAATAGTTTGTGAGGCTAAACCACTATAGTTGCCATCGCTGGATGATTTGATGCTGACAGTAATATCAAAGGCTTGATCTCCATCAATAATCACATCATCTTGACCGGTAACTGTTACAACTTGTGCTGTATTCCAATCTGCTACTTTAAAAGTTAGCTCGTTATCCAAAGCATCAATAGCTGCTTCTGTTAAATGATCGGCTGATAGTAGTAAATCCAATACAACATCGGCTGTAGGTGCTGAATTTAAAATAACACTAAATGTGGCGGTTGTACCACTTTCACTTACACTATTAGAAATGGCCGAAACGGTGAATCCTGCTGCATCGTTATCTACAATGGTCACTGTTTTGCTCGCATCACCTTGTATTTTTGCACCAAGGATGGTTCCCATTTCAATAATTACTGTTTCTGGATCCTCATCAATTAGGTCGTCTACTGCTGTTATTGTTATCTCACCAAATAACTGACCAGCAGGAATAACGATTTCAGCAGCCGTAAAAGCATTTGTTTTTGGTAATGCTAAGTAATCACCTCCTGCACCCTCTGTTGCTGTACTTGCATCGTATGTTAGCGGAATTGTTATATCCTGATACGTTGTTTCGCTTAATGTTATTGTAACTGTAGCTACCTCTAACAATTCACTTATAATTACTTCATCTACCGAAATAGTTACTTTGGGAAGATTTTGTCGCCAATCCCGGTCATCGCCTGAATCATCAGCATCAGGATAATCTGTTGCTAACTCGCCTCCATCTGTGGGATCATTGCCAATGGTACTATCAAAAGCATCATCCAGGCCATCATTGTCTCCATCGGTACCCAAGGGAGTTATATCACTGCTGCCATCCCGATTTAAATCGTGCGCTTCAATAATATCTGATTCACTGTCTTCATCGGAGTTGATATCCAAAAAGTCTGGTAAATCATCTCCATCGATATTAGATGGAATAATTGTGGTTCCTCCATTATCAGGATCGTAGGCATTATCTAAACCATCTGTGTCAGTATCGTTGTTTAGAGGGGCAATATAGCCTACTGTTGCCTGTGCTTCTATATTATCAATAATACCGTCGGCATCGGCATCCAAATCTCTGTAATCGAACAAACCATCGGCATCTGTATCAATTGGGTTTGACGCATCGTCTATTCCATCGTTATTCAAATCAGCCCCATTGGTAATATCAACATCAAAAGCATCAACAATACCATCTAGATCAGCATCTAAGCTTGTACTTGCCAAGCCCGATGTTTCATAATAATCGGTAATTCCATCGTTATCTGCATCCAGGTCGAAAGCATCCATTATGGCATCGCCATCACTGTCGACAAAGGTATTTAATGCACCTCCTGCTGATGCATCAAAGACATCGTCAATACCATTGTTATCCGAATCTATTCCTGTTGCTATTGTAGAGGAGCTTGATTCGTATGCATCAGACACCCCATCATTATCGGAATCGATATCAACGAAATTAGGTGAGCCATCATTATCAACATCCAATAGTATAAGCGCTGTTCCTCCTGCTCCGGGATCTACCTCATCGTTTAAACCATTAATGTTAACATCGGGAAAAGTACCATAGTGACCACTTGGATCACTTGTTCCACCTGCTTCATAAGCATCAGTAAAGCCATCATTATCACTATCTAAGTCTTGAAAATCAGGAATCCCATCGCGATCTCGATCAAATAAATCGTTAATTCCATCGCCATTATCATCAACAAAAGGACGGCCATCTGCTGTTACCAGATCACTATCTTTATAGTTGGGTGTGTTATCGTTATCATCATCTTTACTTGGGTCGGTACCTGTTTGACCATCTTCATTTTCATCAAGTATACCATCGTTATCTGTATCTAAATCACAGAAATCACTGATGTTGTCGTTATCTGAATCTTCTTCGGAATAAACGAAGTTAAAGTATGAAACAATTCCTCCTTCGGATCCGTCGAGAGCTCCATTCGTTGCATTATCGGTATGTTTTCCTGCTAAACCACCATTTCTGTTCACAGTAATACCACTTGGCAAGGCAGATAGGTTGTATAGGAAAGCACCACCACCACCACCGCCACCAGGACCGTGATGATTATCTGTATTTAAGTCTTGGCCATTACCACCCGACACATCAATCGTAAGCGTACCATTAAATTCTTGTATTTCAAAAGCAACAGTACCACCGCCGCCGCCACCGCCACCACCATCAGGAGCTCCAACTGGGTTGGATGCTACAGGAGATGTACCAGATGCATTAATCGTATGACCATTCCCTACAATTCGCTTCGCTCTAATAACTACTAAACCACCACCATCGGCAGCTGTAGAAGAATTATTGTTCGTAATAAAACCGGCACCACCAGCGCCACCAAAGAATATGCGATTTTCGCTAACATAGCTACTCATTTCTACTCCTCCAAGGCCACCTGCAGCAATACCTTGAGTACCATTACACCAACGATCACCACCGGCACCACCAGCACCATAGTTGGAGCCACCACCGCCACCAGTATCACCATTTATTCCGCCACCTCCACCATTTCCACGGGGTGCACGTCCTCCATTGGTATTCGCGTCATCCACAACAACACCTTGTCCTTTAGGGCTCACATGGTCATGAGAAGATGGAAACACCATCCAGTCATCGGGATTTAACCCACATTCATCTGAACCATTATCTGTATTGACGATACCTTGATAACCTGTTCCTTGTACATTTATGTCGGCATTAAAAGTTAAAGTGCCTTCAACAAAGATTGCTACGACACCACCTTGACCAGTTCCCGGGTCCCAGGCTGCCGCTGTAATATCACTATCAATCGAATGGTCGCCACTATAAGATGCTACTCGTACTAGCTGTATTTGACCTGCTTCGTCGTAGGTGCGTTTAAGTCGACCACGGGGAAAAATAAAGTTGCCCTCAATTTTACCAATTACAAAAAATTCATAGTTACCAGCATTTCCAATATCGGTGATATTACCTGCTGTAGCACTTGCATTATTGGTATCAATGGAAGCACCTTTCATTTGAACAATCAGCACACGATCACCAGACGAAAAGCCTGTTGTATTTTCTACTTCTATTTTATAATCGCAATCAGCGCCATTAGTACTGTTACCACATTCATCGCAAGATGGATCTGGCGCATGTACCTTTATGATGCGTAAAGTGCTATTTATTTGAGCTACTGTAGTAAAAGAGAATTGCATTAGCAATAATAAAAACCACATTACATAATGGGGTTTTACACCTTGCCTCAACATCTGCCAAAAACATTGCAATCCATCAAAGGAAGCAATCGTCAATGATCTGTTTTTCATAGAAAATTAGGTTATATATTTTAATTATAAATTCATTTAACACTTTGGCTAGTACGCAAAGCACTAAGGAAGGATACGCTACAAACGTTAGAAAAAGATGAACAATTACTCATTTGCTGATGAGTATCGCAAAAGGCAGGATAAACGGCAGTAATTATTTGATAAACTTTTAGAAATATATCTTAGAAATACGCCAAAAATGTTTCTAAAACTTTTGTTTGGTAGTTAGCTTTAATTTTTTTTCTAAGTCGGGAGCGGGATCCATTCACTCTATCTGGACTTAAATGGAGTATTGTTGATATTTTTTTGTTACCTAATCCGAGTCTTACAAAGCCAAATAGGTTTAATTCAAAGAGGCTTTCACTAGCAACGGTAGTTATAATATGTGTTTTGTTAGTATTTTGAAATCGCATAAAAGATTAGTTAAGGCATTTATGCAATTACTTCAAATACATATATCGTATTTCAAATGCTATTCAATTACTCTAAACTATCAACGGCTTTTGTAAACTCTTAAATACATCTATTTATCTTTCAATTTTTATTTCTCTATGAGGAGGAGAAAATAATTTATAAAAAAGCCAGCTACCCATAAGGCAACTGGCTAAGAAATTAATATATCTAATGTTGTGTGTTTTAATTACGGCTAGCTAGCTTTTCTTCACTAGCAGCACGACCGGCACGTAATGCATTAATATTAGATTCAACAATTGCATCACCTTTACGACCAAATATTTTGCGTATGCCCTCTTCTAAAGCTTCAAAATCAATGTCGATAAATGGAGAAGCAGCTCCTAACATTACAATGTTTGACGAACGCTTAGTGGCAACTTCTGCAGCGATTTTTTCTGCATCGATAGCAATATGATTTGGCTGTTCGGCTATCTTAGCCAATACATCCTCCATTTCTGGGTAATTGGGTATGTTTACAAAAGGTGTAGTATTGGTAACCAACCATCCATCTTTTGAAAGAAATGGAAGGTATCGCAATGATTCCATTGGCTCAACCGATAATATTATATCAGCTTTTCCTCGGGGTATTAAATCCGAAGAAATTGGTTTACTACTCACACGCAAATGCGATTGCACATCACCTCCGCGCTGGCTCATACCATGAACTTCTGCTTGCTTCAGGTGTAAATCCTTGTCTACAGCTGCCATACCAATTGTTGCAGCTATGGAAAGAATCCCTTGTCCTCCAACACCTGCTAATACTATATCTGATTTCATAATTACTGTTAGTTTTAATGAGTGCTTGTTGCTCAGTACACTATGCGCAAAGCACCGTGCACTGTTTTACAATCCTAATTCTTTAACTTTCATCACCAAACTCTTGTTGCGTAAGGTTTGAATACACTGACGACGTGGAATAATTACCGAAACACCATCATATTCAAACTCTTCTTTGATGATGTTAACCATATCATCAAGATTGGCTGCTGTTGGTTTAAATACACGGATATGATCAGGCTCTACACCTAATCCTTCGATAATCTGCTCCAAGTGACCTAAAGCTTGTGAATCCTGACCACCAGTCATACCCGTCGTGTAGTTATCAGATAAAATAACTGTTATTGGAGTTCCTTCGTTAACGGCATCTAACAAACCTGTCATACCAGAGTGAGTAAACGTAGAGTCACCAATAACGGCAACAGCAGGCACTAATCCAGCATCCGCAGCTCCTTTAGCCATGGTAATTGATGCACCCATATCAACACAAGAGTTAACTGCATTATATGGAGGTAAAGCACCTAAAGTATAACACCCAATATCAGCAAAAACACGACCCGCGCCATATGGTTCCAAAGCAATATTCAATGCCTGGTAAGCATCAATATGGCCACAACCCTTACACATAGCTGGCGGGCGAGATGCCATCAGATCAGGAATGTCTGCTCCTTCTTCGAATGGGAAGCCTAAAGCATTGGCTACAATATTTGGTGTTAACTCACCATCGCGAGGCAAAGTACCATCTAAACGACCAGTAATTGGCGTTCCTGCTTCCTGATATCCCTTTAACAGTTCTTCAATAACCGGATAACCATCTTCCAACACCATAATTTTATCACACTCGGCCACCATGCGCTCAATATCTTTACGAGGCATTGGGTATTGCGATAACTTTAATACTGGATGAGTTAATTCTCTTTCCTGAAAATTCTCCATCAGGTAATTGTGCGCGATACCACACGCTATAATCCCTAAAGAGCGATCAGGGCCATCGGTATATGAATTGTAAGGAGACTCCATTGAAATTTTCTCCAAATCAGGACGCGTCTCAATCAGTTTCTTATAATTTCTACGGGCAATAGATGGCAGAAGTACGAATTGAGTAGGATCCTTTGGTAAGCTTACTTCGCGCTCTGCTAACAATTCTTTACGCACTACACCAGCACGCGAGTGAGCCAAACGTGTAGTAATGCGAATCATCACAGGCACATTAAACTTCTCTGACATTTCGAAAGCTGCATATGTCATATCGTAAGCTTCCTGCTGGTTAACAGGCTCTAAAATCGGAATCATGGCAAACTTAGCGTACACACGACTATCTTGCTCATTTTGGCTGGAGTGCATCGAAGGGTCATCGGCTGCAACCACAACAAATCCACCATTTACACCTGTAATGGCAGCATTGATAAAGGCATCAGCAGCAACATTTAAGCCTACATGTTTCATACATGTCATGGCACGCTTACCAGCGTAAGCCATACCTAATGCAGACTCCATGGCCGTTTTCTCATTACTTGACCATTTACTGTGTATCTTACGATCTTTCGCAATTTTACTATCCTGAATATATTCAGTAATCTCTGTAGATGGCGTTCCTGGGTAAGCATAAACACCTGATAATCCGGCATCAATAGCTCCCTGAGCAATCGCCTCATCTCCTAACAATAATAACTTTTGCATTGTGCTAATTTGGTTTTATATTATTACTTGTTTGCTTCAAATCGCAAGTAACAAATAACCAAAGCCTTTAATTATGACATTTATCAAGACTTACAATTTGTAACTATTCTTAATAATAGATTGTAAGCACCAGACTTCTGGAACCGCCATAATTCCTAAATTCGCATAAATAGATTCCTTGCCAAATTCCAAGATTTAAGCTCCCATTGCAAATAGGAATAGTAACAGAACTTCCCATTAGTGATGCCTTTACATGTGCAGGCATATCGTCATCTCCCTCCAGAGTATGCTTGTAATCAGGATCATTCTCAGGAACCAGCTTATTAAGAATTGTTTCAAAATCCTCGCGAACAGTATAATCGGCATTTTCGTTAATGCTTAAACCAGCCGACGAATGCTTGATAAACACATTTAACATCCCTTGCCTTGGTAGGCGTGGCAAAGCACTAATTATCTCATTTGTTATTAAATGGAAACCTCTACTAAATTTAGGCAAACTAATCTCAACTTGTTCTATCACAATATCAACACATTAAAAGCCATTACAAATCAACACACAATGCTCCTATTACAAACACACTCTCAAAAAATTAGTTTACTTGATTAGGCGGTGTTGCTCCCTCAAAAAATGTTTTAACATTTAACGCCACCAAGCCAGACATCTCTTCACGCGCCTCATGCGTTCCTGATCCCAAATGAGGCATTAATACCACATTAGTCAATTCTCGTAAAGCATTAGGAATTGTTGGTTCACTATCAAACACATCCAGACCTGCTCCTGCAATTCCCTTATTTTCTAAAGCCTCTATCAATGCTTCCTCATCAACAACAGGGCCACGAGCGGTATTAATTAAAATGCCACTAGACTTCATCATCTGCAACTGCTGTTTACCAATCATCTGTTTTGTTTCAGGTGTAAGTGGCATGTTCAGCGAAACCACATCTGATGTTTGCAGCAATTCATCCAATGGTAGGTATTTGGCATTTAGCTTTGCTTCAACAGCTGTATCCACTTTTTTACGATTGTGATACACTATAGACATGCCAGACGCCACCGCCCTACGAGCTAAAGCTTTTCCAATTGCTCCCATTCCAACAATACCTAGCTGCTTACCCACTAATGTCGTACTCAAATTGCGCATTACCCCCCATTGCAAGTCTTCTTTATTCTTCAGTATCCGATTCATCTCCCCCATGCGCCTTGCAACAGAAATCATCAAGCCCATCGCCAATTCAGCCGTTGGTTCTGTTACTGGATTTGGACTATTGGTAACCACAATACCCTTTGCATTCGCATGTACCATATCAACATTATCATATCCAGCACCAAAGTTGGCAATCATCTTTAACTTGGGTGCAGCATCAATCACATCATTACTTAGCTTGTTTCCAAAAACAGAAACGATGGCATCAACGTCCTTTACTTTCTCCAACAACTCTTCCTGTGTAAAGGCTTCTTTTTGAGGATAAACTATTTCCCAACCTGATAATATTTGCTCAAATGGCTTTAAAGGTACGGCCAACATTATGAGTACTTTCTTCATGATCTTTATGTATAAAATTAGACTAATCTTTTATGAAGGCTAAAGATAGAATCATTCTTTATCAAAGCCAATATGACTTTCTCCCTTGCTAAATTTCGTTTTTACTCCTAATTTGTTCATCCAACTGTACTAATCAATTATTTCATGCCTTACCTTCATTCGAAATACGAGGTACCTGGCGATGATAGCCAACACGAAGTTTTGCCCAACCTGCTTGGCATTACATCAATTAAAGCTATTCATAAGGTGGAGTTTGAAGGTTTTTTAAAAGCCCAGTATTTACTTATTGATGAGCTAACAACCCACACTGTTTTTAATTTCGAATACATCAAACACATCCATCAGTTATCGCTCTTGAAAGTGTATGATTTTGCTGGACAGTTTAGAACAGTAAATATGACTAAAGGTGGCTTTTTGTTTCCAACAGCTAAATTTCTACCTACTATCTGTCATGATTTTGATGAACAGATACTTCAAAAACTACCAAACCATTACGACAACAAGGAAAAACTAATCGCCGATATTGCTAAAGTGCATGCCGAATTATTATTTATCCATCCATTTAGAGAGGCTAATGGGCGTGTGGCAAGAGTTTTAGCAAACATGATGGCGATAAAGCAGGGTTATGATTTTTTAGACTTTTATAAAATAACACAACGCCAATTCGAAGAATACATCATGGCTGTGCAGAGTGCGGCGGATCAAAATTATCAACCCATGACTAAAATTATAAGTGCTATTTTCTAAGATCTTCTTTGATACGGCCAACCATATTTTTTATTTCTTCTTCATCGAAATGTATACCCTCTATCTGAAAAGAAACAAGCATTGAGTCGAGTATTTTACTAAATCGCTCATCAGCATTTATTAAGGAAGGATGGATGTCCATAATTTTTTTCTCCATATAGTAAAGATACGAAAAATCAATAACTCACGTTAATATAGAAGCAAAGGATTAGGCTTAAAAAGATATTTTTCAGAACCATAATTCCTTTCTATTTTTACAACAGCAGATTGATGTCATCAAAGCACTTTTTTGAGCTCTTTATCACACACCCTGCAACACTAAAAATGCTATTGACTGTGAGAAAAATCCTCTATCTATTTATTATCATTTTTGCCATGCTATTGCAGCAACCAATGTTGGGGCAAAACCACATTCAAATAAAAGGCCTTATTACCGATAGCCTAAAGGAAGTCATTCCATTTGCAAACATCAGCGTAATTGATGGCACGAATGGTGGCGTTAGCGATGATAAAGGGCAATTTTCATTTTCAAGTAAGCAAAAACTACCTTTTCAACTACAAGCCTCGTCAGTAGGCTACCACACAGCTACAATTGATGTCACAAGTCAGCAACAAGCGCAAAATTTAAAAATCGTATTATCGCAAAAACACGAGAGCTTAGGCCAAGTAGATATTGAAGGACAAGTAAGCGACCAGTCTTTTTCAAAAATTGATCCCAAACTAGTGAACCGATTGCCTGATGCTGGAGGCGGTAATATTGAAGCCTTAGTCAAGAGTCAAATGGGGGTTTCATCCAATAACGAATTGAGTTCACAATATCGAGTACGAGGTGGAAACTACGACGAAAACCTGGTGTATGTTAATGACATAGAAATATACCGCCCTTTCCTGATTCGCTCGGGCCAGCAAGAAGGCTTGAGCTTTGTTAGTCCTAACCTTATTTCTTCGCTTAAATTTTCTCCTGGTGGATTTGAAGCACAATATGGCGACAAAATGTCGTCGGTATTAGATGTAAAATATAAGCAACCACAACAACTTAGCGGGAGTGTTAGCGCCAGTCTTTTGGGGGCATCAGGACACATTGAGGGCAGTTCAAAAGATCAGCGATTTACCGCCATTACAGGGGTGCGATACAAAACCAATAAATACCTACTAGGTACGCTTGATGTCAGTGGAGATTACAATCCGAGCTTTTTTGATGCTCAAACATTTCTGACCTATCGACTTTCTGACCATTGGCAACTCGAAGCTTTGGGCTACTATTCACAAAATAATTACAACTTCATTCCTGTAGATCGCGAAACAGCTTTTGGCACCATCAACGAAGCCAAAAAGCTTAAAATATACTTTGAAGGAGAAGAAAAAGACCTTTTTCAAACTGGTTTAGGTGCTGTTTCATTAAAATTTGCACCAGGTAGCAATAACCAGTATAAATTTACGGCAATGGCTTATCGTACGTTTGAAGAAGTAACCTACGATATTGTTGGACAGTATTGGTTGCAAAATATCGAAAACTTGGATGGATCAACACCTAACCCACAGGAGGATGGCATAGAAAACATTGGTGTAGGCACCAACCTGGAGCATGCACGAAATCAACTGTTCGGAAATATTCAGAATATGGCATTTCAGGGCAAGCACCAACTAGACAAACACCTATTGTCGTGGGAGGTAAAATATCAACACGAATATTTTAAAGATTTCATAAACGAATGGGAGATGCGCGATTCGGCAGGCTACTCCCTCCCATACTCAGACAAGGAAGTAAAACTCGTGTACTCCTATAATGCAGATCTTGAAACCAGTAGCAACCGCTTTACTTCGTACATTCAGGATGAGTTTAAGATTGATACAGACAATGGTTTTCTATTAATCAACGCAGGCATTAGAGCTAGTTATTGGGATTTTAACAATGAGTTTTTGCTGAGTCCAAGAGTGAATGTACTACTTCACCCTAATACGAACGCTACCACACGCTATCGCTTTGCTGCAGGACTCTACAACCAAAGTCCGTTGTACCGCGAAATGCGAACGCCCGAGGGCACTATCAATGAAAATATTAAAGCTCAAAAATCACTGCAGCTCGTTGGGGGACTCGATCATATCTTTGAAGCGATGGATAGGCAGTTCACATTTACCACTGAAGCATATTATAAACACATGACTGATCTCAACCCCTATCAGGTTGATAATGTACGCATCCGCTACTCGGGCAATAACAATGCTAAGGGTTATGCCGCAGGAGTAGATTTTAAAATCAACGGCGAATTTGTAAAAGGAGTCGAGTCATGGGCTAATTTATCCATTATGAAAACAGAAGAGGACATATTGGATGATTATTACATAGAAACAGATGAGGATGGCAACGAAACAGTTGTCTATCCAGGCTATATACCGCGCCCATCTGATCAACGTGTGTCTCTATCGGTATTTTTTCAAGATTATTTGCCCAACAACCCTACTTTCAGAGTTAATCTGAACCTACTGTATTCAACTGGTTTGCCATTTGGCCCACCGCAGTCTCCGCGCTATATGGCTGTACACCGTATGCCTGCGTATAGAAGGGTTGATATCGGCTTCGCCAAAGAACTTACCAAATGGTTTAATAAGAACAACACTATCGTGAAAGATTGCTGGATCGGGCTCGAAGTTTTTAACCTTTTCGACATAAGCAATACCATCTCCTATTTTTGGGTAAGGGACATTCATAACAGACAATATGCCGTACCTAATTATCTTACATCAAGAAGAATAAATCTTAAACTTAGCGCTCATTTTTAATTAAGAATTGGCATTTATAATTAAAGGCATAAATTAGTTACTCAGTATAAGGCAACAAAACAGAACTTTCATCCGTTTTTTACGTAACTAAACTAATAGAAACATTTTTTTGGTATTTTTAATAAATGACTCAGTTCAACCCTAACATATTACTCGTCGACGATTCCGCTGTTAACCTTGAAATCCTTAAGGAGGCACTTTCTCGCTACAACACAACTACAGCTACCAATGGCGATGAGGCTATGGAAATTGCATTTTCAAGAAATAAACCAGACCTAATTTTATTAGATGTGGTAATGCCGGGCATGAACGGTTACGAAGTATGCAGCATTCTTAAAAGCAACGACCTATCTAAAGACATACCAATTATATTTATTACGGGTCAGAATGATGCAGAAAGCATTTTAAGAGGTTTTGAAGCAGGCGCTATTGATTACATTACTAAACCATTTAACATCATGGAGCTAAAGGCGCGTGTTAAAACACAGCTCTCCATAAAAATGGCTCGCGACCAAAACCAAAGACTCATTAATAAAATAAGAACGGTTAACAAAAAACTAACCGACAGTATTGAGTACGCAAAGAAAATTCAGAATGCCAGTTTACCAAGTCAGGATTACCTTAACAAAGTACTACCCGAACATTTTATAATGCTTAGACCGCGCGACATTGTAAGTGGCGATTTTTACTGGGTGGAACAAACAGGTAATGAACTAATAATAGTAGCAGCCGATTGCACGGGACATGGTGTACCAGGTGCATTCATGAGTATGTTTGGAGTTGCCTACCTACACGAAATTGTTGGCAAAAACGGCATCACACAGCCTGCTGAGATAATTAACGAATTACGCCGTATTGTTATCGAATCATTAAAACAAGACGAAAATAGCGAAGTTAAAGACGGCATGGATATCAGTGTTATAAAAATTGACAAAACAGCACAAACCATCGATTTTGCTGGTGCGTTTAACGACATGCTATTAATTCGCAATAAGGAAATGCAAATCTATCAGGCCGATCACATGCCTGTATCCATAGGCGAAGTAAATAAGCCTTATACGAATCATACTATTCCCTATAAAAAAGATGATTGTGTCTACCTTTATTCCGACGGCTACCCATCACAATTCGGAGGCCCCAACGACAAAAAACTAATGCAAAAAGGTTTCAGAAGCCTGCTTCTCGAAAATCATCAACACCCAATGCCACAGCAAGGCGATATTTACAATAACTTTTTTGATATGTGGAAAGGTATTAACGACCAAATTGATGATGTACTAGTAATGGGACTGCGACTATAATAATATAGCATAGAAAGTTCTACGAACAATATTTCGCGATTTTTTAAGAGCTAATTACTTTTTAATCAATATCCTTTCTCTCACTCTTTGTATTTTTTTATTACTTTTGTGCCACAATTGAACACTTCTAATGTGCAGAGCCTTTATTAGTTGTTTACTTGTAATTATTTAACACTGACAGTTCGCAACCATCCTGTCATAAAACAAAACTAGGAAATAGTACTTCGTTATTAAGTTGACAGGCAAACTACTTGCGTGTCATGTCCTGTCTTGTTTTTCAAATGTTTGCAACTGTATAATCATTGTAGTAATGAAAAAAGCAGTCGTATTATTATCAGGGGGTCTAGACTCAGCCGTAGCATTATATTTAGCTAAAAGTGAAGGCTATGAGTGCCATGCGCTTTCTTTTGACTATGGTCAACGACACAATCGTGAACTAGAAGCCGCCAAAGCCATAGCTATAAAAGCAGGTGTAACAAACCACCAACTGGTATCGCTTAAACTTGATAAATGGGGAGGCTCATCATTAACCGACAATTCTATACAAGTAGAAGATGGAGATGTTAATAGAGACGATATTCCTGTTACCTACGTACCTGCTCGAAACATGGTTTTCCTTTCTGTTGCAGCTTCTCTAGCCGAAGCAATTGGAGCTCAGGATATATTTATTGGTGTTAGCGAAGTTGATTACTCTGGCTATGTCGATTGTCGTCAGGAGTTTATCGACAGCATGGAAAATGCCATTAACATGGGAACTGTTATGGGTGCTGAAAAAAATCAACCCATCAAAATACACGCTCCGTTTGTCAATAAAACGAAAGCAGAAGAAATTAAAATCGGAAAAAAACTAAATGTTGATTTTGGTTTAACATGGAGTTGCTACCGAGGTGGAGAAAAACCGTGTGGCACATGCGACAGTTGCTTATTAAGAGCCAAAGCATTTGCTGAAGCTGGTGTTGTGGATACTGCATTATAAAAACAGAGGAGTAGAAAATGGAGAAGTTGATTCTGGCGAAAGAAGGGGTGTTCCCTGTAACAAAAGACTGGCACGGTGGGCTGTTAGAAGATACACCTAAAACCGGATTACAAATTGCAGGAACCATACAGGGCGAAGGCAAACTGGCAGGTGTTCCGTCATTGTTCATACGATTATCGGGCTGCAACCTGCGTTGCATCTGGCAAATGGAAGACGGCACTTATTCGCGCTGTGATACACGCTATGCTTCATTCCAGCCTAATGAAACAATTGAATTGGAGGTTGATCAAGTAGTTGATTGGGTCAAGCACAACATCGGAAATATCAAGCATGTAGTGATTACCGGTGGCGAACCTTTACTACAACGCAGAGGTGTTGCCGACTTGTGCCAAAAGCTGAAAGAACAGCTGAATGTGCACATCACGGTTGAATCCAATGGTTCTATCTTCGATGAAGAAGTGGCAAAAGGAGTGGATTTATTCAGCATTTCACCAAAGCTGAGCAACTCAGTACCAAGCCCTGAAAAACTGGCGATCTTTGGCCTGAAAGAAAATGCTGTGTTTAAAAAGCACAATCAAAAAAGACTAAACATTGAAGCCCTGCAATCATATATCGATCTGGCCAATAGCAGCAACAAAGAGCTTCAGTTAAAATTTGTGGTAGGCAGAAAAAATGATTTTAAAGAGATCCTCTCTGATTTTATCAATCAATTGAATAATTGCAAACCAAGCGATATTTTACTGATGCCACTGGGTGCCACTAAAGTTGAAATATCGCGCTCCGCTCCTATGGTATTAGATATGGCCATTGCCAATGGATGGCGTTTTAGCCCAAGGGTACATATTGAGTTGTTTGGATCTAAATCGGGTGTGTAATGAATAATGGTTAATGGTTAATTAAAATAATTTCTTAATTTGAATACATTAATCCACAAGTCGTTAACTATGAAAAACATTGTCAAAGAAAAGAGTTTTGCATTTGCAGTTGAGATCGTCAATTTATGTCGCGGATTACAGGAACAAAAAGAATTTACATTATCAAAACAGTTGATTCGCTCTGGGACTGCTGTTGGTGCTCTCATTCGTGAAGCAGAACATGCTGAAAGTAAAAAAGACTTTATCCATAAATTCGCGATTGCTCAAAAGGAATGTAACGAAACGCTTTATTGGCTGGAATTACTTGACGCTACAAACTATATACCTGAAACTACCTTTAACAAACTAGAAAATAACGCAACAGAACTATTAAAACTCATTACCTCCATCATAAAAAGCAGTAAAGCAAAGCTCAAAAATTAATCATTCACATTTCATCATTGACAATTAACAATTCATAATTAACCATTTTTAATTCACATTTATTTTGGAAGACAAATTCTTAGGCAAGCAAGTTGACTACCCGCAAAGCTACGCACCTGAAATGCTAGTGGCTGTACCACGCTATTTAAACCGAGAAAAATACCATCTTAGCAACGATCAACTACCATTTATTGGCTTTGATAGTTGGCATGCCTATGAACTAAGCTTTCTAACAAAAAAAGGACTTCCTGTAACTGGATTGCTTAAAATTGTATACCCAGCCACTAACCCAAGTATTGTAGAGAGTAAATCTTTAAAACTCTACCTTAACTCCTTTAACATGCATCGCTTTGGCACGAGCGCTAAAGAAGGATTAGACCTGGTACTGTCAACCATAAAAAAAGATTTAGACAAGCTATTGGAAACAGATGTTAATCTAGGTTTTTTTAATGCTGAAAACGACGATGCCCAGTTTGATTTCGATAATTACACCATACTAGAGCAATCAAAAAATGTGGATGAAATAGAATTTGTTCACTTTAATGAAAACCCTCAATTACTAACTCCATCCAATAAAAAAGGCGAACTAAAAGTAGCCTCGCACCTACTACGGAGCAATTGCAAAATTACGAACCAACCCGATTGGGGAAGCGTTTATATTCATATCAATGGAGATGCCCTCCCCGATTTAGATGGTTTGTTGCAATACATTGTTTCAATACGCAACGAAAACCATTTTCATGAAGAAATATGTGAAATGATTTACAAACGATTGTGGGACACTTATTCTCCCAACGAATTGGCCGTTAGTTGTATTTATACACGTCGTGGCGGCATTGACATTTGCCCTGTGAGAGTGAGTCATCAGCATTTATTGCCAAGCAAACTGATTAGCTCAGATATTTTATCGAGCAAGTTACTTCGACAATAGCCTTATTTATCAAATTGGTTTTCGAATTCAATGCAGCTTCAACTATTCTTTAGTGTTGGTAAATTCTATTTCTTACTAGTTTTAGGTCCCAACTCAATCACTTCCATATCTTTAATTTCCTTACCATCGATCACAAATCGAAGAGCAGTTCGCACAGCATGAAAACCTGAAATTCCGCTAGCGCCAGGGTTTAGGTGTAATAAGTTTAAATCTTTATCGTACATGACCTTTAATATGTGCGAATGACCTGAAATAAATATCTTTGGCGGCTTATCAAACAACTTTCGCTTCACTAATGGATCGTATTTTCCCGGATATCCCCCAATATGGGTCATCCAAACATCAACATCCTCACAGGTAAATCGCTCATGCTCTTTTAGTTCTTGTCGGATATCACGACCATCGATATTCCCATAAACTGCACGTACTTTTTTTACTTTTCGTAATTTATCCAACACGCGAATATCACCAACATCGCCTGCGTGCCAAATCTCATCTACATATTTAAATAACTCTATAATACGCTCATCCATATACGAATGAGTATCTGAAATCAATCCAATTTTGGTCATACGAATTTTAAATGTCTAAAATCATTGTCAAATCTACCCTATTTTTGATATTTTTAAGCAACCAAGATTCCAAGCAATGCCTATTGATCAGCAATTTTTTAACAGGGATATTAGTTGGCTTTCTTTTAATCATCGTGTATTAGAAGAGGCCAAAGATACCAGTTTACCTTTATTTGAACGACTAAAGTTCTTAGCCATCTATTCAAACAATTTAGATGAGTTCTATAAAGTTAGAGTTGCTGAATACAGAAATGCCACCCTACTGCCAGAAGGATATCCTGATATTCCAGATGCTGATCAAATTTTAGAACAGATAAATGCTATTGTAGGACAGCACTGGATAGAATACAGTAAGATTTTTAAGGGAGATATATTGCCCTTGATGGAAAAAAATGGCATTACTCTGCACTTGGAAAGCTACTCGACAAAAAAAGAACACACTGAGTTTATTCACAACTTTTTTCATACCGAGCTAATCCCTTGCTGCCAACCGGTAGTTCTTAACAAAGGTACTCGCAGTTTTATGCGCGACAACCGTTTGTATCTGGCGGTTAAACTATATCGTAAACGAAAAAAGAAAGATAAAAAACACAAGAAAAGGCGTGCCAGATATGCACTCATTAAGGTACCAACCAATGATCACAAACGCTTTATTGAACTTCCTCAGGTAGATGATCAGTATCATTACATGTTTTTAGATGATGCCATAAGGTTTGGCTTGCCCGAATTATTTCCAGGCTACGATGTGGTTGGGAGCTGGGGTGTTAAGATTGCTCGTAACGCCGATTTAGGTATTGAAGATGAATTCTGGGGCGATTTAGTGGAGAAGATTAGAAAAAATCTTGCCCTCAGAAAAACAGGTACACCTGCAGGTCTTTATCACGACAGGTCCATTCCCGCCGATGTTTTGAGTTTTTTAATGAAGTCCTTTGATATCAAACCCATCGAATTAGTTGAGACAGGTAGTTATCAAAATCTGCATGATTTTTTCTCTCTACCGAACCCCTATGCACCTAAACTTGAGTGGCAAGGACCTCCGCCCATTAAACCTTTTGAATTAGAAGAAGCAGGCTCAATGTTTGAAGCCATTAAGCGTAAAGAACGAGTTTTACACTACCCCTATCACTCTTTCGACTATGTGATACAATTCTTACGCGAAGCGGCAACTGACGAAAAGGTGGATGAGATTAAAGTAACGCAGTATAGAGTTGCTAGTAACTCCGAAGTAGTTGGAGCCCTAATATTTGCAGCCCACAACAAGAAAAAAGTAACTGTTTTTGTTGAAGTAAAGGCTCGGTTCGACGAAGCTAATAATCTGTACTTTGCCAAGCAAATGGAAAAGGCTGGCATCAAAATAATTTATAGCATTCCAGGCCTTAAAGTACATGCAAAAATGGCATTGGCAATACGTCGTTCCAATGGAGTTCGCAAGCGCTCATTTGCCTATTTAAGCACTGGTAACTTTAACGAAAAAACGGCACGCTCCTACGCCGACCATGGTTTTTTCACCTGTAACGATGCCTATCTGGATGACATGGAAGGGTTGTTTAAGTATTTGGAAGATCAGAATAACAAACCTAAACTCAATAAACTTTTAATAACGCAAATTAACTTGCGAAAAGGCATTATGAATCGCATCAACAGGGAGATAGAACTTGCTCAGAATGGCAAAAAAGGCTATATCTTACTGAAGATGAATGGAATTCAAAACAAAAACCTGATCAGTAAATTATATGAAGCCAGTCAGGCAGGTGTAAAAGTAGACTTAATAGTACGCGGCATTTGCTGCCTGGTGCCTGAACAAAGTTATAGCGAAAATATTCGTGTGGTTCGTTTGGTGGATAGTTATTTAGAACATGCACGAATTTGGGTTTTTGGTAATGATAATAATACCGAGATGTTTTTATCGTCGGCCGATTGGCTCAATAGAAATATAAACAGAAGAATAGAAACAGCTTTCCCTATTGAGCAGGAAGAGTTGAAGTCTGAGATTTTAACCATATTGGAAATGCAGTTGCGTGATAATGTAAAAGTTAGGAAAATAGATCAGAATCTGAATAACATTAGAATTCCAACGTGTGCTCAGCCACTTAGGGCGCAACAAGCCTCGTACAATTATTTAGCTGAGCTTGACAACATTATTCGAAAGAAGAAGTCTGCAAAAAAAACAGATTAATTATGAAAACTCTCATATTAGCACGCCATGCCAAAACAGAACAAATTGGTTTTATGAGTTCAAAATCGGATTTTGAGCGTGAATTATTGCCAAGAGGTTATTCCGATTCAATATTGGTAGCAGAAAGCATGAAATCGAAACGCATTAAGCCCAACCTTCTTATTACTAGTAAAGCGTGTAGAGCTGAGCAAACCACCGAACGCTTTGCCAATAATCTAGGTATTGAACCATCAAACATCGTGCATGAACAGTTCCTTTACGATGGCTATACAACCTCTCAATTAATTGACTACTTGGCCCAATACGACGATCATCATGAAACAATTATGATTATTGGACACAACCCAGAAATAGCAATGATGGCTATTAATTTCACAGATAGCGATTACCTTCATTTCCCAACCACTGGCACCATTTCTATCTCTTTTAACACCGATAAATGGAGTGAAATTAATGCTAGAGAGGGTAAAATAGAATGGTTTGTGAGTCCTAAAATGCTCAAATAACATTAGTGCATCATAGGATTATCACATAATGCTTACCCATTTATAAACAAAGAAAAATGCCATTCTGGATTGAATGCCATTGTGTATTATAGTGGTCGCTTTAACTTAAATCTTATTCGAAGCACTCCATCGCCAAAACTCGTTGATCCCAACAGAAACTGTCCAACTTCACTCGTATTTTTCACATGCTCACCAATGCATGGACAAGCATCATAATCGCCAACACGCACAATTCGAACTTGCTCTCCACTCGCATCTGGCAATTTTTCAAGATCAAATAAACGACTTGCTTCTTTACGCTCCAATATTTCTTCAGTAACATTCAAATGCAGCGCCAATGTTTCATTCACTTGTTTTTCAATGGCTAACTCTTCAGTCTTAGTTAAGGACCTTTGAAATCGATAGTCACATTTTGATTTCTTTCGTTCTAAATGATTGGAGAAAGAACGATTACAAGCAAACATCTGAACCATGGTTTGATTAAGTACGTGCTCTGCTGTATGCATTTCAGGATTATATGCTTTCATCGGGGCTCACTTAAGATATAACACCTGAACCAATTAATTCGTCATCCTTATACCATGCCGCAAACTGCCCTGCAGTAATACCACGTTGAGGCTCATCAAATACTAAAAATAATCCATTAGCACGACGATGCAATACGCCTTTTTGCAAAGGTTGACGATACCTGATTCGTAAATTTAAACGACGTGATTCTCCAATTTCCATGGCCATATCACTTCTAACCCAATGAATTTCATCAGGTAATACACGTAGTACTTTACGAAACAATCCTGGATGCTGCTTACCCATGCCCGCATAAACCTGGTTAAAGTCCACGTTGGTTCCTATGATAAATAATGGCTCAGGAAAACCTCCAATATTTAAACCTTTGCGCTGACCGATGGTATAAAAATGAGCACCATTATGATCGCCTATTTTCTTACCGTATTTTGGATGAAAGGCATAGGGCTGAGAAAGAATTTCTAAATCTTCATCTTTTGGATTTTCTCCTTCACATAAGCGCCAATCACGATTGAATAGATCACTGTCATTATCAACTATAAAAACACGCCCTTTTTTAGGCTCAAGCTTTTGCTGTAAAAATACAGGCAAATCAACTTTACCCACAAAACAGATTCCTTGCGAATCTTTTTTGTGTGCCGTAATCAGGTTAAGTTCATTGGCAATTCGCCTCACCTCAGGTTTTACAATATCGCCTATGGGAAATAAAGCCTTCTCCAATTGCGCCTGACTTAACTGGCATAAAAAATAACTCTGATCCTTATTATCATCACTACCCGCTAGTAAGCGGTGTACTTCTACTCCATTCTCTTCTACTGTTTCTTTACGACAATAATGCCCAGTAGCCACATAATCTGCACCTAACTCCATGGCTTTATCCATGAATACATCAAACTTAATCTCGCGATTACATAAAACATCAGGATTGGGTGTTCGCCCTCTTTCATACTCGGCAAACATATAGTCAACCACGCGCTGACGATAAAAATCACTTAAATCAACGGTGTGAAATGGAATATCTAATTTCATGGCTACCGCCTGAGCATCAAACTGATCATCTAACCATGGGCAATCGGACTTTAGAACACCTGTTGTGTCATGCCAATTTTTCATAAACAAGCCTATCACTTCATACCCTTGCTCCTTTAATACATAAGCAGCAACACTTGAATCAACACCTCCTGACAGACCTATTACGACTTTCTTCTTTTGCATTTTCACCTTTCTATTTAGTGCTATTAAGCGCACAAAAATACATTTTTTTATTGAGTTGATGACCTATCAAATATTCTACCAACTATTTTGATTTCAATAGAGAAACCAAAAAAAATGGATTAACAGGAAAAGTTAATGTTTCGGGATCAATGTTGTCCTAATTATTTTTATCAATTGGGCTATCCGCCCAAACCGGACTTACTTTTTGTTCTTGATCACAAAAACTAAGGAAAAAAGATCAAGGCTACTTTTTAAATAACTTTCTTATTTATCTCAAACTTAAGTGCGGCCGGGTGATCTTCGAACAAGTTCTCAGCTTCCCGGTCTCTCTAAAGCTTTTGATAAAACGTAAGCGATTTAAAAGAGAGGCCATAGTGCACAGCGTTCAAAAATACCCAAGCTTAAAAAAACCACATATAAACAACTTAATTTGAAACAATTGCATTCATATCAAAAAAAACCTTTAGGACAATATTGTTTCGAGATCAATCTTTTTCAATTATCAAAAAAATAAAAAAGCCGCTATAGAATAAACTACAGCGGCCCAACTTTATATTTTAGCTTAGCTATACGTTAATCATCATTGGCATTAACAACATAAGCTCTTCTTCATTTTCTCCGTTTTCAAATGGTAACAAAATACCAGCTCTTGATGGGTCTGATAATTCGAGAATAACATCTGTAGAGTTTAAATTATCAAGTATATCTGCTAAGAAACCCGACTTAAAACCTATTTCCATTTCATCACCTTCGTATTGACAGCTTAAACGCTCATGAGCCGAAATACTAAAGTCAATATCTTGAGCCGAAACAATCATTTCTCCAGCTGTCATTTTCAACTTAACCAAATTACTTGCCTGGTTAGAGAAAATAGAAACACGACCTAGGGTGTTATGAAATTCGCTACGATCAATTATTACTTTATAGGGGTTATCCTGTGGGATAACAGCATTATAGCTAGGATAATTACCTTCAACTAAGCGGCATACTAATTTATAGTTAGGCAAAGTAAAAAAGGCATTTTTATCATCAAACTCAATGGCAACCTCACCGCTTTCTTTTGGTAATACATTCTTTAATAATCCTGCTGGCTTTTTAGGCAAAATAAACGATGCAGAAAAATCTGTTTTAGCATCTAAACGACGATACCTTACTAACTTGTGTGAATCAGAAGCCACAAAAGTCATATTATCGGGCGACAACTCCACTAAAATACCGTTCATTACAGGGCGTAATTCATCATCTGCTGTAGCAAACAACGTTTTATTAACACCTGACTCCAATAGTCCAACTTCTACCTGTAGACTTGAACTTTTATCAGCATCTAACTGCGGCAATTTAGGAAAATCAGCTCCGTTTTGACCAACAATACTAAACTTACCTTTTTCGGTCACAATATTAACACCGAAAGAGTCCATGTCAATATCGAAATTCAAAGGTTGCTCAGGGAACTTCTTAAGTGTTTCCAATAATATGCGCGATGGCAGAGCAATAATACCCTCTCCGTCTGAATTATCAATATCCAACGAAGTTACCATTGTAACTTCAAGGTCAGAAGCCGTCAATACCAGTTTATTGTCTTTTAAGTCGAATAAAAAATTATCGAGGATTGGTAATGTACTTTTATTACTAATTACACGACTGATAGCTTGAAGGTGGGATAGTAATTCAGTACTGGAAACAACAAATTTCATACGTTCTTTCAGTTAATAGTTTTTATCAAATATATCAAAAAAACAGCTAATTACATGCTTTATGCATCCTTAACAGATGCCTAATAACATACTTTGCAAGATACAAAAAAACACTACTGCTCAAAATGGCGTTTTCGTTATCTTTTCATGAGTTATTAACAATTACCTCATTTTCATCAAAGCACTTATTTTCAATAAGGTATCATTTACCAAATCGACGGTAGCGAACATACACAAACAATGCACTTGCCAATAGAACCAAAATAATTGGCAATCCGAGATTTAACCACTTCCACCAATTAGTTCCATCCGCTAGCTTTTTCTTATCCAGTAAGCGCAAGGTTAAATGACGCCCTCGTAACTCCATCCAACCTTCATCATCACATAAGTAATTAACGGCATTCACAATAAAATCCTTATTGCCAAAAACTTGCATAGTACCTTCATCATATCCCAAACGTTCGATTTGCGGATTAGAATGCTTAAAGCGCACCATATTTCGAATAATATCGCCATCAGCCACAACAATCATGCGAGTGGGTATGCTTTGCGTTTTAACGCTTTCTACATTAGATAAACCCGAGGGTATTTGTCTATTGGCAAATACAGAAGTAAAAACGCCCGTTTGCGAAACGGCCACTGCTTGATGCGAAACTGAAAAATCCTGTTGTCGCGGCTTTTGATTAACACTTGCCATGCTAATGAAAACAGGCGTTTGGTTAACCTTAGTATATTGTGAAGTTCGCAATAGAACGTGTCTGTCAATGCTAAGATTTGCTCCAACAGTATCAATTGTACTGGTAAATTCGCCCCTTACCAAATTGGTATTTCTGGTTACCGGATGATTTTGAGCTGTTCCTAACAAAGGACTATACAACCAAGGCATTGGCACCAGTTGCGGTTGCCCTTGTGGCTTTGCATTCATTAAAATGCGTCCCGACTGAACATCCTCAACCAACACTGGGTTGACACGTATCCCATATTTAAATAATTGATCATCGAGGTTAACATCGTTGTAAAGACCTAATGTTTGAGGTGCTCTACGCAAGCTATCCAGGGTTACATTAACAGCGTCAAGCAAGTATAAAAGTCGGCCACCATTCATTAAATACTGGTCGATAACAAATTTATCCTTCTCTGAAAAAGCTTGAGATGGCTTCGCAATGATCACAGCTTTGTAGGAATTTAAGATAGAAGCATCATTTCCAATCTGTCCTCTATCCACCTGGTAATAGGACGATAATGCATCCGTTGCTTCAATCACATCTAATTCGTCCAATTCTCCATGCCCTTCCAAAAATGCTATTTTCGGTTTCTCATTCGTCAATAGTTTTTTGAACGCATTTGTTAATTTATACTCCAAACTTTCAATGGAAATATTAAGATTTTCAGAACCACTTCTCGATGGTAAATTATCCAATAAATTAACACCAACTACACGCTCGTGATAATAAACCACTGCATATGGAAAAACATAAGACTGAATCTGACGACCATCTTCGCCGTTCTCAAAAACTGTTTGAGGCTCAAAACCAAACTCTGCCAATTCCTTCAGTAGCTGTTTTTTCTCTTCAGCAACACCTTTATCAGTATTGATAAATTCGAACTGCATCTGATTCCCTGCATGAGCTTTTAACTCCTGCAACATTTCCCTTGTAGCAGTGGACAAACGCCTGAATCCTGGATTCAATTCTCCTTCTAAATAAACCTTAACATACAGGTCCGAAGAAATATCTTCCATAAAATGCTTGGTAGCATCAGTTAAGGTATATCGTTTTTCTGATGTTAAATCAATCCGAAAAAACACTTGATGACTTAACCACGAAAGAGCTGCTAAACCCAAGAGAAGAACAGCCAATTGAACTAACTTATTCGGATGATTTGTACTTATCTTCATAATAAACTGGCTATTAACGCTTGTGACGCAATATGGAAAGCTTGGTTAAAAATAAAAAGAAATAGACGAGCGACGATAAATGCACGATATCACGAATATCAATAACTCCCCGACTTAATGAACTGTAATGGCTATCAATTCCGAGGTAAATAATTAAATCGCGTTGCGAACGCATGGATGGCAATTCTGCCAACAAGTCAAATCCCGAATACAGCATAAACGACAACAAAACAGCAATTACAAATGCAATAATTTGGTTATCGGTTATGGATGATGCAAACACACCAATAGCCACATAAACAGCAGCTAAAAAAAATAAGCCAATATAAGATCCCCAGGTTGCTCCCATATCTAAATTACCAATGGGATTACCTAACTGATATACAGAATAAACATAAATTAATGTTGGCAATAAACTAATAACCACCACTACCAAACCAGCCAAAAACTTACCGAATACTATTTGCATCTCTGAAACAGGCCTCGTTAAAAGTAAGTCGAGTGTTCCCATTCTTTTTTCATCGGCAAATAAGCGCATACATACAGCTGGCACAAGAAACAAATACACCCAAGGTGCTATGTAAAAAAGTGATTCGAGGGTGGCATAACCTCCGTACAAAATATTAAACTCGTTAGGTATTACCCACAAAAACAAACCCGTTAGCAGTAAAAAAACAGATACAACCAAAGCGCCTGTGATAGAACTAAAGAAAGAGGTTATCTCTCGTTTAAAAATAGCTAACATATTACCTACATATTTCATTAATTATCAACAGCATTGTATTTTCCATCTTGAGCTAACGAATTTAACATCAACTGCACAGTGCGAGAACTCGATCCTGGCCCACCCATGCGCTCATGTAACTCATTATAATCAATTAGCATTTCCTTTCTTCTGGCACTTTCATCGAGTAATAATCGCAATTCATTTTCTAATTTTTCAATCGAAAAATCCTTTTGAAATAACTCTAATACTGCCTCTTTGTCAAGCACCAAATTAACCAAAGATATATACGGTACCTTTATCAATATTTTTTTAGCAATAAAGTCAGTGAACGCACCGCCCCACATTTTGTAGCAAACCACTTGAGGACAATTAAGCAAGGCCGTTTCTAAAGTTGCTGTACCTGAAGTTACCATGGCGGCACGAGCCTGTTGTAACAATTCATAGGTTTGACCCGATACAACAGCCACATCCTTATTTTCAATAAATGAATCATACTCACTAACTTCAAACGATGGAGCTCCAGCAATTACAAACTGATACTCTGGAAATTTATCAACAAGCTGAAGCATGTCGGGTAAATTATATGAGATCTCTCCCTTTCGGCTTCCAGCCAACAAGGCCACTTTTGGACGATTATCCAAGTGATTACGAGAAACAAAATCTTCAAATGTCTCATCTTTGTTTGCCCTATTATCGATTGCATCCAATACTGGGTTACCACTATATTGCACCTCTACACCATGCTTTTGAAAAAAAGTTGTTTCAAAAGGTAGGATTGTAAACATCCGATCGACATTGGCTTTAACTTTTTTGACCCTTTTTTGATTCCAGGCCCACAACTTTGGCGATATATAGTAATAAACCAAAATATTGTGCTCATGGGCAAACTTGGCCATACGCAAATTAAATCCAGCATAATCAACCAATATCAGCACATCAGGTTTGTAGGCCAATAAATCATCCTGACAAAGTTTGAAATTCCTCTTGATTGAGCGTAGGTTCATTAACACATCCCACAGGCCCATAACAGCGGTATCCTTATAATGTCGTACAAGTGTTCCGCCTTGTTGTTGCATTAAATCGCCGCCCCAATACCGAAAATCATAATCTGCATCCTGCTCCTTAAAAGCTTTCATTAAATTTGATGCATGTAAATCGCCCGATGCCTCTCCAGCAATGATGTAATAACGCATATTGTTGTTTATTCCTATTAAACTAATAACCTAAATGCGATAACAATAATCGCATAAATAATGGTGGATGTTACAATGCCGCGTGCAGCCAATAAGCGCTCTTTATTAATTGCGATTAAGAACACTACTAAATTTGGCAGAACACTAATACTTAGCAATTTTCCGATACTTCCTATTTGAACCATTTGGTGCAAGAATGGCAAAAATCCTAATTCGCCCCGATACAGAAAATAATACAAAGCAAAGGACATAATAATGGGCAGCAATACACCAATTAACATACCAATAAAAAGCTTATTACACTTACAGTTCATAGTTTTGCTCCTTTAGGTATGGTAGTAAATTGTAGTTTGTTGCATCTAAATGACAAGGTACAATGGAAGCATATCCTTTATCCAGCACGTATTCATCTGTATCCTTAGCTTCGGGCTCGAGGTTTTGAAAGTGACCAGTTAACCAAAAATAATCTCTTCCGCGAGGATCTTTCCTTTGCTCAAACTCCTCAACCCATTTTCCTTTACTTTGTCTAACAACCTTTGATCCTTTTATTGGGGTAACATCAGGTACATTAACGTTAAGAAAAGTGCCGATAGGTAATTTATCATTCAATACTGACTGCACTACATGTTCGGCCACCTTAATAGCTTCTGTAAAGTCAGCATCGTGTCGATAATTCAATAACGAAAAACCAACTGCGGGTATTTGATTCAATGCCCCCTCTCTAGCGGCTCCAACCGTACCGGAGTAATGCAAACTAATACTTGAGTTTGTACCATGATTAATTCCAGACACCAATAAATCGGGCTTACGGTCAAGTAAAACGTTAATAGCCAATTTCACACAATCAACGGGTGTACCATTAACTTTATACAGTTGCAAGCCGTCTCTTTCTTTTACCAATTTAGCATACAATGGTGTTTTAACAGTAATCGCATGCGACATACCCGAGTATGACTCATTGGGTGCCACAATAACAACATCACCTATCGTTTTCAACATCTTCACCAAAGACTCTAAGCCACTTGCTTTGATACCATCGTCGTTTGTTACAAGTATCAGAGGTCTTTTATTCTCCATGTTTGTCATATCCTTGTTCATAATATGTTCAAAGATATGTATTCGTAAGCTAAGCGACAAAAGCACCACTTTTTATAATTGATGAGTACATTACTTTACTCTAAAAGCTAAGTTATTACTAAAATCAAACTTCATTTTTTCGTTATTCGAAATCTAATTAACTACTTTTGTTTGCTCTTTTTTAAAGGAGTACAATGATGTACAATGCATCTCTTTGATGTTCAACCTATAATTATTTTAGACGAATGAATATTTCATACAATTGGCTAAAAAACTACCTCAATATTGATTTAGCACCCGAAAAAGTATCAGAAATTCTAACTGACATAGGCCTTGAAGTTGGGGGCATAGAAGAAATTCAATCAATTAAAGGTGGATTAGAAGGCCTTGTAATTGGTGAAGTTTTAAGCTGTGAAAAACATGCCAACGCTGACAAGCTAAGTGTTACAACAGTTAATATTGGTGGAGATGAGCCATTGCCAATTGTTTGTGGCGCTCCTAATGTAGCCGCAGGGCAAAAAGTAGTTGTAGCAACTGTAGGTACTATTTTATATAGTGGTGATGAAAGCTTTACAATTAAAAAATCTAAAATAAGAGGTGAACAGTCGATGGGTATGATTTGTGCCGAGGATGAAATTGGCCTTGGATCAAGTCACGATGGCATAATGGTATTACCTAATGATGTTACTGTTGGCACTTTGGCAAAAGACTATTTCAAGGTAGAAAACGACACAAGTATTGAAATTGACTTAACGCCTAACCGCGTAGATGGTTCGTCGCATTATGGTGTAGCACGTGATTTAGCCGCCTATTTAAAGCAACATCAAAATAATGTAGAGCTAACGCTACCATCGGTAGATGCATTCAATATTGAAAACAACAACTACCCCATAAAAGTAAGTGTTGAAAACACAGAGGCCTGTCCGCGATACTGTGGTGTTACCATCAGCGATGTTACTATTAAAGAATCGCCAGAATGGTTGCAGACAAAACTAAAGTCCATTGGCCTTAGTCCAATCAATAATGTTGTAGATGTTACCAATTTTGTATTACACGAACTTGGTCAGCCTCTTCACGCATTTGATGGCGATCAAATTATCGGAGATGAAGTAATTGTAAAAACATTAGCCGAAGGAAGCCAATTTCAAACGCTTGATGAAGTTGAAAGAGAACTTTCAGATCAGGATTTAATGATTTGCAACACAGAAGGTGGTATGTGCATTGCAGGTGTTTTTGGCGGCATTAAAAGTGGAGTAAGTGAAAAAACAACTAAACTATTTTTGGAAAGCGCCTATTTCAACCCAGTTTGGGTTCGAAAAACAGCCAAACGCCACACATTAAGCACCGACGCGAGTTTCAGATTCGAGCGTGGCGTAGATCCTGAAATGACTATACACGCTCTAAAAAGAGCTGCTCTATTAATAAAAGATGTTGCAGGTGGCACTATATCAAGCGAGATCACTGATATTTATCCTGAAAAAGTAGAACCTTTTAAAGTTGATGTTACCTACAGAAACATTGCGAGGTTGATTGGTAAAGATCTATCGAACGATACCGTTAAAAGCATTTTAGCAGCGCTTGACATTGAGATCACCAATGAAACAGAAGAAGGCTTATCATTATTGGTTCCTCCGTATAGAGTTGATGTGCAACGCGAAGCTGACATAATAGAAGAAATTCTTCGAATTTATGGCTACAACAATGTTGAGATGCCAGCATCGGTTAATAGCACCATTGTTTACTCTCAAAAGCCTGACGATCATAAATCAAAAAACATAATCGCTAACCAACTAACGGCTCAAGGTTTTAGCGAAATTATGTGCAACTCGCTTACAAAATCGGCTTACTACGAAAACTTAGAATCGTACCCTCGCAATGCAGTTGTTGAGCTAGCCAATCCTTTAAGTAATGACTTAAATGGTATGCGCCAAACATTGCTATTCGGTGGTCTCGAATCAATAAGCCATAATGTAAACAGACGCAATAGTGACTTGAAATTCTTTGAATTTGGTAACTCATACCATTACAAAGCTGAGAGTGACAAAACTGATTTAAATAGTTATAATGAAGAGCAATGCCTATCATTATTCATGGTTGGTAATCAAAACGCAGTTAACTGGAATACCCCAGAACAAAAGGTAAGTTTCTTCAGCTTGAAAAATCAAATTGAAAACATTCTATTGCGCGTTGGGCTTTCATTTAATGATTTTAATGAAGAAGAAACTAAATCAGATCTATTTGCAGAAGGACTTAGTTTAACACAGGGTGATAAATCTGTAATTGACTTTGGTGTTGTTCATGCTAAAATTTTAAAAGATTTTGACATAGACACACCTGTTTACTTCGCTGAAATTAAGTGGAATGTAATACTTAAAAAAAGTAGTAAGAAGAGCGTTATTTTTACGGAAATATCAAAATTCCCTGAAGTAAAAAGAGACTTAGCGCTTGTATTAAATAAAGAAGTGAAGTTTGAGCAAGTGAAGCAAATTGCTCAGAAAACAGAAAAAAAGCTTCTAAAACGAATCTCGTTATTTGATGTATTTGAAGGAGATAAGTTAGGTACTGGCAAAAAATCATATGCTGTTAGCTTTATCCTTCAGGATGAAACAAAAACATTAAACGACAAGCAGATTGATAAAATTATGAAAAAAATGATGAGCAACTACGAACGAGAACTAGGGGCTGTCATTAGAAAATAAGACATTTTTAATTGTAAAAAGAAAGAGGGTGTCCAAAATTACGGCATCCTCTTTTTTTATGTTTTAAAATTGAATCGCGTTTGTTAATATGCTATACCGCTGAGAGGCTGTAGTTGAGCTGGTATTTTGTTTTAAAGCTAGATATGGAGGCTATTAT
>NZ_VKDE01000119.1 GCF_007097485.1 Carboxylicivirga sp. M1479 | reverse complement strand
GAACCTTGTTAATAAGCAGATTATCATTATTAGCGATGGCTTTTATCACAGGTAACAATTGTGGTATTTTCTTCATATAAGAACTACATACAATCAGGGCCCAATACCTCTCCCACGGATTATCTGATGCTAAAGCCTTAAATAGCTTTTTATGTGACTTTGAAATACTTAGTAATTGTAAATCGGCTATTGATGCTAATCGCTTTATTTCCTTACTATTCATCTGTCCAAAAGCTTCCGGATTCTCAAAGGCATGTTGAATCAGGTAGTACTCCGGATAA
>NZ_VKDE01000118.1 GCF_007097485.1 Carboxylicivirga sp. M1479 | reverse complement strand
CAATGCTTCACCGAAGTTAACATCTCCACTTAACCTTCCGGCACCGGGCAGGTGTCAGGCCTTATACATCATCTTTCGATTTAGCAAAGCCATGTGTTTTTGATAAACAGTCGCCTGGGCCATTTCTCTGCGGCTCACATCACTGTGAGCACTCCTTCTCCCGAAGTTACGGAGTTAATTTGCCTAGTTCCTTAGCCATGAATCACTCGAGCGCCTTAGTATACTCAACCCAACTACGTGTGTCCGTTTACGGTACGAGCCGCAATACTTGCTTTTCTTGG
>NZ_VKDE01000117.1 GCF_007097485.1 Carboxylicivirga sp. M1479 | reverse complement strand
TTATCCGGAGTACTACCTGATTCAACATGCCTTTGAGAATCCGGAAGCTTTTGGACAGATGAATAGTAAGGAAATAAAGCGATTAGCATCAATAGCCGATTTACAATTACTAAGTATTTCAAAGTCACATAAAAAGCTATCTAAGGCTTTAGCATCAGATAATCCGTGGGAGAGGTATTGGGCCCTGATTGTATGTAGTTCTTATATGAAGAAAATACCACAATTGTTACCTGTGATAAAAGCCATCGCTAATAATGATAATCTGCTTATTAACAAGGTTC
>NZ_VKDE01000116.1 GCF_007097485.1 Carboxylicivirga sp. M1479 | reverse complement strand
AGCAAAATGCTCATGGTTATAAAAGTACACTTAGAAAGTATAGAGCAAAAAACTGCAGCAACTGCCAAATCAGAGGGCGATGCTTTAAAGGCAAAGGCAACCGTAGCATCGAAGTCAATTTTAGGCTGAGAGCTTATAAACAAAAAGCCAGAGAGGCTCTTAATAGCGATAAGGGGTTACATCACCGAAGTAAACGGCCTATTGAACCAGAGGCTGTCTTTGGTCAGATTAAATACAACAAAGGATTTAATCGTTTTAAGCTAAAAGGGCTTGAAGGTGTT
>NZ_VKDE01000115.1 GCF_007097485.1 Carboxylicivirga sp. M1479 | reverse complement strand
AGAATAGAGCCTTAGGAACTGAAAAGCTAAAAGATCTTTGACATATTGGCAACACAAAATAAAATCATAAACACCAACTAGGTGTGTGTAAAAGAAAGTAGATAAGGGCGTACGGGGAATGCCTAGGCTCTCAGAGGCGATGAAAGACGTGATAAGCTGCGATAAGCTACGGGGAAGTGCAAATAACTATTAATCCGTAGATTTCTGAATGGGGCAACCCACTATGTTGAAGACATAGTATCTAGCAATAGAGGCAAACCCGGGGAACTGAAACATCTAAG
>NZ_VKDE01000114.1 GCF_007097485.1 Carboxylicivirga sp. M1479 | reverse complement strand
CAATGCTTCACCGAAGTTAACATCTCCACTTAACCTTCCGGCACCGGGCAGGTGTCAGGCCTTATACATCATCTTTCGATTTAGCAAAGCCATGTGTTTTTGATAAACAGTCGCCTGGGCCATTTCTCTGCGGCTCACATTACTGTGAGCACTCCTTCTCCCGAAGTTACGGAGTTAATTTGCCTAGTTCCTTAGCCATGAATCACTCGAGCGCCTTAGTATACTCAACCCAACTACGTGTGTCCGTTTACGGTACGAGCCGCAATACTTGCTTTTCTTGG
>NZ_VKDE01000113.1 GCF_007097485.1 Carboxylicivirga sp. M1479 | reverse complement strand
CCTGTTTTAGAGTGAGGAAACAGCACATACAGTCCTTTGCCTTCGTTGACACGAGGGGCATAGCGCCCTGTTAACAAGGCAGCACGTGAAGGTGTACAAGTACCGTGGGGCGCATAGAAATTTGTGAACTTCATTCCTTGCTCAGCTAAAGCGTCCAAATTAGGAGTAGAGATATCTTTTGAACCAAAGCAGCTCAAATCGTCAAAACCAACATCATCGGCCAGGATGTGAATAATGTTCGGTTTTTGAGCATAAATGTTGTTTGCAAAGATTTGCAAAGA
>NZ_VKDE01000112.1 GCF_007097485.1 Carboxylicivirga sp. M1479 | reverse complement strand
TGATTGGCCTTTCACCCCTACCCACAATTCATCCAAAGACTTTTCAACGTCAACTGGTTCGGTCCTCCACTGTGTGTTACCACAGCTTCAACCTGATCATGGGTAGATCACTTGGTTTCGCGTCTAGCGCAGCTAACTTTTTCGCCCTATTCAGACTCGCTTTCGCTTCGGCTCCGACCCTGAAAGTCTTAACCTTGCTAACTACGACTAACTCGTAGGCTCATTATGCAAAAGGCACGCTGTCACGGATTAAATCCGCTCCAACCGCTTGTAGGCGCACG
>NZ_VKDE01000111.1 GCF_007097485.1 Carboxylicivirga sp. M1479 | reverse complement strand
GTAATACAGAATTAGGGAAATTGGAGCTATATGACCTTCAAACAGACATTGCAGAAAAAACGAATCTGGCTGAGAAATATCCCGATATTGTTGTTCAAATAGAGAAAGTAATGCAGGAAGAGCATGAAGCTGCTGCTATTATTGACTTCAGGCAAAGCGTATTGGGTGATCGGATGAATTGATTTCATTATCATGTAAGGATTAATATACCTTTAATGATACAAACAACTTACTATACAAAGTAGTGTTTGTTTTATAGATTTATAATTTTATTTTAAGTA
>NZ_VKDE01000110.1 GCF_007097485.1 Carboxylicivirga sp. M1479 | reverse complement strand
TGATTTAGGCGAAACAACCGATATAGCCGCTCAGCACCCCAAAGTGGTGAAGCAGATACTTAAACTGGCACAGGAAGCAGAAAAGGCTATTCATGAAGGAAAAGAATTGTAAAATTAAAATATAGAGAAATGACAACAAACAGACGATCATTTTTAAAAAATATGGGATTGGCAGCCGGTGTTGCAGCCGCAGCTCCAATGGCAGCTTGTAATCCAAAAGCAGGTGAAAAAGAAGCAGTCGCTTATATCCGAAAAAATGCAGAACGTGTGCCTAAAATGGA
>NZ_VKDE01000011.1 GCF_007097485.1 Carboxylicivirga sp. M1479 | reverse complement strand
CAGCGTCATTAAAAACAAAACACCATATCGTCAGGATTATATATGTCTTGATCCGAGAGAGAAAAATATTAATAGCTCCACTAATAAAGTGGCTTAAAAACTTGTAATTAATTAGAGTATATGAAACGAGCCATGAGGATCGATTCTCACACAGGAGTAAGATTAATTTTGGCGAGTTCCATCCCGATAAATCGGGATAAGTAGTGACAATAAAAAACAAAATATAAACACATGAAACGATCATGAAATTTAGCATCCAAATTTTCACACAGGAGGATGATAAAATTTACTTGAGAGTTCCATATGGTAAATGAAAGTAAATATAATCATATGAAAAATCTCTTCTTAATTGTATTGTTGGCCATTAGCATAAGTTCTATTGGACAAACAGATAAAAATATTTGGGAAATAAATGATGATGGAAGCATCAAATGGTCGGTAAAGGATTCAAATTTACCGCACCATGATGATATAGAAATGAGTGGTAAGTATATCTCTGCGGTAGTAAAATACGGGGTTAATGCAGATAATAGTTTCAGTATTGGTCGGGAACTTGTTTGGCCCATGTTGCGCATTATTCCTAACCAAACAAGAGGCGGCTTACTTCGCACCATTAATGATGATATAGTCAAAGGCTTGCACATAGAAGGGCGTAGGCCTACGCAAGAGCTGACCCACGAGGTGCAGCACGATGGCAAACTAACAGTGCGCCGAGAGCTTCAGTTTAATTACTTTCGAACCAAGCCCGTTTTAAATTTGCAGCTTGAAAGTACACACTTTGTATCCTACGATCAGCCTGCTTTTTGCGAAAAATATGTACTAAGTAATCCAGGTGCTGAAGATGTATTTGTTGAAATTCCTGAGCTTAGCAAGCAGTTGGTTGCACATGCTGAGAGAACAGTCGAAGGTCCTTATGTTGTGCGTTACCAAACAATCAATACTGGTTCAAAGAAGATTGCTGCTGGCGAGTCCATTGTTTTTTATGTGACCATCACAGCACAAAAGCAAAACGAAAAGGCATTGGATATCGACGTTGAACAAGAGTTGATAAAAAGAGATTCTTTTGTGAGTGAACTATGGGACAACCTGATATTAGAAACGCCGGATAACACCTTAAACACAGCTTTTGCTTTTGCCAAAATAAGAGCTAATGAAAGTATTTATCAAACAAAAGGTGGTCCCATGCACGGTCCAGGAGGTTTGAACTATTATGCAGCCATTTGGGCCAATGACCAGGCTGAGTATATCAATCCTTTCTTTCCATTTCAGGGCTACGATTACGGCAATGAATCGGCTATTAACTCCTATCGTCATTTCGCTCGTTTTATGAATGATGAGTATAAACCCATTCCATCATCGATTATTGCCGAGGGCATTAGTTTTTGGGATGGTGCTGGTGACAGGGGAGATGCCGCTATGATTGCCTATGGAGCAGCACGTTTCGCTTTAACTTATAGCGATAAGGCTGTAGCGCAGGAGTTGTGGCCTTTGATAGAGTGGTGCCTTGAGTTTAGCCGCCGTAAAATCAATGATAATGGTGTGGTAAATTCTGATTCTGATGAGTTGGAGGGGCGCTTCCCAGCTGGTGATGCTAACTTATGTACATCGTCTCTTTATTACGATGCCTTGGTTTCTGCTTCGTATTTATGTCATGAATTAGGCATGGGCAACGAAAAGGCGGACGATTATAGCTCACAGGCGAAAGAGCTAAAGCTTAACATAGAGCAACATTTTGGTGCCAATGTAATGGGATTTGATACTTACAGGTATTACGAGGGGAATGATGTTTTAAGAGCTTGGATCTGTATCCCATTAACAGTAGGTATTTATGACCGTAAAGAAGCAACGACCAACGCCTTGTTTTCACCTGATTTATGGACCGCTGATGGTTTAGCAACTGAGGCTGGTGATAAAACATTCTGGGATCGCTCTACCTTGTATGGTTTAAGAGGAGTATTTGCTGCGGGAGAAACTAAACGCGGACTAGAATTTTTAAAGTATTATTCAAACCGTCGTTTGCTTGGAGATCGCGTTCCCTATCCAGTGGAAGCATATCCCGAGAATGACCAGCGTCATTTATCGGCCGAGAGTGCCTTGTACTGTCGTGTATTTATTGAAGGCTTATTTGGCATTCGTCCAACAGGATTTAATTCATTTACCATCACCCCACAATTGCCAGAAGATTGGGATTATATGAACATGAAAAGTGTACATGGCTTTGGTGAGGATTTTGACCTTGAAATAATTAAAAAGAATAAGAAAGTACAGGTAATTATTCGCAATGCCAGCGGAAAAACCTTATTCAAGAAGTCAGTATTAAACGGTGGTGAACTTTCGGTTAAATTATAATATCAGTAATAATATGATGATGAAGAGAATAACAAAGTATCTTTTAGCACTGCTGTTTTGTAATAGCCTGCTGCACCTGTCTGCTGCAGAGGAAATAAAAGTGACCTCATTAGATGGTAATACAGTATTGACTGTCAATGTGGGAAATCACATTAGCTGGTCGGTAGAAAAGAATAATCAAATAGTTTTGCCAGAGGTTATTATAGATATGTCGATTAATGGTAAGCAATTGGCTCAGTCGTCTCAACTTAAATCAAATAAGATCGTTGAAAAAAATGAGCAGTTTACTGTTGTTGTGCCATTAAAAAATCGAGAGGTAGCTAATCGTTATAAAGAGTTGCAATTATCTTTTAAAAGTGGCTTTGGACTTCATTTCAGGTTGTATAACGAAGGTGTGGCATATCGATTCCATACGTCAATGCGAGGTGATGTCGAAGTAGATAATGAGGTATTGGATATTGTTTTACCCGATGGTTCCAGCTCATACTTCCCCAAAGAAGTTTCCACTTACTCGCATTACGAACGTAACTACTTGCATTTAAATGCCGACTCTATTCCTACAGGTGATTTTTGCTCCTTACCTGTTTTGTTTAATCAGGATAGTGAAAAAGTTCGTGTACTTTTCTCAGAGGCTAATGTTTATGATTATCCAAACCTGTTTTTAGAGTCTGCAGGAAAAAGACAGTTTGTTTCCAAGTTTCCTAAAGCGGTTAAAGAAACCATACCTCAACCAGGGGCAAGGGTCGACCGTAATGTCATCATCACGCAAGAGCACGATTATATTGCTAAAACCAAAGGAAAAAGAACCTTTCCGTGGCGACTATTTGTAATTACCAATGATGATAAAACATTGCTGGAGCAAGATATGGTGATGCAACTTTCAGACCCACTTAAATTGAAGGATACGGATTGGATTAAACCAGGTAAAGTAGCCTGGGATTGGTGGAATGACAATAACATCTATGGCGTTGATTTTGAATCTGGACTTAATACCGCGACCTATAAATATTTTATTGATTTTGCTTCCGAGTATGATGTTGAATATGTCATACTCGATGAAGGATGGACTAAATCAACCACTGAAATTCTTGATTTTAATCCCGATATGGATGTGAAAGAACTGATACGTTATGGCGAAGAGAAAGGTGTTGGTATCATTTTGTGGTGTTTATGGAAACCCTTAGATGAAAACATGGACCAGATATTAGATACTTATGCCAATTGGGGTGCCAAGGGAATTAAGGTTGATTTTATGCAGCGTGCCGATCAATACATGGTTAACTCATACGAGCAAATTGCCCTTGAATGTGCCGAGCGTCAGTTACTGGTTGATTACCATGGTTCGTATAAACCAAACGGTCTTCGTAGGGCTTATCCAAATGTTATCAGTTACGAAGGAGTTAAAGGTAACGAGAATAATAAATGGAGTGAGGAAATAACACCTGGTCATAATACTACGCTGCCATTTATTCGCATGGCAGTAGGACCAATGGATTACACACCAGGAGCCATGATTAATACGCAAGAAGAGCATTTTAACATAGCGTTTAGTCGTCCAATGAGTATGGGAACACGCTGTCATCAAATGGCGATGTATGTAATATTTGAAAGTGGTCTGCAAATGATGTGTGATAATCCATCAAATTACTACCAAGAAGAAGAGTGTACACGATTTATTTCTCAAATGCCAAGTGTTTGGGATAAGACTATTGCTTTAGAAGCGCGTGTTGGAGAGTATGTTGCTATGGCCAGGCAAAATGGTGAAAATTGGTATGTTGGTGGCATGACCAATTGGGAAGAGAGAACCATGGAATTAGATTTCTCATTTTTACCCGAAGGAACCTTTGAGCTGGAGCTGTTTAAGGATGGAGTAAATGCCAATAAATATGCACAGGATTACAAGGCTGAAACCATAAAAGTTAATCAAACGGATAAGCTAACGCTACAGTTGGCCAAAGGTGGTGGTTTTGCCGCTATTTTACGTCCGATTAAATAATAGCAATTGCATTTCAAAGTGAGCTTTAAGTGAAACTTTGAAATTGCAATCGTTAATGCCGCTAATAAACGAAAAAGTCTTTGGGAGTATGCGAAGCAAAGACTCATTTCGATATTAAATCGGTATAATATCATAACTAAAGTTTAAAGTAAATCATATTTCGACAGGGTAGTAGCATTGTGCTACTGCTTATGTCGGAAGTGGGATCGTATTGCGTTATATCAGCGCCTTATGAAATATGGTTGGTGTTACCACGCACTTAATCCGACCCAGTTGGGTCAGGTACCATAACCCAGTTGGGTCATACATCATAACCCAGTTGGGTCGCATTGTGTGACCCAATTGGGTCGCGAAATACTTATCGGTAATAATAATGCCCGTCGACAGACAGGCTTGTCATACCATACTAATCAAAATGCCTATAGTGCATACTATTTATAAAGCCATATTGATGTTGTTACGCCAATATGTAATACAAATGTAGAGAATAGAACCGAGCCATGAAGATAGTTTCTCACACAGGAGCAAATCTAACTTTGGCGAGTTGCAACTGACAAATGAAAATAAATTTAAACACATGAATCCATCATGATTAAGCTTTAAACACGCAGGGCTATGACTAAAGAACCCTTGTAAATGTTCTGCAAGTCAGTCTTGTGTCTTGATACTTGAATCTTGATACTAGTTTTTAAACATATGAAACAGATACTAGGAATTTTACTACTGACAATTGCTTTACAAGCTTGTGATTCAGGCAGCAATAAAAAAGACACGCTACCAAGCATCACCATTACGGCGACCGAAAAGGGGCATGTCTATCTCAATGGACAATACACAGGTTACACAACTCCCGCTGAGCTAAAGGTGAGCAAAGGGGATCATGTGTTTGCTGTAGCTACCGATGAATCACGCCAATACTTGCGTAGAGAAGTCAATGTTACTGAGGATACAGATATTGAGTTTACACCAAACGATGCACCAGAACCAAAAGTTTGGAAAGCGCTTTGGCTTGGTGTTCACGAGGTAACGGGAATGAGTGCTAAAGGACGTTGTAGTTCACGCTTTAGTAAGGATGAATTGGATGCAGGATTCGACTTTTTCCAATGGAGTATCGATAATCAATTTCACCCCATGTCCTACAATACCATGAAATGGGAAGTAGAGCGAAAAGATATTCAAACGCCTATTGAACTGCACAAGGCAAGCAATACCTGGTTTACCTTAGAACCCGAGTCAATTGTTGAGTTATTGCCCGAAGTAAAAGCTGGTAATTACGATGCCGTATTTGTTTTTTGGCGCGAATCAGAGGGTGACTGTAGCTTTCAAAGTTCCTACTTTGGTTTGGCATGGACCGACCCTTTGAACGATCCGATTAAGACAGGCTATATCACCATAAAGTTTAATGCTGGTGATGATTTGAATGAGAACATCAATTGGTACAAAGAGAATGATCCAGGTGTGTGGGTGCATGAATGGCTGCACACAGTGGGCGAAACATATTATCAAAACAGAGGTGAGCGCTTGCCAGAAAAAGGCGACGATGGCCTGGTATTGCATGCCGCTGAAAAATACCATTATACCTACCCATGGATGGATTGGTACAGCGACTTTATGAGTGGGCGTGTTAAAGATTTGGGTTCGGCCAATACCTTTTGTGGAATCGGTCCTGAGGCCTTGCTGCAGAAGTCATTGCGCGAGTCGGCCATGGAATAAATAAGGTTTAGGTTTTATTGCAGTTTTTTTAAGAAGTGTTGAAGAGGGTGTTCGTAGTGTAAGTGGGCTCTCTCGTTACAGTCGATATGAATATTAACAATCAAATTAGCTTAGCGTAGTAGCACAATATATTCGACACCTTTTTCACGCATATTAAAACCTGCATCTCATCTGTTAACGAAGTTTTCATATAACTAATCAAACCATGAGCAAGTTCATTTTTTCTATTATTGTTAGTTTACTTACCATGCTGATAAGCTGCAGTCAGCCAGCATCTCAATTAAGTGTTCTAGAAAAAGCATCAAGCAGTACTTTCCCATTAGTAGGGGAGCGTCAGGAAGCTTCGCTTATTATAGATTCTTCCGATTATGCTGTTGTGAAAACAGCAGTTCGTCATTTTTCTGATGATGTTAAATTATTAACTGGTCAAGAGCCCGATATTCATTTTACTAATACACCCTCATCTGAGTATGTACTTATAATTGGTACAATTGGAAAAAGTGCTTTGATTGATGAGCTGATTGAAAAGAAGAAGCTTAATGTCGAAGCAATTGAAGGGCAATGGGAATCGTACCTCATTGATGTGCTTGACCAGCCATTGCCAGGGATTAAAAAAGCGATGGTTATTGCTGGCAGTGATCGAAGAGGTACCGCCTATGGTGTGTTTACAATTTCCGAAACAATGGGAGTTTCGCCTTGGTATTGGTGGGCGGATGTTGTGCCCAATAAAAAAGATGAAATACATGTAATTGCTAAAAACTACATCCAAAAGTCACCATCGGTTAAGTATCGTGGCATTTTTATTAACGATGAAGGCTTTGGTGGATTAAATGTGTGGGCCCGCAAAACTTATGAGACAGATATTAAAGACATCGGCCCGAAAACATATGCCCGTGTTTTTGAACTTTTACTGCGATTAAAAGCCAATTACTGTTGGCCAGCGATGCATGCCTGCACCAAGCCTTTTTATTATTACCCAGAGAACCCTGTTGTAGCCGATAACTATGGCATTGTGATTGGGACTTCGCACTGCGAGCAAATGCATTGTAACACCATGACCGAGTGGGATGTAAAGAAAAAGGGGCCTTGGAATTATAAAATTAATGCCGATACCATTAATGCTTTCTGGACCGACCGAATAGAGCTCACCAAAAATTATGAAAACACCTTTACATTGGGCATGCGCGGCACCGAAGATATTGAAATGGAGGGAGCCGAAAGTGTGGAGGAAATGGTGGAGATCACCCAGCAAGCCATCGATAAACAGCGTCAGTTATTGGCAATTAGTATTGACGAAGAAATTGAAGATATTCCTCAAGTATTGTGTACCTATAAAGAGGTGCTGGTTACCTATCAAAATGGCTTAGAAGTGCCCGATGATGTTACTTTGCTGTGGGCTGATGATAACCATGGCTATACCCGCCAGTTGTGCACGCCAGAGGAGCAGCAGCGAAGTGGTGGCTCAGGCGTGTATTATCACTTATCATTGCTTGGTACGCCCGAAGCTTATTTGTGGCTCAATACTATATCACCCAGTCTTATAGCTTATGAAATGACCAAAGCATACGAATATGGGGCTGATCGTATTTGGATGTTCAACATCGGGGATATCAAACCACACGAAAAAGAAATGACCATGGCACTGGAGATGGCTTGGGACATTAACAAGTGGACGCCGGATAATGCTCATTTGTTTACTTTAGAATGGGCTGAACGAACATTTGGAAGCCCTGCAGCTAAAGGTATTGCAGAGCTAATGGAAGAATATTATGTATTAGCTGCAGCAGGAAAACCTGAGCATAGCTACCGATTGGATTATTCGATGCAGGAGTTGAATGAGCGTATTGAACGCTACCGCATATTATCTCAAAAGGCGATAGAGTTAAAAGCTCAATTGCCCGAGTCATTAATGAGTGCTTACTATCAATTAGTCGAATACCCTATTTTAGGTTGTCGTTGGATGAATGAACGCAACCTGTTAGCGCGACGTAGCTTGATTAAAGCATCACAAAAGGATCGGAGTGCATTGCTTGATGGCGAAAAAGCACTTGTTTGTCATGATCAGCTCGATAGCATTACAAACTACTACAACCATGTGAATGCGGGTGGTAAATGGAAACATATCATGAAATGGAATCCATGGATGACAGCTAAAATGCCATCCATAGCAACAGAAGAGTTGTTAGAGAAAGTTGAAGCTTCGCCAAATGCCCATACGATAGATTTAAAGGCCATTCGTTTGGAAGCACCTCTTACGATAAAGGATGAGGTTCTGATGAATACTCACAAGCTGGGCAACGAAGAAATACATGGCACCTATCAATGGCAATCGGAAAAAGCGGGGCAATTACCAATTTGGATTTTTGCGACGATTCCAACGACCTATGAACCATCCTACTCGCTTGCAATTAATGAGCAAATGCTAAGGCTACCTTTAAAGCACATCGGAAATATATGGCACACACAAGTTGCTGCTCCCATATGGTATGAGATGGGCAATTTTAACATCGTTAAGGGGCAAAATACATTACAACTGAGTTTGCCCGATTCCTTGTTGAATATTGCAGGTATTCACATAGGTTATTATCCGCCAATCCGCCAAGTTTATAAGCAGCAGATACCTGCACAGAACTTCGTTCGAAAAGGCAAAGGCGCGCATAGTCATATTAGCAAGGTGAAAGGATTAGGAATGGGTGTAGGAGTATCTACCCTGCCCTTTACTGCACCATCTTTGACCAATAAGCAATTGAGTGATGCTGCTTGGGTAGAATATGAGATGAATTGGCCCAAAGGATCATCTCACATTGAAATACGCACTTTACCTACCCAACGCATTCATGAGGGGAGAGGTGTACGCTATGCCGTATCAGTGAACAACGAAGAGTCGATTTTTTACGATGTACAAGCTGATGAATTTACGGCTGAATGGCAGGATAATGTGATACGTGGTTTTACAAAAAGAAAAATCAATTACCAGTCAAAGGATGATGATAAAGTGACTTTGCGCCTTTATCTACTCGACCCAGGTGTGATCGTAAGGGATATAGTAATTTATTAACCTGAGTTCGACGTAAAATTTATTGCTCAGATCGCTTATAAATATTGAGTTTTAAGGACTATTTGTGAAGGCATAGCGGGCTATGTCGAACGAATATGACGCAGAAAACCGATGTTTATAAGTGGATACATTAATCTTTTCATTAAATAATCGATCTACTGCCCTAAATTTAATCGCCATAGTTTACTATGCCTCAAAAATTTAGATTGTATATCAATCATTTAATGAAATCTGAGCTCTTAAATTTTCACCGAACTCAGGTTATTAAGTAGTGTGTGATAAGTGGGAGAGGTCGGTTTTAGTGTTAGGTCGGCCTCTTTCTGTTTTTATAAGTCATCACCTGACCCAAATGCCAAGACAACCACGTTATTTAAGCACAAAAAAAGAGTCATCCATAACGGATGACCCCTTGTATATATATTTAATAGTCTGGTCTATTAAATGTTTGGATTCACATAGTGGAAGTGAGAGCCAAAACGTTCGAATGCTGCTTTGTCAAGCAGTTCCTGGTGATCAGGATGAGCAACTGACATAATTAGCTTAGCACGCTCTTGCATTGTTTTACCATACAAGTTAACTGCTCCATGCTCTGTTACAAACCAGTGCATGTTAGCACGTGTTGTTACAACGCCTGATCCTTCCATTAAGGTAGGAGCAATTTTAGATAATCCCTTAGCTGTTACCGATGGCATAGCAATAATAGGTAAACCACCATTTGAATAACCAGCACCACGGATGAAGTCAATCTGACCACCTACACCTGAATAGTGAGTTGTACCAATTGAATCGGCACAAACCTGACCAGTGATATCAATGGCTAAGGCTGAGTTGATAGCAGTTACTTTGTCGTTTTGACGAATAACGTTTACACTGTTAGTGTGACGCACATCCATCATCGCAACCATTGGGTTATCATCAATAAAGTCGTAAAGTTTCTGTGATCCCATTAAGAATGAAGCCACCATTTTACCTTGGTCAATCTGCTTACGTTTACCGTTTACAATTCCTTTTTCAACCAAAGGAAGAATACCATCGGCAAACATCTCAGTGTGTACACCTAAGTCTTTGTGGTTACCTAACTGTGCTAATACAGCGTTAGGAATACCGCCAATACCCATTTGTAAACATGCACCATCTTCGATTAATTCAGCTACGTTCTTACCAATAGCTGTATCAATCTCTGTTAAAGCTCCCATGTCGTGTGTGTAAAGCGGGCTGTTGTCCTCAACAAAGTAATCTATCTCATCCATGTGGAAGATAGCATCACCCCATGCACGTGGTACGTTAGGGTTAACAGCAGCAATCACAATATCGGCACATTCAACAGCAGCACGCGTAGCGTCAACTGATGTACCTAAAGAAACATAACCGTGTTTGTCAGGAGTAGAACACATAATCATGGCTACATTTACCTTTAATACACCTTCTCGCATTAGCTTCTGAGTTTCGCTCAAAAACACAGGAATGTAGTCGGCATAACCAGCTTGAGTTTGCTTACGTAAGTTTCCACCAACGAAGAATTGCTCCGATACAAATACACCTTCAAACTCAGGATCAGCGAAATCTACTTTATCCTCAATGTGAATATGCTGAATTTTTACATCATAAAATTCTTTGTTACGGCCACGGTCAACCATTGCCTTAATTAATTTATGTGGTGTTACAGCCACACTACTAAGGTGAATACGGTCGCCCGTTTTAATCACTTTTACAGCCTCTTCTGCCGATATCGCTTTATAACTCATGACATTATATATTTATAGATATTTTTCTTTATTGAATGGCTGCAAAAATAGAAAAATATGGATGGATACAAGCGTTTATTAATGATTATTAAGAAGATTGTTCGTATTTAAAACAAATCTGAAATAAAACACTTTTTAACGATTGGATTTGAAAGTAAAACTGAAAGTCACCCCAGTCTTCCAGACTTGCTTTGTATCTATGTTATCAGGCTCTTAAGTATTTTTAACCATTGGATGAATGAGTGGAAAAATACATCATCTTATGGCTCGAAAATTGTGTAACTTGTAGAGTAGTAATTAATCCTCCTTATTATGAAGAGTTTTCTAATCATATTCGTTTTATCCTGCTTGCTTTTTGCCTGTAGTTCGCAAAAAGCGACAGTAAGTGATCCTGAGCCCTCCCAAAAAGTGAATGTTGAAAGTATTGACTCTACAGAGTACGAATTAGTCGTATTTGATGCTCGTTTTGAGTCCTTTCTTGTCTCGCAGCCCTATCCTAAAAGTTACTATTCCAACGATTACTATGCCAATTGGAATTACCGTTATTGTGTCGAATGGAACATTCGTCATTCAGACCCTTTACGTTATGGTGACTTCTATGAGACTAACATACCCTATGATCAAACTGTTGATTATGGGCTTGATTTTAACTTCACTCTTTATCAATATTTTCAGTTTATTGATAAGGAATATGGTATTGTATTAATTCGGCGTCGAGGGCGATAAAATAGCTTGCGCTAGCGTGCAATTTCTATAAAGAAAAGCTTGGATAATTTATACCCAAGCTTTAAATACTGCAATGTTTCTGTAATTGATACTTATGCTTTCTTTTTCTGTGCAAGGCCTATTGCCAGTACTGTGCCAATCAAAACTAATAAGGCACCTATGTAAGCCATAGTTGATACTTTATTAATCGGAAACCAATTCACATTAAGAGCCAATAAAACTTCGAGCAAAACAAAGGTAATAATTGGATTCATGATGATGACAATGCTAATTTTAATAGCTTCAGTATGCTTAAAAGCCGCCGATAAAGTACCATAGGCTACTACAGTATTCAAACCCAAAGCAAACATGAGTAACCATACCCACCAATCGTATGAATAGGTAAAGCTTTCGAAACTAACGGTGGGTAAAAACAGTAGTATGGGCAAACCAAAAATAATCAGGTTGATTTGCTGAGGATGGTATTTCTGTACCAGTTTTTTATTAACAAAGGCGTAGCCTGCCCAGCTCGAAGCAGCTCCTAATGTCCAAAGAATACCACTATTGATAGCGTCTTTTTGTGCCATCAACTCATTAATTTGGTTATAGTAAAACACTAAAAAACCAATGGTAGCCACGCCAAAACCAATAGCCCTACCCAAAGTTAGCTTTTCTTTAAAAATGGTAAAGCCGAGTATACCCAGCATCACTGGTCCTGTTTGTATAATAATTTGTGTGGCGGCAGGTCCTGCGTAATGAATCCCTTGCATATAGCCAATGTAGTTGCCTGCTAAAAGTACAGCACCTAACATCATTAATAAAGGTGGTTTTTTATACACCTTTAATAATTGGGGTTTTTTAAAGGCATAATAGCCAATTAAAATCAGAGTGGCCAATAAAAATCGAAACCACACAATGGTGTATGAATCAAAGTAATTAAGGGCTACTTTTAATGCAATGGCAAGCATGCCCCAGAGCACGGCAGTTGTTGTTGCCAATAAAATACCTTTCATTGGTAATTTTTTAAAGTTGGTAACATCCGAATCTTCTATGAAAAAGACTCAAAATCAATTAATTTAATACAACATTCTGATTCTGCCATCTGTCCAAAACAGTATCAAGTCAAACATAAACGATAATGGTTGTATAAGGTTCAAAAGTAGTTGATCTTTTTGTTAATTTGATTGCTTGGCGTGTATTGGCTTTTATTTCGTCAATTGTTGTTGATAATGGATGAAAACCATCATGCAATCATCAAATATCACTCAAAAAGCAATTTATCCGTTAAATTATAGGCGAGGCTCAATAATTTATTTTTAAAATCAATTATATTTGTTTCAATTATTTTTGACCTGAAGAAACAAAAGAACTAAATATTTGTCATGTAAATGATTCTATTAGTTCCATCCTGGTTGGTTCAGGATTATTAAATGCCAAGAGAAACCAAAATTTTAGACACATAAAATTCTATGAGAGTTTTGTTTGTCAAAAACGTAAAACTATAATCAGATGAAAAGCACTATTCGAATAGCATCTTTTGTTGTTGCCGCTGTAATGTTGTTAACGGCTTGTAACAGTAAAAAATCAAAAAAGGACAAAGCGCCTGAAATCAAAAAAGAAAATGTTGAAAAGGAAGTAAGAGAGTTTGTTTACCCGCTTCCAACATCATTTGAGGTAACAGAAATGCTTAACCGCATCGAAGCTGCTTATATTCTTTCTTTATCTAATCCTGCAACAAACGTTGATAAATACTTAAGCGAAAAAGCACAAGCTATTAACCTTGGTATTTATAGTGCTGACTTAAGTTATGCCAGTACTTATCGTCAGCAGCAAGAGACTTTGGATTTTATGAATGCTTCAAAATCCTTAATCGACAAATTGGATATTTCTCCTGCCTTGGATAAAGAGTTGTTGCAAGCGATTGAAAATAACCTTGATAATAAAGATGAATTAGTAAAAGTTATTTCTAATACTTTCTACAACACGTATGAGTATTTAAATAAGAATGACAGAAGTTCTGTTTCTTTGTTAGTAATTGCAGGTAGCTGGGTTGAAGCTCTTTACATTGCTTGTCATATTTCTGATCAAACATTCAGTAACAAAGAGATGGTGGCAATCATCATGAATCAGAAAGATCCATTGAATACTTTAATGACCATGTTGGAAGTACACGCCAGCAAGGAAGATGTTAAATCAACTATTGATGATTTAAAAATTCTTCAGGAAATTTATAACAGCATTGATACAGGTAGTATCACAATTGAGCAGTTAGATGCTATCGAGAAAAACGTTGCTGTTCTTCGCGATAAGTACGTTTCGTAAGTATATTTTTCAAAACATCATATAAGGGAAGCCATTATGGTTTCCCTTTTTTTATATGTGGCCATAAAATTTACTATCTTTCAAACCAACCTATTTTAAAAAACGATGAGTGAACTATTTCTGGATGCTCTGATGCAAATATTTGCTCTTCTTACCGACCAACAGGAGGAGCAAAAGACGGGTGATGGCTCTATTGAGGTCAAGAACTTCCTGCTGCGAAATTTAAGTAAGGATTTTGTGGAGGATGCGATTGAGCGATACGAGCATTATGTGGCAGAATATCACAAACTTTCATATAGTCAGGATCAGGATGAACGAGATCAGCAAACGATTCATAATCTTGATCAACTGAAGAAAATTTGTAATGAGTTAAACCTTGAGCTTGAGCAGATTACCAAATATGCTTTGGTTGGACTGATGCTTAACTTCATCATTAGAGATGAACAAGTTTCGGATGAGGAGCAGTTGTTTACTGATACCTTAGCCAAAGAACTGCATTTGGAAGAGGAGGATTACGCTAATCTACGAACCTTTGCTTTGATGCATCCATTGGAGGTTGAGAACAAGGAGCAAATATTACTCATTAGTGGACAAAAAGAAAAACCACACGAAGATATTAAGCACATCTTTAACCTAAAGCAAGAGGTATATGTGTGGGTGTTACATATAAAAGCCATAAACTTCCTGTTTTTTAAATATTCTGGTAATCGAAATTTATACCTGAATGGTCACATCATTCAGCAGAATAGGATAATGGCGCTTCGTCCTGGAGCGGTGATAAAAACTTCGCGTATGCCTCCTGTTTATTATGGCAGGGTAGCCGAGAATTTTATTACACGTGCAGGGCGTGCTCGTATATTATACCGTGCCTTAGATATATCTTACAAGTTTTCGAATAACCAGTTAGGTGTACATCCCTTTAGTTTCTCAGGCCGCTCAGGTCAGTTAGTGGCTGTTATGGGAGGTAGCGGAACGGGTAAGTCAACTTTGCTCAATGTGCTTAACGGTAATCTGAAGAATGATTCAGGCCGTATTCATATCAATGGCTTTGATTTGCACGAGGATGCTGAAGCACTGCAAGGTGTGATCGGTTATGTGCCACAGGATGACCTGTTGAAAGAAGAATTAACAGTTTTTGAAAACCTCTACTTCAATGCGCGCCTATGTTTTAGCCATTTTGATAAGGAAGAGTTAACTTCAAAGGTTGAGCAGGCCCTTAATGATTTTGATTTGGTAGAAGCACGCGACTTGGTAGTGGGCTCGCCTTTGAATAAAATATTGAGTGGTGGACAGCGCAAGCGTTTGAACATTGCCTTGGAGCTAATTCGTGAGCCATCAGTACTGTTTGTAGATGAACCTACTTCAGGTCTTTCATCCATGGACTCGGAAAAGGTAATGCTGTTGTTGAAACGACAAACATTAAAAGGTAAGTTGGTATTTATCAACATCCATCAGCCAAGTAGTGATTTATACAAGCTCATTGATAAACTTTTATTAATTGATAAAGGTGGGCGTATTATTTACAATGGCAATCCCATGGATGCCATCACCTATTTTAAGCAAAAGGCCTCGTATGTAAATCCAGAAGAGAAAGAGTGTTATGTGTGTGGTAATGTTCAAACCGAACAGCCACTGCAGATAATTGAAGCTCGTATGGTAAATCCAAATGGTAAATTTATTCGTCAGCGTAAGGTATCGCCCGAAGAATGGTACGAGCATTATCTTGAGAATTTTGAGACAAAATTCGAATGGAAAGATCCCAAGCACAATAGTAAGCGGGAAAAGTTGCCTGCTAACTTATATAATATCCCTGGTCGTTCGCAGCAATTTATCATCTACTTTTTACGTGATATGCTATCAAAGCTTAAGGATAAGCAATATTTGATGATAAATATGATGCAGGCCCCTATTTTGGCGCTTATTTTAGGTTTTTTCACCAAGTACATTAGTGGCAATGGTATTGATGATAATGCCTATGTGTTTGCCAAAAATGTGAATATACCCGCCTATTTGTTTATGGCAGTTGTGGTGGCACTGTTTTTAGGGCTCATTGTTAGTGCTGAGGAAATTTTTAAGGATCGTCGACTCTTGCAACGAGAATCATTTCTGAACTTAAGTCGCTTTAGTTATCTCAATAGTAAGATTGTGGTGTTGTTTGGAATTTCAGCCATTCAAACCCTCAGTTTTGTGTTAATTGGTAATTATATATTGGAGATTAAAGATCTGACATTAAGTTATTGGTTAATCCTTTTTAGTACGGCTTGTTTTGCCAATATGGTTGGACTTAATATTAGTAGTGGTTTAAATTCAGTAGTGGCTATTTACGTGCTCATTCCACTTATTCTGGTGCCTCAACTACTTTTTAGTGGTGTAATTGTCAATTTCGATAAATTACATAAAACCATTGCATCGGAGCAATATGTGCCGCGGATAGGCGATTTAATGACATCGCGCTGGTCTTATGAAGCATTGGCTGTTAATCAGTTTAAGAATAACAGCTATGAAGAGTTATTTTTCGAAACAGATAGGCAAATTAGTACAGCTTCTTATAATCGCAACCTGTTGATTCCGATGTTAGAAGACTTAAATGAAACGTGTAAGTTTCATTTGCATGAAGATGACGTGGAAGACTTGAATGATGTGTCTCAATTACTTTGGTCTGAGATATTAGAATTGGCTGGTCATAAAATGGCTCAATACCCTGCCATTGCTTTTGCTGTAAGTGATGCAACTGTTTACGATGATGATACTTATACGCATGTGTCGGAGTTTCTAAAAAATGAAGATAGTGAAAGTAAAAAGTTGTATGAAGAGGGGAAAGCCCGAAAAGATCAACTATTTGATAAGCTTATTGCGCAATATGGTTCCAAGGAAGCGTTTTTAGAGTTTAAGGATACCTACCAGAATGAAGCTTTGGAGGAGGTGGTGCTGAACAAACGTGAGCTAAGGCAGATGCTTGTTACCGGAACGGCCATTATCCAAAAGAAACATCCAATTTTTCAAAAGCCTATTTCGGCTCTGGGGCGCGCGCATTTATATGCTCCTGAAAAACGCTACATTAATATGAAGATTCCAACACCAATATTTAATATGCTGGTGATTTGGTTGGGTGTCGTATTCTTTTATATCACTTTGTATTTCGATATTCTCAAAAGAGCAATACGCTACTTCGAAACATTCAAATTACGTCGACTTAACAGGCGACTACAAAAGATAAGACCATAATAAATAAAAGGCAGCCTTCGAATGAAAGCTGCCTTTGTTACTTATTGAAAAATAAATTTTATCCCTTTTTTATCATCCTTAAAACGGAAAGTCTTCTTCTACAGGCGCGGTGGTCTGCTCTTCTTCTTTTGGTTTTTCTGCTGCCTGATGAACAGCATTTCCATTCACATAAATAGCCTTATAAGGAGCGTCTAAAGGACAAGGATGCTCACAAGCCCCACAACCAATACAAATAGATTGATCAACTTCAGGAATTAGTAAATTGCCTTCGTATGGCACCATATTAACGGCCTTGGTAGGGCAATGTTCTGAGCAAGCACCACAATCTGTACCATCGGTATAAACTACACAGTTTTCTTTAACAAACACCGCTTTGCCTAGTTGTGTAATCTGCTTTTCTTCAATTGAAATCGGTAAAATGGCACCTGTAGGACATATCTGGCCACATCCTCTGCAATCGAAGTTGCAATAGCCCGATGAAATATAATCCATGTGGGGCTGCATCATGCCTTTTAGACCGTATTGCATTACTGCAGGCTGTAGAACTTGGGTAGGGCATGCTGCCACGCACAAGCCGCATCCTGTGCAAATGTCGTTAAACCTTTCTATGCTCAATGCCCCAGGAGGTGCAACTGGATGATCTCGCTTTTCCTCAATTAGCTTGGAGGTATCTTTGCTTGGTTTTATATCTGCTAAAACTTTTTGCCCAATTAGTAGTGCTGCTCCTGTTGCAATGGCATTTCTCCTGCTTTTATCGCCTTGTGTTGTTGTTTTACTACCTGGCGTGCTAAGCTTAAGAGCTGAATCTTCACATACTGCTAAACAGTTAAAACAGTCAACACAACGTGAGTGGTCCACGGAAAAGTTTTTTAAATCAATGCATTCGCTCTTGCATTCTCCAATGCACTTGCCGCATTTGGTGCAATTATCCACATCGAATTGGATTTTGAGGAACGATATTTTCGAGAATAGACCCAGGAATGTTCCCACGGGGCAAATGGTATTACAAAATAAACGTCCTCGTTTGTACGACATATACCCAATGGTAATGAATGTAGCAAGGGTTAATAAAAATATGAACCATGGCGCCATAACCAATTTTACAGGATGCAGACTGTATACTTCTACCTGTTGCAACAAGGCAGCAATTCCGTTATTGGCCACAACCAAAATGGGCCTAAGTAAATAAGTCATAATACGACCAAAATTACTATAAGGATCAAGAAGTGTTATAATGCTTGAAAAAGAAAAAATCAAGGCAACAGCACTAAGGCCAAGGAGCGAATAGCGTAGTATTGGATAGGCTCTTTTTTTCTTATAAAAAAACTTTTTAGATGATCGTTTTTTGGCAATCCAACTAAATATATCTTGAAGTATTCCCAAAGGACAAATAGCGCTGCAATAAAAACGACCCACAAATGCACTTATGGCAATGATGATGAGGAAGCCAATTGCGCCGATTGCCAATGAACTAATGAATTTCATTAAGGATGGCACAAACTGTAGAAATAGAATTTCGTGTACTGTATCATTGGCATAGCGCTCATAAATATCCAAAAACAATGACGCTGTCAACGCAAAAAACAAGAGCGATATGATCACTCTTGCTTTCTTTAATTTTTTATAATTCATTCGATAATGTTTGTACGTTAAGCCATCTTTTGTTTGCTAATGCTTAGCTCTTCCAGGTTCATGTTACCTAGTTTCATTTCATGACCTATTTTAATATGACCAATTTCATCGGGTTGTAAACCAAACATTTTTGTGGCAGCGGCATCGGCAGCTACAATATCAGTAGATGCGATCAAGGCCTTTAGATTAGTAACATCAGCAACAGATACACCTCTTGGGCCATTCTTTGTCATCATATTGTAACCATCAATAATGTTTAAATCAGGCTTTTTAAAAGTGCAGAAATCAGCAATGCATTGGTGTAGGTCATTTGAATGATAGAATTTACGATCCCAAACCACACCCATTAGGTTTTTCATGGCCAAGGAAATGCGTGTGCTGCTGTGGTGTTTCATTACAGGTACATTGATAAATACATCCGACTCTAATATCATCTTATGTACTTTCGCCTTTTTTAAGCTAACGCCATTCGGTATATCTACTTCCTTGTATAGCGATTCAGTGTTTCCAGGAACCATTTTTCCTCCTTCAGCTTTTACGGCATCTTCAATTCCGCTGTTACGATAGCAACGGTCCCATTTGTTACAGGTGTTGTCAAAAACGTAAACTTCCGATGCGCCAGCTTCTTTACAGCGCTTAACAATGCGAGCTACAACCTCAGGGTTAGTATTCGCGGCTCTTTCAGGAGGAGCATCCCAACCAATATTAGGCTTAACAACTACTTTTTGCCCAGGTTTCACATATTTGCTCATGCCTCCAATAGCTTCAATGGCTCTGTCGAACATGTCTGCTCCATTGCCTCCTCGTACCGCTGCTATATCATAGGATGATGTAGTTGGCATGCCATTAATACTTTCCAAACCTCCAAATAGAGGAAGTGCACCGCTTAATAAACTGGCGCCAATGCCTGTTCTCAAAAAATCTCTACGTTTCATAATATGTGATATTCCGTTACTACCTAAGTTGTTTTCTTAATGAAGGGCTCATAAGTAGTGAAAATTACGAAAAAATATGTAAGTGTTAGCTGAATATCAGTAATTTAAACGCGGTATAAATAAAGAAGAGAGAGTGATGTATAGTAATAAAAAAAGCCTTAGTTATTTCTAACTAAGGCTTTTGGGTGGAAGACCGGTTTCGAACCGGCGACCTCTGGAACCACAATCCAGCGCTCTAACCAACTGAGCTACAACCACCATTTTTGTTTTTGCGATTGCAAAGATAATAGATGTGTTCTAATAATTGCAATAAGTAATGAAAAAAATCAAAAAAACTTTTTCCTTTGTAATTGATCAAATAGGGGAGATATGAAGTTCTATATTGAAAATCAGAGAGTAGAGAAAGAGCTTGATTGGGTGCTTGCTCAGTTAAAATTATATATGAATGGAGCCACTACCGCGCAAATGGAGGATAGAGGCATTCGTTATAGGCAAAATTATGGTGTGGGTATGCCACATTTAAAGCAGTTATTAAAGAAAATTCCTTACAGCTATGAGTTGGCCGAACGCTTATGGTTTCTTGAAATACGCGAAACCATGTTGTTGGCCACTTTATTGGTCGAGAATGAAGACATGGCATTAGAACGTTGTGTTGAGTGGGCTGATAAAGTGAATAACAAAGATTTGGTTGAGCGTTCGGCAATGTTTCTATGGCAGCGTTTGAATAATATCGATGACCTAATAAAAGATTGGTTAATTGGCACTAGTCAGGAATTGAAAGCATGTGCCTTTTACACACTTGGACATCGTTTAAAATTAGATCATGCCATCTCTTATTCAATTAAAGACCTTGTTGAACTTATTTCTGAAGATAATGCACTTGTGTTGCAAGCCGCTTCGTTTGCTTTGCGGATGCAAATGCGTAAAAATCCTGATCAAATTTCATTGCTTAGCAACTTTATTCAGCGACAGCAATCGTCGGATCGGCTAATAGATCAAGCCATGGCACAGGAAATTCTGACTGAAATAGATTATTTGAATCCCTGATTTAGGCATTCGAATACTGATTTGAAAATGACCGACTTGTATCGAAAGTCATATTTTTCTTCGTATATAATTATTTATATTTGGCCACGCACTAAATAAGAGTTGAGTAGTGCGTGTGAGTTTATGTGGTAATTTTGTTTAAAACCAGAAGATTGATGAATGCATTAGAGGGACATTTCGACAAGTTTAGAAAAAATACCATAGGATGGGATGCGAAGATAACTACACCTTATGGAGACAAGCCATTGGTTTATGCCGATTGGATTGCTAGTGGTCGATTGTATGAGCCCATTGAAAAGTTGATGCTGGAAAAGATAGGACCGATGGTTGCTAATACTCATTCGGAGTCGAGCGATACGGGATTAATCATGACGAATATCTATAAACAATCGCATCAAATAATTAAGAAACACGTCAATGCCGGTCCTGATGATATAATAATTACTGCTGGTTTTGGAATGACCTATGTGGTAAATAAGTTACAGCGAATATTGGGTATGCGTGTTCCAGAGCAGGCTCAGCAATTTTGCAGTATTCCTGTTGATCAGCGCCCTGTGGTTTTTATTACGCATATGGAGCATCATTCAAATCATACATCGTGGCTAGAAACGAATGCAGATGTTGTAGTAATTGAGCCGGATGATCAGCTTTTAGTTAATCCCGATGCTTTGCGCCGTGAGGTTGAGAAATATAAGAACAGAACACTTAAAATAGGATCGTTTAGTGCTTGCTCAAACGTAACTGGTGTTCGTACAGAATACCACCAGTTAGCACGTATAATGCACGAAAATGGGGGATTTTGTTTTATTGATTTTGCCGCTTCGGCACCTTATGATGAAATAAATATGCACCCTGGAGATCCATTGGAGAGTTTAGATGCCATCTTTTTTTCTCCACATAAATTTTTGGGAGGGCCTGGAAGTTCGGGCATCATGGTGTTTAATCGTGCTTTGTATCATAATTCAGCACCAGATAATTCGGGCGGAGGAACAGTAGATTGGACTAATCGATGGGGGAAATACCGCTATGTTGATGATATTGAGGCGAGAGAAGATGGTGGTACGCCTGGCTTTTTGCAATCGATAAAATCGGCAATGGTTATAAAGCTCAAGGAAGAGATGGGAGTGGAGAAGATCCATGCTCGTGAGGACGAAATAATTGAAAAGGTTCTAAGGGAATTTCGTCAGATACCAGGCATGAACATTTTGGCCAATAATATTGATAGTCGTCTTGGTGCAATTTCTTTTTATGTTGATGACCTGCACTTTAACTTGGCAGTGCGTTTGTTGAATGATCATTATGGGATTCAGGTGCGCGGCGGATGTTCGTGTGCTGGAACCTATGGGCACTATCTTTTACATGTTGATTATTATACTTCAAATAAGATTACCAGTAAAATAAATAAAGGCGATTTATCTGAAAAGCCAGGATGGATTAGAATGTCAGTGCATCCAACCATGACTGATGATGAAGTGAATTATTTGATTGCAGCAGTGCGTGATGTGTCAGCTAATTGGAGGGAGATGGAGAAAGATTACGTTTATGAAGCAGCTCACAACGAGTATTTCCACAAAAGTGTTGGTAGAAAGGTGCCAGCTGATTATGCTACATGGTTTAACTTTTAAGTAATTATTTAAAATATTTGAAATGAGCGAATTGGTTACAGTTCGCTCTTTTTATTTGGTCTGCAATAAACTTTTTGAGGCAGTATTTTCAATCGCTCTAATGTGGTTTTATGTGCCGAATGCTAAGATGTAATTTCTAGGAAAAATAAATTATTCGTTTATTTTTGTAGTGAGCCTGTAGGTTCCTTATATCCCTTAAACTAAAGTAGATTGTAGATGAAAATAATTGAGGTATCAGATAAACTATTACAAAGGCAGTTTTTAGATGTTGTAGATGGTATTTACCAACAGGATGAGGCTTATGTAAGACCCCTTGATTCAATGATTCAAGAGGTATTTGATCCGAAAGCCAATACTTATTTTAATCATGGAAACGCAACTCGCTTTGTTTTAATTGATGAAAATGAGGTAATTGGTCGTGTAGCTGCTTTTGTCAATAACAAAAAAGCAAATGGATTTGAACAACCCACTGGTGGTTTAGGTTTTTTCGAATGCATCGACAATAAAGAAGCTGCTTTTCTGTTATTTGATACCGCTCGTGATTGGCTCAAGTCTCAAGGGATGGAAGCCATGGATGGCCCCATTAATTTTGGCGAGAATGATAATTTTTGGGGATGCCTTGTCGATGGTTTTACGCAACCTGGTTTTGGCATGCAGTACAATCCGCCCTACTATCAGGCTTTTTTCGAAGCCTATGGTTTTAATACCTATTTTGAGCAAATAACAAATCATTTAGATTTAACAACGCCTTTTCCCGAGCGATTTTGGAAGATAGCGGGTTGGGTTGTCAAAAAGGATGGTTTTAGTTTTAAGCATTTTAAAATTAAGGAGGCAGATACGTTTGTAGATGACTTTGAGGCAGTTTATAATGATGCCTGGCGTTTTCATGAGAATTTTACCCCAATTGATAAAAAAAGCTTGAAAGCAACTTTGATGAAAGCCAAGCCTTTTATGATCGAGGAACTTATTTGGTATGCATATCACGAGAATAAACCCATAGGTTTTATTGTATTATTTCCTGATGTAAATCAAATATTGAAACATTTTAATGGTAAAATGAACCTGTGGAATAAGTTGCGTTTTGCTTGGATGAAGAATAAAAAGTACATGACGAGGGCGCGTGTTGTTATTTTAGGTGTAGTACCTAAGTTTCAGCGTTCTGGTATTGAGTCGGGCTTGTTTTGGCATCTTAACGGAGCAGTGGAGAAAAATCCGCATATTAAAGAACTTGAATTGTCTTGGGTGGGAGATTTTAACCCAAAAATGCGTATTTTGCAAGAGTCTATGGGTGCCACGTTTGGAAAAAAACACATTACCTATCGATATTTATTTAATCAAGGGAATGAGAGTCAGGTAAGAGCCTCATCTATTCCACTAGATACGAAGTATAATGCGAAAAGTGAAAAAGATTTATAAAATTCAGAGATTAAATGTATTAAATGCTTTGCTGGTTTAAATTTATAATTTACCTTTGCAGCCCGATACGAATCAGAATATTAAAGATTTAAATTATATAACAATGAAACAGGGAATACATCCAGACAACTATAGGTTAGTAGCATTTACTGACATGTCAAATGGGGATACCTTTCTTACTCGTTCTACTGTTAACACGAAAGATACTGTTGAGATTGACGGAGTTGAATATCCTCAGGTTAAATTAGAAATCTCAAGTACATCGCACCCGTTCTATACTGGTAAGATGAAGCTTGTTGATACTGCAGGACGTGTAGATAAGTTCATGAGCAGATACCAAAAGCACTTCGATAAGCGTAAGTAATTAACGCTTGGTACAAAATATAAAGCTTCGGAATTTCCGGAGCTTTTTTTTTATTGTAAATTGTTGAAAGTAAAAAATACAATTATGAACATTGTTATCTTTGATAATCAACACAATAAAGGTATGCTGCCGCTTACTTTTACGCGTCCGCAAGCCGATATCCGCTGCGGTATCTTAACCATAAAAGAAAAATGGGAGAAGTATCTCAATGCTTCTGCCAGTTACTTGTGTTCAAAAACATTAAGCATAAAGTTTCAAAGTGTTTTAGCCGACGACAATATTTTTATCAATGCTTCGGTATTGCCAACAAAAGAGCTTGCTTCTGCTGTTGGTAAACTAGGCATAGGTTCATCTTTGATTAAGGATGGTGAGGTATTAGCTGTTCGGGGCGATAATTCAATTGCTGATAAATTACTTGTTAACGATTTTTCAAGTGATGAGGCTTTAGAATATGCAGGCGAGTTAGACTTTCTAAGCAAAGTACATCAGCTTATATCTTACAATAAAAACGAAATAGCTAAAGATTATGCACTTCTTACCAAAGGTAGAACTACTCATGCTTTGGATGAGACAGTGACGATTGTTGGGGCCAATAAAGATCCGCAGATAGCTAAGCAAATATTTGTTGAAGAGGGTGCAGAGGTTGAATATTGTTATCTGAACCCTAAAGATGGCCCTATTTATATTGGAAAAAATGCTAAGGTACATGAAGGTGCCATGTTACGAGGGCCTATTGCTGTTTGTGAATCAGCTCAAATTAGCATGGGTGCTAAAATTCATCAGGGAGCAAGTATTGGGCCTTGGTCAAAAGTTGGTGGAGAAGTTAGTAACTCTGTAATTACCGGTTATTGCAACAAGGTACACGATGGTTATTTAGGCGATTCAATACTGGGCGAATGGTGCAATCTTGGAGCGGATACCAATACCTCAAATCTGAAAAATGATTTTGCTCTTGTAAAACTTTGGGATTACAATAGCGAGCGATTTGCAAAAACAGGACTGCAATTTTGTGGATTAGTAATGGGTGATTATTCAAGATGTGCCATTAATACTTCTTTTAACTCGGGTACAGTAGTAGGTGTTGGTAGTAATATTTTCGGAAGCGGATTTCCTAGAAATTTTATTCCATCATTCGTAATTGGCGGTCCACAGGGGTTTAAAGTTAATCGTTTAAAAGCGGTTGAAAATACAGCTAAAATGGCAATGGCTCGTCGAAATGTGGAGCTTACGGAAGATGATACAAGTGTGCTGAGTGATGTTTTTGAACTAACGAAAAAATACAGATCGTCCTTTAGGTAATTTTGGCACGCCAATTGACTATAAGCCTTTCTGATTATTTAAAACCTATCGAAAGACATTTTGTCATAAGTAGGATTGATATAGAGATTAAAGATATGGATAATAATAAATTTGGTTTAGATGAAGTATTGATGTCTGATGTTTTTGAGTCTGACGCTGAGTTTATTCCAATTGTTTCTGATGAAGATGAACAAAATGTCAGTTCTTATGAAGTGCCTGACATCTTGCCAATTTTACCTTTACGTAATACTGTGCTTTTTCCGGGTGTTATCATCCCCATTTCCATTGGTCGCGAAAAATCATTAAAGCTTATCCGTGAGGTTCAAAAATCAAAGGGAGTTTTTGGCGCCATCGCTCAGAAAGATGTGAAGGTTGAGGATCCTGAAAAAGACGACTTGTTTGAAATTGGAACGGTTGCCAAGGTCATCAAGGTATTGGAGATGCCTGATAACTCTACTTCGGTAATTATACAGGGTAAAAAGCGCTTTGAGCTTGAGGAAATGATTACCGATGAGCCTTATCATATGGCGAAGGTAAAAGGATTGGAAGACGAAAAAAGCGAAAAAGATAAAGACGAGTTTGAGGCGGTTGTAAGTTCTATTAAAGATCTGTCACTGCGTGTTATTAAAGCATCATCGAATGTGCCACCAGAGGCATCTTTTGCGGTTAAAAATATTGAGAACGATGCTTTCCTGATAAATTTTGTTTGCTCTAATTCAGACATTAGTGTTGATGAAAAGCAAGATCTGTTAGCTAAAGCTAGTTTGTTAGATAGAGGCATGTTGTTATTGGAGCATTTGGCGCGTGAAGTGCAAATGCAGGAGCTGAAGAGCGATATTCAGAGCAAGGTAAAGCTCGATATTGATCAGCAGCAACGTGAATATATGTTGCAGCAGCAAATTAAAACCATTCAGGATGAGTTGGGTTCTAGTCCAATTGAGCAAGAGATAATTGACTTAAAGGCAAAGGCTAAAAAGAAAAAGTGGGGTAAGGAAGTTAAGGATTTATTCAAAAAGGAGTTAGATAAACTTCAGCGATTGAATCCGGCAGCTGGTGAATATTCAGTACAACACAACTACCTACAAACACTCATTGATTTACCTTGGAACGAGTATACGAAAGATAATTACGATCTGAAAAGAGCAGAACGTATTCTTGATCGCGATCATTACGGTTTGGATAAGGTGAAAGAACGAATTTTGGAGCATTTGGCTGTTCTTAAGCTTAAAGGTGAATTAAAGTCGCCAATTATATGTTTATATGGCCCTCCTGGAGTAGGTAAAACATCATTAGGAAAGTCAATTGCCGAGTCTGTAGGACGTAAGTACGTGCGAATGTCATTAGGTGGCGTACACGACGAGGCTGAGATCCGTGGTCATCGTAAGACCTATATCGGAGCTATGCCTGGACGTATTATTCAAAGCATTCGTAAGTCTGGTGCTGCCAATCCTGTATTTATCCTTGATGAAATAGATAAAGTTAATGCCAGTGCTCATGGAGATCCGTCCGCGGCCTTGCTTGAGGTTTTGGATCCAGAGCAAAATGAGCATTTTCATGATAATTTCCTGGAAGTGGATTTTGACTTATCCAAAACTATGTTTGTTGCCACGGCTAATACCTTGGGTGGGATATCTCAACCATTACTTGATCGCATGGAATTGATTAATGTGAGTGGTTATATCCTGGAAGAAAAAACAGAAATTGCCAAGCGTCACTTACTGCCTAAGCAAATGGAAAATCACGGTATTCCAAAAGGAACTGTATCCATAAGTAAAAAGGTACTTTCATATATAGTTGAATCTTATACCCGTGAATCGGGTGTTCGTGAGCTTGATAAGGTGTTGGCCAAATTGTTCCGTAAAATAGCTTTAAAAATTGCTAAGGAAGAGGAATTAAAGAAGACATTGGCAATTAAAGATGTTGCCGAATACTTGGGTGTTGAACGTTTTTCTAAGGATAAATGGCAAGATAATTATTCTGCTGGTGTTGTTACTGGCTTAGCTTGGACTGCAGTTGGTGGAGAAATATTATTTGTTGAAACGAGCTTAAGCAAAGGTAAGGGTAAGCTTACATTGACTGGTAATTTGGGAGATGTAATGAAAGAATCAGCAGTTTTGGCTTTGGAGTATTTGAGAGCTAATGCTGAAAAATTTGGTTTAAAAGGCGAATCCTTTGACGAGTGGAATGTTCATGTACATGTTCCTGAGGGCGCCATTCCTAAAGATGGACCATCAGCAGGTGTTACCATGGTTACCTCATTGGCATCGGCTTTTACACAACGTAAAGTAAAAGCTCGTATAGCAATGACGGGTGAAATAACCCTTCGAGGAAAAGTGTTACCGGTTGGAGGAATAAAAGAAAAAATATTGGCAGCTAAGCGCGCTGGTATTACTGAAATTATTCTATCAGATGATAACCGAAAAGATATTACTGAAATAAATGATATTTACCTTGAAGGATTAACTTTTCATTTTGTGAAAGAAGTGTCAGATGTGCTTAAATTGGCGCTCTTAGATGAAAAAGTTAAGAATCCATTGAAGATATAATGATAAAGGCCGGTAATACCGGCCTTTATTTTTTTAGTGAAAATTAAATTTTATCTCTTCTTTCGTATTGTTGATTATTGTATCACAATATCTATCTTCAAAATCGCTTAAAACTAGTTCCAGATCGGGAGCTAAGCGCGATAATGATTTCCGAATGATGGATTTTGGTATGTGCTTGTAGTAAGCCTGAGCTACTGCACCAGCTATACTGCTGATAGTGTTCCGAGGACCGTCTAACCATATGGCATTACGTATGGCCTCCTCAAAGTTATGCGCCACTAGCACCGCCATAATTGCACACGGAACCGGCGATTCGTATCGCTTATTTAATTTTATAGCGCAATCTTTAGATAATTTTTCAGGCAGTTGGTAGCCTAATTCCTTATAAAGAAAGTCGCGTATCTCAGTTTTTTTATGACCCGTTTTTGCCAGATAAATTGCTCCACAATATGCTTGTGATGCTTTAACCTTTGATTCGGTGGGGTGCGTTATAATAGTCGCCTTTTCAGCTTCTATCATAGCATATTCAATCGAATCAGCTGCAAAACCAATTGGACTTACCCGACGCGCTGCGCCATCTCCGTTGCTTTTATATACTTCCTTGGGATTATTTCCCAGAGCCCATTCTAAAAAAGCGGATTGATAACCTGCTTTCGGATATTTCTTAGTCCACTCCTTGATTGAATCTTTGTATGAGATGTTTTTTAAGATTGCATCAGCTGTTGAGATGGTCAAAACCGTATCGTCGGTATAAGCCGAAAAAGGCTTTAATAATTGAAAATTGTTAGTTACTTGTGGCGAATTAATAAAAGCTGAACCTAAAATATCGCCTACAATTGCTCCTCTCATATATTTCTAATTTGTTAGGTGTAGTTGGAGTAAAAGTAGTGTTTCCATGTAGCTATCAGTGCGCTTGGTTGTAGATAATATGGCTAATGGGTTTATTTGTAGGACTAATGTGCTATTTTTTTTGACTAACATGAGTTTTATTTACCGCTTAAGACTTGCTATTGGGTGATAATTTTGTGAGTTTATACTTCTACTTACTAACGAAAATTCATGGGCGATCGATTAAAATATTTTCTTGGCTTTGTAATAGCTTGTTTATCCATATTGATCGTATGGTATTTTAGAGCTGTGGTATCATTTCTGCTTGTCTCAGCTGTTATTTCGTTAGTTGCTCGTCCCATATTTGATTTGATAAAGCGTATTAGGATTCGAAAGTGGCAAGCATCTAATTCTATGGGTGCCCTTTTAACTATTTTAACTCTTTGGATATTTGTAGTAAGTTTTTTTCGTGTGAGTGTGCCTTTTATTATTGAAGAAGTGCATTTTTTATCCAATGTTGATTTAGATGCAGTATTTGACGCTGCTGAGCGCTTGCTTGGCTCTATAATTGAGCCATTGCAGGAGTCTGAATTTGGAAAGGCGGGTATAGAAGTCATCGAAGCACAATTGAAAGATACCGCCATTACATTCTTCGATTTTTCTCGCTTAAGGGATATTGTTACATCATTGGCAGGTTTTTTAGGAGGCTTATTTATTTTTGCTTTCAGTGTTAGTTTTATAACGTTCTTTTTTTTAAAAGAGGAGTGGCTAATTATTCAGGGGCTATTGTTATTTATTCCCAACCAGCACGAAGATGGAATTAAACATGTGCTTGCATCTATCAAAACTTTACTTCGAAGATATTTTATAGGAATAATCATACAAATTACCCTCATCACTGTAATTGTCACCTTGGGCTTAGCAATGGTTGGGGTTGGATTTCAACATGCTGTAATAATAGGTTTGTTTTCTGGACTAATAAATGTCATACCATATATGGGGCCTTTAATTGGAGCTTTTTTTGGCTTTTTAGTTTCTTTAGTTGTTTATGTTCAAATGACTGCCCCACCTGACTTTCTGCACTATATGTTTGGTGTTTTTTTAGTTTTCGTTATCGTGCAGTTGCTTGATAATATTGTTTTTCAGCCTTTTATATTTTCGGCTAGTGTGCGAGCTCATCCTCTCGAAATTTTTATTCTTATTTTGATGGCAGGATATATGTCCGGTATCATCGGAATGTTTTTAGCCATCCCTGTTTACACCATTATTCGTGTGATAGCCAAGGAGTTCTTTTTTAATTACAAACTCGTGCAAAAATTGACAGAGAAAATAAAAGAATAAAAGGTCTGAAATATTATATTTGCCTCTCAAAACAATTCTATCATTGATTCGTTATGAATTGTTGAAAGTAGAATTGTTAAAAAATAACAATAATATCTAAAAAGAATTTGAGAATTAGTGAAGTTTTAAAAAGCTTGTATTCTAGTTTTCAGAAACTAATAGCGATTAATTATGGTAAAGACTTTGTCTGACTCCCTTACTTATGGGAAAAAAATCTTAAAGCCTTTTTTTGTTTTATGCGTCCTGCTTGCATTGTCGGGAATAAAAACAGAAGTTTTTGCTGAAAAAAAAGGACCTGAACCTGACATTAAGGTTGGGGAGCGATTATTTTTTGGTTTGATTCCTAGCGGGGAAGGTTCTGCGTCTTGTGTATCATGCCATGCGGTGCATTCTGGCGATTCTATTAATTGGAATCCATCGGCGGTAGAAATGGCAAAAGTGGCTGCCGAGATGGACTTGGCTACTTTTAAAGAGCACTTGTTAACACCAACAGGGGCTATGCGCGAAAAAGTACATGTAAAATACCAACTTGATGACGAGCAACTTTTTCATTTGCAAGGATATTTAGTGCAATTGTCTGAGAACGGAGTTGAGGATGCTCCAATTTCAATAAATAAGTTATTGATTTTTCTATTGCTTGGAGGTTTAATGACTTTTGCTTTGGTGGATTTAATCTTTACTAAAAAGATTCCTTATAAAGCTATTCATGTACTCATCATTGTATTCGGACTTAGCTTTCAACTGAAGCTTGTGGCGCACGAAACCATTGATTTAGGCCGTAGCCAGGATTATATGCCCGATCAGCCGATTAAATTCTCACATAAAGTACATGCGGGCGACAATAAAATTGATTGTTTGTATTGTCACTCAAATGCCGATGAAGGCAAGTCTTCGGGTATACCAAGTGCTGGCTTATGTATGAACTGTCACCAGGTAGTACGAAATGGCACCAATTCTGGTCAGTTTGAAATTGCCAAGGTGGTAGATGCTTATGAAAATAACAAAGACATCGAGTGGGTAAGAATACATAACCTACCTGATCATGTTTTCTTTAGTCACGCACAACATGTTAATGTAGGTAAACGCGAGTGTCAGGAATGTCATGGAGATGTTGAAAACATGCATATTCTTAAACAAGAGCATGATTTGTCCATGGGTTGGTGTTTAGATTGTCACAAAGCAACCAATGTGAATTTCAAGGACAACGACTATTATAAAACATTCGAAGCTTTACATAAAGATTTAGATGAAGGTGTTCGTGATTCAATCAAAGCAGCAGATATTGGTGCCAATGATTGTATGAAATGTCACCATTAATAATTAGTGAATTAAGATGCAAGATAAAGACGCAAGACGATAATCATCTTGAAACTTAACTCTTGATACTAAATAAAAGAAATGAAACAACCTTGTAAATTTGATGATCCCAATTGACACACAAGGGGATGAAGAAATTTACTTGAGAGTTCCATCTGACAAATAAAAGTAAATTTATACAGATGAAAGAATATTGGAGAAGCCTTGAAGATTTATTGCCAGCAGAAGAAGCCCCACAAGAAAAGAAATCTTCTGTGGTGCTTTCTGAAGGAGCAGATTCATCAAGCAATTCACGTCGCGATTTTCTGAAGTATTTCGGATTTAGCATCGCCTCGGCAGCAGTGCTAGCTGGCTGTGAGCGACCTGTGAAAAAAGCTATACCTTATTTAATACAACCCGAAGAAGTTAAACCCGGTACAGCCAATTACTATGCTTCTACATTTTACGATGGTGCCGAAATGGTGCCTATCCTCGTAAAAGTAAGGGATGGTCGACCTATTAAAATTGAAGGTAATGACTTGTGCCAGATGACAGGTGGATCTGCATCGGCCCGTGTTCAAGCTTCCTTACTAAATTTATACGACGAGTCGCGCCCAGCTCAACCAACTTTGGATGGAAACCCTATCCGTTGGGAAGATGTGGATGCTAAACTGCTTGAAACACTTTCTACCTGGGATGCAGAAAAGGAATTCGTCATTCTCACACCCAGTATTATCAGTCCATCAACCAAGCAATTAATTCATGATTTTAAAACGAAATATCCTTTTGTTGTTCATGAAACATTTGATGCCTATTCATATTCAGCATTAAAAGAGGCTTGTCACAAGGGTTTTGGTAGTGCTGTTATACCTAGTTTTAGGTTTGATAAGGCTAAAATGGTGGTTGGTTTTAATGTTGATTTCTTAGGTACCTGGTTACAGCCAACTGCTTTTGGACGTCAATACGCCTCAGCTCGCAAACTGACCGAGGGGCAACGTGAAATGATGCGCCACGTTCAGTTTGAGCCTATTATGTCATTAACAGGTTCTAATGCCGATGAACGCATTCCAATGTCAGCAAGTGACGAAGGCTATTATCTATCGAGCTTATACATGGCCGTTGCACAACGATCTGGTATGATGGTAGCAGCCGTTAAAGGCCCTGATGCGATTGATAAAGTAGCCGATGAATTGGTTGCTTTAAGAGGTCAATCACTCGTTGTTTCGGGAACTAATGATGTTTCTATTCAAAGCTTGGTGTTGGAGATTAACCATCTGCTGCAAAACTTTGGTAAAACAATAAATGTTGATAAGCCCATTAATTTATATCAAGGTTGTGATAAAAAGTTTGATGCTCTGTTAAGCCGCATGGAGAGTAGTGCTGTTGGTGCTGTCATGTTTTGGGAAACAAACCCATTGTATCATGCCCCTCTTAACGGAAGAACAAAAGAAGCGATCAAAAAAGTGCCTTTACGTATTGGAGTTCAATCGCAACAAACAGAAACAGCTCTGGTTTGCAGCTATCAATTACCTGCACCGCACTTTCTTGAAAAATGGGATGATATGGAATTAGTGGATGGTGTTTATACCATTACCCAGCCTGCAATTCGTCCTCTGTTTAAAACCCGTGCCCCACAAGAAAACTTAATGGCTTGGGCTGGATTTGAGGGTTCGTACTACGACTACATTAAACTGTATTGGAAAGATCAGATTTACAATGCTGACATTGCCAAAGGAAAGCAGTTTGAAACGTTTTGGAAGATAAGCTTACGCGACGGAATTGTTGTTGATAAAAACAAAAAGGGAGCAAGCTTAACTTATTCAAACATTAATATATCATCTTCTACAAATAATTATAATTCACCAAACTCGTCAAACGACTTAGAATTAGTCTTGTACCAAACGGTGCCAGTTGGCGATGGAACACTCGCCAATAACCCTTGGTTACAAGAGTTACCTGAGCCTGTTTCTCGTGTTTGTTGGGATAACTACGTTTCTGTTTCGCCTGCTTTTGCGGCTTTACGCGGTTGGAGCCAGGGCGATGTTGTTGATGTAAATGGACTTGAAATGCCTGTGTTAGTTCAACCAGGTCAAGCTCGTAATACTTTAGCAATAGCCGTTGGTTATGGGCGTTCAAATGCAGGGCGTGTAGCATCTGATTTAGGTAAAAATGTTTATCCGTTTGTAGAGTTGAAAAATGGCCATCGTTCATACAGTCTTCCTAAAGTTGAAGTTGTTGCAACCGGTGGAACTTACGAATTAGCAGCTACTCAATCTCACCATTCCATGGAAGGACGTGAGCTTGTTCGCGAAACAACTATCGCTGAGTTTTTAGCCAATCCTGCTTCTGGTAATGAAACACATGCTAAGGTGGAGAAGTTACATACTAGTCTTTATCATGAGCATGAATACAAAGGGCACCATTGGGGAATGTCTATCGACTTAAATTCATGTATTGGATGTAATGCTTGTGTTGTTGCGTGTTCAGCTGAAAATAACGTGCCTGTTGTCGGTCGTAACGAAGTGCGTCGCTCGCACGAAATGCATTGGTTACGTTTAGACCGTTACTATGCTGGCGATACTGACAATCCGGGAGTGGTGCGTCAGCCAGTTATGTGTCAGCATTGCGATAATGCACCATGTGAAAATGTTTGTCCGGTAGCTGCGACTAACCACAGTTCAGAAGGAATTAACCAAATGGCGTATAACCGCTGTATTGGTACACGATATTGCAATAATAACTGCCCGTATAAAGTGCGTCGATTTAACTGGTACGATTATACTGGTGCCGACACCATTCCGAATAACCGTGTTGACCCTGCGGGCATGACATTGGATCTAAAACGTATGGTGTTAAACCCTGATGTGACGGTGCGTGCCAAGGGCGTTATTGAAAAATGTTCGATGTGTATCCAGCGTATACAGGATAAAAAACTGACGGCTAAAAAAGATGGACGTCAATTGGCTGATGGAGAAATCAAAACGGCTTGTCAACAAACATGTCCGGCCGATGCCATCACATTTGGAGATATGAATGATCCTCAAAGTAAAATTTCGAAGTTACTTAAGGATGCTCGTCAGTATGGTTTATTAGAAGAGCTTCATACATTACCATCGGTTGTGTACCTATCGAAAGTAAGAAATAAGGATAAAAATAAAACACTAAGCTAATGTACGTATCACCTGTAAGAGAGCCGCTCATTAGCGGAGAAAAAAGCTACAGTAAAGTTACCGAGGATATATACGCTCCAATGACCGGAAAGCCGGGTAAGCTTTGGTTTGGCGGATTGACACTGGCATTAATTGCTTTAGGCTTTGGTCTGTTTTCTATCTTCATCACAGTTTGGGATGGAATTGGAACATGGGGCCTTGATCGAACCATTGGTTGGGGATGGGGAATTACCAACTTCGTATGGTGGGTAGGTATCGGTCATGCTGGTACATTTATATCTGCTATTTTGCTGTTGTTCCGCCAAAAATGGCGTACATCTATTAACCGAAGTGCCGAGGCAATGACCATTTTTGCCGTTATGTGTGCTGGTTTATTTCCTCTGATTCACATGGGGCGATTGCCACTCGGTTTTTTCATCTTCCCATATCCAAACACACGCGATGTATGGGTTAACTTTAACTCACCACTACTTTGGGATGTATTTGCCATCTCAACCTACTTAACGGTTTCGGTTCTGTTTTGGTACATGGGGCTTATCCCTGATATTGGAACGATACGCGACCGCTTAGTGCCAGGTATCAAGAAGAAGGTATATAGCTTCTTGAGTTTTGGTTGGACTGGTTCTGCACGCCATTGGGCACGTCACGAATCAATGAGTTTAATTTTAGCAGGTTTGGCAGCGCCGCTTGTATTATCGGTGCATACCATTGTAAGTTTTGACTTTGCAACATCTGTTATTCCCGGATGGCATACCACTATCTTTCCACCTTATTTTGTGTCGGGAGCCGTATTCTCTGGTTTTGCCATGGTGCTTACACTGATGATTATTACTCGCAAGGCCATTAACCTGGAAGATTACATCACCAAGGCTCACTTGGAGTCGATGAATAAAATTATTATCGCCACAGGTTCAATTGTGGGTATCGCCTATATTACTGAGTTGTTTATTGCGTGGTATTCAGGTGTTGTTTACGAGCAATATGCTTTTGTTAACCGTGCTTTTGGACCCTATTGGTGGGCTTACTGGATAATGATGACCTGTAATGTAATTACACCACAGTTATTCTGGTTTAAAAAGATTCGCCGGAGCTTTGCTGCCACATTCGTCATTTCCATTTTTGTGAATATTGGTATGTGGTTCGAACGTTTCGTGATTATAGTAACCTCACTTCACCGCGACTTCTTGCCATCGAGCTGGAGTATGTATTCACCAACATGGGTTGAAGTGGGCATTTATATAGGAACCTTTGGTTTGTTCTTCACCTTGTTTTTCTTGTTTATACGTTTCTTCCCGGTAATTGCCATTGCCGAAGTGAAAAGTGTATTGAAGACCTCAACCGAAAAGTTTATTAAGAAAGGAAAGTAGATATGCAACAGACAACTTTTGTTTCAGGATATTACCTCGATGACAAAGATTTGGTTGAAGGGATCAAAGCTTTGCAAGATAAAAATATTGAAATTGCCGATGTGCGTACTCCATTTCCGGTACACGGTTTAGATAAGGTACTTAAATTGCGTCGTTCGCGATTGCCAAGAGCTGGCTTTATTGCCGGAGCAATGGGTACAGCTATTGGCTTTGGATTTCAGGCCTGGGTTTTTACCGAAGCATGGCCACTCAATTTTGGTGGTAAGCCTTATTTATCGGTTCCATCATTTATACCAGTTACTTTTGAGTTAACGGTGTTATTTGCGGCTTTCGCTTTGGTTTTTGGGTTTTTGCTGAGTAGCAAGCTCGGACCAGGAGCAGATAATGTGATTTTTGATGAGGAAGTGACCAACGACCGTTTTCAAATTTTACTGGAAGTGAGTAATGGGAACAGCGAACAGCTTCAATCTGAATTACAAGCAGTGGGTGCTGAGGGAGTTCAGCATCACGATGTTTGATAATGAAGACAGGAAAGAATCTTGATTTAAAAAATGAAATTATGTATAAATCATTTGAATTTACTAAGAAAATAAAGTCCTATTTACTCGCTATGATTGTGATAGGTGCGGTTTTGGCCGTAGCTGGTATAGCGATGAATTTGGATCATACACACCGGATTTGGGCAAATGTGTTACTTAATGGCTTTTATTTTACAGCTATTGCCATGAGTGCCGCGTTTTTTGTAATTGTACATGTATTGGGAGAGTCGGGCTGGCACACCGCTGTTCAGCGTATTCCCGAGGCCATGTCCTTATACGTGCCAATAGGTGGCGTATTTATGTTGCTTGTTCTTGCAGGAATGCACGATATCTACCACTGGAGTCATACCGAGCATTTGGATGAAATATTACAAGGTAAAAGTGCCTATCTAAATCCAATGTTCTTTAGTATTCGTACTGTTGCATATATTCTATTGTGGAGTGTATTGGTTTTATGGTTCCGCAAATTATCGCTGAAGAGCGATAGCAATTACGACTTAAAGTTATTCAACAAGCAAAGAGGTGTGGCAGGTGTTTTCATCGTGTTGTTTGCCATTACTAGTTCTACTTCGGCTTGGGATTGGATTATGTCCATTGACGCCCACTGGTTTAGTACTTTGTTTGGGTGGTATATTTTTGTTAGCACCTTTGTTTCAGCCGTTGCCATCGTCATTATTCTGCTTTTTGTATTAAAAAGTATGGGTTATATGGAGCATGTTAATGATGAGCATTTACATGATCTAGGTAAATACTTATTTGGCTTTAGTATATTCTGGGCCTATCTCTGGGTATCACAATACCTCTTAATTTGGTACAGTAATATACCTGAAGAAACAATTTACTACGTACAAAGGATTGAGGATTTTGGCTTTTTATTCTACGCCAATGTGGTCATTAACTTCTTAGCACCTTTCCTAATTCTGATGGCTCGTGGTACTAAGCGGAAATTAAATTGGTTAATTGCTGCTGCAGTAATCGTATTTTTAGGTCACTGGCTAGATATGTACATGGCTATTATGCCAGGTTCAATCAAGCATCCTGAATTTGGAATTTTAGAAATTGGCATGACCGTATTTGTATTGGGTGTATTCTTGTATGCGTTCTTTAGGAATTTTGCCAAGGCTCCTGTAGTGCCTGAAAATCATCCATATTTTAAAGAGAGTTTTGATTATGACAATATTCGATAGCAATATGAAGTACTTGCAAACACTTAAAACAATTGGATTGGGGGTAGCTATTTTAGTAGCTGTTACTAGTTGTGATAAAAACCGTAATAAACCTGGGTATAGTTATTTCCCTGACATGGAGCAATCACAGGCTTATGAGACATATACCAGTAATCTAAATTGGGAAAATGGAAGAACCAATCAGTTGCCTGTTGAAGGGACTGTGCCTCGTGAGATGATTCCGTATGATTTTGAAAAGACCGATGTAAATCGCGTATGGGCAGGGCAGGAGTTGGAAAATCCTTATGCCAACAATGAAACAGTAATGGAAGAGGGGAAGCGTTTATATGATATTTATTGTATGCATTGCCATGGCGACATGGGAGACGGCAAAGGACATTTATACACTTCGCAAAAGTACCTGTACTTGCCTGCAGACTTAAATTCAGAAAAAATACGAACCAATCCAGATGGAGAAATCTTTCAAGTAATAACGGTTGGTTACGGTGTGATGGGCGCTCATGGAGCACAAATATTGCCTGATGAACGTTGGAAAATCGTTTCGTATATACGAGAGGAATTACATGTAAAAGCTGACTTAGCGAAAGAGGAAGAAGCGGCTAAGGCTACTGAAGTTGAAGCTGAAAAAGTTGAAGAGCCTGTTTAAAATTTAATATGATATTTGAATGCCCAGCTGACCATTTGTTAGTTGGGCATTTTATTTTGCGAGCAGTTCAAAGCGCTCATCGTTGGCTTCGATAAAACCTCTATCGGCTTCCTTGTTTGTAGCAATTATTTGCTGTCGCTGAGCCAGTGCATTTTCTAAACGTAAACGGTATCCATTTTTAAACGACATCATGTGGGCGTTCTTGAAACCCATTCGTTGAATTATATCTAAAAAGTTAAGTGCTTCCTCATAGTCAATAAATTCACCAAGAGTAAACTGATTAATGCTATCGTAGGTGTCTTGCTTCAAACCAAGCATGTTATCTTCATATTGATGAAGGTCAAGATCTTTGTATGCCCCAATTTGAATGGCAAATAAAATGCCATCATAATCGGTTTTTCGAATGGCTCCTTTATGGGTATTATACTGTATAGCTCGTAATGAATCTTTGTTAATGCTCTTTTCGATGTATACTGTATCTACAACTGTTAGTATGTTTTCGCTTGCCACATGCTTAGGATTACTAATGAATCCTTGCATGGCTAAGAATGTTAAAAGGGTAATAAAAAAAGCGAGTGTAAGATAAAGCCATAACCTGAGGTTACTGACCATTAGAGATTGCTTTTTTGTTGTTGCTCTTACGCGCGATAACTCTTTGCTAAGGTCATCAACACGGTTCTGCAACTTGTGCTCAGGTAAATCAAAATCCAGTATCGACATTATTTGGGTGTTTAATGTTGTACGAATTTAGGATATTGATAAGACGATGTAAATATTTAGGATATGATAGTAACTAACAAGATATTAACAATGTGACTATTCTTCATTCAAAAGGTCCGCTTTTTTAAATACCTCCAAAATAGATGGATAGGTATTGTTCAAAACATCGCTTAGGTCTTCTTTTTTCATCCACCTGGCTGCTGTAATATTTTCTTCAAGCTGTGGTTTTGGTTGATCAAAACCAAAATAATCCATAAAAAACCAAGCTGTTTCTTTCAGATAATGGATGTTGTTTTGCTCGTAAGTATGAAATGTTGATAGTAATGGATGACGAATCATCAGGTTATCAAGTCCACATTCCTCTTCCACCTCGCGCAAAGCCGTGTGGCGAAATGTCTCATCTTTTTCAGTTTTTCCTTTTGGAAGGTCAAATACACCCAGTCGATGAATGATTAATACCTCGTTATGTGGATTAACAACCAATCCGCCAGCTGCCGTTATAAATTGGTAACACTTTTTTAAAGCTTGTAATAAAAAATCTTCTTTACGTCCGTAGAGGTAAGCAGTCGCTAAATTTGAATTACTTTCAAAAGTCTGTATGAATTGTTGTAATTCGTGGTGCGACGAATACTTATGAAGAGCATTAAAGTTTGGTGTGAGGTCCTGCTCAAGTGTATCTGTCAAAAAAAGAATTCTATCCTTGAAAAAAACTTTATACATTTGCGGTATGGAAAAATTAGCGGAAATTGTAGCCAAACAGTTGTTGCAAATTAAGGCAATAAAATTACAACCTGCAAACCCGTTTACATGGGCGTCAGGGTGGAACTCACCAATCTATTGTGATAATCGTAAAACGCTTTCGTACCCCGAAGTGCGCGACTTTATTAAGTTAGAGTTTGCTCGATTAGTATTAGAAAATTATCCTGATGTGGATGTAGTTGCTGGTGTTGCAACCGGTGCAATTGCGCAGGGTGCTTTGGTAGCTGATTCGATTAATAAGCCATTTATTTATGTGCGATCGGCAGCAAAAGGACACGGATTAACCAACTTGATTGAGGGAGACTTAAAACCTGGTCAGAAAGTTGTTGTGATCGAAGATTTAATTTCAACCGGCGGTAGTAGCTTAAAAGCTGTTGAAGCAATTCGTGAATCGGGTGCTGAAGTATTAGGCATGTTAGCCATCTTTACTTATGGATTTCCTGTTGCGGCGGAAGCATTTGAAAAAGCTTGTGTTGAATTAACTACTTTGAGTTCTTATGAGGAAATGATTCCTTTTGCAAGTGCATCGGGTTATGTATCAGCCGAAGATGTTGCTACGCTTCAAGAGTGGCGTAAAGATCCAGCTAGCTGGAATAAGTAAAAACGAATAGCTGTTAGTGTTTAGCTAAGGGCTTAAAATATTAATTACGAGCAGGTCTTAACTTTTTAGACTTGCTCTTTTTGTTCGAATAAGGATTGCAGCTTAGTAAAGCAGTAAATCAAGATGCAAGCCTATTATGCATAGTCTAGTTATCTAATAATCTAACTGTCTACCAGTCTAACAATCTATCAGTATGACAACTTTTGAAAGCAATATAAAGAAAGCCGCTTACTCGGCAGAAACGATGTTTAATTTCTTGGCAGACTTTGACCATTTTGGCGAAGTAATACCCAAAGATAAAATCAACAACTGGCAATCATTTGGCGATAGCTGCCGTTTTTCCATCGATCCGGTTGGCGAAGTAGGTTTGCGCATTGTTGAAAAAGAAACACCTAAAGTCATCAAATTTACGGCCGAGGGAAAAACACCTTTTAATTTCTTCTTATGGATTCAGTTAAAAGAGCTACAAGCCGACGAAACAGCCGTTAAATTGACCATTAAGGCCGAAATGAATCCGATGATTAAAATGATGGCTAGCAAGCCCGTTAAAAAGTTTTTAGAGGTGCTTTCCGAGGCTATAGCGAATCATAAGTATTAGAAGTACGCTATTAGTTACTCGTTTTGTTTTGATGGCTTTATGCTAATAATCGTTTGGTAATTTGTCGAATTGCCGAACTGTTAAAACGCTGCCTTGCACTGTAAGTGGTAAATTTCAAACTATTTTCTCAATACTCACTTCTCATATCTCACCTCTAAACACTATCTTTTAAACTCTTGACTTGGCACTTCTAACTACGGACTACGAACTCCGCACTTAGCACTTCAACCTCAATTACAACACAAAACCAACCTCTTTAAAAGCATATTCTCTCTTAGTTCCTACAGTATCAACTAAAGTCAGTAAGCCCATTTCATTTACAGTATCAATCGACGCTTCAAATTCGCCATGTTCATCCCTAAATAAGTGAGTGCCATCTTTCCTATACAAGGCATTCATGTACTCGGTATCAATTAGGGCTGTTCTGTCTGTTTCTAACTGGTGGTAACGATGCTCTAGCTGATCAACCAGACTTTCCAATACATCATCAAGTCGATGATTTAATTTGGTATGCTGAATAAGCGATATGGGATTAGGAGCATCCGATACAAACTGTTCTTGATTCACATTTAAGCCAATACCCACTATGGAGTATTCCAGCCGATGTCCAAAAATTGAATTTTCAATTAATATGCCCGCTACTTTTGAATCTTCAATGTAAATATCGTTGGGCCATTTAATGCTAGATTCAATACCTAGTGTTTTTAAGGTATCTATAATGGCTAAGGATACCACCTTAGAAATGCAAAACTGCAGGTGTGGAGCTAAAAAACCAGGGCGCAATAATATGCTAAATGTAAGGTTCTTATCCTTTTCACTTTCCCATGAGTTACCTGCCTGACCATGACCCGCAGTTTGATTGGGTGTAATAACGAGACTGTATTCGGCCAGTTGCTGTTTTGATGCCAAGCGTTTCATTTCTAAATTACTGGACTCAAGTTGAGGGTAAACAATAAACTCTGGTGCTGAATGTGTCATTATTGCAGATTGTTGTGAAAAACTGACAGGCTTTTAACCTGCTTAGCTATTTGGCAAAAATAAGTTTATAAATTTTTAAAAGTAGTATCTTTGAGCAAAAGTAGACATCTGTTGTTAACTTATAAACTACATGCGTGTCTTCTATAGCGTATGTAAACTCTATATTTGAACTTGCTATTATAGCAAAAGCTAAGATTATATTGCCAATGAATAAAGTGAATGAATCTGCTAAACAATTAGCGGATACCATTGTTGAAGGGATTCAGGAAAAGAAGGGCACAAATATTGCTATCTTGGATCTGTCTAAATTGGATAACACAATTTGTCAGTATTTTATTATCTGCGAAGGCGATAGTACCACGCAGGTTGATGCAATAGCCGAAGGAGTAAGCGATTATGTGCGTCAACAACTGAACGATAGACCAATACATGTTGAGGGACGTGAAAATGCACTTTGGATTTTATTGGATTATTTTGATGTTGTAGTACATGTCTTTCATAAAGATCAGCGTGATTTTTATAACCTTGAAGGACTTTGGGCTGATGCTGTGCGAACCAATATAGAAAACCTATTTTAACTAGAACGTAAAAAATGTCAGACGGAAAACCAAATACACAAGGAAACGACAAGGAAAAATCGAAGTTTCCTAAGTTCAATCTTTATTGGGCCTATGGTTTAATTGCCATCGCACTGCTAATGGTTAGTAGGATGGATTTTGGACAAGGACCACATAAGATTACTTACAGCGATTTTAAGAAAGAGATTCTAGTTGGTGGAGATATTGACAAGATCATCGTTATACGTAACGAAGGTGTTGCAGAGGTAACCATTGCCGAGGACATGCTTGATAAGTATAAGCATCTTTTTAGTGAGAACTTAACAAACTCTGGACCACCAGCCGCTGGACCTCACTTTACTTTTAATTTGTCAACCATTGATAAGTTTGATGAGGCTTTAGCAGTTGCTGAGGTTGAATTGGGAGAAAGTATTCCGGTTGATTATGAATCGCGCACCGACTTTTTAGGAGAATTCTTCACATTTATGTGGCCATTGTTATTATTGGTAGCCATCTGGGTATTTATTTTTCGCCGAATGGGTGGAGGTGCCGGAGGAGCTGGCGGAGCTGGTAATATTTTCAATGTGGGCAAGTCAAAAGCTAAAATGTTCGACAAAGAATCGTCCATCAATGTGAATTTTAAAGATGTGGCTGGCTTAGTTGAAGCCAAAACGGAGCTCGAAGAGATTGTTCAGTTCCTAAAAAAGCCCGAAAAATATACCGAGTTAGGTGGTAAAATTCCAAAAGGTGCCCTTTTGGTAGGACCTCCGGGAACCGGAAAAACATTGCTAGCTAAAGCTGTAGCAGGAGAAGCAAACGTGCCATTTTTCAGTATGTCAGGTTCTGACTTTGTTGAAATGTTTGTTGGAGTTGGAGCCAGTCGTGTACGTGATCTTTTTAAGAAAGCAAAAGAGAAATCTCCGTGTATCGTATTTATCGATGAGATTGATGCTATTGGTCGTGCCCGTGGTAAAAGTCCTAATATGGGAGCCAATGATGAGCGCGAGAACACATTGAACCAATTACTAACCGAAATGGATGGTTTTGGAACCAATAGTGGTGTTATTATTTTGGCTGCTACCAACCGTGCCGATATTTTAGATAGAGCCTTGATGCGTGCTGGTCGTTTTGATAGGCAAATACATGTTGAGTTACCAGACTTGAAAGAGCGTAAAGCCATTTTTGAAGTGCATCTTCGTCCTTTGCGTTTAAGCGACGATGTGGAAAGCAAATTTTTAGCCAAGCAAACACCTGGTTTCTCGGGTGCCGATATTGCCAATGTGTGTAATGAGGCTGCTCTGATAGCTGCTCGTAACGATAAAAAGATTGTTGAAAAAGAAGACTTTTTAAGTGCTGTCGATCGTATTGTAGGTGGTCTTGAGAAGAAAAATAAGATTATTTCGAAGAGTGAGAAAACGGCGATTGCCTATCACGAAGCTGGACATGCCACCATTAGTTGGTTATTGGAGCATGCTCATCCATTAGTAAAAGTAACTATCGTACCTCGAGGAAAGGCATTGGGTGCAGCTTGGTACTTGCCCGAAGAGCGTCAATTAACCACAACAGAGCAGATTCTAGATGAGATGTGTTCTACATTAGGAGGAAGAGCTGCCGAAGAAATTATGTTTGGAAAAATTAGTACCGGCGCCTTAAACGATCTTGAAAAAGTAACAAAACAGGCTTATGCCATGGTTTCGTACTACGGCATGAGTGATAAAGTGGGTAACCTTAGTTACTACGATTCATCAGGCCAGTCTGAGTACTCTTTTGGTAAGCCATATAGTGAAAAAACAGCTGAATTGATGGATTCTGAAGTAGGCGATATTGTGGATGTGCAGTACAAGCGTGCCAAAGAAATTTTGGTTCAGAATCACGATAAACATACCAAATTAGCTGAGCTATTACTTGAAAAGGAAGTTATCTTCAGTGAAGATCTTGAAAAGATTTTTGGAAAGAGAAAACTTTCGGAGCATGTGATTGAAGAGGACGATGAAGATGAGGTTGAAACTGAAGAAGCAAAAGATGTGACTATAGAAGATGAGGCAAATGATAAGGACGCCTCAGCTGAAAAAGGCCCGACTTCGGATGCCCCTGAACAGTAAATTAAAATTTTAGATAAAGCACAAATACGTTCAAGTGCCTTATAGATATACACGGATCAACTTTGAAAGAAGTTGATCCGTTTTTTTTGTACCAATCTTTTTATCGATGACCAATTGCTAAAAAGATTTCAAAAAACGTACTGTGCGTAGGTGTAAGTATGAGTAGAATACAAAAAAGTGCAATTTTCTTTTTTGATAGGATATATTAACTTTGCAGCACTAAAAATAATCAATGAATAATTTCATACAGCGCACTTTAACGGGTACCCTTTTTGTAGCAGCGGTAGCCGGGTCTATTTTCTTTCATCATATTGCTTTCTTTTTGGTTTGCCTATTGGTTGCTGTACTTGGTATGATCGAGTTGGGAAGCTTGTTGGAACGTAAATATGGATCGTTAAATATATTTGCATCCATTCTGCTGGGATTATCTTTTCAGATATTGGTTTTTTTAGATTCGGAGGGCATGATTGAACGAAGTTGGTTCGTAGTTCTGATGCCACTTGTTTGGTTACCTTTTATCTATGAGTTATTTAAAGGTGGAGAACATCCGTTTCAACGTATTGCATTAACCTTATTGGTACCTATTTATATTTCATTGCCTTTGTCGTTCTTGTACTTAACAGGCTTTGTTTTAGGTAGTTTTGAGGCTTCGATAATTTTAGGATTTTTTATACTTGTTTGGTGTAACGATAGTGGGGCTTATCTCGTTGGAGTAAGCATTGGAAAGCATAAATTATACGAACGTATTTCGCCCAAAAAAACATGGGAAGGTTTTATTGGTGGCGTTCTTTTTACAATAGTAGCTGCTGTATTTATTTTCAGGCTTACTGATATTGCATCATTAGGCGTATGGATAGGTGCGGCCATATTAGTGTCTACTTTTGGAACAATAGGGGATTTAGTTGAGTCAATGTTAAAGCGCAACGTTGATATTAAAGATTCTGGATCCATATTACCTGGTCATGGTGGTATATTAGATCGTTTTGATGCTGTTTTATTTGCTGCACCAATGGTATTTGCGCTATTTGTTTTATTTACATAATTGAAAAAAAGATTAAAGGAAGATGACGATTCACAAGGAAGGATACGGAACAATTTTTTTAGTGCTGATAGTTTTACTGGCTATTAATACAGGAATTTATTTTTTAGCAGGTATCGAAGTAACTAATTTCGCAGCATTAGCATCGTTTGCAGTATTTGCTTTGGTTTTGAATTTCTTTCGTAATCCTAAACGTGAAGCAATTATCCAAGATGGTGCTATTGTTGCTCCCGCCGATGGAAAGATTGTAACGATTGAAGAAGTGGAAGAAACCGAATATTTAAAAACCAAATGTATTCAAGTTTCTATTTTCATGTCTGTATTTAATGTACACATTAACTGGTTTCCAATTAAAGGTGTTGTTAAGTATTTTCGTCATCATAATGGACGTTTTATGGCTGCTTATCTACCAAAGTCATCTACCGAAAATGAAAGAACAACGGTTGTAGTAGAAAATGATAAAGGGACTCAAATACTATTCCGCCAAGTAGCTGGAGCAATGGCACGCAGAATCGTTTGTTATGCCAAAGAAGAAACAACGGTAACACAAGGGCAACAAACTGGTTTTATTAAGTTTGGTTCACGTGTAGATTTATACTTACCTCTTGATACACGCATTGATGTTGAACTGGATCAGAAAGTAACAGGACGTCAAACCATTCTTGGTTGGTTAAAATAAGAAATACGTTTTGAAAATATAGAAAGAGTCATCCAATTGTTGGGTGACTCTTTTTTTTGTGCTCATGCTTTAAAACTTTGGATGCTTTAGTTTGTTATTACCATTCAAACGGTCATATTATATAAAATGAAAGAATTCAATCAATAAAAGAAGTAATTAAATACTTTTATATATTTTTATCGTTTTAACATAGTAGAAAAAAGTCGTTTACTAAATTATCATCTTATGAGTCAATCATTTTCTATGACAGGTAATATATCAAAGCCTAAAGATTCAGTCCTAAGTGGCGTGACCTTGTTTATCTTTATTGAGCTGTTATTATTTGTTGGGTTATTCTTGCTTTATGCTGTTTATCGCTATAACAATGCAGTTGCATTTGATTTAGCCGCTTCCGAGTTAAGTATCACATCTGGCGTTTTAAATACCATAATAATACTTGGGGCAAGCCTTACAATGGCCTACTCAGGCATAGCTGTTAGAAAAGGAAATAAGATGGCAGCCATCTTTTGGCTTCTAATAACATTGTTTATTGGTTTTATGTTTTTGGTGAATCGCTATTTCGAATGGAAAGGACGCATAGATTTCGGCCTGTTCCCTGGTAGTGAAGAGTTGGCTAGATTGGGGCATGGTGATGTGTTATTCTATGGCTTGTACTTTTTTATGACAGGCTTGCATGCACTGCATTTATTAGCTGGTTATGTGATGTTGACATATGCTACTGTAAAAGTTAATAACAATGAGCTGAATGCTAATAATTACACCTTACTTACTAAAACATCAAGCTATTGGCACTTGGCTACTTTAATATGGGTATTACTGTTTCCTTTGTTTTATTTATTATAGCTTTTTGAATTTCAAACAATACAATTATGGATAATCAGAATATAGGTACTTCAAAGTTTTACACTTTAATATTTTTAGCTTTAGTGCTACTTACAGTTATTTCAACAGGTTTAAGCCAGTTGAATCTAGGGTATTTGAATGTTGTATTTACCGTTGGCTTGGCAGTTGTTAGTGGAGCAATCGTATTTACATCATTTATGCGAATGAAGCTAGATGGTAGTTTTGCCAGACTTTTAATCGCTGGATTACTTGCTCTTGCATTATTAGTTTTCTTTATTGCATTTGTAGGTTAATGCTATTTATATAAACACAAGGGGCGATGCATTAATGCATCGCCCCTTGTGTTTATATATAAGTAGTTTCTTAATGTTCATCATCCATATGAACTGGTTTCGATGTATCAGGTAAAACGAGGTTGAGAACAACTCCAACCAAGGATGCCAAACCTATACCAGCCAATGAGAAGTTACCAAAATCAATAACAGCACCTCCAATACCAACTGTTAAAATGATGGAAATGATAACTTGGTTACGAGTTTTAGTGATATCAGCTTTTGACTCAACTAAAGTGCGAATACCAACGCTGGCAATCATACCAAATAAAAGCAGCATAATGCCACCCAGTACAGCTTGAGGAATGGATTTTAATAATCCACTAACTTTACCAATTAATGAAAAGCAAATGGCTGTTATGGCTGAGATACGAAGTATTTTCGGATCCGTAATTTTCGTAAGTGAAATAGCTCCTGTAACCTCAGAATAAGTGGTGTTAGGAACACTACCAATTAAGGCAGCAAAAGACGTTGCAATACCATCACCAAGCATGGTTCTGTGTAAACCAGGATCTTTCACATAGTTCTTATCAGCAACAGCTCCTATTGCGTACATATCTCCAACATGTTCAATTAACGGAGCAATAGCTACAGGAATCATATAAACAATGGCTTTCCAACTCCACTCAGGCATAACAAATGGTGGTAATGAAAACCATGCTGCTTCTTGAATTGGTGTAAAATCAACCTTGCCCAAAATTAATGAAAGGCTATAACCAGCAACAATTCCCAGAAAGATTGGGATGAGCTTAATTAAACCTTTGGTATAGATTACAACGATGATAGCTGTTAACAGTGATACAACTGCTATTATCCAATCAGTTTTAGCCATGTCTACACCTACTGATGCTAACGATAATCCAATAACCATAATTACTGGTCCAACAACCACTGATGGGAATAAGCGCTCGATAAACCTTAATCCTTGTGCTTTTATAAGTGCCGACATACCAATGTAAACGATACCTACCGCGATTAGTCCCGAAAGAGTTCCTGCCAAGCCAAATAATTTGGTGGCTTCAACAATTGGCGCAATAAATGCGAAACTACTGCCTAAGAAAACAGGTACTTTACCTTTGGTAATTAAGTGAAAAATTAAAGTTCCCACACCAGCCGAAAACAAGGCAATAGAGGGATCGATACCCACTAATAGCGGAACTAAAACAGTGGCACCAAAGGCCACAAATAAAAACTGAACGCCGATAACTACCTGCTTACTCAGGTGCATCGATGGTTTTGATTGCTTCATAATGACGATAACGTTATGTGTTTAACTGCGTAAAAATAAGCATATCAATGTAATTGTAACAATTGGTAAGTTATTTAGGAGCTTTCTCAATAAGATTGTCACTTAAAATAGATATTTGGGTGTCACAATTAAAAATACTAGGTTTGTTTTAGTTGATAAATAACTTATGCAAAAATCATTAACAAATCCGAATGCAGGCTTTGGTGCCATGGCTGTTTTTATGACAGCTATCTCAACCATTTTGGGTGCAATTTTATTTTTACGTTTTGGTTATGCTTTAGCCAATGTTGGTTTAGGTGGTTTGTTGGCCATTATTGTAATTGGTCATGTTGTTACGGTTCCAACAGCTTTAGCTGTAGCCGAGATAGCCACCAATCAGCGTGTTCAAGGAGGTGGTGCTTATTATATTATATCTCGTTCATTCGGATTAAATATTGGTGGAGCCATTGGTTTAGCTTTATTTTTATCACAAGCAGTTAGTGTTGCATTTTATATCATTGCTTTTGGAGAGGCCTTTGATCCTTTAATTCCCTATTTACCATTTGAGCTTGATCCAGTAATATTTAAAAAGATAGTAACCTTATTCCTGATGACCATCTTGTCGGTGGTGGTTATTCTACGTGGTGCTAATATTGGCATGCAAGCCTTGTATGGCGTTGTTGCACTATTATTTGTATCAATCATTTTCTTTTTAATGGGTAAGCCTATTGAACCAGGTATTGAAGTTTCTTTAAATAATACCATTGCAAACGGAAATGGCTTTTTTGTTGTGTTCACAATAATTTTTCCTGCTTTTACGGGAATTGCTGCTGGTTTAGGTTTGTCTGGTGATTTAAAAGATCCTAAAAAAGCGATTCCTAAAGGAACCTTGTTAGCAACAGTTGTTGGTATGGTCATCTACATAATTGTAGCATTTAAATTGGCGGCATCTGCCACGCCCGAAGATATGCAGAGTGACCAACTGATTATGTCAAAAATTGCTATTTGGGGCCCTATCATTCCTATCGGTTTGGGAGCTGCCTGTTTATCATCGGCCATTGGCTCGTTATTAGTGGCACCACGAACGTTACAAGCAATCGGTTTCGACTGCATCATGCCATTCGATAATTTTAATAATTGGATAGCCAAAGGGCGACAACAAGATAATGAGCCCATTAATGGCAGTATTATTACCATCGTGATTGCTTATTTCTTCATCATAATTGGAGATGTTAATTTTGTTGCTGAGATTATTTCCATGTTTTTCATGATTACCTATGGATTTATTTGTCTCATCTCATTTTTGGAGCATTTTGCTGCTGACCCATCTTATCGACCAACGTTTAAATACAACAAGTGGTATTTTTCTTTGATTGGTGCCATCCTTTCGTTTTGGTTAATGTTTCAAATGAAATGGACTTATGCGGCCTTGGCATCCCTATTAATGGCTGTTACTTATTATTTCATTACGGTAAGTAATCCAGAGCGTCAAGGATTAGAAAAATTGTTTAAGGGTGTTATGTTCCAGATCAGTCGACAGATTCAGATATTTGTTCAGCGTGCCAATAAAGATGAAAATGAAACACATTGGCGCCCATTTGCTATTTGTGTGTCTGAAGATTCCTTTAAGCGACAGGCGGCATTTGATCTGTTGCGTTGGGTATGTTATAAACATGGCTTTGGTACCTATATACACTTTATTAAAGGCTTTTTAAATAAGGATACGCACGATGAATCTCAAAATGTGCTTAAGCGTTTAATTCATCAGGCAGAGGGAAGTCAGAGTCGCGTATACCTCGATACAATTATTAGTCCGTCTTATACGTCGGCTATTGCGCAGGTTATTCAATTATCGGGTATTAGCGGTAAGGGTAATAACTTGATTTTATTTGAATTTTCGCGTAGCAATCCCGAGGCCTTAACACATGCTTTGGATAATTATCAGCTTTTTGAGGCCACTGGTTTTGATGTGTGCGTACTGAATAGTTCGTATAAGGGGTTTGGCTATAAACATGAGATTCATGTATGGATTAGTGCGCATGATTTTAGAAATGCCAACCTGATGATTCTATTGGCTTATATTATTTCTGGTCATCCTGAATGGCGTAGCCCGCTGATTAAAATATTTGCAACATTCCCAGAAAGCCAGATTGAAAACCAACGAAAGCGATTATTGGAGTTGATTCATGAAGGGCGTTTGCCAATCTCTCCGTCCAATGTTGTGTTCTTGCCCATGACAAATAGCCAAACAGCCCAAGAGGTTATGATGGAGCACAGCTCAGATGCTGACTTAGTGGTAGTTGGCTTTAAACCAGAACAGGTTAAGGATAATCCAGATTTATTAATTGAATATGGCGATATGAGTAATGTTCTATTTGTTAATACATCGCACAAAAAGGATCTTTAATAGCCTATGAAAAAGGAAAAGACTATTGCGCCAAACCTCCTGGATAAGCTAGAAGCCTGGTGTTCGTTATATCAGCTTCAGATAATGATGGGCATATTACTTGTGTTTACATTGTTCTCGGCTTTATTATTTAACATGCGTGTGAGCGAGGGTGGAGACGACAGTACCTACATTATACGGGCTGTTAATTTCATAAAAGAGGGACGTTATCCATCTTTTCAAGGGCCAGTTTATCCCATGTTTTTATCGCTCGTCATCGGTGTTTTTGGTGTTAATTTGGGCATCCTTAAGTTGTCGTCCTTTGTGGTAATGCTGGCAAGTATGTGGGGCTTTTACAAAGTATTTAAACAACGTATCCGTTATAGCCTTTTGTTTGCTACTTTATTATTAGCTTCCGTTAGTAGTTACTACGTTTATTTCACTAGTCAAACCTACAGCGAGGGGCTATTTATTTTATTACAATTGCCAGTGTTCGCTTTAACTTTTCGCATTTACGATAAAGGGACTAACTATAAGCAATTATTATTACTTAGTGCTGCAGTTTTATTAACGGTAATGACACGTACCATTGGTGTTGGTGTATTGGTGTCGGTGTTGTTGTTTTTTATACTTAATAAACGGTATAAAGAAACGCTATGGATATTGGGTGGCTTTTTTGTCCTTTTGGCAGTAGTGTTGCTGGTTAAGGTAGCTATTTGGCAAAATGGTTTCTTCGATGATGGGCAGGCAAGCACTTTAATGTATAAGCACCCTTATCAAATGGATCAAGGCAAAGAAACGCTGGGTGGTTTTTTTATGCGTTTTATTGATAATTCAAAACTCTATTTGTCAAAGCACTTTTTGCGCATGGTAGGTTTACGATCTGCTACTGTTTTAAGTCTTTCATCTGGCCTTACTTTACTTTTGTATGGCATCTTTTTATTTGGTGTTTATAAATCTTTTACTAAAAATAAATACTTGTTTTTTGTGGGTGTGTACTCAGCTGTAATGTTGGGAACAACCTTTGTGGTGTTGCAAAAAATATGGGATCAATATCGCCTAATCACACCTTACATGCCATTTATGATTATGGTGTTAATCTATGGTTTGAGGCAACTGACTAAACTATTAACGGGCAAATGGTCACAATATGTTTTGTTGGCTTTAGTGTTCGTGAGTTTATCAGGATCTGCTCTACAATCATTTGATAAAATTGACTTACTAACCTTGCGAAAAAATCTAAACGGAGATTTATACGAGGGATATACCGATGATTGGCGTCATTATTTATCCATGGCCGAGTATGTAGGTAAAGAATTGCCCAAGGAAAGCTATGTGGCGGTTCGGAAACCAAATATGGCTCGTATTTATGGTAATGGTAAAAAGTTTTATGGTATTTACCGTTTTGAGTCGAATGATGCCGATGCCTTATTAAAAAGGTTAAAAGACCGTAATGTAAGCCATGTGATAATGGCCAGCTTACGCAAGAATCCACGGATAAACAACGGCCAAACAATAAATACCTTGCAACGTTACTTGTACGTAATATCAAAAAAATATCCTCGAGCCATTAAAATGGAACATCAAATTGGTAAAATAGAGCCGGCCTATTTGTTTCGAATCGATTACGAGGCAGCCAAATAAAACAATCAATCAGCATAATTAAGGGTGATGAAAGTGAACCAAGAACGACGTGCTTATTTTGAATCCAGAGCATCGAATTGGATTAAGTACCGAAAAAGAAGAGCCTATTATTGGGACTCAATAACACGTTATTGCAACTACTATATACAGGAAGAAAATTCTGTGCTCGAAATAGGTTGTGGTTCAGGTGAGCTCTTATCTGCTATTAAGGGCAAAAATAAGTTAGGTATTGATTTTTGCGAACCAATCCTTAATCAGGCCAAACAACAATATCCTGATATTCGCTTTGAATTGATGGCTGCTGAAGACATTCAGCTTACAGAGAAGTTTGATGTGGTTATTTTATCCAACCTGATTGGTGTAACAGATGATATTGAACACGTTTTTAATGAGCTGAAGAAAGTGTGCCACGAGCAGACGCGAATCATTGTAACCTATTACAACAGGTTGTGGGAGCCTATTATCCGGATGGCCGAATTTTTAAGAATCAAAAAACGTACGCCTGAGCAAAATTGGTTGTCGAATGGCGACATTGCTAATTTGCTTTATCTCTCAGATTTCGATGCCTATAAGACAAATCGAAGCATGCTAATGCCCTATCGCATACCTTTGCTTTCGGGTTTGATGAATCGTTTTGTTGCGCGCCTACCGTTTTTTCAGTTATTCGGATTGAACCAGTTTGTGTTTGCACGCCCTTTTCCACCGCGCTTGCCTCAGGCAGAAGTCGATAAGCGGTATTCGGTATCTGTTGTTGTGCCGGCACGTAATGAAAGCGGTAATATCGAAGAGGCCATAATGCGAACGCCAGCTATGGGTAAATTTACCGAGTTGATTTTTGTTGAAGGTAATTCAAGCGATGATACCTGGGATAAAATCCAGGAGATGGCTGATAAGTACAAAGACACGCATCGCATTAAAATTATGCAGCAAGATGGTAAAGGTAAAGGCGATGCCGTGCGCAAAGGTTATGCAGCAGCCGAGGGAGATATTCTAATGATATTAGATGCCGACCTAACAGTACCTCCAGAAGATTTACCTAAATTTTATAATGCTATATCAAGGGGTAAAGGCGAATTTATTAATGGTGTTCGTTTGGTTTATCCCATGGAGAAAAATGCCATGCGCTCGCTTAATACCATTGGGAATCATTTTTTCTCACGCCTGTTTAGCTGGATATTGGAACGTCCAATTAAAGATACCCTGTGTGGAACCAAAGTGATGTTTAAAAACGACTATGTGAAGTTGGCTAAGAATCGTTCATTCTTTGGTGATTTCGATCCCTTTGGTGATTTCGATTTGCTGTTTGGTGCATACAAACTAAACTTAAAAATTGTGGATTTACCTATTCGTTATCGCGAGCGCAAGTATGGCGATACCAATATTTCACGCTTTAGCCATGGTTTAATTCTTTTGCGTATGTCTGCTTTTGCAGCGGCAAAAATTAAGTTTTGGTAGATAAACAGTCGATAACTTGTTTGAGCGGCTAATTTTTCCAAATTTTACATTTTTATTGATAGATGGAGGTGTTTATTAAATTATCTCTGCCAATCAAAATCATTAATACAATCCTGTGAAACAATAAGGGTTGATAACCTATGTTAGCATGAATACAGCCATATTCCCAGGATCATTTGATCCGTTTACTGTTGGTCACGAAGATGTTGTACGACGAGGTTTAAGCTTGTTCGATAAAATAATCATAGCCGTAGGCTTTAATTCCAACAAAAGAGATTTTTTCCCTTTGGAAGATCGCATGCAATGGATTCGCGATGTTTTTGTTGATGACGATAGAGTAAGTGTAGAAAAATACGAAGGCTTAACCGTAGAATTCGCCAAAGAAGTTGAGTGTACGCATATTTTACGAGGCATACGCACTGCTGCCGATTTTGAATACGAGCGTGCTATTGCGCAGGTAAATAAAGCCATGAGTGGTATTGACTCTGTGTTTTTATTAACCACACCTGAGCATACGCCAGTTAACAGTTCTATTGTGCGCGATATTGTAAAGCACGGTGGCGATGCAGGGCAATTCCTACCCGATGCCATTAAAATTAATATTCAAAAGTACTTATAATGCGCTTAGGCTTCCTCGTTGTTTATTTGTTCGGTGCTTTGCTATTGCAAGCACAATCGTTACCACAATGGACGACGGTAAAGGGCCTTGCACCCGAATATGCGGGTTACAATCTGGTGGTTCGTAAAGTAGTTAACCCCATTTCTTTTGAAGAGACCGATGTGATGGTTATCCGCGTAGAAGAAAATGGTGAATTTGAACAAAGTATTGAAATCAGCCAGATTACGCATGTGAGCATTGATATGGGTAAATACGAGGGCTATATTTTTTTAGAGCCTGGTCAGACTTATGAATTAATACTGCCGCCTTTTCAGCCTCGTACCGATGCAGAACGTTTTAATCCATATTATAAGCCGGAGCTTATAGAATTAGGTATTGCCAATGACGATGCTCAGTCTCTGAATATGTTATTTATGCAGTTCGATTCTGAGCTAAAAAGAATGTATAATTCCAATGCGGTTCAAATTTTTTCATCGGGTGATATTGTTAAAGCTAAAAGCATAATAGCTCAATTGGATAGTGCTTTTCAAAGTGATATCGCTTATTTTAATACCTATAAGCAATATGCTTATGGTGAGTTACTAACCCTGGGCTATAAACGAAATAAACGAAAGGCGATAGAACAAACCTTTGGAGCTGATACTATAAATGTGGCACTGCCCTCTTTTCAACAGTCATTTAATACCTTATTTAATAATTTCTTCACCAATTACTTTTCATCAAAGCGTGGTGAAAATTTAAAAGATGCTTACGTACAAATAGCCTCTTTTGATAGCCTTACCACCGTGTTGCAAACCGATACCTTGTATTGGAATAAAGATTTGGCACAATTGGTTTTGCTTAAAGGCCTGTACGATGCCTTTTATTCAGGCCGATACGAGCAAGGTCAAATTATAGATCTGATAGAACAAGCCAGTGAGTATGGAGCAAGCCTAACAATCAAAGATGTTGCAAAAGGTTTGTACCGACAAGTAATCTGGTTGCGAGAGGGGAGTGCTGCACCCCAATTCACTCTGTTTCGCCTCGATGGCAGAGAGAAATCCTTAAGTGATTATAAAGGAAAGTTTGTGTACTTAAACTTTATGCACACCAGTAATCATACTTGTAAAGAGGAGCTAATGCTGCTCAATGTGCTATCCAAGCAACTGCGAAGGGAACTGACCATTGTAACGGTTATTATGGATGAAGATCCTACAAATGCCAAGAAGCTGATTAAAGATAATAAATACCGCTGGGACTTTCTGCATTATGGCGCCATGCCTACTGTGGCAATTGATTACCGAATCAAAGCTTTACCGGCGTATTTTGTTATTGATCCCACTCAAAAATTAAGGCTGTCTCCATCACCATCGCCCAAGGAGAATTTTACCCCTATTTTTATTGAGTCGCAGCGTCAATTCAATTACGAACAATTGCGTAAAGAGCGACCAAAAACAAAAAGTATTTACGATTTATAATAGTTATTCGAGCGTAAAGTATTGTAGCTATTTGTATTTTCCTGTATACGGGAAAATCACTGATAGGGAAGTAGCTATGCCCAATTGTGCATAGTTATTTTTTTACTCTGCCAGGATTCTTACTCATGAATTCTTTCCAGCTTTTGGCGCCACCACTAATGTTGATGCGTTGGTTTTGCAAAAAGTGACAATAGGCGGCTGCCAGTCCATCTGTTGCATCCAGGTATTTTGGCATTTCGCCTATCTTAAGTAGGTTTTGCAGTAGCAAAGCTACTTGTTCTTTTGAGGCACGTCCATTGCCTGTTATGGCTTGTTTTATTTTTAAAGGGGCATATTCGAAAATTGGTACCGATCGTGACAGGCCTGCTGCCATGGCAACACCTTGTGCACGCCCTAGTTTTAACATCGATTGTACGTTCTTACCAAAAAAAGGTGCTTCAATTGATAATTCATCAGGGTGATAGGTGTCTACCAGCTGAACTACGCGCTCAAATATTTTCTTAAGTTTGGTGTAATGATCGCCGTACTTGTGCAATTCTAACACGCCCATGGTCATCATCTCGGCTTTATTTCCAACTGCACGAATAATACCATAGCCCATTACGGTGGTGCCAGGATCGATGCCTAATATAATCCGTTCTTTAGCCAAGTTTTAGTTCATTTAGGATAGAACTAAATGTAAGGCATTTATCGCCAAATTTACCTTTGATGTTATCCACCAATATGGCATTGTATTTATTAACAGTGTCTATGTCTTCAGGTTTAGTACATTGCATTTGACACGAGTAATTGGTGTTACCCTCTTGAACCACTGCCATCACTTCGTATAACTCAACCCTTAGCTCTTTTACCAAATCTTTCATGGTAGGAATGTAATTACGGTTCATCCATTGCTTCCAATCGTCAGTAATGGAATTGTCAATCATGAAGGTGGTGTTGAATATATACATGGTAATCGTATTGAGATGAGTGTAAAAAAAGCATCAAGATAGTTACACTCTGTGTTTACCTTGATGCTTAATTGAAATATTATTTAATAATATCGAAGCCTGTATAAGGAACTAAAGCAGCAGGTACCTTAATGCCCTCAGGTGTTTGATTGTTTTCAAGAATAGCAGCAACAATACGTGGCAAGGCCAATGCACTTCCGTTTAAGGTGTGTGCTAATTGTGCTTTTTTCTCACCATCTTCTTTGTAGCGTAACTTTAAACGGTTGGCCTGATAACTTTCGAAATTAGATACCGAACTAACCTCTAACCAACGCTCTTGAGCAGCTGAGTATACTTCAAAATCGTATGTTAATGCCGATGTGAAGCTTAAGTCGCCACCACAAAGACGTAGCAAGCGCCATGGTAACTCCAGTTTCTCAATAATCGACTGTACGTGCTGAACCATTGATTTTAATATTTTGTATGATTCATCTGGATGGGCCACTTGTACGATCTCAACCTTGTCGAACTGGTGTAAACGGTTTAGTCCGCGTACGTGAGATCCCCAAGATCCAGCCTCGCGACGGAAGCAAGCTGAGTATGCACAGTGCTTAACCGGCATTTCTGAAGCCTTTAAAATCACATCGCGGAATATATTAGTAACAGGTACTTCAGCTGTAGGAATAAGGTACAAATTATCGGCTGTAGCGTGATACATCTGACCTTCCTTATCAGGTAACTGACCAGTGCCAAAGCCCGAGTCTTCGTTAACCAATAATGGTGGAATTACTTCGTTATATCCAGCCTTGTCAGCTTCATCTAAAAAGAAGTTGATTAAGGCACGTTGTAAACGAGCACCTTTGCCTTTGTAAACCGGAAACCCTGCTCCTGTGATTTTTGTACCTAACTCAAAATCAATTAGGTCGTACTTCTTGATTAGATCCCAGTGCGGTACTTTTTCTTCCAATTGAGGCATACTGCCACCGCTCTCCACCTCAACATTTTCATCTTCACCCTTTCCTGGAGGAACTATTTCATTAGGAATATTTGGCAAAGACACCAACTCTTCGTTCAATTGAGCAGTAATTTCATCCAGGGAAGTATTAAGCTCTTTGATTTTATCTTTTAGCTCGCCAGTGCGTGCTTTAGCTTCGTTTGCTTCTTGCGCTTTACCAGCCTTAAATAATTGACCAATCTCTTTGGATAGGCCATTCATTTCTTTTTGAAACGATTCGGCTTCTACCTGAGTTGCCTTGCGGCGGTTGTCAAGTTCAATAATAGTTTCGACAATGCTAGCTGCGTCGAAGTTCTTTATTTTCAGTCGTTCAACGACTAATTCTTTATTATCCTGAATGAATTTAAGCGTCAACATGATGTCATATTGTTAGCGTGTAAAAAAAATCTCCTGAAATTATTACGAAAGTAATAAAAACAGGAGATTTAATAATGTTTTCAAGAGTCTTATTCAGCAGTAAATGGTTCTACTGAAACATAAGATCTGTTGTCTTTTTTCTTGCGGAAAGCAACTTTACCATTAATTAAGGCAAACAAGGTGTGGTCTTTTCCCATACCTACGTTTTCACCTGGATGGTGCTGTGTTCCTCGTTGTCTAACAAGGATGTTTCCTGCTTTGGCAGCTTGACCGCCATAAATTTTTACGCCAAGTCGTTTACTTTCCGACTCTCTACCGTTCTTCGAACTACCGACGCCTTTCTTATGTGCCATCTTATTCTAATTTTTTGAGTATTAACCTACGATTTCTTCAATTTGAATTTGGGTGAAGCACTGACGATGTCCGTTCTTCTTTTTGTAACCTTTTCTTCTTTTCTTTTTGAAGACGATCACTTTATCACCTTTTACGTGTGATAAAACTTTCGCAGTTACTTTAGCACCTTCTACAACTGGAGCGCCAATTTTAACGTCTCCTTCGTTGTCTGTTAAAAGTACTTTTTCAAATTCAATTGTAGCGCCTTCATCGGCACTCAATCGATGCACAAAGATTTTTCTCTCTTTTTCAACTTTAAATTGCTGTCCAGCAATGTCAACAATTGCGTACATGTCACAATTTTTATGGTTTTCTCCAGGAGGTGGGCCTACTTTAAAAGCCACTTTTTCTACCCCTCAGGATTTCAATGGAGTGCAAAAGTAGACAAAATTACTGTGTGTGCCAAATAAAAATACTTTCTTAGGCCTGAAAATAAGTTTTTTACCAATGATAAAGGTAGTCTATTACTTTTAAAAAAGCGCTTATCAACCATTGTTAAAAAGTAATTACTATATTTGTTTTAATGCAAAAAAAGTTAACTAATCCACTCTTTTATTGCTTTGCATTGATGGTATACAAAGAGTCAAAATCTATTATGCGATTATGAGTAGAAAAAAAATCAAGCTAAATATTCTTGGTTTATCATATAGCCAAACTCAGTCAGGAGCCTATGCATTGGTATTGTCTGAAGAAGATGGAGAACGACGTATTCCCATTATTATTGGTGGTGTAGAAGCTCAGTCCATTGCTATCAAGCTCGAGGGTTTAGAACCTCCAAGGCCTTTGACTCATGATTTGTTTCTGAATTTCTCCAAATCGTTTAGTATAGAAATTACTGAGGTAATTATTTATAAATTAGAAGAAGGCATTTTTTACTCCGAGTTAGTGTGTAAAAAAGGCGATGAGCAGTTACATATTGACTCTCGTACTTCTGATGCCGTTGCTTTGGCTCTACGTTTTGCTTGCCCTATATATACTTACGAAGATATTATTGAGAAGGCTGGTATTGTACTTGATTTTGATAAGAAAGAAGAAGGACACTCAATTATGCCAATAGAAAAGGTGGAGAGTGATAAGCCAGGTGGAGATTATGAGTCTAAGACAATAGAAGAGTTGCAGAGTGCATTGAATGACGCTATTATGGCCGAAGATTATGAAAAGGCTTCACAAATACGCGATGAAATAAATCGAAGAGAATCTTAAACTTCGATCCATCTATAAAATCTTTTTATCCTTTACCCCATTTAATCTAATCCCATGAAGAAGTATCTTCTTGTCCTATTTTGCTTGTTATTGAGTCCATCTATTTTTGCGCAAACAGCAAATTCTGCCATTGAAGTAAGTACAGTAGCATCGTTTAACTTTATGAGTATCCTTCGCGGAGTACTCGGAATGGGCGTGTTAATTGGAATTGCTTGGTTGTTTAGTCTTAATAGAAAGGCAATCTCTTGGAAAGTAGTTGGTATTGGTTTAATTATACAAGTTTTGCTGGCCGTTTGTGTTTTGTACGTTCCGTTCGTTCAGAGCATTTTCGAGTTTTTTGGTAAGCTTTTTACCTTGGTGCTTGACTTTACAAAAGATGGAACCGTGTTTTTATTAGGCGATCTGCTTGATGCATCAACCTTTGGATTTATTTTTGCTTTCCAAATTTTACCTACTATAATTTTCTTTTCAGCCTTAACAAGTGTGTTGTTTTACCTTGGTGTTATACAGAAGTTTGTATGGGCTTTAGCATGGCTGTTAACAAAAGCGATGAAGCTATCAGGAGCGGAAAGTTTATCGGTGGCAGGCAATATTTTTCTTGGTCAAACAGAAGCTCCATTAATGATAAAGGCCTACTTGCCAAAGATGAATGCCTCCGAAATGTTTTTAGTGATGGTAGGCGGTATGGCAACTGTAGCAGGTGGTGTTTTAGCCGCTTATATTGGCTTTTTAGGAGGAGATGATCCTGCTCAACGATTAATGTTTGCCAAGCATTTATTAACCGCATCGGTTATGGCAGCGCCAGGAGCCATTGTTATTTCTAAAATACTCGTTCCTCAAACCGAAGAAATTAGATCGGAGATTAAAATATCGATGGACAAAATAGGAAGCAATATACTTGATGCCATGAGTAATGGTACCACCGAAGGCTTAAAGTTGGCAGCAAATGTGGGCGCCATGTTATTGGTGTTCTTCGCTTTTATTGCGCTAATTAATTATGGCTTTGACAAGGTTGGTGAGTGGACAAGTTTAAATGCTTCGATTGAGCAGTTAACCAACGGCCAATATGCACATTTTAACTTGGAATTTATCTTAGGCTACTGCCTTGCACCCTTGATGTGGCTTATTGGTGTCCCATCTCAGGATATTGCAATGGTGGGTCAGCTCTTAGGAGAAAAGATTATTGCTAGTGAATTTGTGGGATATACTAGTTTGGCCGAGTTTAAGTCCACTGGAGCCTTAAGTAATGGTAAGTCAATTATTATGGCCACCTATATGCTATGTGGATTTGCCAATTTTGCATCCATTGGTATACAGATTGGTGGTATCGGTGGTTTGGCGCCCAATAAACGCGAGTTTCTTTCTAAATTCGGATTTCGTGCCTTGCTAGCAGGAACCTTAGCTTCTTTAATGTCTGCAACTATTGTAGGAATGATAATGGGCTAAAAAAAGCCCTAAGATTTCTCAAAGGGCTTAATATTTAGTTTTACTCGCTTAAATTCCTCTGGCATCAACCTTTACCGGTTTTTGCATGATGAGTTTAAGACCATCTGATGTTGTACAAACGGCCACAATGTTAAGTGTTTTATTAATCGAACTGCCTTTAGGAAGCTTAATTCTTAGTTCACCTTTTTTAGATGAAAGCTTTTTGGCGGGTGTCAAGTTTTTATGCATGAACTTTCCTTCAATTAAATCACCTTCGAAAAATTCAACCGATTTAATGGTTTTGGTTCCCTCTCCACTTAATGATAAACCAATAACGTAGGTACTGGTCGTTCTGATGTTATCATTTTTAGTAATCTTAATTGTTGGGTTAGGGCGGACCTTACCAAGGTTGGTATAACGCTTTAGGCCTACACCAGCAAGTCCGTTTTTGTATTCATATTCTGCACTAATTTTACCATCTCTGTCAAAACGTTTACAAATACCTGTTAGTCGACCATCCACATAAGGCTGTTCTTTGTAAACTTTGCCTGTTGAGTGATAAGTAATACGAGTGCCCTCTTTTTTGTTGTCGGAGTAATTGATCGTTTCTAAAAGTTTGCCTGATTTAGAGTAACGTTTGGAAATACCGTGACGGATAGCAGATTTGCTTCCTTCTTTAAACTTCATTGAGATTTCCCACTCTACCGGAGAATGCGGGTCGTCATTAAAATGGCGTTTCTTAATAAAGGTGCCGTCAGCATTTTTCGTATTCGTTGAAACCACTTTTTTGTCGGGTCCAAAGAACTGGCAGCTGCTAAGTCCTATTGCTAATAGGACAATTAGTACTTGTAATTGCTTCATGATAAAAAAATAAGGGGGTAGTTTTATTTTTAAGGATTAAAAAAGGCTGTCAAAAAATTTGACAGCCCTCAGTGTAAGTATGCTTTTACTATAGCAGAGCGTCAATTTTCGACGCTAATATAGTTTTAGGAACAGCTCCAACTTGTTTGTCAACTATTTCACCGTTTTTAAAGAATAAAATAGTTGGGATGTTACGAATTCCGAACTTCACTGAAGTTCCTGGATTACTGTCAACATCCATTTTTGTAATAACGGCTTTATCGCCATACTCTTCTGCCAATTCTTTAACTATAGGAGTAACCATACGACATGGTCCACACCATTCAGCCCAGAAATCAACCAATACAGGTTTGTCTGAATTTAATACTAACTCTTCAAAATTGGCATCAGTAACTTCGATCAACATAGCAAATCTGTTTTACTTTATTATTATAAAAATTTTAACTTCCTAACTTAAAAGTGATTGACAAAGTTATACAAAATAACTTCGACAGGCTCAAAAATAAACATTTTTTAATTGACAGCTATAATAATATTACCTGATTCTCATCAAGCATACTAGGCAATGCTCATCTCAATTTTTTCATGTTCCTCTATGTATTTGATTAGATCATCGTTTAGATCAACGCGCATGGTCCGTGACAAGAACTGTACAGCATTCTTCGTTTCGGGATCGTGTACCATAAACTTAAGGGTTACTTTTCCCTCATTGGTTTGAATAATGTTTGTCAATTCCGTTATTAATTCATCAGAAATAGCTGTTAAAGGCACTTTCAGTGTAACGGTATTTACAAGCGTATCACGCAGTTCACTTAAGAATTTAATGTTATTGATTTTTAACTCTAGCTCTTCCTGATTAAAACGCTTGGGTTGAACCTTGCCTTTAACCATTATAAAATAGCCAATTTCCAAGTAAGGCAGGTACTCTGTAAAGTCATTACCAAAAAAGGCAAACTCATAAGAACCCGTGTAATCTTCCATGGTCATAATGGCATAAGGATTACCTTTTTTTGTTGTTCCCCGCCTCACATTCACCACGCTACCTGCTACTGTAATATCTCGACCTCTAATGGCCTCGAGGTCGTCAAGCTGCTTTAGTCGATGATGAATAAAATTATTCATCTCTAATTTATACTGATCTAATGGATGAGCAGATAAGTAGATGCCGATATATTCCTTCTCGTGATTGAGTTTCTCAATAATGGAATATTCAATGCAGTTAGGCATATCTGGCGTTTTTATTTCAATGGCCGTTCCCATGCCAGCAAAAAGCGAGTTTTGTGCCGATGCCTTATCTGCCTGAAAGCGGTTGCCGTATCGCATTAAGTGTTCGATGAAATTCATGTCGTCGTTCTCGTGTTTGCCAAAGAACTGGGCGCGGTGGTAATCTCCCATGGCATCAAATGCTCCAGAGAATGCTAGTGCTTCAATATTCTTTTTGTTTACCGTATTGAGGGGCAGGCGCTCAACAAAATCATAAACCGTTTTGTATGGCCCATTTTTCTCACGTTCTTGAATAATGGCATCAACGGCTCCTTCACCAACACTTTTAATACCTGCCATACCAAAGCGAATAGCGCCCTCTTTATTTACCGTAAATTTACGGTATGATTCATTCACGTCAGGTCCCAAAACATCCATCCCCATGTTTTTACACTCTTCCATGAAGTTGGTGATTTTAGTAATATCGCTTAGGTTACGACTTAATACGCCTGCCATAAATTCAGCAGGGTAATGAGCTTTTAAGTAACCTGTTTGATAGGCAATATAAGCATAGCACACCGAGTGAGATTTGTTAAAGGCGTAGCTAGCAAAAGCCTCCCAGTCACCCCAAATCTTCTCAATTAAATCTTCGGCTTTAGGTATGGATGTTTTGCCATCGGTGCAAGCTTGCATAAACTCTTCGCTTCCCAGACAACCATCAATAAACTTAGCTTTAAGTTTATTCATCATCTCCATGATCTTCTTACCCATTGCTTTACGTAAGGAGTCAGAGTCCCCTCGTGTAAAGCCACCAAGTGCTCTGGACTGTAACATTACCTGTTCCTGATAAACGGTAATGCCGTAGGTGTCTTTCAGGTAGGGCTCCATCATAGGGTGGTCATATACAATTTCTTCCTTACCATGCTTTCGCGCAATAAAAGAAGGGATGTATTCCATAGGACCAGGACGATAGAGGGCGTTCATAGCCACCAAGTCTTCAAAGCGGTTTGGCTGAAGTCCCCTCAAGTGCTTTTTCATACCTGGGGACTCAAACTGGAAGATGGCGGTTGTTTCACCGCGGCTAAATAGCTTAAACGTTTCTTCATCTTCAAGGTCAACGTGGTTGATGTCCACGTCAATGCCTTTTGATAGTTTAATGTTACTTAGTACTTCCTTAATAATAGAAAGGGTTTTTAATCCTAGGAAGTCCATTTTTAAGAGGCCAATATCTTCAACAAAACGCCCATCGTATTGGGTTGTGAGTAGTTCCTCACCCTTGGTTGGCATAACTGGCAGGTGCTCGTCTAAAGGGTTTTTACCAATAAGAACACCACAGGCATGTACCCCGGTCTGGCGCACTGAACCTTCGAGTGCCTCGGCAAATTTTATTGTTTGTGCAATGAGTGCGTTTGAAGATTCTTTTTCTTCCAGCAGGGCTGGTTCTTCTTTGTAAGCTTTTTTGAAACTCATTTTGGGAGCCTCCGGAACCATTTTAGCTAGGCGGTTGGCTTCGGAAAGGTCGAGTCGTAGTACCCGCGCCACATCTTTTATGGAACTTTTGGTAGCCATGGTACCAAAGGTACAGATGTGTGCTACCTTATCCTGTCCATATTTATCGGTAACATAATCCAATACGGCCTGTCTGCCATCGTCATCAAAGTCGATATCGACATCGGGCATGGATACACGATCAGGGTTTAGAAAACGCTCAAACAGCAAATCGTATTTAATTGGATCAACGTCTGTAATGCCGGCACAATAAGCTACAGCGGCTCCAGCAGCCGATCCACGACCAGGACCTACAATTACACCATTGTCTTTAGCCCAATTGATAAAATCCTGAGTAATCAAGAAGTATCCCGGGAATCCCATTGTTTTAATGGTATCGAGCTCAAATTCCAGACGTTCTGTTACAGAATCTTCCAGCTCTTCGCCGTAACGTTTTTTAGCTCCAATAAATGTCAGGTGCTTTAGGTAATCGGCCTCCAGTTTAATTTGGATAACCTTATCATAGCCACCTAGTCGCTCATAAGATTTCTCGCTGAACTCTTCTATGAGGGCATCCTCCGAGTATTTGTCAATGTAGTCTGCTACTGTTCCAAACTCCTCTGGTATGTTAAAAGGAGGCATAATTGGGGCAGAGTCTAGCTTGTAGTACTCTACCTTATCTGCAATTTCAGCTGTAGTAGCTAGAGCTTCAGGCACATCGGCAAATAACTCATTCATTTCGGCGGTTGTTTTAAACCACTCTTGCTTGGTGTAACGCATGCGTGTTGGGTCATCGTAATCACGACCCGTACTCAGGCAAACCAATACATCGTGCGCCTCGGCATCTTCAGGATTCATAAAGTGAGAGTCGTTGGTGGCTATCACTTTAACATCCAATTCTGCGGCTAGTTGACGAATAACTTTATTCACTTTCACTTGATTCTCCCAAACATCGGCTCTTAATCTGGGGTCATCATTCTTATGACGTTGCATTTCAAGATAATAATCATCTCCGAACACACCTTTAAACCATAATATAGTTTCTTTGGCTTTTTCAAGATTACCAGCCATGATGTTTTGAGCTACCTCGCCTCCCAGGCAAGCACTACTAACGATTACATCTTCATGATATTTTTCCAGTAAGTCCTTATCAATACGAGGCTTGTAGTACATTCCATCGGTGTGAGCAATGGAAGTCATCTTTAAGAGATTTTGATAACCTTTGTAGTTTTTTGCAAGTAGAATGATATGATGACCTGAGGCATCTGTTTTATCATCTTTTCGCAAGTGACCTCGCTTGGCAACATAGGCCTCAACGCCAATAATGGGCTTGATGTCGGCCTTTGTACAAGCTACATGAAACTCTTTTATGCCGAACATGCTGCCATGATCGGTTAGTGCTACGGCTGGCATGCCATCTTCTTTAGCTTTGGCAGCAATAGCTGTGGTTTTGGCAGCTCCATCGAGGATGGAGTATTGCGAGTGGACATGTAAGTGAACAAAAGGTTGTTGTTCTACATTTTTAGCTGCCTCTCGTAGTTTCCGTTCCTCCTCTTCAATGGAAATATCATCGAAGCTGGTATTAACTTTAAAGGACTCGTATTTGATACCTACCAACTCAATGGTGGCAGGGTTGTTTTGTTTAAATGATTGAATTTGCGTAGGTGACAACTTGTGCAAATCCGGACTCAAACCATCAACACGAAGAAGCTCTAAAAAACAACGTGTAGTGGCTTCAACATCAGCCGCCGCATTATGAGCCTCGGCAAATGGAACGCCAAAGAGTTTAAGGTGTAGCTCTGTAAGCGTTGGGTTTTTAAGTTGGCCATTACGGTTTAGGTCACAAAAAACCTTACTGCCAGTCATGGTATCCAGCATAGGTGCCCTAACAAGCTCTTGCTCGTCCAATTCGCAACGCAAAAGCTCACAACCCACAATGTTAATATCAAACGTCACATTATGGCCGATGATAAACTTCGATTGCTTAACATCTTCCATGAAATCGAGCAGAGCATCTTTTAATGGAATACCTTTTTCTTGTGCTATTTTTGTTGAGATACCATGAACTTCCACAACATCTTCAGGAATAACATAACCATCAGGCGTTATAACATGGTTTTTGGCGAATAGAAAATTACCATCCAAATCGTGACATTGCCAAGCTAGCTGAACCATACGTGGCCAATTGTCAAAATCGCTTAAGGGAGCTTTCCATTTTTTAGGTAAACCAGTAGTCTCAGTATCAAATATTAAAAACATCTCAGAATTGGTATTTCATGTTACAATGCCATACAAATGGCAGGTGTGCGAAGTTAACTATTATTGAGGGAATGATTTGTTTGGATTGGAGGAAGAATTCATCTTTTTACGTTTAGTATTTTGGTGTAAAATATAGACAAAAAAAGAGTAGAAAATTATACTTCAACTAGCTTGTAACCTTGGTTAAGATATGACGTTAGAGGCTTAACGTTTTCGAGGGGAAGAGGGCTTTTGATTATTTATAATTGAATTAAAGGATAGATTTATGAAAGGAATTAGGGTGTTGTTAATCATTGCTTTAGCACTGGTTAACATTGTATGTCATGCTCAACAGATTGATGAATTTGGTTTGGGTGATGAGTTTGCTGATATTTTTAATACAGAAGTTTCAGTAGCTTCTAAAAATTCAGTATCAATTAATGAAACGCCAGGTGTGGTGTCAGTGATCTCATATGATGAAATTCAGAATATGGGAGCTCGCGACTTAATTGATGTATTGAATTTAATACCTGGGTTTGATTTTGGTATGGATGTTACCGGAAGCATTGGTCTTGGTATTAGAGGGCTTTGGGCATACGAAGGAAAGGTATTGATATTAATTGACGGGCTTGAGGTGCAGGAGCAAGTTTATGCATCCTATCAATTTGGTAATAGGGTTGGCATTGAGCAAATACAGCGTATCGAAATTATTAGAGGTCCAGGATCATCATTATATGGAGGAAATGCTGAATTGGGTGTTATAAACATCATTACGCGTAATGTTTCAAATATGCAGGGCTTAGAAGTTAGTGGAAATGCCGGATTGATGGAAAATAGCCTTGGCAGAACCACCGGGAGTGTCAATTTTGCGAAGAAGATTAATTTCTGGGAATTTGATCTAAAGGGCTTTTATAGTAATGCAATATATAGCGATCAGATCTATACCGATATGTACGGAACAGATTATGATTTAGAAGATGATGGTGCATCAACTCAAACAAGTAATCTTAATTTAGGAATAAAGCATAAAGGCCTACAGTTTAGGTTTATGTACGACGACTATAATCAGGATATTGTATCAAAATATGATGAGGTAGCTAGTGAACCTTATCGTCAATCCTTTAGTGGGATTTATACCGGTCTTAGTTATGAGTTTAATTTGAATGATAAATTATCTATAACTCCCAAGTTAAACTATAAAAAGGAAAAGCCTTGGCAAGTATTGGAAGGAGATGATTATTATGATCCATCTGTAGAGCGAGTATTGGCAAATGTTTTAATGCAGTACAATGCAAACGAACGCTTTAATTTGATGGCGGGAGCCGAGTATTATCATGATAAAGCCCTTTTTGGCACAGGTGACAATGTTTGGTATAATGATACTCAAGAGGTAAAATTAAGTAATATTTCACTTTTTGCACAAGGGGTTTATAAAACGGGTGTCGCCAATATTACTGCAGGTTTACGTTATGATGCCCATTCAATGGTAGATGCTGCATTTTCTCCACGTATTAGTTTAACCAAAGACTTTAATAAATTTCATTATAAAGTACTATATAGTAGAGCTTTTAGAACGCCAAGTGTCGCTAATTTACAAGCTTTTAATCAAACTGATAATGGTTTTGAGGATATTTCACCTAATATTAAACCTGAGAAGAGTGATGTGATAGAAGTGGAGATTGGCTATCGTTTTAATGATAACTTCTCATTGAATGCCAATGTTTTCCATAGTACCATTCATGACCCAATGGTATATTTTTATTACTATGATGAGAACACAGATAGGGAGAAGGATGGTTATTATAACTCAACCCGATACGGCAGCAAAGGTGTTGAGTTGGAAGCTAAATGGAAGGCTGATTGGGGGTATTTAATATGTAATTATGCTTATTACTCAGCTGAGAATATTAATGAAGAAGCATATTATGCTGTCCCAGGTAATGATGCTTCTTTACTTGCATTTCCCCAACATAAAGTGAATGTGAGAGGACACCTTAAGATAAGTAAAAACTTCTCATTAAATCCATCACTTATTGTTAAGGGAAAAAGGTTTGGCTATGCCTCATTGGATGCCAATGAAGAAGAGTCTGTTATTTCGGAATATGAGCCTTTGTATCTGTTGAATTTATATGCACGTTATAAGAATGTATTTAAACTACCCATGGAAATTGGTTTTGGAGTGAATGATATTTTGGGTCAGCATTCGAATTATATTCAACCTTATGATGGTTGGCATTCTCCATTCCCGGGTCCATCGCGAGAATTTACCTTGAAATTGAAATATCATTTTAATATTTAGCCACTTGCGACTAAATAAAAGATTAATAAATGCTTGAATCTCTATGATAAAGCACTATCTTTGCACCCGCAAAACGAGTTTTTGCAATTGTTTAATTAATTAAAACGTAATACTATGCCTGTAAAAATTAGACTGGCACGTCACGGACGTAAAAGGTATGCTTACTACCACATTGTAGTAGCTGATAGCAGATCACCACGCGATGGTAAGTACATTGAGAGAGTTGGATCTTATAATCCAAACACCAATCCTGCTACAATTAACTTGAACTTTGATAAAGCTCTTGAATGGCTTGGAAAAGGTGCTCAACCAACAGATACAGCTCGTGCGATTCTTTCGTACAAAGGTGTGATGATGAAGAAGCACTTATTAGAAGGCGTTAAAAAAGGTGCTTTTGATGAGGCTGAAGCTGAAAAGCGTTTCAACGCTTGGTTGGCTGACAAAGAAGGTAAAGTTCAAGCGAAGAAAGATGAGTTAGCTGGTGTTAAAGCGAGCGCTGATAAAGAACGTTTAGAGCAAGAAGCTAAGATTAATGCTGAGCGTGCAGAAGCAATTACTGCTGCTAAAGCTGAATTAGCTGCTGAAGCTGAGGCTGCTGCTAAAGCTGCCGCTGCAGAAGCTGCTGGTGAAGAAGCTCCTGAGGCTGCTGAAGAAGCATCTGAAGAGCCTGCTGCTGAGTAATTCAGTTAATCTTTTTCAAGAAATACTAAGCCATCCCTACGGATGGCTTTTTTAGTATATGTGAGTTTTGTTTCTGTTTTAAAAATTGCAGAGAACCGCCAGTGAATACCTGAAACTGTTTTTTCTTTGGTACTCCGTCTAATGTAAAAGAGTGATGAAATAAACGATACAAGCTCCAAGTAAAAAGCCTGCATGCACTTGCATTGGAGTATGTGCCTTTAGGTACAGTCTTGACGACCCTAAAAGTCCAGCTATTATAACCACGATAGAAAATAGCAGCCATATGTCTAGGCCAAAGGTAAAAGCTAAGGCCAAGATAGCTCCGGTAAGTCCTCCAAAGCCAATCATGTGCATGCTTATTTTCCAAAACAAGGTGATAACAAGCGCCAGTCCTACTGCAATAATCGATGCGAGCATAAAGCCTTGAATAAAAGACGGAACAATAGGGATTCGTGTTAAAAAGAAATAACCTATACCGTAAAATAAACAAGTAAATAATGTTGGCAAAAGTCGTTCTTTTCGTTGCTCCATGTAGATGCTTTTTACGTAGCCCAATAGCATAAATAGTGGAATGAGGCTAAGTGGTAATGCACACGTGCTCACAAACACAAATATGTAAATTAAGCGTTTGTGTTCAAAGGGGAGGTATGAAAAGTGACCGCCAATATTAAATATTAAGAAAAGCCCCAAAGTTGGAATAAGCATTGGGTGAAATATGCTGGATAAAATTCGTGCGAACAGACGCATGTGGTTCTCATTAAAAAGCCGGTTGTGTAACCGGCTTGCGTTTATAATTCTTTTCTTAATCTGGCAACAGGAATGTTTAACTGCTCACGATATTTAGCAACAGTACGACGAGCAATGTTATACGACTTTTCTTTTAGTATAACAGCCAACTTATCGTCAGTTAAAGGCTTTCTTTTATCCTCATTGGCAATGCATTCTTCCAGTATTTTTTTAATCTCCCGGGTACTAACTTCTTCGCCCGATTCGGTTTGTAAGCCTTCTGAAAAGAAATACTTTAATGGGAAGATGCCAAAGTGAGTTTGAATATACTTACTGTTAGAAACACGTGAGATAGTAGATATATCCAAGTTGGTAACTTCGGCAATGTCTTTTAATATCATTGGCCTCATGCGCGTTTCATCGCCCTCTAAAAAGTAATCATTCTGATATTCTAAAATTGAATTCATAACAGTCATTAATGTATTTTGGCGCTGCTTAATGGCATCAATAAACCACTTGGCCGAATCAAGCTTTTGCTTGACAAACATGACTGCATCTTTTTTGTCTTGTGTTTGATTTTTCTTATTCGCACTGTAGTCCTGTAACATGTCAGAATAGGTATTGCTGATATGCAATTCAGGAACATTACGATTGTTAAGGCTTAAAAGAAACTGCTCATCTTCTATGTCTAATATAAAATCAGGGATAATGTGTTGAACCGTTTTTGACATAGGATTGCTGTAAGAGCTTCCTGGTTTTGGATTTAGTTTTAACACCTCTGCCAAAGCATCTTTTAGCTCCTCTTCATCTATGTGTAGACGTTTAGTAATTTTATCGTAGTGTTTACGTGTAAATTCCTCAAAATGATATTTTAATAATTGAAAGGCATTTTCAACATCAGGAAAACTTCGATCCTTACGTTTAATTTGTAATAGCAGGCATTCTTGCAGATCACGAGCGGCTACTCCTGCCGGATCAAAATCCTGAACAATTTCTAATACATCTAAGGCCTCACGCTCATCTACTTCTATGTTTTGAGCAAAAGCCAAGTCGTCTATAATTTCATCTACCTCACGGCGCAGGTATCCATCTTCATCCACATTACCTATTATGTACTCGGCAATATTTTTCTGACGATCATTAAGTATGCGCAATCCCAATTGAGCAATCAAATGCTCATGAAAAGTAGCGCCTGTAGAAAAAGGAATGTCTTCGTGCTTGTCATCTTTAGAGAAGTTACGCGCCTGAAGTTTATAGGCCGGAATGTCTTCATTGTTGATGTATTCGTCGATGGATAACTCATCGCGCTCAACCTCCTGCTCTTTTGTATCGGGTTCATCCTTATCCGGATCATTCTCCTTTTCCAGTTCTAATACAGGATTCTCTTCCAGTTCTTTTTTTATACGTTGCTCCAATTGTGCCGTTGGAATTTCCAATAGCTTAATCACCTGAATTTGTAGAGGTGACAGTTTCTGAAGTAGTTTTTGTTGTAAACTCTGTTTTAACATCCCTATCGCTTCGTTCTTAGCATTCCTGTTTCAACTGCACTGCTTGAAATATAGTGAGCACTAACAAAAATAAGATTAATTAATCAAAAGCGATAGAAGTGGCTTATTTTTTGATGAATAATAAATACAAAAGCCGGCTCTCAAAGAAAGCCGGCTTTTATTATGGAATGTTTTTTTAGATTAAAACTCTGCTGTTTTTGGAGCACGTGGGAAAGGTATCACGTCGCGGATATTACCCATTCCGGTAACAAACAACATTAAACGTTCAAAACCTAAACCAAAACCACTGTGTACAACAGAACCAAAACGACGAGTATCAAGGTACCACCACATTTCGTCGGTTGGCACGCCCATTTCTTCCATGCGCCCAACTAATTTATCATAGTTTTCTTCACGCTGAGAGCCTCCAATGATTTCGCCAATTTGTGGGAATAACACATCCATTGCGCGAACGGTTTTCCCATCATCATTCAATTTCATGTAGAATGATTTAATGTCCTTTGGATAGTCTGTTAGGATTACTGGCTTTTTGAAATGCTTCTCAACCAGGTAACGCTCATGCTCCGACTGTAAATCGCTTCCAAATCCATCAATAGGGTATTTGAACTTGCCTTTTTTATTAGGCTTAGAGTTTTTCAATACCTCTATGGCTTCAGTATACGTCAAGCGGATAAAGTCATCGGCCAAAATAGATTTAAGTTTCTCAACTAGCTCCATGGTGCGCTCATCAGCCTTCTTGTTCTTTTCCTCTTCTTGAAGACGTTTACTTAAGAACACAAGATCATCCATGCAATTATCTAAGGCATATTGGATAAGGTATTTTAGAAATTCCTCGGCCAAATCCATGTTGTCATCCAAGTCGTAGAAAGCCATTTCAGGCTCAATCATCCAAAACTCGGCTAAATGACGTGATGTATTTGAGTTTTCGGCACGGAATGTAGGACCAAAGGTATAAATCTCACCCATTGCCAAAGCAGCCAATTCGCCTTCTAACTGACCAGATACGGTTAGGTTAGTGGCTCTACCAAAGAAATCTTGAGAATAATCAATGGCACCTTCTTCGGTACGTGGCAAGTTCTCATAATCCAAAGTTGTTACCTTAAACATTTCTCCTGCACCTTCAGCATCAGAAGCTGTTACAACAGGTGTGTGAATGTTTACAAAACCTTTTTTTGTGTAGAATTCATGCACAGCAAAAATCATAGCATGACGAACACGCGCTATGGCTCCAAACGTGTTGGTTCTAAAACGAAGATGAGCGTTCTCGCGCAAGAACTCAAGGGTGTGTTTTTTTGGCTGAATAGGGTATTTGTCGGCATCACAATCGCCCATTACCTCTATTTCTTTTGCTAAAATTTCAACCTTTTGTCCGCTACCCGTCGATTCTGTAATTTCTCCGTTAATGGATACCGCTGCTCCAGTGGTGATGCGCTTTAATAAGGCTTCATCAAAATTTGGAACATCAACTACCACCTGTATATTATGAATGCACGACCCGTCATTAAGTGCAATAAAATTAACTTGCTTATTACCTCGCTTGGTTCTAACCCAGCCTTTCACGTTAGCTTGCGCACCAAAATCGGTGCTTTTCAGCATCTCTACAATTTTTGTTCGACGAATCTGTTCCATTTCTATTTCTATTTATAATCAGGATTGCAAAATTAATGATTTGTTTTTATTGAGGGCTAAGTCATTGGTTAAATGCAATTGAAATACTCATTTTTCTTTCAATTTGCATAAAAAAAGGTGATTCATAACGAATCACCTTTTAATAACTGTATTAATACAGTTTATTTTTTTGTGAATCGCTCCATCTTGTTATCGTAATTAATATAGTAACGACCTTTTTCTATGCCGGTAATATTAACATCTGAACCATAACCTTTAAATACTATTCCACCATATTCATCATATATTTCATATAATGTGGCAGCAGAAAAGGCAATGTTATCAACAATTTTGTTTGGACCATAAGTTACTTCTGGTTTTGCTGAGGTGTTTTTAAGCTCTTCGGAGTAACGTGGTTTATTACGGTAGTCAACTTGTTTAATACGAAATTTATTTTCACCACTGTGATTTCTGATTGTGGCAGAGTAACTGTTTGACGCGATAGATCCTTTACCATCTACCTCACCAACTTTTACCCATTTATTCCAACGGTATTGTTCAACAATAAAAGGTAGACTGCCCGATTCCTTAGAGGTTGACCATGTTAATTGATCGTTATTAATGGCCATGTTTTCAATTACAAAGGTCGCTCTAGGATTTAGAACTTCAGGATTGAGAACTTTAGGCTCACAATCATCTTTGAATTTAATACCTACATTAATAGCCTGACCAATGGCAAATTGAAATACACTTAAGTCAATTTCAAAAGCACTTGAGTTAATCTCGTCGGTAGTAGTTTGGCCGTTTACAGTAACTTCGTAAACGCAGAACCCAACACCAGAAGAGGCAAAAGGATTCTTTACATACAGGTTTTCTCCCTGAAATGTACCTCTCAGCTCAATTTCTCCAGCATGAGCGCTTAAAATCGTAAAAACCGTCGCAAAGAAATATAGAAAAATCCGTTTCATTTAGGCTAGACTCAATTAGTTATTTTTTGGGAAACGCAATTTATAAAAATAGAAACACATAGCAAAAAAATCATTCCGAACGCTTCAAATAATCCACGACTGGCTGTATTTCTTTGATTAAAAATCATTTCGAAGGTGCATCTACCCAATCGCCGTGTTCTTTTATTAGCTTAATTAGCTCCTCAACGGCCTCTTCTCGGGGTAAATTTCGTCTTATTAATTCACGTTTTTTAAATAAGCTGACTGTTTCTGGTCCTGAACCGATATAACCATAATCAGCATCTGCCATTTCGCCAACTCCATTTACAACACATCCCATTACCGCCACTTTCAATCCTTTTAAGTGCGAGGTGCGCTCTTTAACCTGCTTAGTGGTTTCTTGCAGATCAAATAAGGTTCTTCCGCACCCTGGGCACGAAATAAATTCAGTTTTGGTAAAACGCACTCGCGACGATTGCAGAATACCAAAGGCTGTATTTAAAATTTCTGAGGGTGACAATTGTCCGTCGTTCTCGAGATAAAGGCCGTCAGCAAGACCATCGAGGAACAGAATACCTGCATCCGCTGCCGATTTAATTTGAAAATCTTCGGCTTCACTTTCTTGATATTGGTTATTGATTACCACAGGATGAGTTAAACCCTGTTCTATCAACTTAAAAATTAAGGCACGCTGCTCAACGGGCCTGTTAATGTGTGCCGACGATAGCAAAATAACAACATTGCTATTGTTTTTTAGCTTGGTAATAATTTGCTCATTAAGCTCAGGGTACTCAATGGATAGAAAGCAATTCTTAGGTAATTCTGGTGTGGCAATAAATTCCTCGGGGTCAAAAACCGGAATTGTATTATTAGACGTGTTGGCCATTTTCCAGGCCGAGTATGGAATAAGGTATTTTTGATAATGATTTTTAATATCCGTGGGGTAATTGATAAACAGGTAATCGGCCTTTAAACCTTTTTTTGCCGAATAACTGGTGTGTGCACTCTCAATCACTACGGGAGTGTTTTCTCCACCAATGTTTAATACCGAATGGGTATGGCGACGGTTGTATTCAAAGGGAGTGAAATCGGCCTTATCGACTGATGCTATTGTTCCATGGTTACTACGTGCAGTAACATAATTAACCAACTTACTAGCTACGGGAACTTCCTTTTCGGGGTCTTCGGTTAAAGATACACGAATGGTATCGCCCAAGCCATCGACCAAAAGTGCTCCAGAGCCTACCGCTGATTTAATTCTGCCCTCATCTTCGCTACCTGCTTCGGTTACGCCAAGGTGTAGGGGGTAGTTCATGTTTTCCTTTTTCATGGCGGCGACTAACAAGCGCACCGTATGAACCATAATGCGTGTGTTACTGGCTTTAATGCTTAGTACGATGTCTTTAAAATCCAGAGTTTCGCACATGCGCAAATACTCCATGCACGCTTCAACCATGCCTTGCGGTGTATCACCAAAGCGGCTCATTATCCGATCTGAGAGTGAACCATGGTTAGTGCCCACCCGAATGGCCGTATTGTATTGTTTACAAACATCAAGGAATGAACTCAGCTTTTCCTTTGCCAAATCCAACTCTTCGTTGTATTGTTCGTTGCTATAATCCAATTTAAACTTTTTGGCTCCGCCCGAAAAATTACCAGGGTTAATGCGTACTTTTTCAACATTGGAGGCTGCCACTTTTGCCGCATTGGGGTTAAAATGAATGTCAGCCACTAAAGGGCCATCGTAGCCTTTTTTTCTGATGATTCTTTTAACATGCTCCAGCATATGTGCTTCACTTCGCCCTTGCGTTGTAATGCGCACAATATCAGCACCAGCATCCATAATACTCATAACCTGCTTAGCCGTGGCCTCAGCATCCATCGAATTGGTGGTGGTCATTGATTGTATTTGAATGGGACTATTACCGCCAATTGTTTTATTACCCACTTTTACCTCGCGGGTTGGATTACGGTGATAGTTAAACAAATCTTCGCAGTATAATGAATCTTGTGACATGGCCTTGGGAATTGATTGTAACAATAAATGCAAAAGTAGATATTAATGTTCATTTGAAACGAACATGTAAATTTTAATCTTAAAAATTAAACTGAGGCTCTTATTTAGGTAGTTTGCTTGGAAAGGATGAAATAGCATTGTGTTTTATTATTTGAACAAACAGAACTTATGTATCGCCCATAACTATTACAGATGCTTTTTTAGTTTCACTTTTTTTTGGCGGAGTTTATTGATATTTTTGAGTTCTAAAGTTTCGAAATATGTCAATTGTTGTAAAGGATGTGGTTAAAGAATTTGGAAAGCAACAAGCATTGAAAGGTGTTTCTTTTTCCATTTCATCGGGTGAGATAGTTGGTTTTTTAGGACCTAATGGGGCTGGAAAATCTACCATGATGAAGATTATATCAGGCCTTTTGCCACAATCGGCTGGTGAAGTTGAAGTGTGTGGTATCAGTAATAATGAATACAACGAATCGTTTCGAAAAAAAATAGGTTACCTCCCCGAGCACAATCCGCTTTATTTGGATATGTACGTAAGGGAGTATTTATTAATGGTGGCTCAGTTGTATCAGCTTCCTAATAAAAAAGAACGTGTGGCCGAAATGGTGGAGTTGACAGGGCTAGCATTAGAACAGAATAAAAAAATAGGGGCACTTTCAAAGGGATATCGCCAACGTGTTGGTTTAGCACAAGCGCTTATACACGATCCTGAAGTATTGATTTTAGATGAGCCAACCACTGGCCTTGACCCAAATCAGATTATGGAGATACGTAATTTGATTAAAACCATAGGTAAGGAAAAAACAGTAATGCTAAGTACGCATATTATGCAAGAGGTGGAGGCCATTTGTGAGCGTGTGATCATACTTAACCGGGGCGAACTGCTTATTGATCATCCATCAACTGATCTTTCAGCGTTGCAAAAATCTGGGTCTTCCAATGTGTTTGTTGAGTTTGATCAATCGGCAGATAGTCAGTTGATCAAAAGTATTGATGGCATTCTATCGGTTAATGAACTGTCAGCAACAGAATACAGTATTGAAGCCGATACCGATGTACGGAAAGCAATTTTCAACTTTGCTGTTCAAAATCAACTGACCATATTAACTATGACCCAAAAAGAACAAAACCTAGAAAGCGTTTTTCATGGTTTAACAAAGTAACTTATCGACTAGAACAATTTCTATTGGCATCGGAGAATTAGGGTGCCAACTGTTCAATTATCCACTCGCTTTGGTTTAAAGAATATTGATAACGATCGTGCATGCGACTGGAGCGACCTTGCCAGAATTCAATAGAAACAGGCTTAACTATAAACCCTCCCCAATGCTGTGGGCGAGGTATTATTTTGTCTTCGTACTCATTTTTTAAGCGTGTATATTGCTGATGTAAGTCATCACTATTATTGACCTTGGTGCTTTGATCAGAAGCCCAGGCGCCTAATTGACTTTCACGAGGGCGCGACTGGAAGTAGTCATCTGATTTTTGCTCCGATACTTTTTCGATTGTTCCCCTAATACGCACTTGTCGCTCCAGCTCGGGCCAAAAGAAGTTGATGGCAGCCTTCTCGCTTGTCGCTAACTCATTGCCTTTACAGCTATCGTAATTGGTGAAAAATACAAAGCCATCGTCACATACTTCTTTTAATAATACGATACGGCAGTTGGGCATTTGCGATGAATCCACAGTTGCCAATGTAAAGGCCGTTGGCTCATTACACTCGGCTTTAATGGCTTCTTTCATCCATTTATCAAATTGTTGAAACGGGCACGGGTGCAGCTCGCCTCGTAATAAAAACCCCTTGTTATATTCGTTGCGTATATCGGCCAGTTTATTCATCTTCTTCGTTTTGGTAACATCTTAACAACAATGCTTAGCTAATGTTTATCGCTTTTCATATTAACTTATCTTAATTATTTTCTATCAATTGGGCTATCCGCCCAAACCCGACTTACTTTTTGTTCTTGATCACAAAAACTAAGGAAAAAAGATCAAGGCTGATTTTTAAATAACTTTCTTATTTATCTCAAACTTAAGTGCGGCCAGGCGATCTTCGAACAAGTTCTCAGCTTCCTGGTCTTTCTAAATTTTATGATAAAACGTAAGCAATTTAAAAGAAAGGCCACATCGCACGGCGCTTAAAAGAACACTATCATTTCAAAAAAATCTTTGGCAGTTATTATGATTCGTACAAACTTTTTGTTTAGACGCTTGTTTGATGTCTTATACACAAGACAAACTTATAGAAGAATAGTAAGATGAAGATATATACAAAAACAGGCGATCGCGGACAAACAGACTTACTTGGTGGAGTGCGCGTAAATAAAGATGACATTCGTGTTGATGCCTATGGTACTTTTGATGAGGTGAATTCATTTATTGGCCTTTTGCGTTCGAAATTGGAGCCGCAGCACGAATGGCAGGATAAACTGCATCAAATTCAGGTGGAGCTGATGAATACCATGAGTCATTTGGCAACTCCGACTGAGCTGAAAGAAAAAAATACCATGCCATTGCCCGAGGGGATGGATGTGTTTTGTGAGCAGTGGATTGATGCTATAGAGCAGACCTTAAGCAGTCGATCAGATCATTTTATTTTGCCTGGTGGCAACGAAGTATCGGCGTTATGCCATGTGGTACGTTCGCAATTGCGAAAGGGTGAACGCAAGTTAACAGCCTTACATCGCAAGTATCCTGTAGAGCGTTCTATTTTGTTTTTTATCAACCGTTTATCCGATTTATTTTTCAGTTTATCGCGAGCAGCCATGGAAGAGGCTCATTTGCCCGAGGAACGCTGGAAAGCTTTTCTGTACAATAGAAAAAAGTAGCAGGATTAAGGCTGTGAGCTGTTTGCTTTAAAACATTACCTTTGCATCAAAATTATAATCTGATGATTGAAAAGCATAACTGTCGCCAAGTGGGTGTTGTTGTTAAATCGCACGGTATAGCCGGTGAAATAGTAATTCGTTTGTTCGATGAGTTTTCAATCGATGACTTAGATACTCAATTTCTGTTCCTGGATTTGGATGGTGGTTTAGTACCTTTTTATTTGGAAGAGGCACGTCAGAAAAAACAAGCAGACGTGTTGGTGACTTTGGAGCAGTTGAAAAGCGATAAGGATACTGTAAAGGTGATAGATGCACCTGTATATGTTGCAAAAGAAACCAAGGCTGACGAAGAGGGTGAGGCTGATCAGCCATTTTCGGCTTATCAATTAGTAGGTTACCAATGCCAGGCAGTAGGCCATGGTTATATTGGTGAAATAACGGCGATAAAAGAGATCGCTAAAAACCCGCTGTTTGAAATTACCGATGATGAAGACAATGAATTATTAATCCCGATAGTGGAACACTTTATTGCTGGTATTGATGATGAACAACAACTGGTAATATTTGACCTGCCAGAGGGTTTGGTAGATCTTGATTAACTATCCATAAATAATAGGTTTAGGAGCCTTGATGTTTTTTCCTTAGTTTTTGTCTTCAAGAACATCGGAACAATTAAGAATTGAGTATTCTTAACTGTTTCAGTAGGAGAGTACTGTTTGGGATGAAATCCCAATAGAAAATGCTTTCAAATTAACTTTATTATAAAAGCCCGATTGCTATTTGTAATCGGGCTTTGTGTTTTATAAGTTGCGCTGCTCGTATTGGCTAACCGCTTTTCGCCATTCGGGCAGTAGCTCAAGTCCCTCTTCAGTAACTTTATTAAAGCCAACCATTACCGATTGGCAAACAGCTTTGGCCTCCCCAGTCTTTCGGTCAACCACTTGCTGAACCATTTTCAGGCTTTTACCTCCTAAGTGAATAATGGCTGTTTTTACATCCAATTCGTCTTTTAGATAAAGCGGACTAGAGAAATCGGTGTTGATGTTGACAACAATAACCGTAGCCTCCCCTTTTAATATTTCAGACCCAAATACCGCATTCATGTAGTGCATGCGTCCTAAATCGAAATACTCTTGTATGGTGGTGTTGTTTACATGCCCCAGGCCATCAATGTCGTTAAAGCGAACCTGAACAGGGGTACTGTGTTTGAACTTAATATCTTGCATCTTACTCTCTAATTATTGTTACCTGCCCATCTTTAGACAGCTTGATAATGCTCGATGGAGCCGGATTTTTGGTTTCCTCCTGACGATAGCCTACCACGTAGTCAACACCCTCTTTAATGGCCTCGCTCACTTCGTCAAATTTTTGTGGCGAAGGCTCTCCGCTAATATTGGCCGAGGTAGAAACAATAGGTTTTTTAAAGCGGGCACACAGTTGCTTCGAAAAATCTTCCTCAGTAATTCGAATGCCTACACTACCATCTTCAGCCAGTAGGTTAGCTGCTAGGTTTTTGGCATCGTCGTATATAATGGTTAATGGCTTGGTGGTTAATTCGGCCATGTCGTAAGCCACTTCTGGTATGTCGTTTACATAACCACCCAGTTTAGCCGTGTTATCCAATAATACCAACATGCTTTTTGAGTCGGCACGTTGTTTTAGCTCATATATTCGTTTCACGGCATCGGCATTTGTTGCGTCGCAACCAACACCCCAAATTGTATCGGTAGGATAAAGGATGATGCCACCCTGACGTAGTATCTCTAGTGCTTGTTTTAAATCGTCGTGCATGATAATAATTTTGGTGGTAAAGGTAAAAAAAAGGGATGAGGGGTAAAATATTAAAATCGGTAGCTAATATTCAATAGAATTTCGCGAGAACGCATCTTGTAATCCATTAAATGGGTAGTTTGTTAAAACGCACAAATACAAGTGAGTTACTTTGTTAAATATTGTCCTGTCAGAGTATGCATTAAATTATCTGGCTATTATTTAGTGGTGTTGTTACTGAATGCTCTAATGTCTTTTTCACTCGTGTAATTAAGTAGTAGAATACTAATGAGTATTGGGATCCCATATATAATAAGTCTAACAACTTCTTCAATAAGAGCTGTTAGAAATGTGCTTTGAGAAACGTTTATTGCTTCCGTTGTTGATGAAAATTCATGGGTTCCAAGTAAGGCGAGAAAATTGCTCAGAAAATGTATAATCGATAAAGTGAGAATGCTTCGCGTCTTTAGGTATACGGTTGCATACATTATGCCCAAGCACGATGCAGCATATATTTGGTTCAATACCCCTTGAATGGAGGTGTCGGGCATAGTCCATATATTTAGTAAATGAATACTTCCAAATAATACTCCGGATAAAACCACGCTTTTAACAATGCCATTAATCTTATTTAAATACGCATTAAGTAACAAACCAAATATTAGTCCGCGAAATAGTATCTCTTCCAAAAAGGCAGACACTAATGTATTTAAGGAAAATAGATAAAAATGTATTTGATTTCTAGTTTCAAAATTGTAATTAATGATGTTAGAAAAGCCTCCTGAAAATATTACTAGATAGATAATAATTGGAAGATAAAAGATGCTATCCTTCGTTTTGAATTTGCCAGAAAAGTGGAATGGTATTTTAATGGAAACTATTATATATACAAGAACTGCTAGCGTGAGACAATTAAAAATGATTGTTTCCATTGTAGTGGCTATGCACTTGGTGGTACCATAGCTTTCAATAAAGCTACTAAGAGGAATCCTATTTAATACTATCACTGCCAAAATTGTGCAAAGTGAAAAGAGTATGGGGTATTTTTTATAGTAATACATTAACGTTATATATTAGGGATGTGCTTATGCACATCCCAATAAATAGTATTTTACCATCCAATTGTAACAGAGCAATTTGAAAATTCAATACAGCCAAATCCATCCCAAATCCAATCAGCTATACATCCAGTACTTACAACCTTTACATCACAAGTAATTGTGGCAGTACCTCCTGCTTTTAATTTTTGCGTTCTTTCACTATATCCATTAGAGAATTTTTGTAATGCCTTTGTCTGAATAAAGTCGGAGGTTATTATTGGTTTCTCCATAATTGATAAAATATCAATATCTTCATTGAACTCAAATTTATCGTCAAAAACAAACATTTCTACAGAGGTGTATAATCCATCATTTGCAATTATATCATTCCCTTTCCCGTTATCCTCGAATAAATATCCAGTAAAGCCAATACTTGTTTTATCCCAAGGTTCGCTTGAAAAGTTTTTTAAGTAGACTTCCCTAACAAAAGTATTTTCATCGATTGTTCGAATTCGTGCATCAAAAATTGCTATGTTTTCCTTAAAGAACTGTTCACTTTTTTCATCAGAAAGATTTTTTGACTCTAAGTCAGTCATTTTATTTATTGCATCGTCATTATTAGTACAAGATGTAATAAAACATATAGAAAGTAATAAGCCAATTGTCACATTAAATAGATTTTTCATAACACAAAATTTAAATGATTAATAAATAAATTAAATTTGTGCAGGTTTAATCCTGCGGCCCTGCTAATGCCGTTCGCTAAAATTGCTTGGCAGGGCTTGCTTTTATAAAAGGCCTTTTTGTTAAAGCAATTCAAATATAAGTGTGTACCAGTCTAATAAAATAGACTGGGGGGGGTGAAAAAGTTCAAATGTTTTCAACAATTAACCACCTCAATTGGCTTGTTTACCTTTAGACGCTTGTTATTGGTATAAATGTAACTCTGTTTTATATGGCTATACTCAATGCTAACACCTGCTCCTTTAATTTCTTCTAACATATTAAATAATGTGGCTCGTGACACTCCTATTGTTTGTGCACAAGCAATGGCTGGGCCTGTTTGCTGTTTTTCGATGAGGTGAATAAGGTTTTTGTAGGGTGTGATTTTTAAGTTAATTTTCATTTTGAACTTCTCATTAATTGGGTTTTAGTTATACGCCTTAAGGATGCGATCTTTATAATTAAATCTCAATAGTTCGCATCCTTAAAAAGAGCATCACTAATGAATACTCATTAGTTAATTGCAGAAATGTGAAAACGTAACATGTTTTTAGGGGAGTAAAATATCGTGTTGTGACGAACGGACTTATTCTAATGATAAATGAGCGTAATTTTTACGTGAATGGGGTATTTAAGAGATTGTCAAACTGAACAAAATGTATATACGGATGTATTTTTGACCTTTGCTAGCTATTACTTTTGTGCAGTTTTACTACATAATAACACTATGCAAAAAGAAAACCTGACAGAATGTTTTCTTGTCAGGTTTTCAAACCATAGAATAAGAACCTACCCCTATTCTAAATTTTATTCCGCCTCAATGCTATCTTTCTTATTCATACGCTTACGAACCTTTTCGTTGTTATCGGCAATAATTTGTGCGGTGGCAGCTGCAAAATCGACATAGATATCGGGTGCAGCTATAATCATGGCGCGTAGGTAGGTAACCAGCTCATTATTGATGAGCTTTAATAATGCCAATTTAACTTTAGTAGCCGAATTCTTACCGTTGTGTTTAGCCTTTTCTTCGGTGTAGGTTACAAAAGTGCTTGTAAAAGCATCTTGTGCAGTGCGTATAACAGCAACGGTTTCGTTTACTCCCGGCAATAGGGCAATAGTTGCTTTTACATCCTCGGTATCCAAGTCTTTCAGTAACGATTCTATTAAAGCTGACTCTTGTGCATAGTTGGCTCGAAGTAGTTCTGATAAAGGATACTTATCTAAAACAGAACAAACGGTGTGCGCAGCTGCGCTGATGGTTTCATCGGGATGATAGAGGTAACCGTTGGATAAATTATACAAGCCACGTAATGGGTTATCGCGGTTCTCATCAGCTGTTTCTAATTCCGAAACCGTTTTGTCCTGCCTGATGGCATAGCTTAAACTTTCCTCTTCCTTACCTACCTTTTCTAATAGACTCGACAGGAATAAATCATCGATGCCCTTTGTGGCTGCAGTCTTTAAAATACTCTCCGATACGGTAGCTACTTCGCCGTTGTAGCTGCGTTGCAATAGTTTTTCTATTTTCATTAATAGTTGGTTTGTGTTGGTCATCCTTTAGCACTTGAGTAAAAAGCAAATGTATTTGAGTTCAAACAATAATGTAATGAGCTAAAATCAAATGTATATCGCTTGCTGTAACATTACAAGGGCCAAAAATCAAACGATTTTTGCTTCATGTAATGTTGCAATGGACAATTGTTAAATGATTATTGCCCATTGTAACAATGAAACGTGCAATAATTATTTGCTTTTACTCAAATCAGTGTATGTTATCGAAAAATAATTTGCTTTTGGCCTGTGTGCTTGTTTAGCTAACCAACTGTTAAATAAATTTTGATTAAAAATAATTAAATAAATTAATCCGCAAAACATTATGGATAATTAAGTGAGTGCTAGTAAAGGATTGCTTTAATAATAGGGGATTGGCGGTATGTGTTGGTAGTTAGGTGTGTAAGCTTTAGTTATTAAAGGTTGTGAAGTTGATGACAGGCGGTTGGTTTGTTAGGCTATTTAACTATTTTAGAAGAATTAATAGAATTTTTTTAGGTGTTCTATTCGATAACGTATAATATACAGGTATTAAATGACAATTTAAAAACAAGATAAAATGAAATTTACTTTAGCAATTATCACCTTAACATTATATTTTGCGTTGGGGCAGGCGCAAACAGCAAATGAAAAGATTGTGAATTTTACATACAAACTACCGGCAGGTAAAGATGGTGCTAGCTTTACTCAAGACTTACGCTGTAAAATGAGGACCGGCTCCCCTGGAGTTTTACTTTATGTGGATGAAGGCCGAGAATTAGGGAAAGGTTTTTATCCCAACACATTTGTTTATAATGGGAGACAATACTCACAAAGTCAATTTGCCCGTAAAGTCAATATATGGCCTGATGTCGAGTGGGAAGCAACTATAACCATTGATGGTAAAACACATACCACCTCTTGGTCTTCCGATTTGGTGCATCACAAGTTGATTTTTAATGGATTTACCGATAAAGAACTTAGTGATAAGTTATATTTTGGGAAAATAAATGTGAAATATCGAATTAAGAATGTTGTGTTTGATATGTCTCATGTAAAAACTTCGGTTGAAGGGTTTAACAGAAGTTTGTCATATGGCCGGGAGGCTATGAAAAAAGCTGATGCGAATATACAGAATGGTAACTACAGTAAAGCTAAGGGGAATGCGAATGTAGCAGTGGTTCATTTTAAGAATGCTGCGGTGTACATGACTATAGATAATATTGCCGCCCTAATACAACAGGCCGAAGATTTAAGATCTGAGGCAGCCACACTAGCAGAAAACAAAAGCAAAAATGCCACAACCGAAGAGAAAATTGCTAATAATAACTCAACAGATAATCAGAATCAACAAGCTGCTGTAGCTAAAGTGTCAACCGATACAAATGCGAATTCTGTTAACTCAGCCTCCTCGGTGGATTATACAAATAAGGGAAATGAATACTTCTCAAAAGATCCTGATGTGGCTGAGATGTACTATAAAAAGGCATTAGAAGCTGATCCGAACAACGAAAATGCAAAAACTAACCTGGAGAAAGTCCAACACAATAAGCGCCTCATCGCCCAATCGAAACAATTGGGAATTGAGACATCTGAAATGTCACATAATATGGAGCAATTATCAGGTCATGTGTCTGATGCAATTACTACAGGAAACTCTCACGCAATAGGTATGACGGGTGTTAAAACAGCAGAAGTTCTTGCTCAATCCGGTGCATCGGCAACCGAGGCTATGCTCGGTGGTGCAGGGGCTGCTGTTGGAGCTGCAGTACTTAATTCATGGATGAATCCTAAAGTGCAATATGATGTGGTGAAAGAATTTGAAGGACACACCTTTAAGGGCAAAATGTCTAATGGTAAAACCAAAGAGGGGATTGTGATTTATGAAAATGGTGATGTTTGTAAAGGCAGTTTCTTCCCTTTTAAAACTAAAGCTGCTATATACAAAGGGACATGTGTATATCATAATGGGTCGCAATTTGATGGGAGGTTTGTACAAGGAAAAGGAAATAAAGCCCCGGCATCAGGCACAATGACTTTTGCCGATGGAAGTGTTTATAAAGGTACTTATAAGGAGGATGGATTCAGCACATATGATAAAAGATGGAAATACGGTACCTATACTGCTCCAGATAAGAAGTTTGTAATTAGCGGATACTTTGATGAAAATAGGAAACTTTCAAGTGGCAAATTCTCATACATTTATTCCAGCGGTAATATTATTACTTTCTCATATCCAGAAACTGAGACAGTTTCAATTAAATACGCCAATGGTGACTATTTAGTAATAAAAAAAGATGATAAAAGCGAACTTAAAATTGAAGTTACTTACAGGAAAAAAGCTGTAGGATATGGTGGAAAGAAAGCTGACTTAAACATACCAAATATTGATGAGGTCATAAAAAACGTGACTGAATTAGGAGGAGAAAACAATCTTGCTTACATACTTTTTTACGTGTCAAGGCGTTGGATTCCTGAGGTAAGGAAAGAGGAATACTATTTAAAAGCAATGGAATTGGCTATTTCTGATGAACAAAGGCAATTTATTGAAGATGAAACCAATATTAAAGTTTCCATAGGTGGATTATTTAATAAATGGACACGATACTCACAATCGTTAAGGTGGAATTTTTATAAGCTGGAAGAATGTAAAAAAGACGCGTGGTTTAATTATCATAGTGCAATACAGTGTTTTGAAGAAGATCGAAAGGCTGAAGCAGAGGAGTTTATTGATAAGGCAATTGATAATTCTGAAGATAATAATACACGATCATCGATATATTACTCTACTGCTAAATATTTTCATATAAAATTAGATTATAATAAAGCAATGAGATATTATCGCAGGAGTATTAGGGAAAATTATAAACATGTGAGCTCTATTGGTAACATAGGGATAATATATTATTCGATGCAGGATTTAGATAAAAGTATTGAATATTTGAATAGGGCATGCACATTTAATCCTAAAACTTCCTTTGGATATGATTTAGCTTTGGCAAATTTCTGCGCAGGAAACATAAAGGAAGCAAAAGTATTGTATGCAAAATATCGGAAGATACTAAAGAAAGAGTCAGTAGAGATTGCTATTAATAAGCTGAATAAGATAAAAAATAATGGGCATGATGATGATGCCATCAATGATATAATCGAAAATATTTTAAATTAAGGATTTTAGCATAGTAGAAATAGAGAAGTTTGTTGGCATATGACCCCGCTAGCGCAGATTTGTAATTAGTTCTAATGAGTTAAACATTGGCACGAATTACAAGTTTGCGCTAGCAAGTGCAAAAGCTGTTTAAACAATAAAAAGTGAGCCATAAGAAAAGTATCCTTAAACAGGATATTGACTAGTATGGTGAGTTTCATATGGTCTTTGAAAATAAATTTAACAGATGAAACACAAAGAAAATGGCCATGTCGGTTTGATGGTATTTATACTCCTTATCACTATCATAGGCTGCAGTCAGCAAGTAAAGGAGGATTATTTAATAAAAGTATTTGAAGGAGCATCTGACGAAGTAGGTGTTAAAAGTGGTTATGTAAATTCACGCGGTGATACCATCATTGCGCTTGGAAAGTATTATTACTGTTATACCGATACACTAAAGAATTTGGCGATCGTGTTAAAAAAAGGAGGTGCTTGTGTTGCTATTGACCGAAACCAGCGAGAATTATTTGAGTTGTTTTGGTACGATAACGGACCAGACGATATTGTTGAGGGACTTTTCAGGATTAAAAAGAATGGAAAGATTGGTTATGCCAACCTGGATGGTGAAATTGTTATAAAGCCACAGTATGCCTGCGCATTCCCATTCAAAGATGGAAAGGCCAAGGTTGCGTATAATTGTAATACGTCATCAGTAGGCGAGTATAGTAAGTGGGATAGTGACCATTGGATCTATATTGACAAGAGCGGAAAGGAAATTGAATGAGTTTTGGCTTATCTTACCAAAGTATTTATTGTTTGCCACTATTTCTTTCATCAAACGAGGTGGGAGACCTAATTGAAAAGTACATAGATATTTGCACCATGAAAAAGAATCTACTATTTACTGCAATAGTTTTGGCCGTCGTTCTGTTATCCTGCAATAGCAGGCAATCCATTGAAACCGATGAACTAATCGCGGAGCTATTTACAAAGGAAGAAATACAAGGGCTGAGATTAATGATCAACTATACCGATAGTGTGGTTTCCTGCGTCAACCCTAATGCGAACATAGCAATGGCATATCACGAGTACTTAGACATGCAGATTCAAATGCTTGAGGCTAATGGTGACCTAATTGCCATCAGTGACTTGGAGAAATATCATTTTTTAGAAAGCATAAATAAGTCAGCTTTTGATGCTGTTTTTAACATGTTGAATGATGCTCGAAGAATTAAATATAAAGATACGATAGTGACTAATCTTACTAACTTTAAACAGCTGACACTTTCGCCTAACGGTAAGTATTCTAAATATCTTATAAGGCTCGGAGAGCATGATGATTTCTTTAAGTCCTTTTCTTCGAATCTTACTGCAATGGGTTGTATGTCGGCCAGTCAATTTAACTGGTTTATACATAATCATAAGAACTTCGATTTTAGTGAGGTAAAAAACAGGTTGTTTGTTTCTATTTTCATACTTAGAATTGAAGAATCTTACAATAAAAAAATTGAAAGATATATGAAAATGAAAGAATATACCCCCCCCGCTAGCGAAGATTTGTCATCTGTGCTCGTGAGGATCTATTAACCTAAACGACAAAATAAAGAACTATGAAAAAGACAATGTTATTTACCCTAGTTTGTGTGTTGAATTTAAGTTATTTAGTTGGTCAGGAAGATGCAGCATTTATCAAAGCACGCTTTGATGGCAATATTAACAAGCATTTTGCTACCAGAATTAAAATTCCAATTGACGTAACTGAAAACTATATTCAAGGAAATACAGTTATCTCCTTTAAGCTTAGTAAAGATGGAGAGATTAGCTCTGTTGTAGTCGACGAAAATTCGCACGTATCAATAGCTGAACAAGCTTTGTCGATATTGAAGTCCACAGAAGGTAGGTGGCGACCTACTCAGGTAAATAATGAACCAATTGACTTCGTTTACAAAATAGTCATCAATAATAAGGTTTATTCAGGACCTCCTCCAGCGAAATCTGAATCCATTGTTTTGAAAGAAAAGTCTGAAAAAAAAATAGAAAAAGAGCAATACGAAAAGGCTTTGCGATATATAGATAAAGCGATAAAATTAGATTTGTATAAACCTCCTTATTATAAGATACGTTCGCAGATTTACACCTTGCTTAATATGCCTAATGAATCTGAAAAAGATCGTTTAAGAGCGATGAGGTATGAAAAGGAAATTATAACAATTGTAAATGTTTCTTCTTATAAAATCGTAACAACAAGACGTATTGGTTAATAAGCTTACATTGTAAGCTTAAAAAACTACATACTTCCTTAACATCTCATAGATGCTAAGGAAGTTAAGTGTGCAATTAAGTCGAAAAAAATAGTAGTTTTAAATGACAGATTACATAAAACGAAAACTATACATTTTGCGAACAAAAGTTTAACGCATAATTACTGAATAGCAGAAGTATAAAACAACTCTGCGCCTTTGCATCTCAGCATTATAATTTTAACCGTATATTCGAGTTATTACCCAAAAATCTAAGAGTCTATGAATACAAAGTCTACCGGAAGAGCCTCTATCCTATTATTGGTATTAATAAGCTTCCTATTTTCTGCTAATGCCCAGATTACACAATTCCGTGGGCCAAACCGCGATGGTGTTTTTCCTGAAACAGGATTATTAAAAGAATGGCCGGCAGATGGGCCAACAGCCTTGTTTGTAACGGAAGGATTGGGCATGTCAAATGCTTCAACCATTGCCACTGCCGACCGTATTTATACCACGGGTAATATCGATACACTCGAGTATTTAAGCTGTATCGATATGGAGGGCAAAATTCTTTGGCAAAAACCTTACGGGGAGGTCTGGAAAAACTCATTCCCCGAAGCAAGATGCACGCCAACACTTGAAGGTGACCGAATTTATATGCTCTCCGGCATGGATCAGATGGCTTGTTTAAATGCTAAAACCGGCGACGAAATTTGGAGTGTTGACTTACACAAAGAATACCAAAGCGATTGGGATATGTTTGGTGTGTCTGAATCGCCGCTATTGGTTGATGACAAAGTGATTGCTTCCATTGGTGGCGAAACAGCCATGGTTATAGCGCTGGATAAAATGACCGGTAAGTTGATCTGGAAGTCGAAATCCTTAAATACTAAACGTTCGAATGTATCCCCAGCTTTGATTGAACACTGTGGCAAAAAATACATTATTACGGCCAGCAAAACACACGTGCTAAGTTTAGATACAGAAGATGGTAAGATTTGCTGGGATTATCATTATAATATCCTTAGTCCTAAAGGTGATAATTCAACTATTATATCAAATATTCCAACTTATAAGGATAGTTGCTTATGGATATCGGGCGGTTGGGATGCCAAGTCAACCATGGTAAGAATTGCCCCCGATGGTCAGTCGGTTACCGAAGAGTTTAACGACCGGACTTTTGATAATCAAAACCACGGTGTTGTATTAGTAGATGACTTTTTATACGGCTCGAATTTTACTGGAAGGCAAACCGGCAAATGGATATGCATGAACTGGCAAACTGGCGAAATTAAATGGATTGGTGATTTTCATACCAAAGGCCCCATCATTTCAGCCGACAACATGTTATACCTCTACGAAGAACGACGCGGCCACATAGCATTGGTAAAAGCCAATCCAAAAAAGTTCGAAGTGATAAGTTCGTTTCGCGTAACAGAAGGAAAAGGACCGCACTGGGCTCGTCCGTCTATTTACAACAGTATGTTACTCGTCAGGCACGGTGATGTTATGGTGGCCTATGATATTAAAGAGAAAAATGAATAAAGATACCTACTCCCTGTAGCCTACGAATCTTTCCTATGGGAAAGCCTGCCTGCTACAGGTAGCGCCATAAAGCAATGGGAAAAATAGATATAACAAAAAACCTGACAGGAGTTATTCCCATCAGGTTTTCTATATCATTCGCTAATCCATTAAACTAAGCAAGCTGTAATACCATTTAAAGTTTAACAGTCTAGTCTCTATTAGTCTAATTAAACGGCTACATTGTTATCGCGCAATGCATCGTTCAACGATGTTTTCTTATCAGTCGATTCTTTACGCTGACCAATAATTAAAGCAGCAGGTACCTGGTACTCACCAGCTGGGAACTTTTTGGTAATGGTCCCCGGAATAACCACCGAGCGAGGAGGTACATAACCTTTGTATTCTTTTGGCTCGTCGCCACTCACATCAATAATTTTGGTTGATGCTGTTAATACCACATTGGCACCTAGTACAGCTTCTTTGCCTACGCGTACACCTTCAACAACAATACAGCGAGAACCAACAAAGGCATCGTCTTCGATAATAACCGGAGCAGCCTGTACAGGCTCCAACACACCACCAATACCAACGCCACCACTCAAGTGAACGTTTTTACCAATTTGAGCACAGCTACCAACCGTAGCCCATGTATCTACCATGGTTCCTGAAGATACGTAAGCGCCTATGTTCACATACGATGGCATCATTACAACGCCCGACTCAAGGTAAGCGCCATAACGAGCAACAGCATGAGGTACCACACGTACGCCTTGCGCTGCGTAATCTTTCTTCAAAGCAATTTTATCGTGAAATTCGAAAGGACCAACTTCAATGGTTTCCATCTTTTGTGTTGGGAAATAAAGAATAACAGCTTTTTTTACCCACTCGTTGACAATCCACTCATCGCCCTGTGGTTCAGCAACACGTATGTCGCCTTTGTCTAACTGCTCAACAACTGTTTTAATAGCATCAACAGTTTCTGGGTTATTTAGTAGCGACCTGTCGTCCCAGGCCTTTTCGATCATATTCTTTAAATCGCTCATTGCTTATAATTTTATGTTTTGACTGCAAAAATAATTCTAATTAATAAGATATCAAGCTTAAAAAATGTTCAATGCTTTTGTTTTAACTATTTAGTGGCGTGGTGTTAAAAAATTAAATAAGGCCATGGAATGTTGAAAATGTAACAAGTTAGTGCTTCGTGCGAGCTTTCGTTTGCAAGAGTGGTCTTTGCCCGTCACTTTTTCTGACTTATAGGATTTTTCTGTGGATTAATAATAATTTGTAATGAAAGGAAGCAACGAAATACCCTGTTTTGTGAGATGGTTCTCCTTTCTTTTGCATCGCCCAAAAGAAACAAAACGCTAGTCCCATTGATGCTACCACCCGCTCTAATGATTAATCAATTTCACAATCAAAGTAGGTCAAGCCCCTTTGATGTTCAATTAAATTAATCATTATTCAGGCCTTCACATGCCCGCCAATGGAACAGACCACCGCACTGTCGAAATTGCATTTCGAGTGGTGCAAGGAGGATAGCCAAAAGTGAATGATTTGCACTTACGTTACTAATTATTTCTCTATACTTTCTGTTGTATCACCCAAAAGAATGAATAACGATGATTGTTTTTTTTGTAGTACCATTGATTAGAAAGTACACTGTTTATTTCTTTGTCCACACGAATATCTAGTGATCCCTTTTCCTATTGTTTGAGATGATATAAATACCATGGGCCAACTTAGTATCAAAGTTAGCCCATTGTATAGTGGTATGTTTTTTTAATAATGTGATTTAATCGTCAAATTGTTAGCTGTTAATTAACTGAATAACCTTTGCCTTCTATACAGGCAGAAAAGGCTTTTTTGAAATTATCTAACATCTCTTGTTCCTTAGCATTAGCCGCAGCTTCGTTTTGTTCCTGCTGAACGGCTCTACCATATCTACTTGCTCTTCTTCCTCGTATAGCACCGGCTGTAGCACCAATGGCAGCTCCTTTGCCCGCATCGCCTGCTATGGCTCCAATAGCAGCACCTGCAGCAGCTCCTCGTGCCGCACCTCTTACTGCCGATCCATCGGGTCCCGTTGCTACTTGCTCTGCTTCTATATCCGGAATATTTAAGGGGTCAACACCTGAGGCTTCGGCAGCCCATCTGTAGCATTCCATTTCATCGGCTTTCTGTGTGGCTTTGTCTTGCCCCTTGGCCGGAAATATATATAAACCCAATGATTTACCTACGTCTATTATTGTTTCGACAGTTACAGTGGTAGTGGTAATGGTAGTTACGCCATTAGCTTCAACAGTATCTCTTGTTGTTGTCGTTGTTGTTTGCGCATCAATGCTTATCACCATCAGTAAAGCTATGGCAACCATAAAAATGTGTTTATACTTTTTCATCATGTAAGGATTAAATTTCGACTATCGTAAAACAGAATCAAGTTAACAGTGATTGGTATAAATAGCAATAGCTTAAACCCATTTGATGCTCAGAGTGTTCCTTTTACTATTGCTCAATAATTCAAGAATGTTTGGTATGTGGCATTCTTTCCAGTTTATTTTTATTGTATTCGAATGGTGCAAACGGTATAGTATGTTAATTGGTGTTAATAATGAGGTCATTGGTTGAAATTATTAAACACAAGCTTACTAATTCTTTAACTTGTGCATACCTAACCAAGTGCGAATGAGTAAAATCTATTTAATACTGTTGTTAATTGTTTTGTTGGCTGCCACCAAAGTTAGCGGGCAGGTGCAAAAAGTATGGCTGCATGGGCAAGTAGTTCGTCAGAGTGATAGTAGGCCCATACCCTTGGCTCAATTGGCTAGTTTTAAAATGAAGAATGTATTTGCTGCCGATTCAAGTGGACAGTTCAAGGTTATTTTAGACAATAATGATAGTATTAAGGTTTTTGCTTTGGGTTTTGAACCCATCATCATCCATTTGGATAGTTTAAATGTTGATGCCGACCGTATGTATTCTTTTGCATTGCATCAGATATCGTATCAGATAGAGCAGGTTGATGTAAATGTGAGTAAACATTACATGGATTATACAGACAAGTTGAAAGCCATTAGGAAGAAACAGGAAGAGATTGACCTGATGTTGCCAGCAGATATTAAATTGGGTAGGAAGCCTGAAATTGCGGTGGATTTATTGCCCACCTATTCAAGAAAACCGCCCGTATTGGCTGCCATTTTTCAGCCCGCTAATGTACTGTATTATTATACTTCAAAATCTGAAAAGCAGAAGCGACAAATGCTAAAGCTATTGCAATACGAAAAACAAAGGCAACTGATGACTCTTGATATGTTGGAAGCTGTTAGTGGGCTAAGTGATGAAGAATTGCAGGCTTTTATGATGTATTGTAATGCTCACATTAAATTCGACAAAAAAGATACAGAGCTAAGTGTAAAGTATAAAGTGATTGATTTATTTAACGATTACAAAGAGGGGAAATGAGAGCGAGAAATTGTGTTTTAGTAGCTATGCTTTTGTGCTTGAGTTCAATCTTATTGGCACAAAGCAACCATGGAGAACATACTTTAATAGGTAAAGTCGTTACAGAGGATAGCACAAGTGTTGTGCCCTTTGCTTTTGTTGCCAGTAATGAGAGTGGTTTAGGTAAAGAAACCAACGAAAATGGCTGTTTTAAGTTAAATACAAGTGTGGGCGATACGCTCTTTTTTCGCTCTTTAGGTTATGAAGATGCCTTACTTCTTGTAGATGAACCAATGCTGTCAGACACCTTGATTTGGCAAGTTAAAGCAAAGTCATATGAATTGGCTTCAGTTGATGTGCTTATGTTTCGATCCTATGCTTCTTTCAGGAGTATGGTGGCGAACATGGATATTATGGAAGATAAATCAAGCATGAACATGAGTTTCATGTTAGATGTTAGGCATTTAGGTGCTGATTTGGCAACAGCTGGTTCGTCCTATTCGCAGGCTGGATCTGGTATTAATTTATTAGCTATACCAAAGCTTATTGGTAGTCGAATTATTCATACCAAAGAAGGACTCACACACGAAGAAAACAGCAAGTTATATGAGCGGTATAATCAATTCACTACCAAGGAAAATCTCAGATCATTTACTAAGCTTGACGATGAAGATTTGGATGCTTTTATTGTTTTTCTCCGAAGTAAACATAAAATTGATCCCCACCTTTCTGATTATAAAATGATGGAGGCAATTGGAATGGTACTCAATCAGTTTCTGGCTTTGAAAGAAGATACTACTCATATTAAAAACTGATAAATATCATGTTTGAATTGAACTTATATTTTGTTCTTCCGCATGAGCTTTAATCGTGTGCTGTGTAAGGTGCATAATTTCAGAGTTTAAGAATGAGACCTAGAAGTCTTTATTTTGCTGTTTTTTTTTGAACGATACCTTATATATAAGAGAGGGGTGTAAATAGTAAGGTAATCGCTATCTAAAAAATCAAATTGTAAAATAATTCTACATTTTTTTGACTATTTCTTTGGAGATAAAAAAATCAATCCTACATTTGCTAACGTAAAAAGCAACATGGTGGTTTAGGATGTAAAAAACTAAAGCATCAAAAAATTAAAATATAATTTCAAGATGAAATTTAATTTATCACTCATTCTCAACATTATTATTATTCTCGTGGTCATTATTATTAGAACCTAGAGGAGTGAGAATGCTATGTAGATAAATCGACAGATATAAAATACAGAAGAGCTTTTCTCACAAACGAGAAAAGCTCTTTTTTTTGATACTAACTCAACGAAAATGAAGATAACACTTAGAAGCGCAACATCAACACAAGGCAGGAGAATGGCGGGAGCCAGGAGTTTGTGGCGTGCCAATGGCATGAAAGAACAACACTTTGGTAAGCCAGTAATTGCGGTGGTGAATTCATTCACACAGTTTGTGCCTGGTCATGTGCATTTGCACGACATTGGCCAAATGGTTAAGCAACGTATTGAAGCCAACGGATGCTTCGCTGCTGAGTTCAATACGATTGCCATCGACGATGGGATCGCTATGGGGCACGACGGCATGTTGTATTCATTACCATCGCGTGATATAATTGCCGACAGTGTTGAGTACATGGCCAATGCGCATAAAGTGGATGCCATGGTTTGTATCAGTAATTGCGATAAGATTACACCTGGTATGTTAATGGCTGCCATGCGTTTAAATATTCCAGCCGTGTTTGTTTCGGGTGGTCCGATGGAAGCTGGTAAAGCTGGCGGTAAAGCTCTTGACTTAGTAGATGCCATGGTAATGGCGGCCGACGATTCTGTTTCTGATGAAGAGGTGGATGAGGTTGAGCGCAATGCCTGTCCAACTTGTGGATCTTGCTCGGGTATGTTCACTGCGAACTCAATGAACTGCTTGAATGAAGCCATTGGATTGGCTTTACCAGGTAACGGAACCATTGTTGCCACGCACGTTAATCGCAAGGCTTTATTTGAAAAAGCAGCAGACTTAATCGTAGATATTACCAATAAATATTATGGCGAAGGAGATGAATCTGTTTTGCCTCGTTCCATTGCCAGCTATAAGTCATTTGAGAATGCCATGACTTTGGATATTGCCATGGGAGGGTCAACCAACACGGTCTTGCACATTCTGGCAATCGCTCATGAAGCAGGTGTTGATTTTACAATGGCTGACATTGACCGTTTATCACGCTTAACTCCTGTGCTGTGTAAAGTAGCTCCAAATTCAAACTACCATATCGAGGATGTGAATCGTGCTGGTGGTATCATGGGGATTTTAGCAGAATTAAACCGAGGTGGTTTATTACATACAGATGTGAGTCGTGTTGATTTTCCTAGTTTGAAAGAGGCCATCGACGCTTATGATGTCATGAGCAAATCGATTTCTGAAGAAGCCAAAGAAGTTTATACCAGTGCACCTGCAGGAATGTTCAACTTAACCATGGGTTCGCAAAAAACAAAGTATGGTCAGTTGGATTTAGACAGAGAAAAGGGCTGTATTAGGAGCGTAGAAGGTGCATACTTCCAAGATGGAGGTTTAGCTATTTTGTTTGGTAACCTGGCAGAAAACGGTTGTGTTGTAAAAACTGCCGGCGTTGATGAAGATATCTTTACGTTTAACGGAACAGCTCGTGTTTACGAATCGCAAGATGATGCCTGCGACGGTATTTTATCTGATGAGGTAAAGGCAGGAGATGTGGTTATCATCCGCTACGAAGGACCAAAGGGAGGACCGGGCATGCAAGAAATGCTGTATCCAACATCCTACCTAAAGTCGAAGCATTTGGGTAAAGAGTGTGCTTTGTTAACGGATGGTCGTTTTTCTGGTGGTACATCTGGTTTATCAATTGGACATGCATCGCCTGAGGCTGCCGGAGGTGGAAATATTGCTTTGGTACAGAATGGTGATCCGATATTAATTGATATCCCCAACAGAAAAATAGAATTACAAATAAGTGCCGATGAATTGGCTAAAAGACGCGCTGCCGAAGAAGCTAAAGGAGCCGATGCTTTTAAGCCAGGAAAAAGAGAACGATATGTATCAAAAGCCTTGAAAGCCTATGCCAGTCTGGTAAGTGCTGCTGATCAAGGTGCAGTACGAATGATTGATTAAGAAATTAGACCACTAGACATAAGACGATTAGACAGTTAGATTACCCACATTGTAATTTATCTAAGCATCTAAAATTCTTCTTGTCTAAAAATCTAAATAAATATGGAAACACAAACGCAAACAACAACCATGGAAGCCAAGGAAATGAAAAAGAAACGAATGAGTGGCTCCGAAGCCGTGATGCAGTCCCTTTTGCACGAAGGTGTGGACTTGCTTTTTGGATATCCGGGTGGGGCTATTATGCCTGTGTATGATGCACTTTACCACTACAAGGATCAGTTGAATCATATTTTAACTCGTCATGAGCAGGGTGCTGTTCATGCGGCGCAAGGATATGCACGAGTCACTGGCAAAGTTGGCGTTTGCTTTGTTACAAGTGGACCAGGTGCAACCAATGCTGTTACAGGTATTGCCGATGCCATGGTTGATTCAACACCAATGGTTGTGATTAGTGGTCAGGTTGGTTCGGCTCTTCTGGGAACCGATGCTTTTCAGGAGACCGATGTGGTTGGTATCACTCAGCCAATTACCAAATGGAACTATCAGGTAAAGCGAGCAGAAGAAATTCCTGAAGCCATTGCCAAAGCTTTTTATATTGCCTCAACAGGACGTCCTGGGCCAGTGTTAATTGACATCACTAAAGATGCTCAGTTTGCTCAGTTTGATTTTGAGTATAACAAAGTAAATAGGGTTAGAAGTTATCAGCCTAAAACACTTGTGAAATCAGAACAGGTGGCTGAAGCAGTTCGTTTAATCAATTTAGCCAAGAAGCCTCTTGCTTTGGTAGGACAAGGTGTTGTGTTGGGAGGTGCCGAAAATGAGTTGATGGACTTCTTAAAGAAGACAGGGATCCCCGCTGCATGGACTTTGTTAGGTTTGTCGGCCATGCCAAGTGACTTTGATCAGAATGTGGGTATGTTGGGTATGCACGGTCATTATGGACCAAATGTAAAAACCAATGAAGCGGATGTGATCATTGCCATTGGAATGCGTTTTGACGATCGTGTAACGGGTAATGTTCAAAAATATGCGACCAATGCTAAAGTGGTGCATTTAGAAATTGATCCAGCTGAAATAAATAAAATAATCTATGCCGATGTACCGGTACTTGGTGATGTGAAAGATTCATTACCGATGTTGACCAAAATGGCATCAGAAAATAAACACGAGGCTTGGTTAGGCGAGTTTAAGGCTTGCGATAAAATCGAGGATCAAAAAATCATCCAAGAAGAGTTGTATCCATCAAAAGAAGGGTTGACGATGGGTGAAGTGGTACGTAGAGTAACAGAGCAATACGATGATGATGCTATTATGGTAACTGATGTTGGCCAGCACCAGATGTTTGCATCACGTTACTTTAAGTTTAAACAAACGCGCAGTGTTGTAACATCAGGAGGATTGGGTACCATGGGCTTTGGATTGCCAGCAGCCTTAGGAGCTAAGTTAGGTCAACCAGAGCGTCCTGTTTGCTTGTTCGTTGGAGATGGTGGTTTCCAGATGACAATTCAGGAGTTGGGAACAATCTTTCAAACGCAGGCTGATGTGAAAATCATCTTACTAAATAATAACTTTTTAGGAATGGTGCGTCAGTGGCAAGAGTTATTCTTTGATAAGCGCTATGCCTCTACTGAGTTGATGAATCCCGATTTTCAAACCATTGCTAAAGGATACGGTATTGCAACTGAAAAAGTAACCGAGCGTGATGATTTGGATGCTGCGGTAGAACGTATGGCTCAGCACAAAGGTGCTTTCTTATTAGAAGTAGTGGTTGAGAAAGAAGGAAATGTTTTTCCAATGGTACCAACGGGAGCTTCCGTTTCTGAAGTACGCCTTGAGTAATTAGAAGATAGATTGTTAGACCATTAGACTTTAAGAAAAGTAAGAGAAAGAATCGTCTATTCATCTAGATTCTATTTGTCTCTAAATCTAAAAAAGAAACAATGAAACAAGAATTCACATTATCAATATATTCAGAAAACCACGTCGGCCTTTTAAATCAGGTGACAACCGTTTTTACACGTCGCCATATTAACATCGAGAGTTTAACCACTTCCGAATCGGCCATACCAGGCATTCATAAATTTACCATTGTGGTATTTACATCGCGCGAGCAGGTAACCAAATTAATGTTGCAAATAGAAAAGCGCATTGATGTAATAAAAGCATACGTGTTTACTGCTGAGGAAATAGTGCATCAGGAAGTGGCTTTGTACAAGGTAAAAACAGAGTCTTTATTAAATAGCAACGAAATTGAGCGTTTAGTGCGTCAGTACGGAGCACGTATTTTGGAAGTAACCAAGGAATATACAGTGATTGAAAAGACTGGTCATAAGCGCGAAACACAGGAGCTTTTTGAAAAACTCGATCATTTTGGAGTACAGCAGTTTGTTCGGTCAGGTAGAATTGCAGTAACCAAGCTAAAGGATGAGTTGCTCTCGAATTACCTGAAGAAGCTCGAAAAAGAAAAGTCCTTATTAGACTAAGCATAAACGTGTTTCCCAAAAGAGAAAAGGAAGCATTCAAATAAATAGTTAAGAATATAAACATTAATCAAATAGAATCATGGCAAAAATTAATTTCGGAGGAACAGAAGAAAACGTAGTAATGAGGGAAGAGTTCCCATTGGAAAAAGCACTAGAGGTATTAAAAGACGAAACCATTGCTGTTATTGGTTATGGTGTGCAAGGTCCAGGTCAGTCACTCAACCTAAAAGACAACGGTTTTAATGTAATTGTTGGCCAGCGCAAAGAATCAAAAACATGGGACAAAGCCATTGCTGATGGTTGGGTTCCAGGAGAAACTCTTTTTGAAATAGAAGAAGCTTTAGCTAAAGCAACAATTATTCAATACTTACTTTCGGATGCTGGTCAAATTCAAATGTGGGATACCGTTAAGAAGCACTTAACACCTGGCAAAGCCCTTTATTTCTCGCATGGATTTGGTATCACTTACAAAGAGCGTTCGGGTATTGTACCTCCTGCAGATGTTGATGTGATTTTGGTTGCACCTAAAGGTTCAGGAACTTCATTACGTCGTATGTTCCTAGAAGGACGTGGTTTGAACTCTTCATTCGCTATTTTCCAGGATGCAACAGGTAAAGCTTACGATCGTGTTATCGCCTTGGGTATTGGCGTTGGTTCGGGTTACTTATTCGAAACTGATTTCAAACGCGAGGTATACTCCGATTTAACTGGTGAGCGTGGTACTTTAATGGGATGTATCCAGGGTATTTTCGCAGCTCAATACGAAGTTTTACGTGCTAATGGTCACTCGCCATCTGAAGCATTCAACGAAACGGTTGAGGAATTAACACAAAGCTTGATGCCTTTGGTTGCTGAAAACGGTATGGACTGGATGTACGCGAATACATCGACTACTGCTCAGCGTGGTGCCTTAGACTGGTGGAAGCCTTTCCGCGATGCTACCAAGCCAGTGTTTGAAAAATTATATGCAGAAGTTGCTGCGGGTAACGAAGCACAGCGTTCAATTGACTCTAATAGTCAAGCTGATTACCGAGTGAAGCTAGATGCTGAATTGAAAGAGTTGAACGACTCTGAAATGTGGCAAGCAGGTGCTGCTGTCCGTAAATTGAGACCAGAAAACCAAGATAAGTAAAGCCACAAGAGATAAGTATCAGGACACAGTTAGGGTCCTGATACTTGTTTCTTTCACCTTGAATCTAAAAAACAGAAACCGAAGGGGATAGGAATTCGGAAAACCCATAAAACAAAAATCATGGATAATAAAGTTCATATATTCGATACAACATTAAGAGACGGCGAGCAAGTGCCGGGATGCCAGTTAAACACTATTGAAAAGATAGAAGTAGCCCGTCAACTCGAGAAGCTCGGTGTTGATGTGATCGAAGCTGGATTCCCCATTTCGAGCCCCGGAGATTTTAATTCGGTGGTCGAGATTTCAAAGGCCGTTCAGAATCCAACCATTTGCGCCTTAACTCGCGCAGTAAAAAAAGATATTGAAGTAGCCGCTGATGCTTTGAAGTTTGCTAAGCGTGGGCGTATCCATACTGGTATTGGCACATCACCTTATCACATTAAATACAAATTAAATTCCAACGAAGACGAAATAGTAGAACGTGCTGTTGAAGCAGTTAAATACGCCAAGCGTTTTGTCGAGGATGTGGAATTCTATGCCGAAGATGCTGGTCGCTCAGATAACGAATACTTGGCCCGTGTGGTTGAAGCTGTTATTAAAGCAGGAGCTACTGTTATTAATATTCCTGATACAACAGGTTATTGCTTGCCAGCCGAGTACGGTGCTAAAATAGCCTACTTGGTTAATAACGTTCCAAACGTCGATAAAGCCATCTTATCAACGCACTGCCACAACGACTTGGGTATGGCCACTGCCAACACCCTATCGGGAGTGATTAACGGTGCTCGCCAGGTTGAGGTGACGATTAACGGATTGGGCGAACGTGCTGGTAATACATCCTTGGAAGAGGTTGTAATGGCTATGAAGGCGCACCACGACTTGGATTACCAAACAGGCATTGACTCAAAGCAGATAATGAAAACCAGTAAGTTGGTTTCTACATTGATGCGCATGCCAGTGCAGGCTAATAAAGCCATTGTTGGGCGTAATGCTTTTGCACATTCATCAGGTATTCACCAGGATGGGGTATTGAAAAACCGTGAGAACTACGAAATTATTGACCCTGCTGAAGTAGGGGTGAAAGAATCAAGCATTGTGTTGACTGCACGTAGTGGACGCGCTGCCTTAAAGCACCGTTTGCATGTATTAGGATATGAGTTTGAAGGACCTGAGTTGGATGATGTCTATAACCGTTTCCTTGATTTGGCCGATAAGAAAAAAGATGTGGCTGATGAGGACTTGGAAGCATTAGCAGGAACTGAGATAGAGAAGAAAGATCGTTCTGTTAAGTTAGAATCACTTCAAGTAATCTCTGGTAGCTCAACTATACCAACCGCCACTGTTGCTGTTAATTTTAATGGTGATGTATTTACCGAAACAGCCTCGGGTAATGGGCCAATTGATGCTGCTTTCTCAGCTGTTAAAAGCTTGGTGAAGCGTAAAGTTCATTTGGAGGAATTCTTGATTCAAGCCATAACACGCGGTAGCGATGACCTTGGTAAAGTACATGTTCAAGTGGAACACAAGGGACATACTTATTATGGTTTCTCTGCTAATGTAGATATTATCACAGCATCGGTGGAAGCATTCTTAGACGCAATTTCGAAAATAGGATAATTTAGACATAAGTATAAAGACATAAGCACAAGACCGGAGACGGAAATCATCTTGATACTTTAATCTTGATACTTGATACTTATAAAACAATGGGAAAAACATTATTTGATAAAATATGGGACAGCCACGTTGTCAAGAGCATTGACGACGGGCCAAACGTCCTTTACATCGACCGTCACTTTATTCACGAAGTAACGAGTCCGCAAGCATTTGGGGGTATTAAAGCTCGTGGAGGAAAAGTAGCACGTCCGTCGCAGGTTATTGCTACACCCGACCACAATATTCCTACCGTTAATCAGCACCTGACGATACAAGATGAGTTATCGCGTGTGCAGGTGGAAACATTAAAAAAGAACTGCGAAGAGAATGGCATTACTATGTATGGACTCAATCATCCGTATAATGGTATTGTACACGTTGTAGGTCCTGAGTTGGGTATAACACAACCGGGAATGACCATTGTTTGTGGCGATAGTCACACATCAACGCATGGCGCATTCGGTAGTATTGCTTTTGGTATTGGTACCAGTGAAGTGGAAATGGCTTTGGCCACACAATGTATAATGCAGCCCAAGCCTAAAAGCATGCGCATTAACATAGAAGGTGATTTGCATAAGGGAGTAACGTCTAAAGACATTATTTTATACATCATCTCCAAGTTAACAACTGGCGGTGGTACTGGCTACTTTGTTGAGTTTGCCGGTTCGGCCATCCGTAGTTTATCGATGGAAGCTCGTATGACCATTTGTAACATGAGTATTGAGATGGGTGCCAGAGGAGGTATGATTGCTCCTGATGAAACCACTTTTGAATACATCAAAGGTCGTGAGCAAGCTCCTCAAGGTGAGCAATGGGACAAGGCTGTAGCTTATTGGAAGTCTCTTGTGACCGATGCAGATGCGGTTTTTCATAAGGAATTAACTTACGATGCAGCTGACATAGAGCCAATGATTACCTACGGAACCAATCCGGGTATGGGAGCTAAGGTATGTGAAAGCATCCCTACGCTTGACTCCATTGAGGATAGCTCGAAGAACTCATTCCAGAAATCAATGGAATACATGGGTTTTGAGGCTGGCGACCAATTGGAAGGTAAGCAAGTTGATTATGTGTTTGTTGGTAGTTGTACTAATGGGCGTATTGAAGACCTACGTTCGTTTTGTGAAGCTGTAAAAGGTAAGCAGAAAGCAGAAAGCGTGACTGCCTGGATAGTACCTGGAAGCAAACAAGTAGAGAAGCAAGCCATTGCTGAAGGTTTGAAAGAACAGTTAGAAGCGGCAGGTTTTGAACTACGCCAGCCCGGTTGTTCGGCTTGTTTAGCCATGAACGATGATAAAATACCAGCAGGTAAGTATGCGGTGGCTACTTCGAACCGAAATTTTGAAGGTCGACAAGGGCCAGGCTCTCGTACTTTACTAGCCAGTCCGTTAACAGCGGCTGCGGCAGCTGTAACAGGTGTTGTTACCGATCCACGTACCATCTTTAACTTTTAATCAGGAGGAAGAATTATGCCAAAAGATAAATTTGTAACAGTTCAGACTTCGTTTGTGCCAATGCCAATCGAAAATGTGGATACTGATCAGATCATTCCAGCTCGCTTCCTAAAGGCTACAACCAAAGAGGGATTTGGAGATAACCTGTTCTACGATTGGAGATATGAAAAAGACGGTTCGCCTAAAGCGGATTTTGTATTGAATAACCCGGCTTACTCAGGTACTGTATTGGTGGCTGGCAAGAACTTCGGAAGTGGTTCAAGTCGCGAGCATGCTGCCTGGGCTATCGATGGCTACGGTTTTAAGGCTGTGGTATCGAGTTTCTTTGCCGATATATTTCGTGGTAACTCATTAAACAACGGTGTTTTACCAGTTCAGGTGTCAGAAGGATTTTTAGCAGGCTTGTTTACTGCCGTTGATGCAGATAACAAAACCGAAGTAAAAATTGACTTGGAAAACCAGACAATCACGAATGTCGCAACAGGAGATTCAGAAAGCTTTGAAATCAATAGCTACAAGAAAAACTGCATGATGAATGGCTACGACGATATTGATTACCTGTTCAGCATCAGCAATGAGATTGAAGCTTACGAAAAGCAAGCGGTTAAATTTTAACTAAACACAGAGGCGCTAAGTGGTGGAAAGAGAACCTTAAATTGGTTAGCTTTCTACTTCAGGTATTAATTTTAATAGTTTACCACCTCCCCATTTCGTGGTACTCCTCCTTTAAAGGAGGAGAGACGCAACACTTCCCCTCCTGAGTTATAGGAGGGGTGCCGAAAGGCGGGGTGGTATATTTTACTTTTAAGAGTTATGTGCCAGTAGCGAACTGCTTAATTTTGCAGAGTTTAATAATAGATAGAAAGTCATCTCGACTACCGCCCAATCGCACCTTTTTTGGGCGGAGTCGTCATGATGACAAGCTGAAATAGCTTGAGCTACGGTCCGATGAGGTAGGGACTTTAAATAACAATCTCCAAAACAGAAACCACAAATCACCATTAAAACCACGCACGAATGACAATAGAGCTAATGGATACCACCTTACGCGATGGCGAGCAAACTACCGGGGTGTCGTTTAACGAATCCGAGAAGTTGGCCATGGCGACCATGCTGCTCGAAGAGTTAAAGGTGGATAGAATAGAAGTTGCTTCGGCACGAGTCAGCGATGGCGAATACCGTGCTGTACAAAAGATTACCGAGTGGGCCGATAAAAAAGGCCTTCTGGATAAGGTTGAAGTATTAGGCTTTGTAGACGGAACCACCTCATTGGAATGGATTAAGAGTGCCGGCGGTCGTGTAATAAACCTGTTAACCAAAGGCTCCTTGAAACATGTTACAAGCCAGTTAGGAAAAACCCCTGAAGAGCATGTTGCCGATATTAAAAAAGTAATTGAGGCAGCCGATGAGATGGATATGTTGGTTAATATCTACCTGGAAGATTGGTCCAATGGTATGATTGATTCGCCAGACTATGTGTATTTTATATTAGATGCCTTACAAGATACAAGTATCAAACGCTTTATGTTGCCCGATACATTGGGGATATTAAACCCTGATCAAGTGGCAGAATTCTGTTCAGCCATCATCACTCGTTATCCGGATTTACACATCGATTTTCATGCTCATAACGACTACGACTTAGCCGTAGCTAACGCTTTTGCTGCCATTAAATCGGGAGTGCAAGGCATTCACACCACCATTAATGGGCTAGGTGAGCGTGCAGGTAATGCACCATTGGCAAGTGTGGTTGGTTTATTTAACGATCAGTTGGGTGTGAGCAGTAATATCGACGAATCGAAAATTACGAAATTGAGCCAGTTGGTGGAGAGTTTTTCGGGCATTCGTATACCAAGCAATAAGCCTTTAACGGGCGAGTTTGTGTTTACACAATGTGCAGGTATCCATGCCGATGGCGACAACAAGGATAATTTGTACTTTAACCGTTTGATGCCCGAGCGCTTTGGAAGAGTGCGAAAGTACGCCTTGGGTAAAACATCGGGCAAAGCAAATATACTAAAGAACCTTGAGGAGCTGGGTATTGATTTAAGCTCTGATGAGATGAAAAAAGTAACCGAGCGGGTGATTGAATTAGGTGATAAAAAAGAAACCGTTACCACTGAAGATTTACCTTATATCATATCAGATGTATTGAAGAGTTCATCTATTAAAGAGCATATAAAAATTAAGAATTACAGCTTGCAACTAACAAAAGGCCTGATGCCTTTGGCCAATGTGAGCATTGAGATTGATGGACAAATTTATCAGGAAACAGCGAATGGCGACGGACAATACGATGCCTTTATGCATGCCCTGTGGAAAATATATGACGAGTTGGGTAAGGAGCACCCCTTGTTAGAAGATTATATTGTAACGATTCCGCCAGGTGGTAAAACCGATGCTTTGGTAGAAACCGTTATATCGTGGGAGTTTAAAGGTAAACTCTTTAAAACACGTGGCTTGGATGCCGATCAAACCGAGGCCGCCATTAAAGCAACGGTAAAAATGCTTAACTTGATTGAGAACGGAAATATTAAAATAATTAACTAGACCAATAGATAGGAGACTTATAGATGTTAAGAAAAATGATTCATCTATTAATTAAAGTCTAATCGTCTATTATCTAATAATCTATTATCTAGAAGATGAAATTAAACATTGCAGTATTGCCAGGGGATGGCATCGGACCGGAGATAGTGACACAAGCGCAAAAAGTAATTGATGCGGTGGCACAAAAATTTAATCACGAAGTAGCTTATACCAATGCTTTGGTGGGAGCAACAGCTATCGACCAGGTGGGTAACCCTTATCCGGATGAAACGCATGAGGTTTGTATGAACTCAGATGCTGTATTATTTGGTGCCATTGGTGATCCTAAATACGATAACGATCCAAAAGCAAAAGTACGTCCAGAGCAAGGCTTATTGGCCATGCGCAAAAAGCTAGGATTGTATGCTAATATTCGTCCTGTTACAACTTTCCCGTCTTTATTAGACAAAAGCCCATTGCGCCTGGACATTGTAGAGGGTGCTGATTTTGTAGTAGTGCGTGAGTTAACAGGTGGTATTTATTTTGGTGAAAAGGGCCGTTCAGAAGATTTGAAGAAAGCCTTTGACACCTGTACCTATACAAGCGAAGAGATTGAGCGCATTCTAAAGTTAGCTTTCTCATATGCAGGTAAGCGCGATAAACGTTTAACGGTTATTGATAAAGCCAACGTGTTGGCAACATCGCGTTTGTGGCGAGAGACAGCTCAAGGCATGGAAGCTGATTATAAAGATATTGAGGTGGACTACATGTTTGTAGATAACGCAGCCATGCAGTTGATACAGTGGCCTAAAAAGTTTGATGTGATGGTAACCGAAAATATGTTTGGCGATATCATCAGCGATGAGGCATCGGTCATCACAGGTTCCTTAGGTCTGTTGCCATCAGCTTCTGTTGGTGTACATACTTCGGTATTTGAGCCAATTCACGGTTCTTATCCGCAAGCAGCAGGTAAAGACATTGCTAACCCGATTGCTACGGTACTTTCGGCAGCTATGTTGTTGGAATCACTCGACCTACTGGACGAGGCTAAAGCAGTGCGCGAAGCTGTCAACCAATCGCTCGATGCAGGTGTCGTCACTGAAGATATAGCTAAAGACACGAATGTGAGTAAAACATCGGAAGTAGGTACATGGCTCGCTAATTACATTAAAAATAATTAATACTTTAAACCTGTCAGATTTGATTTTCTGACAGGTTTTTAGTTTTATAATACCAGGCAAAGCACATTAATGCTTTATATGATTACCCCATCAACAACAAAGCAATGACAAAAAAGAACAAAATAGCAGCCTTTTCGGATTACTACCCCAGTTTGGAAGCTGTTAAACAAGCTAAAGAAACGATTAGTGAGGTGGTTGAAACAACCCCATTAATGCGTAATCGCAACCTGTCGAAACAATTTTGCGCCAATGTATCATTAAAGCGCGAAGATTTGCAAGCCGTACGTTCGTACAAAATAAGAGGAGCTTATAACAAAATTAAAAGCCTTACAAAGCAACAAGTGTCAGGTGGTATTGTGTGTTCCAGCGCTGGTAATCATGCTCAAGGTGTAGCATTTTCGTGTAAAGAGCTACACATTAACGGATACATTTATATGCCAACCACCACACCAAAACAAAAGGTGAGCCAGGTAAAAATGTTTGGTCAGGGTTTTGTTGAAGTGGTATTAAAGGGTGATACCTACGATGATGCTTACAATGCAGCCATGGATGAATGTGCACGTACCGGTCGTACCTTTATTCATCCTTTTGATGATCCACAAATTATCGAGGGGCAGGCAACGGTTGGTTTGGAGATATACGAACAGGCCGATAAACCCATCGATTATATTTTTATACCTATTGGAGGTGGTGGCTTAGCATCGGGTTTAGGAGCTTACATTAAGCAAATAACACCCGAAACAAAAATAATAGGTGTTGAACCCGCTGGTGCACCTGCCATGCAGCAAGCCATGGAAAAAGGCGAAGTAGTAGAACTACCTGAGATTGATAAATTTGTTGATGGTGCCGCCGTACAACGAGTTGGTAGTATCAATTTACCAATTTGTCAGCGCGTGTTAGATGACATTATATTGGTGCCCGAGGGTAAGATTTGTACCAAAATATTGGAGCTGTACAACTACGAAGCCATTGTGGTTGAGCCTGCCGGAGCTTTGAGTATTGCTGCATTGGATTATTATGCCGACCAGATTATTGGTAAAAACGTGGTGTGCGTGCTCAGTGGTAGTAACAACGACATAACCCGTACCGAGGAGATTAAAGAGCGCTCCTTATTATACGAAGGCCTGAAGCATTATTTCATTGTTCGCTTTCCACAGCGTGCAGGGGCCTTAAAAACATTTGTTGGCGAGGTATTAGGGCCAACAGATGACATTACACATTTTGAGTACAAAAAGAAAACAGCCCGCGCCATGGGGCCTGTGGTGATTGGTATTGAAGTGCAAAAGCCAGAAGATTTTAATGGTCTTCAGGAGCGTATGGAACGCCACGGTTTTGTAGCGGAATACCTGAATGAAAAACCAGATTTATTTCAGTATTTGATATAAACCAAACAGATTCACTTTAGTGAGCACAAAATATAAAGCCGGAGATCTATTTTAATAGATGATCCGGCTTTTTTTTGTTGCCAACTACGAAATAGCGGTGTACGATCAATACTCAGATACAAGAATAATTGCTTAGCGGACTATCTTCTTAGGATAGCGGATGTTTTCCCTCATTAAGCGGAGGATTTCCTCTTGTCAGCGGGTAATATCGGTCAGTCAGCGGAAGATTCTCATCTAAAGCGGGTGTTATGTACTCGTCAGCGCATAATTTACCATGCGGGAAACACTCCGCTGAGCATGGGAAAGAGTCCGCTAACTCAAGTAATAGGTGCGCTGACAGGTGGAAACTGTCCGCTGAGTACTGCTGTTTTATAAACATCAGGTATCATTGATCCGCTAAAATAGATATGAAGCAGCTAATGTGAATTTGTCTTTCCTTATATTTGTATGACATCCTTAAAACATCGATCAAGGTTTAAATTCATCAATGCTGAAGTGGCAAGCATGAGCCAGAAATAAAACTTTTTACTTACTTAGTATTTATGTCTACGCTTGAATTATCTAAATCACAAGCCCGCAAACTGGTGTTATTAGCACAAGGTTTGCCGCCTGTGAAGCAAAAGTTGAATGCGCTCGATTCCACTTTATCTGCGATTCACCAACTTGGCTATGTGCAAATCGATACCATTTCAAGTATTCAACGTGCACATCATCATACCCTTTGGAATCGCAACCCGCTATACGCTGCCTCTCATTTATCTGATTTGATGCAAAAGCAGCAAGTGTTTGAATATTGGTCGCATGCAGCAGCGTATCTGCCCATGAAGGATTACCGTTATAGTTTGCCACGTAAGCAGGCCATTGCAAGCGGAAAAGAAAAGCATTGGTATACACCTAATGAACATCTGATGGATGATGTCCTACGAAGAATTGAGGCAGAGGGTCCGTTAATGGCAAAAGATTTTGATCATGCTGGCGATAAGTTTGGAGAGTGGCAAACCAAACCGGCCAAGCAAGCTTTGGAGAACCTGTTTATGCAAGGTTTTCTGATGATTCGAAGTCGGAATAATTTTCATAAAGTATATGATTTGCCTAGCAGGGTATTGCCATCGGGATTGGATACTTCAGTGCCCACGGCCGATGAACAAGCCCGTTTTCTTATCAAACGTTATTTAAAAGCCAATGGCATTGGTCAGGCAGCGGAAATAGCTTATTTGCTAAAAAATACCAAAAGCCTAATTAGCTCCAATCTTACTGATATGTTGGAGAATGAAGAGCTGATAACAGTTAAAGTGGGAGCAGCCAAATATTGCGCTTTGTCCGATGCTTTAGGTCTACTTGAAAAACCTTTGGCCAAGAGCAAACTAAAAATTCTTTCGCCTTTCGATAACCTACTAATTCAACGAAAGAGGACAAAAGAACTTTTCGATTTTGACTATTTATTGGAGTGTTATGTGCCTGCAGCCAAGCGTAAGTTTGGTTATTTTGTATTACCCGTTTTGTGGGATGGTAAGCTGGTAGCACGCATGGATTGTAAGGCCGATAGAAAAACAAAGGTCTTACACATACATAATCTGGCCATTGAAAGTTCTTTACTTAAAATTGATGCTTTTGCTCAGGCTCTGTTTAAAGAACTTGTGCCATTTTTAAAGTTTAACGAATGTGATGTCCTTGAGTTGCACGAGACTTATCCAAGTGCGATTCATGCTCTTATTGAAGATGCGTTAAAACCATTAATTATTCAAAACAGAGGTATTTAATGTTCAAGCACTTTGTTCTTGTAAAACAAGCATCACCATAAATACCTTGCACTTCGTACAAGGCTATTCATGTATTTATCCAATCAGGATCCATCTAATTAGCAAACTGCAATGTGTTTAAATTGAATATTCGCTGTAGCATTGTAAATAATGCTAAGTTAATCTGTTCGTTCTTCCATTGCAATGCTGTTAATTATTAGGCTTATTACATATTTATCTGCATGTTTTATTATATACAATGCGCTTATAAGTGCACTATTATCTCATTTCAGTATTGTTACTTACGATAGGTTTTATTCAAAAAAATATTAATTGTGTAGTTAACAATGAATTGTAAGTACTAATTAATATTAAAAAACTACTTTCGCCCGTGAGTACTAGCTGTTTTGATTTCATGAACTTATTCGAACAGTAAACCAAGCAAGCAATTTTTAATTATTTATAAATATCAAAACCTAAACATGAACACTAAACTACTATTAGTCACGTTTTTTATGGCTGTTATGGGCATTAACGTGCAAGCTGCTAGCGAATCAAACGATGATCTTTTGAATCTACCTGGTGATAACTTAGATTTATTCGCTACACTCAACTTATTTCAAGAATCAAAAACAATAGAAGAGTTTGAAGCATCCTTAAACGATGAAAAAACAGGCATTAATAACCTGGATTTAAATCTAGATGGCGATGTTGATTTTATTAAAGTGGTAACACAACAAGATGGTGGTGACTTTGCATTTGTTCTGCAAGTAGATGTGCTTGAGGAGGAAACACAAGATGTTGCAGTGATTGTTGTTACTAAAGATGCAGAAGAGAAGGTAAGTATTCAGATGGTGGGTGATGAAGCTCTGTACGGAAAGGACTATGTGATTGAACCTAAGTTAGAGAAACCTGCTGTAACGGCTAATCCGGCTTACTCCGGCCCTGACACGATTGTGGTTAAGAGTGAGCCTGCTACGGTTGTGGTAGTGGAATCGCAACCCATTGTACATTACGTTTATTCGCCTATGTATTCGCCGTATTACTCACCTTATTATTATGGTTATTATCCACCATATTACCACCCTTATCCTGTTGTTTCAATTAACATCTATTTCGGTCGTAACCGTCATCATCATAACCATTACCATGGAGGCCACCGAGGCGGTAACACGGTTATAATTAATAATAACAAAACTTATAATAATTATAACAGAACGCGCAAAACGTCAACAACCGTCAATAAAAATAAAAGTGCAGGAAGCTATAAAGCAAACAATGCTAATAAACCTGCTGGCGTTGAGCAGAATGGTAAGAAAGTAAATACCAATACCTCAAAGTCAAAACAGAAGGCGAGCTCAACAAAAAGCAATGTAAAAACGACAAAGCCTGCTACGTCTGTTAAAACCAATAAAGTAAATACAACAAAGCCTGTTAATAACTCAATGGGAAAAGCAAAAGGCAAGCGCAGTAAGCGCTAGTTGCTAAGCTGGTAAATGGATGAATTGTGACGGTAAAATGTAATCGCTATTTGTCACGATTTATCCATTTATAATTATTACGATGTTATTTTCATCCGAAAGCTAGGCGATAGGCATCAACAACAAAAGCTATGTTTTTTAATAGGTGTTTGGATTAATTCCTCAGCGAAATATATAAATAGGACAGTGTTGATTTTAAATCTATCTTTGCGCACTATTTTTTTAAGACAATTATATAACACAAAAGCTAGCGCTTGGTGTAATTAGGGATGTGAGGTATGAAGAGAGTGAAGCAGTATAAGAAATTATTCAGTATTGAAGGAGCTATTGAATTAAAGCAGTTAAAGAGAACCTATAGAAACTTAGTGAAAGAATGGCACCCCGATAAGTTTCAGTCCTGCGACGAAAAGGCCCTTGAGGCAGAAGAGAAAAGTCGTGAAATTATTGACGCTTACCACTTTTTAGTTAGTATAGCACCCGAAACGCACGAACGTAATAAAGAAGAGTACGAAGAGATAATTACGAAAGGGAGCATTGTTGACATTAAGCACAAAGGCTTATTTCTTGAACTATCATTTTTAGATGGTACCACTTTTGAGTGTTTTGGCGTGCCTAGAAGTGTTTACAGCAAGTTGATAAATGCAGACAACCAGATACGTTTTGCAAAACGAAATATCTTTGGTTCATTTACCTACCGTAAATCGAAAAAGGCCTTGGCAGCCTAATGTGTGGTTTATAAAACTTAAATCTAATGTGGATGTAAACGGATCATCCGTTCATGATTGTTGTGAATTTACAATAAGAGAAAACTACAATGTGTTTTTAACTTGAGTGAGCACAGATGAACTGAAATCAGCCAAGTTAACCTGTGCATTGATAAATTGAAATGTTAAAGCTTAATTGGATTCAATCATTCAATGCCCTGATTTATAATTTTAATTCAAAAGTGCGCTCTTCCATTTCTATACCGTTAACTATTAGGCTTAATACATGTTCTCCTGCGTGAAATGTACGGGAAGAAATTTGTTTAAAGGATTGTTTGCGGCTAATGTTGCTCAAAGAATTAGGCACATATTTTTTCTCACTTATCTTATACACTTTTTTCGATAGGCTGCCATTTTTCTTCTGATAGTAGATGGCATACTCAAGCCTTAACAATAGTTCTTGCTCCGAAACATTGTTTAATACGAATTTGAATAATAAGTCTTCACCAAGGCTTATCGTTTCTTTTTCAAGTTCCAGTTTACTAATCTCTATATCATCAGGAGATGCAAAGCCAAAGAGCTTAAGAATTTCGGTGTTGCCTGCTTTCAATAGGGTGCGGCAGGCATGTTTCACTACCCAGTCGGTTTCTTTCGATTGGCCTTTCCATTGTTTGGCAATGTCAATTACAAGCTGCGGATTGTCTTTCGAGATATCGTTAATATTGTTGGCTACACTTTTACGAACATATTCCGAGGGGTCGTTTTTGAGAACTTCTAAAATGGGCAACACAGGTTTGGGTTTTTGCTTTAGCATTTGAATGGCCATGCCCCACGGTAAGCGCGAGCGACTGCCCTCTGATGCCAAGCGCCTCACATGCTCATTGTCATGTTGGGTCCATGCTAACATCCGGTCTAACATTTTATTTTCGTACTTAATAATAAACGGACGAACGGCAAACTCGCAGGTGGTGGTTGGTGTTATCTTTTCAAAGGCAGCCACCGATGTGTCGAAATCATCAAGACCATTATGCTCAATATAATCGGGGATAAAAATGAGTGCCAACTCAGCATATTTCACCTCCTGATTAATATTCATGGCTTTTAATTCAGCAATAAGCTCATGGAGCTGCTCTACTGCTTTTGGAAAGTTATCTGATAAATAGTTGTTGAGCACAAAAGATACATGGTACATGCGCTGTTTAAATTCTTTGCTCTTCCATTTCGAATCATATATGTCGTCGATGAATTGCTCTTGATTAAAGTCACTAACGACCTCATTCAGAGCCTCACTAAGTATTGCGAAGAACTTTTTGGAATATAAATCTTTAAATAGTTCGGCCATGATATATGTTCAATGTTGTCCTAATTAATTTAATTGCTTGGGCTATCCGCCCAAACCCAACTTTATGCTGAAACAATTAAGAATACTCAATTCTTAATTGTTCCGATATTCTTGATCACAAAAACTAAGGAAAAAAGATCAAGGCTCCACCCACTTCACTCAAAAAACTACCTTTGATTGACTGAAATTGATTAAACTCGCCTTTTTACGTACCTCCAAAAGACTCAAGCAGAAATCAATTTTTAAACGCCAAATCAAACTTGTTTTTTGGTTCATTGGCTGAGGCCAGGTCTCAACAAGCCGTTCAGAGCATTGAATAATAACGTTTAGGACGCTATTGATATATGTTACTTAATTTTATGATTTAGTAGGCAAGTTATTCATGCACCAATACCTGTATCATCCCATGCAAATGAAAGCCACAGAATCGTATGTACTGCATTTATCACCTTACTTGAAGCATATAAATTTCTTTGCTATGAAGCACTTGCTCAAAACAAGATAGAAATAATACTGCATCAACATCACCCATCATTGTTGCGAAAGTATACAATTGTATTTAATATTATATATTGAGAGTTTGTTATACCACGGCAATTGCATTTAAAAGTTGAATCCATTTAGGATTCTCAAAAAAGCAGGCAGTAAACCACAGATTCTATCTGAGGTTATTCATATTAAACCACATTCGTGGTTTTTAATTACAATCCTGACAGGATTGAATACGAATAGCCCTGTACTATTAAGTGCAGGGTAATGATAGATGCTAATTTCCAACAACCACAACGTGGTTGAACGTTAAATGCAATTGCCGTGCATCTTATTCGAACAAGAGCTAAGCTGCGGGGTTTAACTATAAAGCAACTGTAATTAAACGTTGCTGCACTTTGAGTACAAATACCAAAATAGCAATGAACGATAAGATAAAAATAGATGTTGTATCCGATGTGGTATGCCCATGGTGTGCCATTGCTTATAAGCGCTTAGAACGAGCTATCGAAGAAATGGGTATTCAGGATAAAATCGA
>NZ_VKDE01000109.1 GCF_007097485.1 Carboxylicivirga sp. M1479 | reverse complement strand
GTAAACCTCAACAAGAACATGAGTATTTATATTGGGAGTTTTATGAACGGGGAGGAAGTCAGGCTATACGTAAGGGTAACTGGAAATTAGTTCGAACAAAAGTGTTTAAACCTAGTCAAACAGTCACTGAGTTGTTTGATATAGAAAAAGACCCTGAAGAAACAACTGATCTTTCCAATGAATACCCGCAAATTGTAAGTGAACTTGAGGAATTAGCAAAAGTTACACGTACAGATTCTGATATTTTCAAATTCAAAAATTAATAAAAGCTCAGATATGAA
>NZ_VKDE01000108.1 GCF_007097485.1 Carboxylicivirga sp. M1479 | reverse complement strand
ATCATTGGCAAGTTGGATTAACTTGTTAAATTTGGTATCGATTGTATAACAAGAGCCGTGTGATGGGAGACTATCAAGCACGGTTCTGTGAGAGGCTTAGGGTGAAATTCCCTTTGCCTACTCGACTAGCCAAACGTTGTAGGCAATTCCCCCTATAAACCCATAGTATTGATTTAAAACTAAGGTAATCAATACTTTTTAAGTTAATTGATTTCTGAAGCTAACGGGAGTACCTTTACGTTATGCTCTATGCAAGGCCGATCTTTAAAGTGTTGCTCATAA
>NZ_VKDE01000107.1 GCF_007097485.1 Carboxylicivirga sp. M1479 | reverse complement strand
ATCAAACTCTTCGTTGTATAAAAATTTTAAATATCTCTAGATAAATTCTTATAGTTCTAATTGACTTCAGATTTTCACTTTTTAACCTTTTCTAATTCATTTCAAATTAGGTACTATCCAATATTTTCAAAGAACTTTTTCCGATTTTCCGGAAGTGCAATTTCAACTGTTTCAACAGTCTAAAATCAATAACGTTAACTCCTCTCGTTTGAAGAGCGGCTGCAAAGGTAAGTCTTATTTTTAATTCAGCAAATAAAAAATGTATTTTTTGAATCTTTTTTTTGAAGCGAAATTCAAG
>NZ_VKDE01000106.1 GCF_007097485.1 Carboxylicivirga sp. M1479 | reverse complement strand
TTATGTTTGCATCTTCAAGCAACTTGTGTATGCGATTCTTTTCTGATGAAACCTGCTCAATAACTTTACGCTTGTAACGAGTTAAATCCCGTAACTCGCGTATGCCTTTGGGCGGAATAAAACTTCCTTTTAATAAACCACTTAACAACAGTTTAGTGATCCATCGACTGTCTTTCTTGTCAGTCTTTTGACCTGGTACATTCTTTATATGACGCGCATTAACTAATAATATCTCAAATTCTTCTTCTAAGATATTAAACACGGGCTTCCAATATACGCCTGTGCTTTCCATGGCAACATGGGT
>NZ_VKDE01000105.1 GCF_007097485.1 Carboxylicivirga sp. M1479 | reverse complement strand
ACTCTATGTTGTTACTTGTCCTAGCCATGCCTTCTTTTATTCACTAAGTTCCGAATTCCCACCAATAATCATCCCCCTGTGTGTCAAATTTACTTGCCATGGATGTTTCATATGATTATAATTTACTTTCATTTGTCATACGGAACTCTCAAGTAAATTTTATCATCCTCCTGTATGAAAATTTGGATAATCAAATTTACATGGTCGTTTCATATACTCTAATTAATTACAAGTTTTTAAGCCACTTTATTAGTGGAGCTATTAATATTTTTCTCTCTCGGATCAAGACATATATAATCCTGACGATATGGTGTT
>NZ_VKDE01000104.1 GCF_007097485.1 Carboxylicivirga sp. M1479 | reverse complement strand
CGCCCAAAGGCATACGCGAGTTACGGGATTTAACTCGTTACAAGCGTAAAGTTATTGAGCAGGTTTCATCAGAAAAGAATCGCATACACAAGTTGCTTGAAGATGCAAACATAAAATTATCGAGCGTAGTTAGTAACCTTGACGGTGCCACAGCTACCAAAATAATTGATGCGATGATAGCTGGCGAAGAAGATGTTAAAGAGCTAGTGAAGCTTCGTCATGGCAAAATGCAAACTTCAGTAGAAGAGCTTGCAGCTTCTCTGAAAGGCAAATTAACAGAACATCATCGATTTATGCTTCAAACGGTTAAGGCATCAATAGAAAG
>NZ_VKDE01000103.1 GCF_007097485.1 Carboxylicivirga sp. M1479 | reverse complement strand
AGTAACGGTGCCTACAAAGGTTACAAGCGTGACTTGTACGAAGGGGGTATTCGTGTACCATTTATTGCCAGCTGGCCTGGCCAAATTAAAGCAGGTACAACATCAGATCACATCTCTGCTTTTTGGGATATGATGCCAACCTTTGCAGATATGATTGGCGCTGATCACCCGGAAAACATTGATGGTATCTCCATGCTACCTGCGTTAACCAATCAGGGCACTCAAAAGGAACACGAATACCTTTATTGGGAATTTAATTCTGTGGGTGGTCGAAAAGCCGTTAGAATGGGTAAATGGAAAGGTGTGCAGTATGGCATTAGAAAAAATCCTGAAGCA
>NZ_VKDE01000102.1 GCF_007097485.1 Carboxylicivirga sp. M1479 | reverse complement strand
AGTAACGGTGCCTACAAAGGTTACAAGCGTGACTTGTACGAAGGGGGTATTCGTGTACCATTTATTGCCAGCTGGCCTGGCCAAATTAAAGCAGGTACAACATCAGATCACATCTCTGCTTTTTGGGATATGATGCCAACTTTTGCAGATATGATTGGCACTGATCACCCTGAAAACATTGATGGTATCTCCATGTTACCTGCGTTAACCAATCAGGGCACTCAAAAGGAACACGAATACCTTTATTGGGAATTTAATTCTGTGGGTGGTCGAAAAGCCGTTAGAATGGGTAAATGGAAAGGTGTGCAGTATGGCATTAGAAAAAATCCTGAAGCA
>NZ_VKDE01000101.1 GCF_007097485.1 Carboxylicivirga sp. M1479 | reverse complement strand
CTATTTGTAAAAGTTAGTGTGGCTTGTGAAAAGATTATATCCGTATTTAAAGATGAGATATCTACTTGTACGTCTGTTTGCGGTTGAGCATTTAATGCAACAGTAAAGGAGTGTCCTGTCGTGTTTTCGTCGATAGAAAATGGTCCTCCAGTAATAACTAATCCAGCAACATCGTTGTCTGTAATTGTAAGATTAATGTTTTGTGATAAGTTATCAAAATCATCATCACTATTCGGGTTATTAACTGCTATGCTGATTGGGTCATTTTCACTAATGAGGTCATCATCTTCAGGTGCAGGGAATGTTACTGTTTTGGCCGCCCAATCGCTATTTGTAAAAGT
>NZ_VKDE01000100.1 GCF_007097485.1 Carboxylicivirga sp. M1479 | reverse complement strand
AACTATTTACAGCGTCATTAAAAACAAAACACCATATCGTCAGGATTATATATGTCTTGATCCGAGAGAGAAAAATATTAATAGCTCCACTAATAAAGTGGCTTAAAAACTTGTAATTAATTAGAGTATATGAAACGAGCATGTAAATTTGATTATCCAAATTTTCATACAGGAGGATGATAAAAATTACTTGAGAGTTCCATATGACAAATGAAAGTAAATTATAATCATATGAAACATCCATGGCAAGTAAATTTGACACACAGGGGGATGATTATTGGTGGGAATTCGGAACTTAGTGAATAAAAGAAGGCATGGCTAGGACAAGTAACAACATAGAGT
>NZ_VKDE01000010.1 GCF_007097485.1 Carboxylicivirga sp. M1479 | reverse complement strand
AATTCAGATTGACCTTGATTATAGGGCTTGAAATTGATTTGTTTCATGCTTTTAAGATACTAAATATCAGGCACATGAACAAACTAACTCAGCTGTAATCAATTGATTATGAACGAAAAAAGAGGGAATCCGTTTTTGGACACCCTCTTAATATTTTTCCGCTTTGTACTCTTATTCTTCGTGTGTAATACTTAGCTTAATTTCGTAAGGTTGATAGTCTGAACTATCATATTCCATAACATCGATCTCGAAACTAACATTGTCACGCCTGGATGACCAAATACCCTCGTTTTTAGAGCTATTATTGCCTTGGTGATATTGTAATTCCATATCAAATTTTTCTTCAAAAGCAGTTTTTATCGATGTAAATTCATCTTCTGAAATAGGTCTTAAATGATTTCCTTCAACCGGAATGCTTTCAATGTGGTATGCCTCTCCATTTTCATTACTTTCCGTAGTGATGTAATAATCTCCACCAGCAATAACACGTGTTACACCTTTATTGTCAATGCCTTCAATTGTTCCATCCTTTTCAATTGCTATTTGTGCAGTTGTGCCAACTGAGATGATGAAAATGCTTATTGCTATAATTAATTGTTTCATGCCGAATCGTTTTAAATTGTTAGCAGGTAGGCTTATCCAAATTATGAACCAATATTAACTTCCAAGTGTTAAAAGTTTTTAATAAATTGAAATGATTAATTTGATGTTCTAAAATCCAAAGGTATGACAGGTCTTAGGCAAATATTAGCTGTTAGCATTTTGTTACTTTTCGTTTGCTCATTGCAGGCTCAGCAAAAAATGTTCCGCCATGAGGTTAAAGAATTTAAAAGGGAACGGCAAGAGCTGAAAGTGGAGCGAAATGGAGTGAAACGTGCGGAGGTAATGACCACGGCTCGTTACTTTTTGGGAGTAAAGCACGAAATGGGAGGTACTTCGCACGAAGGAATTGACTGTTCGGGTTTGATTTATATGAGTTTTAAAAAGCATGGAATTGTAGTGCCACGTACTGCAGCTCAACAAAGTCAATGCGGAAAGTTTGTTAAATCAAAGGGACGATTGCGTTTTGGGGACATGATCTTCTTTCATACCCTTGCTGAAAGTGATCAATTAATAAACCATGTTGGTTTTTACTTGGGCGATAAGGAATTTATTCATGTGTCTTCATCCAGAGGCTGTGTTATTTCGCGATTGGATGAAGAGTTTTGGAGTTATGCATTCTTATTTGGTGCGCGAGTTTGGTAGTTGAGCTATCGTATTACGCTAAAAACACGTTCCACCGCATCCTTTTTTGATAAGCTTAGTCTGACGATACTGTCTTTAGTTGCTTTTAAATCGTGTGGTACTTTCCCATTAAGTGTTAGTATATCACCTTCTGTTAATTGGTGGATTTCGTTATTAACACCAAAATCTATTTCACCTTTAAATATTTCCACAACGATAGGAGTATGTGCACTATGTTCCTTCATGATTTGGCCTTTTTTAAATACTATTCTAATCTCTTTGCTAAAAGGAGTTTCAAGAAGTGCCTGAATATGTGGTTTATTGTCTTTATGTGTTACCTGGCTTGTTAATGAAGCTGTTTTCATAATTTTGCATTTTAAGGCTAACAGCTGTGTTTAATAAAAGTTGCTTGATCATGAGTTTTATACCATTTATATTTCATAATACCTTGGTATAATGCCGGAACATCATCAACGTGGCTTTAGAAATGGAATGGACAAAGTCGCATTTTGATGAGTAAACGGTATTATTAAACTTCTAATCCTAATTGCTTATACACCGACTTTAATTGGTCGATCATGGCTGTGTTATTAATTGTATCTAGTACCATTTTCATTAGTTGTCCTTTTTCTACCTCTTGCTGAAAAGTAGAGGAAGCTGCTTGTTGGCCACTTTTGGTTAACGAAGCATACCATAAAAGATTAGTAAGGTGTCGCTGCAATAAATAATTAACTTCCTCTTCTGCCTCTTTTTGCAAGCCGCATTCAAATGCTAAATGAAGTAGTGGTAAGTTGTCACCAACGTCAGGAGCAAGGTGAATTGGTAATTCGGTCAAGCTTTTTCTTACCACAATTCTGGCTTCTTCCATACGCTTGTTTTGTATCAAATCATCGGCCAATAAATTACCTATTTGTCTGTATTTCATTACATCAAAAGTTCGCCTGCAATAATGGTCGTAGTAACTGCTATTGCCGTCTCCTAAATCAATTTTATTAAGATAGATATCCAATAATTTGTCGGTGTTGTAATTGATGACTTGGTCGCTAGCCTGGGGTTTATGCTCCAGCTTATAGACAAGTCCGTCGTAGCGCAAGTATTTTTCCAGACCAAGGAAAATCTCTGGGTCAGCTCCAATTGTAAAATATACAGGACGCTCCCATTGGTTGGTTGCTAATAAATCAAGCAGTGCTATGTCATTTTTGTACAGAATACGTTTCGGACATTGCCATTTAAGGGTATCTGTTTCGTTAAAAGGAATAGCAAATTTGTTGACAGGCGAGAAGTCGACTTTCATCCCATTCTGGAGCGGTAGTTTCGATGTTTCCTTATTACTGCCAATGAACTGGACAACACTTTTAAGGGGTACCGTTTCTTTACTTTGCTCAAGCAGTAAAGCATAATCCAAATTACCAGTTTTGTATCTGTTTTGTGGGATGCTAAAATCGATGCCCTGTGTTTGATTGACTGCCTTTTCTAATTGGCTAATACACCAATCGGCACCCATCAAACCATAGTTGATCACCCTAACATCCGTCCGATAGTTTTCTACTTCCTGAACGTACCAAAGTGGATAGGTGTCGTTGTCGCCATAGGTAAATAGAATGGCATTGGGCTCGCAGGAATTAAGATAGCTGCGAGCTTGTAGTAAAGCGAAATTTCTGTTTGAACGATTATGATCGTTATAATTTTGCGATAGCATTAGAATTGGAACGGCCATGGTCATCAGTGTAAGTCCCAAGGCACTTGAAAGATAACTTTGTGTTTTGATGAAAATAAACCTTGCAACCGAAAATGCACCAAAACTTATAAAAAGTGCAAAGGCGAAAAATGACCCGACAAAAGCATAATCGCGTTCGCGAGGTTCAAAAGGCGTTTGATTAAGATATAGAATAATGACAGGGCCTGTCATTAAAAACAATAGCCCAGTAATGGCCAGGTATTTCTTTCCACTTTCGCCTGAATTGAACAGTAATATTATGCCAATAAGTCCAAGTATTAAAGGCAGCATAAAGTAGCTGTTGCGTGATGGGTTAAGGATGGCCAAACTATGTGGTAAGTCGCCTTCCTTTTTTTTGTCAAGAAACGGGATGCCAGTTATCCAATTGCCTTTGTGAATCTCACCATGGCTTTGCTCATCGTTTTGTCTGCCAGAAAAATTCCACATAAAGTAACGGATGTACATGTGGTTGACCTGGTAATTAAATAAGAAACGAATGTTGCTTAAAAACGATGGTTTATCAGTGGAATTTGGATTAATGCCTGCCCATTGCTGATAACCGTACTTATGAGTGTTGCTACTGCTGTGCATGCGCGGAAAAAATCCGCATCCTGCATCGTCGTAATCATATGAATCGCTTTTTTTGTATGCTTCATATTTGTCGCCATCTTTTCTGTAAGCATCGGTATACTTCAAATCACCTGTTGCAGTATTGTAATAATGACCATAGAATAATGGGTTCTGGGCATATTGCTCTCTGTTTAAAAAACTATCCAATGAAAACATATCAGATGGATTATTGAGGTTGATGGGCGTATTGGTATCAGCTCGAATGATAATCATGGCATATGATGAATAGCCAATCATAAAAGTTAAAAGCGTAAGCGATAAAAGGTGCTGCCAGTTGTTTTTAAGTCGCGTTTTAAAGGTGGCGAAAAACAGTCCTCCAAATACGAGGATAACAAATAGTATCAAACCTGAATTGATGGGAAGCTTCCAAGTATTAACCATTAAAAGCTCTAATTTTCCGGCTAGCCAAAGACCATTTTGTATGATGCCAAACAATAGAAAGGCTAAAATGGCTCCACCAATAATTAGTGCCTTAGCAAACAGCTTCCATGAAAACGCTTTGTTACGCAGAAGAATTATAAGTGTAAGAACCGGTATGATTAGTAGGTTTAGAAGATGTACGCCAACAGAAAGACCAGTTAGGTAGGTGATGAGTATGAGCCATTTCGTTCCTGATGCGTCGCGCTGGTAAGCTTCTTCCCACTTAAGAAATAGCCAAAAGCATAGGGCTGTAAAAAATACCGATAAGGCATAAACTTCGGCTTCAACGGCTGAAAACCAGAATGTATCGGAAACGGCAAAGGCGAGTGCGCCAATGGCACAGGGGATTGTTATGAGTAGGTACTTTTTTATCGACTGCTTGTAGGTGTCAAAAATACGCGTTAGAATGTGTTCGGCCGAAAAATAAAAGAGCATTACAGTTGCTGAAGAAGCAAAGACTGATACCAAGTTAGCCGTGTAGGCAATTTGTGAATTATCAAAGGCAAATAAGTTAAACAGTCGCCCTAATAGCAAATAGAAAGGTGCGCCAGGCGGATGGCCAACTTCCATTTTAGCCATGCAGGCAATAAACTCACCACAATCCCATAAACTTACGGTGGGAGCCATGGTACTCCAATAAAGTATGGTTGTTAAAAGGAATAATGTCCAGCCAAAAAGGAGATTGATCTTTTTCGATTTAGTCATAGTGATGTGTATTTCGATTTTAAAGATAGCTTTTATCTGTCATTAGAAAATTGTTTATTATTGATAATTAACAGGATGGAATAAATGTGCAATTGTTGTGCATTGGTGTGCGTCATAAGTCAGTTGCTAAAGGCGCTTGCGGGATAAAAAGGAAACGTTTAAAACTTATATTTTTTAAGCAATTTTCTTGCATTGAAAGAAAAACTCTCTATCTTTGCATCGCTTTTGAAATAAAAGCATGGGAATTGTCTCATGGTGTAATGGTAGCACAACTGGTTTTGGTCCAGTTAGTCCGGGTTCGAATCCTGGTGAGACAACGACTTAACCTCCTAAAATTAGGAGGTTAATTTTTTGTCTTGTTTGTCTCATTGTGTAATGGTAGCACAACTGGTTTTGGTCCAGTTAGTCCGGGTTCGAATCCTGGTGAGACAACTTCCGAAACGCTTCTCAATATATTGGGGAGCGTTTTTTTTATATCTGTTAATTTGATTTGAGGCTGCACTGGGAGAAGGGGACTAGATAGATCACGTACAAAAGTTGGGTCTAAATTAAAATGATGGCATTTTTGTGTCGATTGTGAAGAAAGATTGGGGCAGAAGCTATTTAGTTAGGAGGCTTCATGATTCGTATGCAGGTTACACTATTTAATTAAACGACTTTATACAACTTTTTTTGTCATGGGCTCCCTCCGTCTAGAGGTAGGTAAGAGGCGTGTTTTTGTTATAGACTAAGTATGCCCTGTAGTAATGTGTGGCAACCCCTTGTTATGTGAAGGTCGAATAAACTACAATACAAATACGTATCAACTTCGATAGAACATCGATAAAAATCGAAGCTAGATTGATTATACTCCGTATATGCCATAAAGTTTGAGTGGTGATAATGGCTAGTATATTTGGGTTTGTCTACTATTAAGGATGGAGTATCCTTACTAAGGCTATGCTCCATGTCGGCTTATGACAACATGTATATGGGACTACTACTATGCGCATGACCATTTTTGTATTCGATACCAATCAGTCCTTTTTGAGGTCTGTATTTCGAATGGTAACTTAATAAATCTTGTGAAGCCTTGTGTTGATCTTTAAGCACAAAAAAAGGGAAGCTAAGTAGCTTCCCTTTCTATATAATGTAGAATTATCTACTAGTTATTCAAAGTGTAACGTTTGAATTCAACAGCTTTTAAGCCTTTGCTAGCTCCATCAAGATACTTTTCAATAGTAAGCTTGTTGTCTTTTACAAATGCCTGAGCCATCAAAGTGTTCTCTTTGAAGAATTTGTTCAAACGACCCATTGCAATCTTTTCCAACATTGCTTCTGGTTTACCTTCGTTGCGAGCCATATCTTTTCCAATCTCTAGCTCTTTAGCTTTAACATCTTCAGGTACGCTGTCAGCATCTAGGGCAACAGGAGCCATTGCTGCAGCTTGCATAGCAACGTCTCTTCCTACTTGCTCATCCATACCTTCTTGGTTGAAACCAACCAATGTAGCTAATTTGTTACCAGCGTGAATGTAAGCAGTAACAGCCTCAGCAGATACAGTTTCGTATGCTGCTAAATCTAGTTTCTCACCAATTACACCACTCTGCTCAGCAACTACTTCAGAAACAGGACGTCCGTTTAATTCTAACGCTTTTAAAGCATCTAAGTCAGCTGGATTTTCAGCAATTGCCACATCAAGAATAGACATTGCAAAGTCAACATAGCTTTCGTTTTTAGCAACGAAATCAGTTTCGCAATTCAATACGATTAACGCACCTCTTTTCTTATCAGCAGTAACTTTAGCTAATACAACACCTTCAGTTGCTTCGCGGTCAGCACGCTTGTTAGCAATTGCTTGACCTTTTTTACGGATGATTTCAACAGCTTTGTCAAAATCGCCTTCAGCTTCTGTTAGTGCCTTTTTACAATCCATCATACCGGCACCGGTACTTTTCCTTAGTTTGCTTACGTCAGCAGCAGTAATAGCCATGATATATTATTTTAAAGTTGTTAGACAAAAATTATAATCGAATTAATCTTATTATGCTTCTTTAGATGGAGCTTCGTCTGCTGGTTTTTCAGCTTTAGGAGCTTCTTCTTTTTTAGCCGGAGACTTTGCAGCTTCTGACTTTTTAGCACGAGATTTCTTTTCTTTCGATCCTTCGTTGTTGTCCTTCTCTACTTTGCGCTCGTTTAAGCCTTCCTGAATAGCTTTAGTCATCACATCAGTAATTAGCTCGATAGACTTAGTGGCGTCATCGTTAGCAGGAATTACATAGTCGATGTTTGATGGATCTGAGTTAGTATCAACGATACCGAACACAGGGATATTCAAACGGATAGCTTCTTTAACAGCAATGTGCTCCTTCATTACATCAATAACAAACATAGCAGCCGGAAGACGTGTAAGATCAGCAATACTACCTAATGTTTTGTCAAGCTTAGCGCGTTGACGTGTAATTTGAAGTCTTTCTCTTTTTGATAAGTTTTTCCACTGACTAGGGTCAGCCATCATCTTATCAATAGAAGTCATTTTCTTCACCGCTTTACGAATAGTAGGGAAGTTGGTTAACATACCACCTGGCCAACGTTCAGCAACATAAGGCATGTTTACAGCACCAACTTTGTCAGCGACGATTTCTTTAGCTTGTTTTTTCGTTGCTACGAATAACACTTTCCGACCCGATTTTGCAATCTGTTTAAGTGCTTCGGCAGCTTCGTCAATTTTAACAGCTGTTTTGTGAAGATCTAAAATGTGGATTCCATTGCGTTCCATAAAAATATATGGTGCCATGGCTGGGTTCCACTTTCTTTTAAGGTGACCGAAATGTACTCCGGCTTCCAATAATTCCTCGAAATTAACTCTTGGCATTTTAATTTTTTTAAAGTTGTTTACTTTCTGTTTAAATCAATCTTCAAGTAGTTTTTCAGTATGAAACTGAAAAGTCTCAAAGATTTAGATACTAAACACACCTGATAAATATTAACGTTTAGAGAACTGGAATCTCTTACGTGCTTTAGGACGACCTGGCTTCTTACGTTCAACAACACGTGAGTCACGAGTCATGAAACCTTCAGCTTTAAGAGCCGGCTTGTTTTCAGCATCAATTTTTACAAGTGCACGAGAAATAGCAAGGCGTACTGCCTCTGCCTGTCCTTTGAAACCACCACCGTTAAGGTTGATTTTGATGTCGTAGTTGTCTGCAACACCAATTACGTTTAAAGGTTGTTTTACAATGTACTGTAAAGTGGCAGCAGGGAAATACTGCGATAAATCACGTTTGTTAATGGTAATGTTACCACTTCCTTCACTCAGGTAAATACGAGCAATCGCTTCTTTTCTTCTACCAATAGCATTAATTACTTCCATAATACTTATTTAATGGCGTTAATATCAATTACTTTAGGTTGTTGAGCTTCGTGCTTGTGTTCAGCTCCTACATATACATGTAAGTTTCTGAAAAGCTGACGTCCAAGACGACTTTTAGGTAACATACCTTTAATAGCTCTTTCAACTAATCTCTCCGGTTTCTTAGCAAAAATTTGCTCAGGAGTAACCTCGCGCTGACCGCCAGGGTAACCACTATGGTAGAAAAAGATGCGCTGGCTCCATTTGTTACCAGTCATTTTAATTTTATCTGCGTTTAAGATAATCACGTTATCTCCGCAATCCACGTGAGGTGTATAATTTGGCTTATACTTACCTCGGAGTAATTTAGCAACTTTAGTAGCTAAACGACCCAATACCATATCAGCAGCATCTACCACAACCCACTCTTTGTTGGCAGTAGCTTTGTTAGCTGAAATCGTTTTGTAACTTAACGTATCCACAGTCTTCCTTTTTAAAATTCGACTTATTAATTAACAGTTTGCAAAGGCTAAAAACATCTCATTCTCTACATTTAGGTCCCACCCCAAATGCACTGAAACAGACGCATATACCTTTTGGCTCGGATAATAATCGGCCGCAAAATTACTGCTTTTATTTTTATTGTGCTAATTATTTGATTAAAAAAGCACTTACGATTGTATGAATCAAATAAATAAAGGAAATTGAATACAAACTTAATTTGTGTAATATGATGGACAAAAATACTCATTTTATGCACATCGCTATTCAGCTTTCCATTAAAAATATTGAGGATGGAGGTGGTCCTTTTGGAGCTGTAATTGTGTTGGATGATGAAATAATAGGTAAGGGTGTAAATCGTGTTGTATTGGATAATGATCCAACAGCTCATGCTGAGGTTAATGCAATCCGAAGTGCTTGCCAGTATTTACAACATTTCGATTTGTCAGGCTGTGTCATATACTCATCATGTGAACCTTGTCCTATGTGTTTAAGTGCAATGTATTGGGCCAGGATAAAGCAAATCTATTATGGGAATAGCAAGTTAGATGCGGCACGAATTAATTTTGATGATGCCTTTATTTATAAAGAGTTAAGTCTTGATCCTGAAATGAGGCAATTGGCCGCTCATCAGATGATGGAGCATGAAGCTAAAGTCGCTTTTCAAAAGTGGACATTGAAAACTGATAAAACAAAGTATTGAATCTGAATTGACAGCAGTTTTTTGTTATATCTTATTGTGTACTGTTCTTATTAATCAAATTTGATGTTAGTAATAAGAAAATTGGGTGTAAATACTAAATTAAAGCCATACGAGTAGTCAAGTTGCTTGGCTGGCGAATCGTAATAGAGCTCAACCACGGTGCTAAACTTAATTTGTTTCATAAACGTTTTACTAAAACTTAGTTTGCTAGTGACTAAGTTTCTGTACTCGGTATAATAGCCATTCTTATAGTCCGACGTAGATTGAAATATTGAACTGCCTTTTGGTGCAAGAAAGTTATGAGCTTTCCAGTAGCCTGCCATTAGCGTTCCGTATTTATAATTTAACTCTGCAACCGGATAAATTGCATTTCCTGAAGTAAAGTCCCAGCCCGAATGGCCTGTTAGGTCGTGGTAACTTGCCAGGTAGGTGCTCACTCCAATATCCCTGATGAAGCCATCGCCAATTTTATAATTTACCTTTAAGCCTGTCACAAGGTTTGCCAGTGATTGCATTCTTTCAGAGTAATTACTGATTTGTCCACCCAAGTGAGTTGCAACCATTTGACCTGGTATGGATATTTTAAAATCGCTGCTTTCTTTTGTTAGATCAAATTCAGTGCTGATACCAGCGGTAAATTTCTCAGGTTTGGTATCTCCCAAGAAAATAAACTGTTCCCAATCGACCCAGGCATCCAACCATAATTTGTTAGAATTATATAAAAATTGAAATCCGTTTTCGATGGGGCGCGTGTACTGATTTTCGGGATTAAATATTGGCTCGATTAGTTTGTGATGAACATCTCCCTGAAGTCCACCCATTATTAATTCCAACTTGTCGGTGAGTTTTGTGTGAATTGAAAAGGTAGGAAGAACTTCTGTGAACTCGTCCATTCCACTGTATTGAATAATGTGTACGCCTGCTTTTAATCTAAGGCGTGAGCCAGCGTAATATACCATTGATGGTTGAACAGTATAACCCATCATTGTATAACCTTCAGTATAATCGCTGAAGTACTCGTTATTTTTAACGAAGTTATTATTCTCAAGCCTGAAATATAAATTGTCGCCCGCATCATCCTTAAATTCTGGATAATAATAGCGCCAAGTTTGATCCAGTTGAGCAAATGAAGTAGTTCCCCATACTACTATCAGACAAAGCACAACAATCCCACGAAACATCACATCCTAATTAATTGTATTCCCAAATTTAAACACTCAGTAATTAATACTGCATGAATACAAAAAGGTTATATTGAAACGCCTTTTTTTGAAGTAGGATGTCTTATTTAGAATGTTTGTACATACTCTTTTTGTATCTGAAGTAGCTCGTTTAGTTGGTTGTAGCGTCGGTTTTCGAGCGCTACTGTGGCTCCAGATAGCATGTGAATTGTATTGGCGGTAGAGTCTATAGTGTTGATGTGAAGCAAGTTTACCAGGTTAAAAGGGTGGCATCTGAAAAATGTATGATCTGATAAAATGGCTTCGTAACGACGTAGTGGTTTGGTAGCAATAAAGCTTGAGTTGTCGCTTAAGTGAAATTCTGCACCTCCTGCAATAGCTTGGGCCCATACAATATCGCTAATTTTAAATGCTTTGAGTGAATCGCGACCGTGGAGAATAATTTGGTTTAATTCAAAGTCGATGTTATTAAAAAGTGTTTTAATCTTTAATGCATACTGTTTGTCTTGCATTTGATCTATGGCCTTGTCAATAGCTACCACTAAATCGTTAATGTCAAAAGGTTTGAATACGAAATCAACTGCTGCATATTCAATCGCCTTAACTGCGTATTCGTGATAGGCCGACATAAAAACGATCTTAAAATCGCGGTAATTAATTTGCTTAATAACGTCAAACGAAGTGCCGCCTATTAAATGGATGTCCATCAATAGTAAATCAGGCTGATGTTCATTAATTTTTTCAATGGCTTCGTTTACCATTGATGCCGTGTCCACAATAATAATCTCTGGAAATTGATTCTGAATTATTTTAGTGACCGCTAAAACATTAAAATGGTCATCTTCGATAATGATTGTTCTAATGTTTGCCATTGCTATTGGTTTGAGTGGTTAATGGTAAAATGATGCGAGCAATTGTTCCCCTTTCAAATGGATCTTTTCTCTTTTTGTCAAATATTTCCAGCTGTGTTTTTCTTCTTGTATCCTTTTCAAGTATATCGAGTCGTTCCTGTGTGATTTTAATCGCCATCGACTCGTGTTTTTTGTCGCTTTTGCTCAATTGATCGTTGTAGTCAATGCCAAGTCCATTATCCTCAACCTCAAGTACAAGATTGTTTTTATTCTTCAAAATGCGAATGATAAGTTTTCCTCCTCCGCCCAATGGACTAAGTCCGTGTTCAATGGCGTTTTCAATAAAGGGTTGTATTAGCATTGGTGGAATAACTGTTTTGTTGTTCTTCACTTCATCACTAAAAACAATGTCGAATGTAAATGGAGGAGAGAATCGTAATTGTTGAATTTTTAGGTAGTACTGTAGCATTTCCACCTCTTCCTGAACGGGGATGAAATCGTAATTACTGCTGCGTAAAACGTGTCTCATTAATTTAGAGAAGTGCGCCAGGAATTCACTTGATTTAGTCATGTCATTCTCAAGTATAAACACCTGAATGGCGCTTAATGCATTGAAAATAAAATGAGGATTCATTTGTGAACGAAGTAGTCGTTGCTGAAATTGTAAGCTTTTATATCTGCTGCGAAAGCGCGATTGCCTAAAGAAAAGCACGGCAATTAGTATGAGCACTAGCACAATGGTAATGATGGCAGCGATCATTGATCTTTGTTTCGATAAAAGTGTTTTTTGTAATAATGCCTCCTTGTTTAACTCATCAATCTGTAGTTGTTGAAGTGTATTGTTGTATTTGGCTTCAACAGAAGCCATGTGGAAAATATTTTTCTCATTTAAGATGCTGTCTCTTAGGTTGGTTGATAGTTTGTAGTATTCCAGTGATTGCTTAAATATCTGTTTATCTTCGTAGGCTTTGGATAGTAATGAGGCGGCTTCTTCGGCCGTGTACTTGGAGCCAATGGATAGGGCTATTTTAAGGCCTTTTTTAAGGTGCTCGATGGCTTGATTTGGTAATTTGTCGTTAAGGTAGGTTCTGCCTATTTGTGTGTAGCTAACCGATATGAGCATACGATCTTCTAGCTCAAGGTTGATGTCTAAAGCTTTTACAAGGTAGTCAAGCGCTAAGCGGTTCTGGTGCTTGGCTACATAAGCTTTCCCAATGCAATTATAGCATATCGATTGTCCAACCCGACTGTTTATTTTAGTGTTGTAGTCAAGCGATAAGAAAAAATAGTGCATTGCTGAGTCCAATAAATTGAGTTTCATATAGGCCTCGCCAATGTTATTGGTGTTAATGGCCATGCCCAAAGTGTTGTCCATTTTTCGAGAAATTTTAAACCCTCGTTGGAAATACTCAATGGCTGAATGATGTCGCTCCATGGCAATGCTAACGTTTCCCATACCGTTAATTGCCTTGCTAATACTTAGTGAGTCGTTGCACTGTTCTGCTAGTTGCAAAGCTTTCATGTGCATGTCCAATGCTTGAGGGTTTTCGTCAATTCGCCGGTAAATAACACCTATTTGGTTGTATGCTCTCGTTTGGAAGTAGATATTTTCAGAATTTTCAGCTATTTCAAGTGCTTTCTTCAGCATGAGCATGGCTTCTGAGTAATACGATTTATTCCGATAGCGCTGCCCTACAAGTGTGTAGATGTTAAATAAGTGGTGGTTGCTCTCACTTCTCTGGGCAATGTCTTCTGCTTCTTTCAGGTAATTGTCAAAAGGCTCTTGGGTACTAAAGTTTTCAGAGTAGGTTTCTTTTGACTGTGCAATAAGTTGCACCACCATTAGTGAATCTTCACTGAATTTTGGAGATGACGAGTTGGTGTCTTCACTTGCAGTCTGTTGGTGTTTGCAACTGAAAAATAGAATAGAAAGTAGTATGAATAAGCTGTATTTAATCACTTAGATGATGGTTCGGTTACGATAATTGCTATACAAATTAGGGAAATTAAACTCCCGGAAACGGATTTTGTTCATAAAGTTATCAACCGAGTTATTAACAGCTTGGACGGTGGTTGGATTAAAAAATTATCTTTGCAAAAAAAATAGAACGTGAAGATTGGAGATCTAGATTTAGGGGAGAAGCCATTGCTTTTGGCACCAATGGAAGATGTGACAGATCCATCATTTAGGGTGTTTTGTAAGGAGCAGGGGGCCGATATGATGTATACTGAATTTGTGTCGGCTGATGCGCTTGTGCGTAATGTCAATCGCTCTTTGCGTAAGTTGGAAATAATGGAGGCCGAACGTCCAGTTGGTATTCAAATATATGGCAAGGATGTTGATAAAATGGTCGTCGCTGCTCAAATGGCTGAAGCTGCCAAGCCCGAATTAATCGATTTAAACTTTGGCTGCCCCGTTAAAAAGATTGCTAGTAAAGGAAGTGGTGCTGGTTTGTTGCTTGATATTCCCAAACTATTAGAAATTACGAGTGCTGTTGTTAAAGCAGTCAATGTGCCTGTTACCGTTAAAACCCGCTTGGGATGGGATAGTCAATCAATTGTTATTGAGGGTTTGGCCGAACAGATTCAAGATGTAGGTGCTCAGGCCTTATGCATACATGGACGTACGCGCGATCAAATATACAATGGACAGGCCGATTGGACGCTCATAGGCAAGGTTAAAGCCAATCCGAGAGTCCATATTCCTATTATTGGGAATGGAGACATTGATAGTGCACAAGTTGCTAAGCATTGCTTTGATAACTATGGGGTAGATGCCATAATGATTGGGCGTGCATCAATAGGTAAACCCTGGATTTTTCGTGAAATAAGACATTATTTAAAAACAGGAGAACTTCTACCAGAATTAACCGTAGCTCAGCAGGCTATATTAATGGATGATATCGTTAAAAAATCATGCGATATGATTGGAGAGCGCAGTGGAATACGGCATGCGCGTAGGCATTTGGCAATACCCTTTCAAGAGCTTCCGAATATTCGTCCTTTACGAATTAGATTGCTGCAGGCAAAGAGTGTAGAAGCGATTTCTGAGGTGTTGAATGAAATAGCAAGCCAGTACCAGGATTATCCAATTTCAGACTCGGAATAATATTTACTGACAATAACTCTGACGGGATACCAAGCTGCCAGAGCGCTTATAATGGATACGGTTATAATTACTAGAACTACATCAAGCCATTCCAGTGCAATGGGGTATGCATCGGTAATGTAATGGCCATTACCCATAAATTTAATAAATCCAAACTGCTGCTGGAGTAGTACAGCAATAACGCCAATGGCTGTTCCGACCATGATACCAATAAAGGAAATAAGCCAGCCCTCTAGCATAAAAATACGCGTAATCAATCGTTTGTTGGCGCCCATGCTTTTTAGTGTGAAAATACTGTCTTTCTTCTCGTAGATTAACATGGCTAAATTGGCCACAATGTTAAAAGCAGCAATTGCTATAATAAAGCTAAGTATGAGGTAAGACATTAGCTTCTCCACTTTCATTACTTTGTAAAAAGAGGCGTGTTGCTCTTGCTGGTTGAGTACATCCATTTTACCAGCTACAATGGCCTGAATTTCTTTTTCAGCCTTTTCAAAAGAATAGCCGTCCTTTATTTTAATAGCGAGCGATGAAATAATTTTCTCATCGTATTGCAAAAGTCGGCGCGCCTGTTCAATATCAATTATTAAATATTGACCATCGTATTCCTCTTGATTAACGGCAAAAAGACCAGATGGACTAATGTACTCCTGTTTGAAAGAGTTTTGTGGCGACATGAGGTTGATGTTCCCAATGCGTTTTGGTACATACATGCTCAGTGGTGTGACAAAATTTAGTCGAATAGCTAGTTGGTCAGCTAAGCGCTTGCCTATTACACCACGAAACTCGCTTTTGTACTTCAGCTCATATTTGCCATCAATAATGATGGAGTCGATTTGACTCACCTTATTGTATGATGAATCAACGCCCATAACAACGCCTGGTATTTTGCGTTTTCTGAATTTTAGTAAAGCCTGATGCTCCAGTACTTCAGCAATATTCTCTACAGCTTGGTGGTTTTTAAGTTCTTGATAAGCAATGGAGTTAGTCGAGATAACTTTGCCATTGCTCGGTGTTAGCTTCAGGTTGGGGTCAAAAGCTGTGTAAAGCTCTCCCATGAAGCCATGTACCCCGTTAAACACCGATAGTACAATTATCAATGCCATGCTGCCGGTTAGTACACCAAATACCGAAATGATAGAAATCAAATTAATGATGTTCTGCGATTTTTTGGCATATAAATACCGTTTAGCTATGACAAAGGATAGATTCATGGATTTACTTTTTGGCCACCACCATCAGGCCTGTTCCTGTTTTGTGGGTTTTACTTACATCAAGCCAGTTTAAAACATAGGCCAATGGATAAGTAATAAGGTAATACAGAGGGATAATTATAAAAAAGGCTTTACTGGCATTAAGCATCTGTATTGGATACTTCATTGATAAGCGCCATGAGATACTCCCTGCTTTACCATAGGTGTAAGCAGTTTTTATGGATGTAAAACCTGCCTTGCTAAGTTTTTCTCTTATGTCTTCTGCATTATAACCATCTCTCACATGCTCATCAATAAAACCGTGTACACCATCTTCTTCGTGGTCGTGGTGATGTGCATCTGAACCGCCTTGGTCAGATGGTGTAGAAATAATTAATGATCCACCCTTTTTCATGGATTGGAAGAAGTTGGCAAAAACCAATTCATCCTCTAGGATATGCTCCATCACATCAACCGAAAGGATGATATCGTAGGCTTCCTTGTTGACAAATTGTGTTAGGTCTCCAAGCTGGAATTTGACTCTTTCGTTGCGCTTTATCTTGGTAAAGAACTCGTTGCAATCGGCAATTTGTTCGTCTTTAACATCCACACCTGTAATGGACCATTTTTTGCCCAATGATGACATGAAATAATCGTACTGCCCAAAGCCACTTCCTGCATCAAGGATGTTTAAATTCTGATTGCTTGTTTTTGCAATCTTCCGCAGTTCTCTTCTAATGTACCAGGCGCGAAGTAATAATAAGTCGAGTAATTTGTAAAAGAGAATGCGCAGGGCTGGAGTTTGATTAAATACTTTACCCAATGAACGTTTTATCGGATCATATTGCATGTTTATTTTTTTAGTAAACGATCAATGTTATCCAGGTAATCAAGGCTATCATCAACATAAAACTTTAGCTCTGGTATTATGCGCATTTGTTTACCCACCCTTTTGCCCAGAGCAAAGCGTATCTGTGCTGTTTGCTCATCTATCTGTTCCATTACCTCTTTTATGTTACCAGTAGGAAAGATACTAAGGTATGTTTTGGCCTGACCCAAATCAGGGGATATACGCACTGCTGTTACCGAAACCATTGTTCCCATTGAAACAGCTCGCATCTCTCTTTGGAAAATCTCACTGATTTCTTTTTGCAGTAAGCGCGATATTTTTTTTTGACGTGTTGAATCCATAATCTTTTATTCCAAGCATCGCTGCTCTGTTGTAAGTATTTAAATCATCACATGATGAAATGGTAAAATTACACTTTTTAAGCGGATTATTGTATGGCCGAGCAGGCTTGTGTGTATAAAGCACAAGTTTTTTGCAATAAAAAAACCTGCAACTCCTTTGAATTGCAGGTCTCTCAAACCAAAACTTTTACCAATTATGAAAAATTATGGGATCTCAACCTCCTCAACCTTTCCTTCGCCCATTTCTCATTTCTTTCGCTCTTTTTATGAGCTTATGTTGTTTTTAGAATCTTAATTGTTCTGTAATCCTCAATCTTTTGTTTAATATTTTCAGAATGAAGATAAGCATTTATATTTATGTTTAACTGTCGTTTCGCTAATTTATTTTAAAGGTTTTAATATTTCTTTCTTCTGTTAATCCTTTAATTCGACAGTTATATAAAAAATTATAAGTGATTAAGAATCATCTTTGTTTGTTGTCGATATCTACCTCATCTAGAGGTTTAGTTTTTGTCTTGTGTTAAAACATAATGCCTACGCTCTATATTAATAAACTGTTCTTATAACTATTTTATTGCCTCAATTGTTCAAAGTTTTGTTTAATTAATTAGTGTAATAATTAATGTTTCAATACTTGTTGTCAATAATATTTTACCACCAAAGCCAAATCTAGTTTTAGGTGATTTTCATTAGAAATAATTAATTGTTCTGATTTATAGAGGGCTTTGACTGTAACAAATATTAACATTTTTTAGCTAAAATTTAAGCGTTTGATAAAAAAAGACTTATTTTGTCTACTGTAATTGAGAATTTGGGGTATTTATATGGTTAATTTTCAGATAAAATATTTGCTTCTATTTATTTTGTCGTTCAGTTGTTGGCTTGGGGAATCGCAACAAAAAAGGAATGAACGACAGAAAGATAAAGCTTTTTATAAAGCAATAGCTTACGCCGAAGCAGACGACTATGAACGTGCAATACAGGAGTTTAAAATCATTGTACAGCAGTCGCCAGACTTTGTTGAGGCCTATCTGCAACTAGGTTTGTGTTATTTAAATACCAATACGGGAGCCGATTCTGCAATTGTTATTCTTCAAAAGGGATTGACACAGCTTGATGTTGAAGGGCAAACATCATTTTTAGGGCAGGATATGTTTATGGCTTTGGGAAAAGCTCATCAAATGGCTTTGCAACCCGATTCAGCTTTGTTAGTTTACGAAGCGTTGAATAATAAAGTAGCTGTTGATGATTTTGAAATGAAACAAGAGCTTGCTCAAGAGGTGAGTAATTGTGAAAATGCCCTTATTTTCTTGGCAAACCCAATTCAATTAACGATCGTCAACTTAGGAAAGGAAGTAAACAGCCGTTATGATGATCATAGTCCTTTAGTCAATGCCTTTGAAGATGTGCTTTTATTTACCTCACGACGATCGACCAATAAGTTACCCTTATTACAAGATGGCCAATATCCTGAAAAAGTATATTACTCAACTTCCGATAGTATTAATTGGAGCAAGTCCGAATCCTTAGCGGTATTTTTTAAATCGCTGGAACATGAATCCGGTTTATCATTATCTCCTGATGGGAAAAGTTTGTTTATCTATCGAAATGATAAAGAGGGGAAAAGTATTTATGTAAGTTATTTGGAAAATGATGAATGGACTGAACCAGTCAAATTGCCTTATCCAATCAATAGTGCGGCTAACGAAACGCACGCCTCTTTATCGAGCGACAGGAGTACTTTATATTTCACAAGCGATCGTGAAGGAGGGTATGGGGGGATAGATATTTATATGAGTAAAAAGGATGCGAGAGGTCAGTGGGGAGAGCCTCGCAACCTGGGAGCTTCTGTTAATACCCCTTTTGATGAAGAAACATCGATGATACATCCCGATGGTTATACGCTATACTTTGCTTCTGAAGGTCATAATTCGATGGGGCGAATGGATGTTTTTTATACACAGATGGATGCGGATAGTATTTGGTCAATTCCTGTAAATCTGGGGTATCCAATCAATACACCCGACGACGATTTTTTCTTTATGCCTAGCTTGGATAAAAGTCATGCGTATTATGCATCAGCGCGTTTCAATGATAATTATGGAGGCTCTGATATTTATCGTATTGAGTTTGATAGTGCCTTTGAAGGAGAATTGGCCATTATAGAAAGTGAAATATCGGAAGAGGCCAGGCAGCAAGGTGGTATAGTACGTATTATGGTAACCCGGATGACTGATAAGCGTTTAATGGGTGATTATCGACCTGATAGTAAAAGTGGTAAGTACACCATGTTTTTGGAGGTAGGGCACGAGTATGCCATTGAAGAAAAGATAGATGAACAAGTAATTGAGGAAGCGCGTGTGAATGTTACGCCAAAAATGAATTATCAAACTAATAAAGTGGTTCATTCATTTGAAGAGATTAAAATGACACCACCTCTTAAACGGGCCATTGTTCATAAAACGCTTAAAGAGCAAAACGAAATAATTATTGAAACATTAGAGGAAGAGATAAAGCAGTTAGAGCGTGCGCCATTTTATACCATCCAAATTTTAGCCTTAAAACGGAAACCTTTATTTGCATCAATGTACCTTAAAGGTTTGGATGTGGATGATATTCAAACTGTTTCGTGCAAGGATGGTTTTACGCGTTATATTTATGGTGCTTACATAGGCTATGAGGCTGCAAAGTTTCGTCGCGAACAGATTTTGAAACTAGGGCGATACAAAGACTCTTATGTGCGATTAATTGATGAAATTGAAGAGTTGAGGGTGGTGGAATAGCTTGGCTTAATTGCGATAAACCCCCAAAAAAGGAATTCGATATTTATTTGTGAAGATTGGTTTTGTTTGATGCCTTCATAGCGAGGGTTTTGCAATTAAGCAATCATACAAGCCCGATAGTTAACCTACCAGGCTCGTTGTAAGAATCCATTACGAAGATGTTTATTCTGGATCTATTTGCAAGTTAATTATGCCTAAATCGCTTGCCTGACCCAGTACCACATTAATATTTTCAATCTCTACATCTAAATAGTCTTCAGTTGGCTCAATTTCCACATCGTAAAGCCCTGCATCAACGCCACGAAGTAAAAATTCACCCGTTTCAATATCGCTATAGGTTCCAATTGAATCATTAGCCGAAGAAACAGCTACAATGTACGATTGCACATTTGCTGGGTTAATGGTTCCCGAAATGCTTCCACTCGTTGCTTCGGTAAATGTTCTAATAACTGGTTTTAAAGAGTAGGCTCCATTGCCTTTTTCTACAATTGAACGTCCTGCGTCAAAGTCAATCCAAATGCGATAAGCAACGCCACTAATTAAATCAGCATGGATATTGAATTTTAGGCCTGACTGTTGAGAAGAGGGTGTTTCTAAGTTGTAATACTGCCCTTCTTTCTTTATTTGGTTATTATCACCAAGTATTAAGCGCATTTGAGAAACCTTGCCTGCTGGTAAATCTTCATCAGCCAATAATGTATCTGCGCCGTTGGTAAACTTCAGTAAATCGTATACGCCGATTTCAGTTGTTTCTAATGTTTTCCAGCCACTATCATCTTCGGATGAAGTATTTATTCTTACTTCAAGAATATCAATTAGTACTTCTTCATATTCCGCGGGACTATCGGTTAAACGAACTTCCATACTGGATTTTTGTTCATCATCATCGTCCTTACAACTGGTAAAAACAACTATGCAGCATAACAATAAGCTTAGGATTAACTTCATAACTATTTGTTTTAAGTAAGTGACATTATTTAAATTACATTCTGAGGCTTAAAATAACCTGCATTCATGTTTTTGTCCAGTCCTATTGTTAAAATTAAATTGTAAAATATTTAATGGATTTATGATTGCAGAGAAAGGGGAGGATTAATAACTACGTATGGCTTCAAAATGCTTTAAAATACGAATGGCACTGATTTGTTTGATAAATTCAAATCAGTGCCATTCAATAAGTAAGTATCTATCAGAAATTGTTAATTATTCGACGGTGTATTCATCATGTTATTCATCACATCTTCTAAATTAAATTTAGCTGGTTTCTGGCGTGGAGGAAACTCTTTAAAGGTTTCGATCATTTCGCCCACCTTAACTTGGGCTGGAACAGCTAAAAATTGAGCCATGCGCTCCATCCATTCATAATAACCATTGGCATCAGTTGCTGCCCGCTCGTATGGATCCATTTTTAAATCAAATATCAAAGGCACGCGCAAGGCTGTAAACGGCTCCATCCAAACTCTGAACTGATGAGCTTTTTGTTCCATAAAAACCAATTTCCATCGGTCGTATCGATAAGCCACCAAATCACCATCATCACTCCAATAAAAGAATTCCTGTCTTGGCCACACTTTCTGCGTATTGTTATCTAATAGGTTGGGCAACAGGTTATAACCATCTATATGAACCTTGTATGTCATATCGCCAACTTTATGTCCTTTTTTAAGTTTATCTTTTATGTCATTTTCTCCAACGGCAGCCATCAAGGTCGGTAACCAATCGGTGTGTGAAGTAATACCGTTTTCAATTTGTCCGGCTTTAATTTTATCGGGCCAACGCATTGCGAATGGTACTCGATATCCACCTTCCCAGTTAGTGTTCTTTTCGCCACGAAAAGGTGTTACACCTCCATCCGGCCACATGTTAAAATGTACACCATTATCGGTTGTGTAAATGACTATGGTATTTTCTGTAATGCCTAAGTCATCTAATTTATTGAGTAAGATTCCAATTTGGTCATCATGCTGAATCATGCCGTCAGCATAAACGTTTAAGCCCGATTTACCTTTGTAATCATCTGGTACATGGGTGTGGTAATGCATGCGTGATGGATTAAACCAAACAAACCACGGCGTTTCTTCATCTTCTTTACGCTCGATAAAATCTATTGTAGTATCTAAAAACTCCTGGTCAATGGTTTCCATGCGTTTTTTAGATAAAGGTCCAGTGTCTTCGACCTTACCATCGGCACTTGATTTTATCACGCCTCTTGGGCCAAACCTCTCTTTGAATTCAGGATTTTGTGGGTAGTTCTCGTGTTCAGGTGCCTCCTCAGCATTCAAGTGGTAGAGGTTTCCAAAAAATTCATCAAACCCATGTTCAGTAGGCAGGAATTCATCCTTATCACCTAAGTGATTCTTACCAAATTGTCCGGTAGCATAGCCATGTTGCTTTAATAAGGTTGCCAGTGTTGGATCCTCTTTTCGAATTCCTAAATCGGCCCCTGGTAAACCTACTTTAGTCAATCCTGTTCTAACTGGCATTTGGCCAGTAATAAAAGCAGAACGGCCAGCTGTACATGACTGCTCGGCGTAATAATCAGTAAACTGTACACCTTCGTTGGCAATGCGGTCGATATTGGGTGTTGTATACCCCATCATACCTTTGTTGTTGTAGCTAAGATTAGAAATTCCAATATCATCCGCCATGATAACCAGTATGTTTGGTCTTTCACTCTTTTGTGTAAATGCGACAAGAGGAAGTAGGGCGGTCATTAATAAATATAAAACAGTCTTTTTCATACCTTTTTTTGTTTGTCATTATTAGTAATCAGCGTTTAACTTTGAAATACATGACAAAGATATGGTGATGCGGTACTGCTATTGTGCAACGGAAGTGACTAAGAGTGTCGTGAATGCGTCAAGAGTTATTTTAGGCTTATTTATTAAGCAGATTTGATGGAGAATAGCCAAACTGATCTTTAAATATTTTTGAGAAATGGCTGTTAGAGGTATAGCCCATTTTAAAGCAGACATCAGTAATGGAAAGACGCTGTTCAAGTATCATATGCCGGGCCTGTTCCATCCGTATTTGTTTACGATAACTGGTCATGTCAACCCCATGGTATGCTTTAAACAGGCGTTGCAGTTTTCTGATGCCAATAGAGAGTTTGTCTGATAACTCGGATATCTTGATAATCTCATCTGTTGATTCAAGTAGCATTTTTTCCGCTTCGTATAATGTATTGAGATCATCCTGATGTATGAAGCTGTTCTTATCTGATTTATTACTTTGTTCTTTAAATACCTGCTCAAGTGCTAATACGATCAGTTCTTCCGATTTATTAATCATATATCCTTTAGTAAATGCGTTCTCAGTTTCATAAGTGGATAATTGATGTAACACTTTTTGTACTTCAGCAGTGAACGGGAATTTATAGCACCACTGCTCATTCGTTTGCAAATGTTTATTTATTTCATTGGGTAATGCATAGTAGCTGCACAGCGACAAGAGTTTTTCGACACTAACGAATAATTGTATTTGCTTAAATCGGGTGTAGGCCGGAACAATGTTACTATAGGAGTAGTGCTTGTTAAAGAATAAGAGGTAATTCTGAATGCCTGATTCAGCTGCTTCGTCTTCTGTATATATATAGTTGAGTTGATTGAAAACGTATATTAGTGAGAAATGATGCATGCTTTCATCTTCCTCAATTTTACGATTGATTGTAAAGTCTTGAAACAAATTAAACTCGCCATCCTGGAGGATAATTCCTTTGGTTAGCATATTTCTTGAAATTTGACCATTGCCAATTTGTTTAGGGATGGGCATGATGTTATCCTCAATGGTAGCTCCCAATTGAGTAGCTAATTCGTTTAGTTGAGATTCTGTTTTGGTAATTTTAAATTGTAGCATGCTATGTGGCTATAAATATTTCCTTCACGTTAAGGCAATTTACAAAGTAATCAGTTAATCTAAATATAGGTTTTAACAATGTGCTTGGGAAGCCGTGTGCTATCATTTTTAAGATGCCAATAGGATTCAGTTTTCTGGTTTTTTCTCCTCTTTTCTTTCAAGGTTGATTTTTTGCATTTAAAAGCTTATTCCCAAATGAGCAAATAGTAGATGAGACTATATATACTGCAGTATATCGACGTTTTAAATAGTCCCTGCAAATCCAGGATTAACCTAACAATAAACTAGGTTCAGGAAAAAAGTAACGATGTCAACATAGAATTGATTGATTTTGCATCATTTATGAAAAGTCAATCAATTCTATGAAATATTATAACGTGGAAGAATATATGATGAAGTTATGGTAAGTTACTTAACAATATGGCCAAGGCCCACCTCATTTAACCACTGTGGATTGAAAATTTTGCTCAGATATTTAAAACCACTATCAGGCAAAACAGTTACAATTTTCGCAGGAGCTTCCATTCTTTTTGCAACTTCCAGAGCAGCCCAAACATTACCTCCACTTGAACCACCTGCCATCAGGCCTTCCTCGCGTGCAAGACGATGTACCATAGCTATAGCTTTCTCATCATTAAATGCAATTGTTTCATCTACTATGTCACAATTCATGGTTGCACAGAGCTTAGTTTTTCCAGCTCCTTCTACATGAAATGACTTAATATAGGACATGTAATCTTCTTTGCCCTCCAAGTACGGTTTGTAAACAGAGCCTTCCGGATCTGCCAGAATAGCTTTTATATTAGGATTATTCTCTTTTAATCGTTTCGCAACGCCTGATAATGTACCGCCTGTAGATGCTGAAGCCACAAATGCATCAATCTCCCCATTCATATCATCCCATATCTCCTTTCCTAAGGTCATATAATGGGCTTCAGGGTTGTAAATGTTGTTATATTGATCAATGTGATAGTAGTCTTCACTTTCACTGGCCTTTATTGCAGGGAATTTTCCGTATGTCAGCTCAGGTTTTACAATAACTTCCGCACCGTATGATTTAATTATTGCTATCTTCTCTTCACTGCATTTATCAGGAACAAAAATAATTGATTTCAGTCCCATAGTTGAAGCAATCATTGCAACTGAGGCGCCAGTATTACCGGAACTTCCCTCAACAATTGTTGTGTTCTTATTGATTTTCCCTTCCTCAATACCTTTCTGAATCATATATGCAATAATTCGGTCTTTCATACTTCCCGTAGGATTCATGTATTCGAGTTTTGCATGTATCTCCACACCCGGTTTGGGATCAAGTGTTTTTAAATGCACCATTGGGGTGCTACCTATTAGATTTAATGATTCAATTTTTGACATAACAGTTCATTTCCGGTTTTTTAATAGGCCTTAAAATTATAATATACATTGGGATAAACCATGACTTATTGTGAAACAAAAAAAGGTTGCCCGAATATTATATAGAAAAAACAAGATTAGTCAGCATCCAGTCATTGGTTTTGGAAGTTCCCGAAATAATCTTTTATAGAATTGAATTATTATTTGAAAGTTTGTATTGGATGCTCTAACAATATACAGAAGGGATGAGAGTATTTTTGTAGAGGCACTTTAATTGAAGATTGCTATAACAAAAAAGAAGCGTTTAAAACTTTCGTTTTAAACGCTTTTGGTTCTAGATGACTCTAGATTGGTACCCGAGGCGGGACTTTCTCTGTCCACGCAACGCTTATATTTTCAGTAAGTTATAACTGTCAAATTTAAGTGGTCACACATTGGTCACTTTTGATATAATTGACTACAAACAAAGGTAAAGAATATTGTTGGTTTTGAGCAACTATATTTTAGTAATAGAATGCTTTGAGTAATCTAAACTATAAACATTGGTGAGGGCTAAATGTCCTTTGTTTTCATTTCATTTATTTCTATCGAAATGATTATGTTTGAACATATCTATCCCATGTTTAACAAATGGGCAAGAGTTAATTTGTTCGGAAAAATACTTTACTGAATAGATAATTATTCCTCCTTCATTTGCCCTTATAAGCCACATAGAATTTGCAATAGATTCTTATACTTTATAAGTTAAAAGTCTATTTGTGTTTCATTTCAATCTTGTTTTTTTGTTTTATCACTCATGTATTTTGGATATAAGTCTTAGGAAATAGCAAGGTAATTAACGTGTTTGGAGCATATTACGTAGCCCAGGTTACTGATTTTTAACTAATATTCATCTTTTTCTTACAAATAGTAAATTGTCTTTAATAATAAGGGCTACTAGCTTGTATTGTAATATTTGAAACAATATTTAGGCTTTTTAATTTTGAATACTAGATGTTCCAATTTAAAACACTTCTTTTACAAAATATTAAGGAATTATATCTGCATACCAATAGATAAAGAACTTTCTTTTATTTGAGTTCAGTTAACTTAAATAATTAAATAGTCCATATTTAGCATTAAATATCCATTTGAAATAGCTTTCTGTTAGGATAGTTTTGTAATGTTAACTAAAGTGTGTAAAAGTTAATTTAAACTAAATCATATGAAATCTAGGAATTGGAAAAATCTAGACTGTATAGGTATAATACCTATAAAAGTGTTACTCCTGATTTTACTCTTTTTTGGTGCTGTGACAACGAATGCAGCGAGTATCGAGAGTACATCAGGGAATGTAGGTCAGCAGGTTGAAAGAATTAAGGGTGTAATAGTTGATAAAACGAATGCCCCTTTACCAGGTGTTAGTATAGTAATTAAAGGTACTTCAACTGGAACAATCACCGATATTAACGGTAATTATAGTTTAGATGTGCCTGCTCAAGGTACAATTGTGATCTCTTATATAGGATTTGAGACACAAGAAATTGTTGTCTTAGATGATGTTTCGGTATATGATATCGTTATGCTAGAGGATACCGAGGATTTGGATGAGGTAGTGGTTATTGGTTATGGTACTCAAAAGAAAGAGACTGTAACGGGTGCTATGTCAACGGTTTCATCAAAAGATATTGTGGCACAGCCTGTTAGTACGGTTACTCAGGCGTTGGCAGGACGATTGCCAGGTTTGATAACAAATCAAGCAGGTGGGCGACCAGGAAAGGATGCTCCAACCATTAAAATACGTGGTATTGGAACCTTGGATGCAGGAGCTGGTTCAAACCCGTTAATTCTTATAGATGGTATTGAAAGGGATCAATTAGCTTTAAATTATTTAGATCCAAACGAAATAGAATCTTTGTCTATTTTAAAGGACGCATCATCAACGGCAGTGTTTGGTGTAAGAGGGGCAAATGGAGTGATTCTAGTAACGACAAAACGTGGTAAATTAGGACCAGCGAAAATTAACTTTAAAGCTAATGTTGCACTCGTTCAACCAACAGTTAATTACGATTTAATTAATAGTTATGAACAGACTGCCTTAGCCAATGAATACCTTGGTTTTGCTGCAAACTCAACAGATCCATCAGCACCTTATCCTCAGGCTTTAAGAGAACGTTACAAAGGAGTTGTAGATGGATCTCCTGTGCAAGCTGGAGATGAATATTTTTATCCAAGTACAAATTACGAGGATTTAATGTTTAAAGATAATGCAACGCAGCAGCAGTATAACTTTACAATTAATGGAGGAACAGATAGAGTAAAATATTTTGCTTCGTTAGGTTATTTTCAACAGGGTGGTTTGTTTGAAAATCTAAATCCAAATGTTGATGAAACAACCAGTTATGAGCGTTATAATTATAGAACCAATATGGACGTTAGCATTAGTAAGACAACGTTAGCAAAAATTAATATTGGAGGTAGTTATAACAGGAATGTTGGTTTAGGTCAGGGAGGTTCTGAACCATCACAATCATATTATTGGAATATGCTAAACCACTCTTCACCATGGGATGGATATATGCATGAAGGAAAAGTAGTGATGCTGCAGGATAACGCCAACTCAGTATTATTAAATAGCGATGTAAGAGGATATAATATTGAAATGCAAAATACCGCAGATTACAGTCTTATATTGGAGCAAAAGTTAAATTTTATTACTGAGGGATTATCTTTTAAAGGTACAGCGTCTTTAATCAGTTATTTTAGGAACTATATTAATAGAAGCAAGGATCCTAAGAAAATACCAGTTTGGAAACCTTATTTACAAGATGATGGTTCGGTTGAATTTTACCAAAGTAATGAAGATGTCTTGCCATATAATTCAACAAGTCAAGGCAAATCAAGAAAAGAGTACTATGAAGCAGCATTGAATTATAAACGAACATTTAATAATGACCATTCATTCACTGGTCTTGCTTTATTTAATGCTGAAAAATCTCATTTTTCTCAATCGTATTGGAATGAAATTCCTCGAGCATATCTTGGAATGGTTGGGCGTGTAGCTTATAACTATAAGAATAAGTATATGGTCGACTATAACCTTGGTTATAATGGTTCCGAGAATTTTGCAGAAGGAGAACGTTTTGGTTTTTTTCCTGCTTATTCTGCAGGATGGACATTTACTGAGGAATCGTTCTTGAAGAATCTAATCGGTGAAAAGATTTTGAGCTATGGTAAGTTCCGATTCTCATATGGTACAGTAGGAAATGATAAAATGAGTCAACGTTTCTTATATCTTCCTGATAAATACAACATGGATGTATATAATTACAGAGGATGGAGAGATCTTGGAATTAATTTTGGAATACCAGGAGAGGTTCAAAAATACCCTGTTGCTTATCAAGGGGCTGCTGGTAACCCTAATGTTACATGGGAAAAGGCAATAAAAACAAACTATGGAATTAACCTTTCCTTCCTAGAAGGATTGATTAGTCTTAAAGCTGATTATTTTACAGAAGATCGCCAGGATATCTTAATAAATCAGAGAGTGGTACCGGTTTATCAGCAAACTGGAGCTTTAGCATTAAACCTGGGTAGAGTTAAAAATAAAGGGTATGAAGTTGAGTTGGGTTGGAACAAGCCAATAAATAATGGTCGCTACTGGGTTAATATGAATTATTCCTTTGCCCGAAATGAGATTATTGAAATGGATGAGCCAGAACAAGAGTTTGATTATCGCGCAAAAACAGGCAGACGAGTTGGTGAGATATGGGGTTACCAGCAAGAAGACTACTTTAGAACTGCTGAGGAAGCAAATGCTTATAAGCAAGAATTATGGGAGCGTTACAGTGAATTAAATCCTGGAGCAAATGAAGGAGCTTATCAGGCATATGAAATTTTTAGTGCAGGAAACGATGTGTCGGCTGGTGATTTAAAATTTATTGATAGAAATAATGATGGTGTTATAAATGATTTAGATGCAGGGTACATTGATATGGTCAATTTTCCTGAGTCAACTTTTGCCCTTAATGCAGGCATTCAAATTAAGAATATATCTTTTTCTGTATTGCTGCAAGGTGCTACCAATTATTCGATAAACTCACGTACCAACTACAGTCCAAATCCAACCAAAGGTTCTATCATGGACTATGTTTTAGAAAGATATACTCCTGAAAAGTATGAAGCTGGTGAAACAATCAACTATCCTCGTTTGGTTCAAACAAATGATAACTGGAGTTTTAATGGAACATATTGGTATCAGGATGCGACCTATTTAAGGGTTAAGAGTTTAGAGATTGGTTATACGTTTGATAAAAACAATCAGTTTGTTAAAAGTATTGGACTTGATAACCTAAGAATATATGCTAATGGATTGAATCTGTTAACGTTTACTGATATAAAATACATCGATCCGGAAACAACAAATGGACAATTACGCTACCCAAGCTCTCGAATCTTTAATGTTGGTGTTAGTGTACAATTTTAACAGTTAATTGAATCTGATATGAAAAATGATATGATAAAATATTTTAAGATCGTTGGGTTCGTACTTGTTTTGGCGACAGTATTTGGAGCTTGCGAAGGTGATTTTCTTGAGAAACCTGCTGGTTCAGATATTACAATCGATACCGTTTTTGTTTCAACAAGTAATGCTCAACAAACCATCTTTTATCTTTACCACGATGACTTTTTTGGAGCTGATAATATCGCCTTAAACTGGTGGGATAACCCACAAGCATATGCTAGTTGGTCTGAAATTGGTGATGATTTGTATCCATCACACAAAGGATTAGGAAAAAGTAAAACTTATATAAGTGGTGCGGTAAACTCATCATCTGGTCAGATGTATGGTTTAGATTGGATGTATCTTGCTGTGCGAAGTGCCAATACCTTTATTGAAAAAGCGTCAACGATTCCAACAGTCTCTGAAGAGGATGATGCTTATGTCGATAAAATGCTTGGAGAAGCGCATGCCCACTTGAGTTACCAGTATTTTAAAGGTATGAAATTATGGGGTAGTGTGCCTTGGATTCATCAACGTTTAGAAGGTGGTGAGGAGGCAATCCCAAGACCAAGTTTTTCTGATTTTGTTGATAGTATGGTTGTTCATTTGGATATTGCAGCGGAGCTACTACCTGCACGATGGGAAGATCGATGGCAAGGACGTTTTACAAGTGTTGCAGCAAAAACTTTAAAAGCAAAAATATTAGTTTATGCAGCGAGTCCATTGTATAATGGTGAAATACCAAACTATGCATCAGGTTACGAACATCCGGAAGTATTAGGGTATGGTTCATTTAGCAATGAAAGATGGAAGCGTGCTGCAGATGCATGTAAAGAAGCTATTGATGCAGCACATGCAGCAGGCTATGGCCTTTATCAAGGTTCAGGTGAAGAAAAGAATATCTACGATTTAGCTATTAGCTTAACAGATGAACACATTCTTTATCAGACTTTTGAATCTGCTAATAGTGAAGGTGGTTGGAAATACTGTCATAATATGATGAACTGGCCATACGGTATTGGTTGGTATAACAGAACTGACGTCATGTATCAGCCAACCATTCAGCATATTGATGCCTACCAATTAAGTAATGGAGCATTTCCGATTGATGGTTATGATAATAATGACCCAATGCAACCAATTATCTCACAAGCTGGGATGGATGCAGGTTATACTGATCAGGATTATCATTTAAATCGCGACACCAGATTTTATCAGAATGTCGTATATCATGGCTCAAAATTCGGAGAGAACTATAACAATAAGTTAATTAATTTTGATGCCGACCCTACTGTGCCAGATCGCACACATGGTGATCATTCTGAGTTTAAAACCAGTTTCATGGCTCGAAAATTTGTGAATGAAGCACTAGGTGAAAGTCCATCTATTACCTACAGACCAGTTCACCCAATACTTCGATTAGCTGATTTATACTTATTATATGCAGAGTCTTTGAGCGAATATAATGGTGCTCCAACAGGTGATGCCATCTTTTACTTAAATGAAGTTAGGAGCCGTTCTGGTATGCCAGATTATGATGCTGCAAACTATAAGGGCGCAAGTGATAAAGAAAAGTTCCATAATGCGATTAAATATGAACGTAAAGTGGAATTATTCCTAGAGGCGCAACGTTATTTCGATTTACGACGCTGGAAAGAAGGAGACGATTTGACCACTAATATGGGGGGTATAATAATTAATAATGGCGCTGTATCACGTATCGACATTAATTTTAGTCGAATTTTCAATGAAAAAATGTACTTCCATCCTTTCCATAGTAGTTGGGTGAATAATACAGAAGGGTTATATCAAAACCCAGGTTGGTAAACATTATTAGTTAATGCTTAAATGTAAATATGATGAGAAAATATAATATAATTTACTTTTCATTCTTAATGTTGTTTGCCATAAGTATGTGTGGATGGGCGCAAACAGACAGCTTGAATGTAAATTCAAAAATAATAGACCAAGAGGTCAGTATCGCATTCGGAAAACAAAGCTTTGGTGAGGTTACATCTTCAATATCGACGGTGAGTGGCGAAGAATTAGAAAAAAGTTCTGCAACAAACCTTGGTAATTCACTATATGGAAGATTACCGGGCTTATTTGTCATTCAGGCAAGTGGTGAACCTGGTAAAGATTTGCCATGGTTACGAATTAGAGGAGCATCAGTTAATCCATTGATTATTGTGGATGGATATGAACGTGATTTGTCGTTTATTAATCCTGAAGAAGTGGAATCCATTTCAGTACTAAAAGATGGAGCAGCTTTGGCAATTTACGGTATGAAAGGAGCTAATGGTGCCATTGTAGTTACAACTAAACGAGGAATTGAACAGAAGACGCAGATATCTTTTTCACTTCAGTCGGGTGTTCAGATGCCATACGAAACCGTTAATGTACTTGGTGCCAAGGATTATATGACCATGTATAACCAGGCAGCCCTTAACGATGGTTTGCCAGCTAAGTACACAACAGATGATATTGCAGCTGCAGGTACAAGTCCTCGCTTTCCTGATGTTAATTGGGAAGATGAAGTGGTGAAGAAGCTGACAAATGTTTCAAAAGCAAACCTTGGAATAAGAGGAGGATCTAATTTTATCAAATATTTCGTCAATTTTGGTTTTTTATATAATGATGGTATCTACAAGCCGGAGAATCCGGATATGAATTCAAATGCCAATATGACTCGATTTAATGTTCGATCTAATTTTGATTTGCAGGTAACTAAGAACACCGTGTTTTCGATGGATTTAGCGGGAAGTTTCGATAATAAAGGCTATCCTGCCAATAGTACATCTGAAATATGGAATGCCATGTACACATTGCCGCCAAATGCATTTAATATTAAAAATCCGGATGGTAGCTATGGAGGTACTTCTCTACTATTAAACAACCCAGTTGCAATGCTTGAAACATCAGGGCGTAATAAAGTTGTAGATCAGTATTTGAATGCAAGTTTTAAGTTGACACAGGATTTTGATTTTATCACCAAAGGATTATCTGCCAGTATTGGATATGTATTAGATCATAGTGCCAATAACTCTGATGGTACATGGCGATACTTTCAAGTGAAGCAAATTGCACCAGGATACGATGATAATTATCAGTATTACACTTATAGGGAAAATACAGAATATAATAACTGGAGCAACGCTGCAAGTACACGTTTTACTGTTTTTGACGCTCAGGTTTTATATGAAATGCCTACTGCCAATGGACACGATTTGACCTTTATGACTCGATTCCAGAGTGATAAGGAATCTAAAGCAAATACTGATTTGACTCCCTATGTGACCAATAGTGTAGGAGGCCGCTTAAGCTATTCTTATAACAATAAATACCTTTTTGAAGTTGCTGCTAGTTATTATGGATCAGACCAATATGCAGAAGGTAAGCGTTATGGCTTTTTTCCATCAGCATCAGCTGGTTGGGTATTCTCTGACGAGAGTTTCTTAGAAGATTCTAAACTGCTTTCCTATGGTAAATTAAGAGCATCATATGGTATTACTGGCTTAAACAGATATGCTAGTGGACGATATCCATATTATCAATTTTATACAGGGGGTGGTTCATTTCCGATTGGTGAGGATTGGGATATGATGTATGGTTTGAAGCCCGGAAGACTGGCGAATGAAGATACGAAATGGGAAGTATCGGAAAAGATTAATATGGGTGTTGATCTTGAATTCTTCAAGCAATTATCTTTCACTTTCGATTACTTTATGGATAAGCGTACTGATGTACTTTATATAGATTACAGCAGACCAGCAGTTACCGGAGCAACACTACCTATTGAAAATATTGGAGAGATTCATAATACAGGTTTTGACACAAAACTCGGATTTATTTCTAAACCTGGCGATTTTAGCTGGTATGCCGATTTTATGCTGTCTTATTTTGACAATAGCATCGAAGAGATGGGGGAATCGATAAGCGAAGGCAATTTATCACATATTAACAAAACTGGCGATCCTTATAATGCCATTTACGGCTATGAGGTAGAAGGTTATTATGAAGCAGGGGAAGATGTTTCTTTATCGCCGACTCAAACTTTTGGGTCAGTAGCTGAGGGTGATTTGAAATATCGTGATCTAAATGGCGATAATATAATCGATGAACGAGATATGACAATGATTGGCAGTCGATTGGCCAATGTTGATCTAGGGCTTAAATTAGGATTCAATTATAAGAATTTTGACTTAGAAGCCATGTTCCAGGGGCAATTGAATCGTGATATTACGATTAATGATAATGCCATGTATCAGCCATTTATTAAAGGAAATGCTGTAACTGAAATCGCTAAGGAAGATGGTTTTCCTCGTCTAAGTTTAACCAACATGAATAACTATCAAAGTTCTTCATACTGGGTTCGAAGTGTCGACTTTATTAAGTTGCGTAATTTAGAGTTAGGCTATTCGCTGCCAAAACATTTAAGCAGTAGTCTTCGAATGGATAAAGTTCGATTCTTTTTTAGAGGTATGAATATTTTGACTCTAAGTGATTGGAAATATACTGATCCTGAGTTTTCATGGATAGGATATCCTCCTATGAAGACTTACTACCTAGGTGTTAATATTAACTTTTAGTAAGCGCATTAAATCAGATAGATATGAATTATAAATTTAAGATATCAACAATTCTAATCTTCATAGTCGTGCTATTTACTGGCTGTCAGGATTTGGATATGGAAATGGAAACAGGGATCGACGATAATTTAATGTGGAACAACCCCTCTTACATTGATCGCTATGTGGTTGATTTAATAAGCACAATGCCCAATGGTTTTAAACCTGAAGAATTTGGTAGTGGTATTTTCTATGCTAATGCAACTGATGAGGCAGAAAATTCAAATACAACTGCTGGTGTCCAAAACATGAATACAGGTAACTGGAATTCCGTTACGAATACTAACCAGGCTTGGAATAAGTATTATAATGGCATTTATAAGGTAAATTTATTTCTTGAGAAGGCAAATGAAATAACGTATGAAACTTATACACCTTCACAAAGAGAACTTTTTCTTAACAGATTAAATGAATATAAGGCAGAAGCACGTTTTTTAAGAGCACTTTTTTATTACGAATTGATTAAGCACTATGGAGGTGTTGTATTAATTGGTGATGAATCAATTCAGATAATGGAAGACCTTGATAATCCTGTGTTTGAAGCTGGTCGTTCATCTTTTACAGAGTGTGCAGAATATGTAATTAGTGAATGTGAATATTTGATTGATAATGAATTGCTGCCTTTACTTGATGAAGGCGCTGATCAGGGAAGACCTAATGGAACAGCAGTTAAAGCAATTGCCTGTAAAACAAATTTATTATTAGCAAGTACAACTTATAATACATCGATAACAGAAGGTTCTGCAGAGCAGATGGCTTATTGGAAAGAAGTGTTAGACTTAGCTCAGGAAATTGCTTTTGATAAGGTATTCACATTTGGCCCTTACGATCAATTCGATGGAACAAGTCCTGAAATTATCTTAGGGTATCGCCAAAAGAATATAAACTATATTGAGAAGGCCAATTTCCCTGTAGGTTGCGAGGGTGTTAATACAGTAGGAAGTAGTTGTCCTACACAAAATCTGGTTGATGCCTATCGCATGGCCAATGGGATGAAGATTGATGAACCGGGTTCTGGTTATGATCCAAACAATCCATATGTAAGTAGGGACGAAAGATTATTACATACTGTAATTGTTAATGGCAGTCATTGGGATGAAAGAAACACCACTTCGCGTATTGTTGAAATTTTCCGTGGAGGTCGTGATGGAATGGATAGAGATTACGGAACCAAGACAGGTTATTACCTTAGAAAATACCTTGATCCAACTTTAGACTTGAGACAAGGTCAGGTATCAAATAGAGAATGGCCAATATTCAGATTTGCTGATATTGTTCTTATTTGGGCAGAAGCAGCGAATGAATTATATGGACCATCCAATTTAGGAGAATCATATTTGACTGCAACAACGCTTCTGAACCAGACAGTTGTGCGTCATGGTGGATTGCCTGAGATTCCATTAAATAGTTTATCTCAGAGTGAGTTTAGAGAACGACTAAGAGAAGAACGTTATGTTGAGTTAGCTTTTGAGAACATGCGGGCCTGGGACCTACGCCGTTGGGGTATTGCTCCACAAGTTCTAAGTCAGCCTGTTTACAAAATGGAAGTTACGCAAAGTGTTGATGGATCATATAATTACCAAAAGCAAATGTTAGAAGAACGATATTTTGAAACGCGTATGAATTTATACCCTATTCCACAAGGGGATGTAAATAATGGGCTTGAACAAAATGCAGGTTGGTAGTGATTTATGATGAATAATAAAAAATGAAATTATGAAATATCTAAGTTTTATTATAGCCGTTTTTATATCGCTTTCGACGTTTGCACAAGAAAATGTGCCTCTTAAAGCGGATGGAACAACAAAGTACATCATCAAAGTATACGATGGTGAAACAAATGAGAAGATTTTATTTAATAACAGTGCTCATGGTGATTGGAAAACAAAAATTCAGGTAGCTGATGTCTTTGACGGCTCAATGCCTCAACTATGGTCTTTTCAGGCAACAGAAATGTACCCAGGGTATTTTAGTGTCATCAACCATGATGAAGAAGTTCCAGAAAATTCATTTTTAATGTCTTGGAGTTGGCATGCTTATTTGGGTAGTAACAGAGATCCAGCTACTGAACTGGAAATGCAATATCGCTTCGTTGAGGTAAGTGACGGTTGGTATGCTTTGGAAACGATTGAGAAACCAGCAGGTTTGTACAATCAACCCTACACACCTGGAGCTGATGCTTTAAACTTAAAACCTGAAGGCTATGTAGCTTTTAGAGATGTTAAAAGTGCAGACATCACAGCAGATAACATGGCTAATAAAGTATTCAGGTTTGAAGAGTTTGATCCAATGAAACTTTTTCTGGAGATGATCACACGAGGCCAGGAATTGTATGATAATAATCCTAATGTGTCAGAATCTGTACGCTTAGAATTATTTAAAGTACTTGAAAAAGCAAGGGCAACACGAGTATTTGGTAACGAAAGTGAGATGTTGGCTTATCAACCCTACCTGGATGAAGCAATTAAAAAGTTTAACGAAGCATTGGGGCTTAATTCTATCATTGCCGATGCACGTTCATTCATTGCTAATTCTGCAGCAAAGCAAGCTGTAAAAGATGCATTTAATGCCATTGTTGATGAAGCTGAACTATTTTTAAATGCGGATAATCTAAACTATTCGGAAATAGAAAGTGTAAAAAACAAGATAGCGAGCGCTAAAGCATTGGTTGAAGTCTTGGTAGAAGCCGAAGCCTTGATTGAATCTACAACAGATTTTGAGGATGCAAAAGCTGAACTTCGTCTTGTTATTGAGGATGTTATTACTGCCTTTAGTAATTCAGCCGTTTCAACACCCGAGTTAGATACGCTGAAAGCTGAAGTTGATGATGCTGTAAAAGCCTTTAAAAAGGCTTTAGAAGCTGGAGATCCAGTACTTGCTCTTAAGAATGCTGATTTTGAAAATGATTTAACCGACTGGAATGTAGAATCGCCAACACCTGAGGCCGCTTATCCTGAAAATAAAGGAGTAGATGGTAGCCGTAGTATCACTACATGGAAAGGAGCTGCATACCAAATGAAGGTTTTTCAATCCATCAGTAATATTCCGAATGGTAAATACCTGATTAGCTGTTATGCCCATACTAATGGAGTTGAAACCATTGCATTATTTGCAGAAGATGGTGTAAATAGCAGTCAGTTACCTTTAGTCAATGAAGGTGGTATTACGAAACGAGTTATTGAACTTGAAGTAACGAATGGTACCCTGCAATTTGGTATAAAAGGTACCGGAACTGATAATGAAATACCAGCAGGCAATTGGGTTGTATTCGACCAGTTTGAGATTAAGTGGAAGGGTACTTTCTCGATTGAGAATGGTGATTTCGAAGACGATTTAAATGGCTGGACAAGCGAAGCAGCAGACGGAGTACCATATATAAGTGCTAAAGGCGTTGATGGTTCAAAAAGTGTAACCATGTGGAAAGGTTCTGATTATTATGTCTCAACCTACCAGTACTTAACTGATGTTTACAATGGTACCTATGAAATCAGTGCCATGATAAATGCTCAAATGGATGATTTATTTGTGTTGTTCGGCGAATCAGAAGCTGTAGAATCGTCTCTGTTGTTGGCTGCATCTACTGAATTGGTTAAGAACACTGTTACATGTGAGGTAACCGACGAAACACTTCGTTTTGGAATACGTGGAGCCGGAGATGGAAATGCTGTTCCTGCAGGTCGATGGGTTGTATTCGATGAGTTTTCGGTTATTCTGAAGACGATTGTTCCGGAGTATATAGATGTTGCACCATCAGTTGCTTTTAGAGGACAGGATACATTTGAAAATTTAGCATCAAAGGAAAATAACATTGTAATCTGGCAAGATAATCAGAACCTGAATATTCGTTCATCTGAGGATATCGTTGTATGCGATGTTTATTCTATCTCAGGTGTATTAGTTAAGAAAGAAACATCGGTAACCAATAACTTGTCTATTCCACTTCAGAAAGGGATGTATATCGTACGCACCAAAAGTGAAAATGGAATGATTGAAAGCAAGAAAGTTATCATTAAATAGTCTGTCAATTGATTAAAGGAGATTCTTTTAAGAAGGATCTCCTTTTTCTATTTTTTATACTTACCAAAGGTTTGATATCCAGCTAAAGTAATTATTATGCAACTTCGATTTATCTCCTGCCTGATTCTGGGTATTTTCCTTATGCCACTGAATATCATTACTGCACAAGATGCAGTTAAGCCAATAGTTAATTATTCATTCTCGAATAATACAGTTGTTGATGAAACCGGCTTATCCAATCTTACGCTTTACAATCAAACAGCACTGTATCAAGATTCACAGCGAGGTTCAGTATTGCGTTTCTCAGCATCATCCAAGGGGTATGCGGTATTTGATAAGCAATTATTAGATAACGATACCTGTACCATCGCATTCTTCTTTTATTGGGAAAAAGAAAATGCAACGTCATGGCATCAATTATTCGAGCTGCATGATGCCAAAACGAATAATAATTTGTTTTTCACACCACAAAATGGATGGGCAGGGCAATTAAGTTCGGTAATTAGTGATAACAAGGATTATAACTTATACAAAGCCGTTAGTGGCAGCCAACTAACGCAAGATAAATGGATGCATATTGCAATTGTTTTTGAGGGAAAGCATGTTATGCTCTATCTGGACGGGGTAAAAGTGAATAGTGAACTACTAATGTGCACACCGGGGTTGATTGATAATGGTACTTTGTATCTGGGAGGAAACCCAAACCGCTCTAACAACTACTACATATCAGCACGCCTGGATGAAATAAAGATATTTGATAAAGCTCTGGTAGATAACCAAGTGCTAGCATTATTTGAGGAGGAAGAGATTCCGGCACCCATTGATGAAGTGACGGACTGGGAACCAGTTGGTAATGCGGTTGAACTAAGCTTCGACCTGACTGATAAGAAGCAAACAATACGCAACTTTGGTGCTTCCGATGGCTGGAATACCGAGAAAATAGGAAAATACTGGCCACAAGAAAAGAAAGAGAAGTTAGCTGAATTATTATTTAGTGCTGAAAAAGATGATGATGGTAATCCCAAAGGAATTGGTTTATCGGCCTGGCGTTTTAACATTGGAGCAGGTACTGCTGAACAAGGCGATGCTAGTAGAATCTCGAATGAAGATCGGAGAACAGAAGGTTTTCTTAATGCCGATGGAGAAACCTATGACTGGAACAAACAGCAAGGTCAGCAATGGTTTTTAAAAAAGGCAGCCCTTGAATACGAGGTTAGTGATATCATTGGCTGGCAAAATAGCCCTCCCATACATTTTACCAAAAACAACCTTGGCTTCCGTGAATATGGCGCTTCTATGTCTACCATCTTGAAAAGAGAGTATTTTGATAAGTTTGCTAACTTTCTGGCTGATGTTTCAGAGCACTTCAAAAGTGAAGGCATCACTTTTGACTATATTAGTCCTTTGAATGAGCCACAATTCTCATGGTCGCCTTCCAACTTTGGAGGGACAGTAACTCAGGAAGGTACTCCCTGGACGAATCAGGACATTCACGATGTTGTGTCAGCTATCGATAATGTATTTAATGCAAGGGGAGTAGATACTAAGTTGTTTATTACAGAGGCCGCTTCTGTATCGCATCATCTCGGAGGAAATGGACATGCAGATAATCAGCTGTATAATTTCTGGAACAGCAATTCTACTCTTTCACTTAATAATAAATCATCATTGGCTAAAATTGTATCCTTTCATAGTTATTGGAAAGACTATGGAGCAACTTTGATTGATACTAGAAGTGAGTTGAATAGTAAAATTCAGAATCTCACAACAGTACCAGAAGTATGGCAAACCGAATATTCTATGCTGGGAACGGGTTATCGTCAAGGTTATCCGGATGGGTATAAGCTTAGCGAAATGGAGTGTGCTTTATCATTGGCACGTGTAATCATGACTGATTTAAATGTGGCCAATGTTACAGGTTGGCAATGGTGGACCACCTTTGAAAAAGGAAAACATGGAGGTGAAACCCGGTTTAGCTTAATTGAGGCAATTACGAATTTAAATTATTCAGATGGTACTTACCATTTAAATAAGTTGTTTTATTCATTGGGACATTTCTCACATTTTATTCGCCCAGGTATGACTCGCTTGACTTATTCGCGTTCAGATAATCTCAATATTTATAATGAAGCGAATGATATCATGTATTCAGTCTATACCAATGACGATGAAACTAAACTAGTGGTGGTGGCTGCTAATTTTAGTGATGTTACAAAAGAGGTTAATATAGGTTTCGCAAATGGAGATAAAAAGATTGAAAATGAACAACTATATCTAAGCAATGCGTATTGTAATCTTACTAAACAAAGCGCTGGTTTGACGATAAATGGCATGGTTGTTCCTGCTCAATCTCTAGTGACCTATACCGCCGATTTATCACCTGATGTTTCAGTTCCAGACAATACTGTAGAATTGGATTTTAAGGTACATTTAAAATCTAGCACTAAAGAACTTGTTATTCGGCTGTCCGAAGGGCATCAACCGGAAGAAATTAGACTGTATGATTTAACAGGTAACTTATTAGCGAAGAAAATAGTTCAAAAAGGGCAGAAGGAACTTGTAATAGGCGCCAATAAACTAAGTAGTGGAACTTATTTGGTGTCAGGCTTTAACAGACAAGCCGTGTCTACTAAGAAAGTAGTTGTTTTTGGCAATTAAGAAAATCACACTAATTGAGTTGGGATGAAGAATTTAGTACTATTAATAGTTTTTATAGTATGCATATCTTGCACACAAAAAAACGGAGACGTAAAAATCCATGTTGATGAATCGAAGCAGTTTCAAATCATGCAAAGTTTTGGTGCATCTGATTCATGGCGAATTCAATTTGTTGGAGAAAACTGGCCTGTTGAGAAACGTAATCGTATCGCCGACTTACTTTTTAGTATGGACATAGATAAGACTGGCAATCCCAGAGGGATTGGTCTATCAAACTGGCGTTTTTATCTAGGAGCCGGTTCTGCTGAACAAGGTGAAGCGTCAGATATTCAGAATGTATGGAGACGTTCGGAGTGTTTTTTAGATAAGCATGGACAATATGACTGGAGTAAGTATAAAGGACAGCGCTGGTTTTTAAAGGCTGCTAAATCTCGAGGCGTTGGTGAATTTACTGCCTATACAATTTCTCCACCAGTCTTTTATACAAAAAACGGTTTGGCTCATGCCAGCAAAGGTGACTTGAGTTTTAACCTCAAGGACGAGTATTACGATGACTATGCCAGGTACCTTGTGGATGTACTGGATTATTTCGATAAGAATGAGCAAGTACACTTCAACTATATAAGCCCTTTTAATGAACCACAGTGGGCCTGGGATAAAAACAACCAAGAAGGAACGCCGGCTACTAATGAGGAATTATATAATTATATGCGCCTTCTATCAGAGGAACTTTATTCAAGAGGTTTATCAACGAAAATTTTGCCAGGTGAAGCCGGACAACTGGATTATCTGTTTGAGAAGAAAGGTGACAACAACAATGGCGATCAAATAAATGCTTTTTGGAATCCTTCTTCACCCTTTTACGTTGGTGGGTTTAAAAACATGGAATACGCCATCACTTCACATTCTTACTTCACAACCTGGCCAATAAAAACTCAGGTTGAAACAAGGGAACGTTTAGCGCAAAGAATAAATGAAATTGATCCGAAATTAAGATACATGCAAACGGAGTTTTGCATTCTGGAGAAGAACCCTGAGATAACTGGCGGATGGAGACGAGATTTAGATATGCCAACAGCACTATATGTGGCACGTGTTATTCATTCCGATTTGACAATAGCTAATGCCTGCTCGTGGGAATGGTGGACCGCACTATCTCAGTTCGATTTCAAAGATGGATTAATTCATTTGGATGATGGAATTGGTAATGGGGTCAAAAGTGATACGAGTCAATTAAATCATGACTTGATGTATGATGGGCAAATCCAGGAAACAAAGTTATTATGGGCCTTAGGTAACTTCTCACGTTTTGTTCGACCAGGCATGGTTCGTATCGATGCTCAAATTGAAAGTGACCTAAGTCTTGAACAACAAGCAACGGATATGCAGGTGTCTGCCTATAAGGATCTAGCCAGTGGAGATATAACGTTGGTTTTAATTAATCATACAGAACAAGAAAAAGCCATAAGCTTAGATGGATTTAAAGCTAAAACCATCGACATGTATGTTACAGATAATGCACATAGCCTCAATAAGGTAGATGTAAAGAATAATGAACTAGTGGTGTCCGAACGGTCTGTCTCAACCCTAGTTTTGAAGCGCTAAGGATTGTTTGTCCATTAATTACGAAGGTATTGATTATCCCGAAGTTAAAATGATAATAAAATTATATGAAACGAGCCATGAGAGATTTTTTCACACACACGATGATGACTAATTTGGCGAGTTCCATCCCGGTAAATAGGGACAAGTAGTGACAATAAAAAACAAAATATAAACACATGAAAGCAAGTGTAAAGCATATTGTATTGGCGTTAGTTGCGATCTTGTCAGTACAATGCAATGGCCCTGATAGTTCGAAATCGACTACTGTTCAGCCTCCCAATGTTATTTTAATAGTAACTGATGATCAGGGATATGCCGACCTTAGTGCTTATGAACATGTATCGCCCAGGTGTCAAACACCTCATATGGATAGGATTGCCAAAAATGGTGTTTTGTTCGATAATTGTTATGTTTCTGGGCCAGTTTGTAGTCCATCGCGTGCCTCTATCTACACAGGAAAGTATCAGGAACGATGGGATGAGGATATGAGCTGGGCACCAGGGCTACCTGTTAATATTCCAACTATAGCCGAATTACTCAAGAAAAAAGGATATACAACAGGTAAAGTAGGAAAAAGTGATTTTGGTAGAAATTATCATAATCCTGAGATGCGCGATTTTCCAAACAATCATGGTTATGACAGTTTTATAGGTTTTAGTGCTCATGCTCATGATTTTTGGTTATTAGATGAGGACATTGAAAAAGCTACGCCTGATCCCTATGGAGAGAGTGCTTCTCTTGGCAGAATATTTCGAGATAAAGTTAAAGTAGGATTTAAAGATACGTATAGCACAAACCTTTATACCGATGAGGCCTTAAAGTTTATTGATAAAAACAAAGACAAGCCATTTTTTCTTGATTTATCTTATAATGCAGTACATGAATTAATTCATCAGGTTCCCGAAGAATATCGAAAAAAATGGGATGCCCCTAAAATACCCAATTACGATCCCTCTATGGGGACTTATAACGATTACTATTATAAGTATACAAAAGTTGGTGATATAACTGATGAAGGGAAAAGAAAACTTTATTTAGCCAACTTAAATTGTCTCGACGATAATATTGGTCGATTGCTTGATGCTCTAGAGAAGTTGGATATACTAGATAATACCATGATTATCCTTATTTCCGATAATGGAGGCGAGCCTTTAACCGGGGCAAACAATCTGCCTTTGACGGGGTCAAAATACACCATGCATGAAGGTGGCATTCGAGTGCCTTTTATCATTTCATGGCCTCAGGTATTGCCTAAAAACAGGTTGTATCAACACCGTGTTTCTGCCATGGATATTATGCCTACTTGCCTGGAGGCAGTTGGGATAAGCATGGATAACGATTATAAATTTGATGGATGTAGTCTTATTGAACCAATCGCTAAAAATATGCCGTCAGATAACGCTAAAGAACCCCTTTGTTTTCAATTTGGTAAACAGTGGGCTATTATTGATGATGGTTGGAAACTGGTTTATGCCGAAGATTATAAACCACATTGGAGACCAATAACATCGCAAATTCAACTTGGTATTAATAGTGGCAAGTTGGCTCTGTATAACCTTAAAACCGACATTGGGGAGCAAAATAACCTAATTGAATTACTGCCGCGTAAAGCTGAAGAGTTACAGATGAAGTTTGACAAGTGGCTACATGAAGTGAAGCAAGACCAAACAAATTATCAATTCGAGCAGGTTGAGAAGATGAATTAAAAAGAGCGGAAAAATTAAAAAAAGTTTGACATGAAACGAGCCGTGATAATTGCATCTCAGTTAGGAGGATGACGAAGTTGGCGAGTTACATCTGACAAATGAAAACGAATTCAAACAGATGAAAAAAATCTACAAATATTTATTAGCTGGTTTTTGTCTTTCACTTATCACCTATTGCTTAAGTGAACTTTGGGTAACAGAAGCAAATCATTATAATTCTGGGCTTATCTATGAAGAAGAAGCTGAAGAACGACCAAAGGTTCTTGTTTCTACAGAGGAACAAAGTGTTAATAAAAGGCATCAAGAAAGAGCTTTAACGGTTGAAAATTCTTTAAAGAGTTCATCCGGAACGTCATCTTATGCCAATGGGCAAATTACAGGTTCTTGGGAGCAATTTAGGTTTTTAACTTATGCAGGTAGCCCTTATGGATTTCGAATTAAAGGATCAGTATACGATAAGATGAATGATGTGCTATACGCCATCTCCCATGCTGGTCATATCTGGAAAATAAATCGTAATGTTGATGGCAGTGCTACTGACGGCTGGCAAATAATGAATCACAAATACGATTTCAATTCCTCGTACATTGATGGTCTGAATAAAAGTAATGGCTCCTTTCGCATGATTCGTTCAGCAGATTATGGAATGCAATATAGCGATGATGAGGGCAAAACATGGGAAGTCGCGACCGGAGCAACTTCTGTAGCCAAAAGTAATGAAGGGGTCATTGTAAAAGCATCATCTGGCAATAGAATACATGTGCTATTAAAAACAAATTCAAGTACAGTACAGGTATTTACATCTGATGATAATGGTGAATCGTATAGTGCGTTGGGCACAAGTTTTAATACGAGTACATACTATACAAAGCTGTTTAAAGTGCATAATTCAGAATCGGTTTTTCTGGCTGTTTATCACTATTCTGATTCAAAAGTTAGTATTTATGAGAAAACCATTGACGAGTCGGGTTTTACATTAAAAAACACCTCGAATACAAGCTTTGTAAGTCTGGATCATATTTTTGGAACCTATCATAATGGGAACTATCATTTTTATGTTGGTACAAAGTATACTCATATCTACTATACTTCTGATAAAGGAGCCAATTGGACTTTAAAGCAGATAGGGCAGGAGAGTGGCAATACGAATGTACGCACCGTTCATCCCACAAAGCCAAACATGATTTTCAGAGGATATTTAGATGTGAATGTATCGCTTAATTACGGTGCGTCATTTAGCAACTTTGGGCATCGCCTAGGCTGGGATGTACATCATATGAAATTTTACCAAAGAAGCGATGGTAGTTATTTTCATTTTATAGGTAAGGATTTTGGTTGTTACGTAGCTGATGTACCAGAAAGCTGGTCGAATTATATATCATTGAATAATGCTTCGCCTGCACAAATGTGTTACGATGCCGCTCATGGACAAAATTATAACAGTTCATTTACAGCTAACCAGGACAGGGGTACCGTTGGTTTTCTTAACTCCGGTAATGAGGCAACTACAGTGGATGTAAAAACAACCGATGGTTTAAGGGTTACTTTGGGAAATAGAGATGCTTCCGTATGGACATGGATGTATTATGGTTCTATTTTTCATCGCACTAATTTTATAGCTGGTAGCTCCGGTTTAACTGCTATTCACGAAAAAGGTAACTGGTGGGCTGCACCCATGGTGGCCTCCCCAAATAAAAAAGAAGATGCCGTTTACTTGGCTTATGGCAATAAGTTGTCGAAACTAACGTATAATTCAAATCAGCAGAGTATTATCGAGACCAAACATTACGTTGATTTCAAAAGAGAAACAGCTTATGATATAACCGGGTTTGCTTATTCCGAATTAAATCCTCAGCGTTGGTATGTTTCAGTAAAAAGTGGTGTTTTCTTGTATTCAGAGGATGGGGGTCAAACATTTACTAAATCCAACTACTCTGGTGTTTTGCCTAAGGCCAATGATCAGTCACACAACTACCATAAAAATCAGCATGTTATTAAGGCATCCAATATTGATGAGAAAACTGTTTATTATGCCGGTGTTGGTAATGTGTTTTTGATTAGCAAGGACGGTGGAAAAACGTTTGCAAAACATGTAGATGGCCTTGATGTCTATCGAATCAGAGATTTTGATTTGTCAGCTGACGAGAAATACATCTATGCTGCTTGCGGTAATGCAGGAATATGGGTGTACTCAGTGGATGACGATATCTGGTACGAGATGAATGATGCATCGGTACCTTACGTTGATTTCACTGATGTTGAATTTATTGAAAAAGAGAATGAAGTTAAGTTTGCCACGTATGGAAGTGGGGTGCTAAGTTTTAAAGTAGATGGTAATTATCAAACGCTAGTATATCCTGATAATTTGGTGACGCAAGTGAAGAACAATAAGACTGTTGAACTAAGCTGGGCAGATAATTCGGATAATGAAGATGGCTTTATTATTGAGCGCACAAATAATGGACTCTTCGAAGAAGTGGGACGTGTTAATGCCAATGAAGTAGCCTTTGTTGATTCAGATATACCAGACAATGGAAGCTGTCAATATAGAGTTAAGGCCTATAACACGGATGATGAATCTTTTTATTCTAACTATCAATTGGTTAATATTCCATCAGCGGGAGAGGTTTCTAAAACTGACTGGACATTGGTAAGCGTAGATAGTGAAGATGTTGCAGGTTCACATTTGGCCTCTTACGCATTTGATGGAAACCCAGTAACATTTTGGTTCACGCAATGGTCGGGAGCACAACCACCATATCCTCATGAGCTGGTTATTGACATGAATGCGTCGCATAGCTTTTTAGGATTTTCCTACATGCCACGCCAGGATGGGAAAAATGATGGTACTATTCAGGATTATGAGTTTTATATCTCATCGGATAATAGCACCTGGACTAAAGTAAGTAGTGGAACCTGGAATGGGAGCACAGCATTAAAAGAAGTCTATTTCTCTGAAAGTAAAGAAGCCAGGTATATTAAATTAGTTGGTTTAAGTGGATACAATGGAACCAACTATGCCAGTTGCGCTGAGTTATCCCTTTTAACGCAAAGAATCGAAGCAAAGGCTCCTAATAAGCCACAATTTGTACAAGGAGGTCGATTAAGCGATACTGAAATTGAAATGATTTGGCTGGACTTATCAAGTGATGAAGATGGCTTTGTTGTAGAGCAGTATGTCGACGATGCTTTTATGCCTATCTACACCTCAGGGCAGGACATCACTACTTTCAAGCTTAAGAATACAAATTCAGAGGATACCTATTGGTTTAGAGTAAAGGCCTTTAATGAAGCCGGTCATTCCAGCTATTCCGATACACTCACTATTGGTACAGGTAAATTGGAGAATGTTGGTATTTATGACTTGATTGCTAAAGACGATTTTAAAGTGTACCCTAATCCGGTTGAAAATGTATTGAACATTAATTACAGCCTCAATAATTTGTTTTCAGAATGGCGCTTATTGGACATGTCAGGAAGAGTGATGAGAAACGGAACAATATCCAGAGATGTTAATAAGATAACACTACAGGTTCCAAATATTCAAACAGGAGTTTATGTAATTCAACTTTCGGGTGAGAATGGTGCCGTGTCAAAGCAGATAATTAAAAAATAATAAGAGTCTCAATAAGTTTAAGAATTCGTATAAACATCATTCAGGAATGAGAAATCTATCTGCTTTATTAATTGTATTTTTCTCATGGACGATAACATTATCTGCTCAAAACTTGCTGACTAATGGTAATTTTGAATCAGGAAATTTGAATGATTGGAATCCAACTAATTCAGTAATTAGCAATACAGAACTGGCAGAAGGCGGACAATACTGTGCTAAAGTGCGGGTATCATCTAAAACCGGTTGGATATATCAACAAAAAGAACTTGTTGCAGGAAAGACATACAGGTATTCGGGATATGTGAAAATTGGCGAAGTTGACAAGCAATATTTTTTCCTGACTTCGACACTTTTTCGAGAGCAAAATCATAAACATCAATCATTCAGTGGAATAACTGTTTTTAAAAGGCATTTTTGGGTGTCCCAGCTCAATTTTGGGTATATTTAATATGTGTTTGTCAGAAAAAAGAAAAACAAGAGCGGAGTCATCAGTGTTCAAGTCATTGATAAGAACACAGGGAAATATAATATGATAAAAACCATTGGGAGTAGTTCCAGCCCAGAAGAGGTTGAAAATCTTGTTATGGAGGGTGAAGTTTGGATTAAAAACAAGATTGGTCAAAAAGAACTGGATTTTACATGCGAAAGGGATCTTACAGAAACCATCCTAGATAACATCGAACAAATTACAGTGGCCGGAACCACTCTTTTGTTAGGAAAGATATTTGATGAGATTGGATTTGATACTATCGACGATAAACTTTTCAAACAACTTGTGATAGCGCGTTTGTGCTTTCCGGCAAGCAAACTCAGAACAACTGATTTTCTCTCAAAATATCATTTTCTGTCAATAGAGCCCCAACATATCTATCGGTATTTAGATAAGCTTCATAGCAGTCAAAAAGAGTTGGTGCAAGACATCAGCTATGCACATTCGCTGAAAATCTTGAATAATGAAATTAATGTTGTTTTTTATGACGTTACCACACTTTACTTTGAAGTAGATAACGAAGATGAAATAAGAAAGACTGGTTTCTCAAAAGAAGGCAGGCATCAGAACCCTCAAATACTGCTCGGTCTTTTAGTCAGTGTTGATGGTTACCCACTCGCATATGAGATTTTCGAAGGCAACAAATATGAGGGTCACACGATGCTCCCGGTTATCAATGGGTTTAAAGAACGCTACAGCATCAATAAACTTGTAGTAGTTGCCGACTCAGGCCTGCTAACTAATGACAATATCCAAGAACTTTGCTCCAAAGGATATGAGTTTATCCTGGTAGCAAGGATAAAGAACGAAACCACCTCAATAAAAGCACAGATATTAAATTTTGACTACTCGGAAACAAAGGAGCAATTAATAATAAAGGATAACGACATTAGACTTCTTGTTACGCACTCTAAGAAAAGAGCCAAAAAGGATAAACACAACAGAGAGAAAGGGCTTGCCAAACTTGAAAAAAGATAAAATCAGGAAAATTGACCAAATCCAACATTAATAATCGGGGATACAACAAATATTTAAAGATGGATGGTAAAATCAGCCTGACAATAGATTTGGAGAAGTTTGATTCCGATGGCAAATGGGATGGTTTAAAAGGATATCTGACCAACACAAAAATGTCAAATAATGACATTATGGAAAACTATGCACACCTATGGAAAATTGAGAAAGCTTTTAGGATATCAAAACATGACTTAAAAATAAGGCCAGTTTATCACCGAATCCAAAGGCGGATTGAAGCTCATATCTGTATATCGTTTGTGGCATATAAAATCTACAAAGAGCTTGAAAGACAACTCAAACTCAAGGGGTCTGATTTGAGCCCAGAAAAAGCAATGGATATTGCCAAAACCATTTATGCAATACAGGTAAAAACACCAAACCAACAACACATTGTATCCAAAACAATTTTAATCACTGAAGAACAAAAAATGTTAGCAACAATGTTTAACTTCTAATTTGGGTGTCCCAGTGTCGAACTCAGGTGGACATGTCAGGAAGAGTGATGAGAAACGGAACAATATCCAGAGATGTTAATAAGATAACACTACAGGTTCCAAATATTCAAACAGGAGTTTATGTAATTCAACTTTCGGGTGAGAATGGTGCCGTGTCAAAGCAGATAATTAAAAAATAATAAGAGTCTCAATAAGTTTAAGAATTCGTATAAACATCATTCAGGAATGAGAAATTTATCTGCTTTATTAATTGTATTTTTCTCATGGACGATAACATTATCTGCTCAAAACTTGCTGACTAATGGTAATTTTGAATCAGGAAATTTGAATGATTGGAATCCAACTAATTCTGCAATTAGCAATACAGAACTGGCAGAAGGCGGACAATACTGTGCTAAAGTGCGGGTATCATCTAAAACCGGTTGGATATATCAACAAAAAGAACTTGTTGCAGGAAAGACATACAGGTATTCGGGATATGTGAAAATTGGCGAAGTTGACAAGCAATATTTTTTTAATATCAAGTGCAGAAACGACTATTATATTTCCTATAATACACTGATATTTAAAAAAGAATATACCGACTGGGCATACGTTTCGAAAACATTTAAGGTAAAAGAAACCGATACGCACAAGTTGGCCATTTATGTTCCCCAAAAAGGAACTATTTATGCTGATAGTTTAGTTTTAGAAGAAATTGACCCGACGGGGATGAGTTCAGAGGCTTTAATTGTTCAATCAGAATATGGAGTAGTCAATAATACTACGAATGTAATAGCTGATATCCCAATGGTTGATATCCCGTTTACGAAATTTTTAGAAGGATTACAGTTATCTGAAAAAGCGCGTGTTGAATTATTCACTTTGAATGAAGGGACTGTAGCCGATTGGAGAACAATTGCATCTGAAGAATACAGAATAAAAGTGTTTGCTGAGGATGGTTCGTTCCGTTTTTATACTCTGAAATTTAATGATAATGTTTTGTTAGCTGCTTACAAAGGTGATTTGGATAATAAAGATTTCTCAATCAGCAATGTATCATCGGCAATAACGGTCACCGAATTTATTGAAAGCTTACGAAAAACGACTTCCTCAACGTTAAGAGTAGAATATGTTGCTAGTAATTCAGAAGTGGCAGTTGGCAAAAAAGTGACTTCGGCTATGCAAGTAAGAATCAATTCGGCTAATAATCCCGATAAAATATATAGTATTTCGACGCGTAATCTGTATAGCGGTTCTGATTTGTTGAGTCTCTCACAAGGAGTTATTAGTACTCAGGCAAAATTAATAACACAGCTTCCAAATAAAACAATGGCATTTTATTTGAAAGAAACCGCAACTTGTTCCCCGGGAGCTACAATACGTGTTGTAAATGCCGATGATAGCGATGTGGCTGATGACTCGTTGGTTAGTGATGATATGAAAGTTTTGGTAACATCAGAAACTGGAAGAGTCACGGCTTATACCATTTCAACAATCAGTAGCAATGAAGCTTATGGCTTATATTTGAATAACAAACCATTAGAAGTCGAGACACTAGCAGATAATGTGATTTCATTAAATGGTTATGCCAAATTACATGTAAGTGGTTCGGTTAATCCCTTGAAAGACACAAAGGTATATGTTAACAGTCCTGATGCATGGATTTATTTTCACCATATCAGACCTTCGGTGGTTGCAGAGTATTTATTGGATGATATTTATATAAACGGAGTCCCTTGTTCTTATAACTATCTGATAAAGAATGTAAGAATAAAACAATATGGCAGAGGAACTGTCATAGTACCACATAACGATGAATACGAACCATTAACAGTTTATGCAGAAGCAGCTTATCAGGGGGCATCAATAAAAATGAAACCCTATACTTTTTATCGTACAAGTGAATTGGGAGCATTGAACGATAATGTTGGTTCATTCAGATTAAAGCACGGCTATATGGCTACACTAGCCGAAAATCAAGACGGAACAGGGTTCAGTAAAGTGTTTGTGGCAAGCGATAGCGATTTAGATATTTCCCTTATGGAACCTGGATTAAAAGATGCCGTTTCTTTTATTCGCGTATTTCCATGGAACTGGCCATCTAAAAAGGGTTTCTGCGGTTCGCAACCTTATGCCGATGCTGTTGATGCAACATGGCGCTATGACTGGGGAATGAATGTTAAACATACACTTGATGTGGAGTTTGTACCTGAAAAATGGGGTGGTGGTTATGCAGGAGAATATGGAGAGTGGCGTGATGTAACTCACATGCTTGCATTTAATGAGCCCAGTCACACCGAACAGTCGAACCTGACTGTTGCACAGGCTATTGAATATTGGCCTTCTCTTATGAAATCAGGATTACGCTTAAGTTCACCGGCAATTGCAGACAATGGTAAACAATGGTTGTGGGAGTTTTGGGACGAGATAGAAAGATTAAATTATCGGGTCGATTATGTGGTATGTCATTGGTATAAAGGAGGCAGAACTGCTCAGCAATACTACAATTACTTAAAAGAAATTCACGACAGAACAGGTCGTCCTATTTGGGTTAAAGAATGGAATAACGGAGCAACCTGGACCAATGAAGCCCCTCCACATTCCTATGAAGAACAAGCAAAAGATATTGGCTTGTTTTTAAATATGTTAGATACAACAAGCTGGATTGAAAGACATTCTTTATACGAATGGGTCGGTGAATGGCGGCAGATGATTAATGACTATAGCACCTTTGAACTAACACCTGCCGGAGAAATCTACAAGGATAATAATGCACCGGTATTTTATAATTCCGAAGCAATCTACGATCATCGAGAAAGTGCAACACAGTATCCTGTATTAAGTTTTCTAAATCCGGAAAATGAAACAGAGTTTAATAGAGGAGAAGAAATTAGTGTTGAAGTAAACGCAAGTGATACAGATGGTACGATAAGTAATGTTCAGCTTTATTTGAATGGCGTATTTATTGGGCTTGACGACACGGCTCCTTATGAATGGGGATGGGATGACCCAGCCTTGCAAAATCTTACGGCAGGTGATTATACTTTGAGCGCCGTTGCAACTGATAATGTTGGTGCACGGTCGGGGCAAAGTGTCACATTTACTGTAAGTTTCACTACCGATATATCAGAAACAACCGTTTCGCAAAAAGAATCGCTTGCTAAAATTTATTCTCTTGGAAAGAATGTAATAGTTCACCTAAAGGCTAGTCATGCGTTAGCAAATATTTATGATATAAATGGCCGATTAATTGTCAACAAACAGATTGTGCATGGTGAAAATCAAATTTTAATAAACCATGCAGGTGTTTACCTGGTAAAAGTAATAACCAGGAATATGGTAGAAACTCAGAAAATATTTATTAAATAATATTTTGCAGCATCTTACAAATTAACAATTACACATATGTGTCATTTGTATGAAACAGGATTTTAGATTATTAACTCATATTGCTTTAAAATAGTAATAAAGTTTAAATATGGGTTAAAATAGTGTTGAACATTAAGAGCAACCCCTCCTATTTTTGTATAATAAAAACTGGTTTAAAACCTTATTATGACAAAACTAGAAAATGACAAAATACTCTTCGAAACGATACGTAAAGAACTCTTTACAGCCGTTGTAGGTGATATAATGGATAAAATGGGATATACCAATCAGTTTCTTCCTCCACAAATACAACCCTTGCAAGAAGATATGTTTCTAGTAGGTAGAGCAATGACTGTTTTAGAGGCAGATTGTTTTGAGGAACTGAGTGAAGGGGCCAATGAATATTTATCAAAACCTTTTGGTTTAATGCTGGAGGCTTTGGATGACTTGAAAGAAAACGAGATTTACATATGCACTGGCGCTTCTCCAACCTATGCTTTATGGGGCGAATTAATGAGCACCAGGGCTAAGATATTAAAAGCCAATGGAGCTGTGGTGAATGGCTACTCCAGAGATACCAAAGGAATTCTTGAGTTAGGTTTTCCAACGTTCTCTTTCGGGCGGTATGCACAGGATCAGGCTCCTCGTGGTAAAGTAATCGATTATCGTATTCCAATTGAAATAGGTGGCGTTCGTATTAATCCGGGTGATATTGTTATTGGTGACATAGATGGAGTATGTATTGTGCCAAAAGAAATTGAACAGGAAGTTTTCAAAGGTGCTCTTGAAAAAGCACGTGGAGAAAAAACCGTACAAAAGGCGATAGAAAATGGAATGAGTGCTGTTGACTCTTTTAACAAATATGGAATAATGTAATTGCTGATAAAGATTGCATACAAAATTAGGTTTCGAACATGTGCCTACGTTTAAAACCTCGTTTAAGGAGGCGAATTAAATAGTTCAGTATCAAAAAGCAGAATAATCATGAAAAAGGTTTCTTTAAAATATTTTCTCGGACTGTCGTTAAGTGTACTTATTGGCTGTTCATACAATAGCACGAATTCTATAGATTTAGAAGGAGAATGGATTGTTAAGCTGGATTCATTGGATGTAGGTGAAAATGAAAAGTGGTTTGAAAATGAATTGTCAGACGAACTGACCATCCATTTACCATCAACGCTTGATAAAGCTGGAATTGGAGAAGAAGTGGTGCTTGAGCCTAAACTCAACCGTGAAACTCTTTTTCAGTTAACCAGAAAACGAAGTTATATTGGACCAGCATGGTATCAGCGGGAAATTGATGTCCCTGCTGCATGGGAAAATAAAGATATTGTGCTTGAGATGGAGAGAGTAATTTGGAAATCGCAAGTTTGGATTGATGGAGAATATAAAGGTTCAGATAATAGTTTGGTTACTTCCCACAAATTAAAATTGGGCAAATTATCAAAAGGCAAGCACCTGATAACGATTTGTATTGATAACCGACAACAATATGATTTATGTGATACAACGCGTAATTTAGTTATAGCACATGCATATACTGAGACTACTCAGACTATATGGAATGGAATTCTTGGAGATTTTAAACTTCGCGTTGTACCTGACTTTAGTATTGAGAACCTGCAGGTTTATCCTGATGTTGCTGAAAATAGTATTAAAATTGAAGCTCAGGGAAGCGGAAACAGTAAAGAGAATATTCAGTTTATTGTTAGAAATGAAGCCGGGATAGTCCTTGCAGAAAAAACCATTTCTGCAGATAAAACAATCAGACTTGAGATTAAAGATGATTTTGAGAAATGGAGCGAGCATAATCCAAAATTATATTCTTTACAGGTAACCAATAGTTTGGGAGAAACCTTAAAAGAAGTGCCGTTTGGTTTGCGCAAAATAGAAGCAGAAAATAATAACCTTTTTATAAATGGGAAGCGTTTATTTCTAAGGGGAACGCTTGAATGTAGTATCTTCCCTAGAGATGGACATCCTCCCTTGGATGATGCTGGTTGGGAAAAAGTTTTTAAAGCTGCAAAAGAATACGGATTGAATCATTTACGTTTTCACTCCTGGTGTCCACCTAAAGCCGCTTTTAGGGTTGCCGATAAAATGGGTTTTTACCTACAGGTCGAACTGCCTAACTGGTCGTTGCGCTATGGAGAAGATAAGGATATGGTTAGGTGGATGGAAAAAGAAGGTTGGCGAATGATTAAGGAATACGGGAATCACCCTTCATTTTGTTTTATGTCGATGGGGAACGAACTGGAGGGAGATTATGATTTGCTCTCATCATTTATGGAAGAGTTAAAAGAAGCAGATGCCAGACATTTATATACTGTTACTTCATTTACGTTCCAAAAACCGCAAGATGCAGAGCCTCAAGCTGCAAATGATTTTTGGATTACTCAGTGGACTAAGGAAGGATGGGTAAGAGGACAAGGTGTTTTTGATACCTATTCACCCTCATTCGATAAAGATTTTCGTTCAAGCATTGAATTTATTGACATTCCTTTGATTACGCATGAAATAGGTCAGTATTCGGTATTTCCAAATCCCGAGGAAATAAAAAAATACGATGGTGTGCTTGCTCCATTAAATTTTGAAGCGATAAAAACAGATTTAGAAAAAAAAGGAAGGCTTGATAAAGCGGGTGATTACCAAATGGCATCAGGGCATTTTGCTAAGATTCTTTACAAGGAGGAAATAGAACGTGCTTTTAAAACTCCTGGGATCAGTGGGTTTCAGCTACTAGATTTACATGATTTCCCCGGACAGGGTACAGCATTAGTGGGTATGCTTGATGCTTTTTGGGATTCCAAAGGAATAATCACAGGAGCTGAGTTTAGGGAATTTTGCAGTGAATTTGTTCCTCTTTTAAAATTTGAAAAGGCAACCTATTCCTGTCATGAAATTTTCACTGCTAAAGCAGAAGTGTCAAACTACTGGAAGGATCTTGGGCAATCTGTATTTGAGTGGCAGATTTCCATGAATAATCAGAATTTAAATGCCGGGGAACTTCTAATTGATAAAATCCCTTATGGAAGTTATGCAGAAATCGGAACTTTTGACTTTGAACTCAAAGAGATAAAAGAGCCTGTGAAGCTTGATGTTACATTAAGACTCAAGGGTACTGAGTATACGAATACATGGCCAATATGGGTTTATCCACAAATTGAACGAAATGAAGCTGGTAAGGTTTTGGTAACCTCTGATTGGCAAAAAGCCGAGGAGGCACTTAGTAATGGAGAAAAGGTTTTATTGACACCAAAGATAAATGAACTCAAAGGTATTGAAGGAAAATTTGTTCCAGTATTCTGGAGTCCTGTTCATTTTCCTAATCAACCAGGAACAATGGGATTACTAATTAATAACAAGCATCAGGCTTTTGCTAGTTTTCCAACAGAATTTCATTCAAATTGGCAATGGTGGGATTTGTGTAAGCAATCCAAATCGCTTGAGATGGAAAAAATAGAGGCGGAAAGAATAGTAACTGTTATCGATAATTTTGCTAAAAACCGTGATTTATCGAATTTGTTTGAAGCAAGAGTTGGCAAAGGTTTATTAGTATTCAGCGCTATGGATTTACACTCTAAGATTAATGACCGAATCGTAGCAAAAACCTTACGACAAAGTATAATGAATTATATGGAATCTACAGAATTTAGTCCTTCCAACGAATTGACTTTCGAACAAATCAAAAGCAGTTTTCAACTGGATCCAAATGCCCAAAAACTAGAAAAGAAAAGTATATATGACAATTAGGTTTTGAAAGGAGACAGGTTTTGAATTAAAGTTCAAAACTTATGGATTTGGTAAATGGGAAACTGGTTTTAGATTTTATAAGTAAAAGTAAAATGAATATAAGAAATATAGTTTGTGTAATTATGATATTTGCTTGGATGAATCTGCATGGTTCATCCAAGCCTAATATCATATGGATAATGGCAGAAGATATAAGCACCGAACTTTCGTGCTATGGCCATTCGGCAGTAAAAACGCCCGTGCTTGATCACCTATCCTCATTAGGAACCAAATATACTAATGCTTTTACAACAGCCCCTTCATGTACTCCTTCACGAAATGCTATGCTAACAGGAGTTTACCAAACAAGTACTGATACGCAGGATCAACGACGAGGAGGAGTTACCTTGCCCGGTGGAATAGTTGCTTTTACTGAATTACTCAGAGAAGCCGGCTACTATACTGCATTAGGCTGTGGATATCACGATAAGACCGATCATAATTTTATAGCTGAGAAGTATTATAATGAAGACAAGAAGCACACTAGCTATCTTTTCGATGGTAATGATTGGAAATATAGGGCTGAAGGTCAACCGTTCTTTGCTCAGATTACGCTTCCGATTACGCATAGGTGGTATAGCAGCGAATGGCCAAAGCTAAGGGAGCTATCAGAAAATCCTGTTGATACTGCAGAGATAGAACTTCCTCCATATTTTCCGAGACATGATATTACACTAAATGATTGGGCTTTATATCTGGGTGCCATTGAAAAGATGGATTCCCAGGTTGGAGAAATACTCATGCGTCTTGAAGAGGAAGGAATTACAGATAATACGATCGTAATTTTTATCGGGGATAATGGGCGTTGTCATTTACGCGGAAAATGTTGGTTATACGATGCAGGTATCAACATCCCTTTAATAATAAAATGGCCTGAAGAAGAAGGAAATATTGAAACTGATAAATTGGTAAGTATGCTTGATGTTACTGCAACGATATTAGATGTTTCCGGAGCCGAACTTCCAGATTATCTTGATGGGCGCTCTCTTCTTGATTCAAGTGCGCCCGAAAGAGAGTATGTTTTTGCAGCACGCGATGTAATTGGTAATGTGGAGGATCACATCCGATGTGTAAGAACCAAACAGTTCAAATATATTAGGAACTATGTTCCTGAAATAGGTTACCAGGAATGTCAATATGTTCTTGATAACCGACCAATGTTGCCCATAATTGAAGACTTAGGAACGCAGAATAAACTTAATAACCATCAGAAACTAATTCTTGCAAAACCCAAGCCGTTTGAGGAATTGTATCAGATTCATACAGATCCAAACGAACTAAATAACCTGGCGACTAAACCCGAGTATCAGGAAACATTAAAAAAGTTAAGTCGGGTAATGGACAATTGGATTGAAGAGACTCGTGATAAGGGAATGGTTAATTTTTGATGTTGATGCGTTTTGGAAATTAACTAGTCAGCAGTAAAACAATGTAAGCATGAATGTTAAAACTCCTGATAGTGGTAGTGAGTTGATTTAAAGCGTTTAAAATCAGTTGTTTTTAATCTTCATCCAAAACAAGAAGAAGACTTTTAAATTTCTTTCGATATTCTCTAGGAGTAACTTTTAATTTCTCCTTGAACTTGCGATTAAAAAAGGTAGTGTTGTTATAGCCACTTTGAATAGCAATCTGGTCAACGTTCAAGTCAGATTCTATCAATAATTTACAGCTATACCCAATCTTTAAATCGTTAATAAAGGTGAATACTGTTTTTCTCGTTTTATTTCGGAAATAGGTACAAAAGGCTTGCGGTGTCATATGTACTTTTTCAGCGAGAGTTTCAAGCTTTATTTTTTCCTTAAAATGTTTTGCAATATAATTATGAACTACGGTAAGTCGGTCGCTCTGATGCGCTGTAACAACCTGATTGTATTCACTACTGCTAAGAAATTCGATTTCCTTATGTTGACTCAGCAGTGACAATAATTTGAATACTGCAATTATTCGTTCTGTAGACGTCGTATTATTGATTTCTGTTAAATGCCCTTCTATATCATTAAAATGAATAAATCTTATTCCTCGGCTGGATAGCATGAATAAATTTTTAAGATTATCCATCATTGGAAGCTCAAAAAAATTGTTATTGATGAATTTGGGTTGAAAGTGAATAACAGTTGAGGCAGCATTGTTAGAATTACTTTCTTTTGAAGAATCATTATTTATCCAAACATGAGGTAGTTTACTACCCAATAATACCAAGTCTCCTTTTTGATATGGATTAATACTATCACCGATGTATCTAATCCCAGAGCTTTTGCGGATATAGACAAGCTCATATTCGTCATGATAATGCCAATGAGGATAAAAATGTTCGCTTTCATCATACCTGATGGTCACTGAATTATCAAATTGGGTGGTCGCTTTTGTGTAAAAAGGCTTCATTGATTATCAACTTATATTATTAAAGAATAATAATAAAGTACAAATATACATTAAAATAGTGTTTATAATAACGCATTGCTCCGTATATATTTGCATTATGAATTCCTGATTAAGACTTAGTTGTGATAATCCTGCGAAATAAATTATTCGCTTCTAAATTATTCGAAAATGCGTATTGTTATAGAAGTAAGATAATAAGGTCGCCAACAAGTTCTACCAAAAGAGATTAATAAATAATAAAGAAATTAAACATGAAACGACCTTGTAGATTCAATCATTAAAGTAACACACAGGGCAATGATTGAAACTATTTGGGAGTTCCATCTGACCATTGAAAAATAAATTTAAACAGATGAAAATAACAGATGTAAAAGTTTGGTTAGTTGAAGGAATAAAATATAACTGGACCATGCTAAAGATATATACCGATGAAGGTTATACTGGTGTAGGAGAAGCTACAAACTGGCCAGGAAGTCCAATGATTGAGGCGGCTACCAGGCATGCCGGAGAACGAATTATTGGGATGAATCCGATGCAAATTGATTATATATGGACAAAACTTTATCGTGATCTAAATTGGGTTGGGCCATTTGGAGCAAGTATGTGTGCCATTAGTGGGATAGATATGGCACTTCTCGATTTGAAAGGAAAAATACTTGGTGTGCCAGTTTATGACTTACTGGGAGGCTCTTTTCGAAAGGAAATTCCATTGTATGCTAACTACTGGTTTTTAAATGGGGATTTCAACGAAGCAGACTATGCTGCTCAGGCCAGAAAAGTAGTGGAGAAAGGGTTTACAGGTTTAAAATTTGACCCTTTTGCTCATACCAACTATTTTTATGGTAACGACCTCTCTTCTAACTTGGCTCTGACACCATCGCAAATGGATCATTCTTATGCAATTGCTAAATCAGTAAGGCAGGCCGTTGGTAGTGATGTCGATATTATGATAGAGACACATGCAATGCTTAACGCCAAAACTGCCATTACGATGGGTAATCGTTTAGCAGACTTAAATATTACTTGGTTTGAGGAACCACTAGGGCCTGAAAATCCTGATATGCTAAAAGCTTTCCGTGATCGATTAAATCCGGAAGTGTCTATTTGCGTTGGTGAAAGGCACTATACCAGGTATGGAATACAGAGATTGTTAGAGTTAGGTGTATGTGATATTATGATGCCTGATATTACGCGCTGTGGTGGACCATCGGAAATGAAGAGGATGGCAACTATGATGGAGACATATAATGTCATGTTGGCTCCTCATAATCCCAACGGTCCTTTATCCACTATTGCCAGTGCTCATGTTTGTGCTTCTGTACCAAATTTCTTTCGTCAAGAGTTTATGGTTACTGATGTGCCCTGGAGAGATACAATAATAGATGAACCATTAGCCATAAAAAATGGTAAATTTATCATTTCAGATAAACCAGGATTGGGAGTTGATCTTTTAGAGGATGAAATGGAAAAGCACCCAGGCCTTATTACAGCAAAAGAAGGGTTTTACGTTTAATTAATTAGATATGATACCAATAGACTTAGAAGGTAAAGTTGCAATTGTAACAGGTTCAACTCAGGGAATTGGACTGGGGATTTCTAAGATGCTTGCCAAAGCTGGATGTCATATTGCAGGATGCGGATTATGTTTTGAAGATTCAAGTAAGGTGGCCAATTTCAATGAGGCCATTCATATGGCTGGTAAAAGGGCTTTTTATCAAACTGTTGATGTCAAAATTAAGACAGAACTTGATCAATTTGTTGAGAATGTAGTAAAGGAATTTGGACAAATTGATATGCTAGTCTCAAATGCAGGTAAAAATATGTTTGTTGCGCCGGAAAACTGTGAAGAATCTTTTTGGGATGAGAATGAAAGCCTCAATCTTAAGTCACATTGGCTTATATCGAAGGCTTGTTATCCTTACTTAAAGAAGCAACAAGGTACAATTGTACTTATGTCCTCCAACCATGCTTATACAACCTTGCCCAATTGCTTTCCTTACAATGTTACAAAGGCTGGAATAACGGGTATGGTTAATGCCTTAGCTGTTCAGTGGGGATCTAATGTAAGGGTTGTAGGTTTGGCTCCTGGCTTTATTGAAACTGAGGGAGGAGATGAATGGTTTAATTCTTTTCCTAATCCAGAGGAAAAAAGAAAAGAAGTTTTGAGTATTCATCCTACAAAGAAATTAGGTACACCCGAAGAGATTGGAGCTTTCTGTACATTTTTGTGTAGTGATTTTGCAGGATTTATTACTGGAGTTACTTACCTGATGGATGGTGGTCGTTCCGCATTAATGCAGGATATATAATGAATGCAGAATTATTTATACCAGACAAGAATATTCTTGGTGAGGGGCCACTTTGGGATGCCCACCGGAAAGAACTGTTATGGGTTGATATTGAACGTCAGTTATTGTGTTTTTGTAAGGTTGTATCCGGTGATATCGAAACAATTCGATTTGATAGTAAAATTAGTTCGGTGGTTCCTGTAAAGGACACGAATGACTATTTACTAGCTCTTCAGTATGGATTGAAATTTTATAACAGAACGACAGGTAAAACCACTCCAATTGCTCATCCTGAATCCGATATTCAGAATAATCGTTTTAACGATGGTAAATGCGATCCAAACGGCAGGTATTGGGTTGGTACGATGGATTTAAATGCCGAAAGTGAAAAGGGAAGTTTATACTGTTTTGACGAACAGCAACAGCTTACTAAAAAGCTGAGTCGATTGACAATTTCAAACGGGCTTGCCTGGGATTTAGATAAAAAATCCTTTTACTTCATTGATACGGTTACATATAAGGTTGTCAGATATCTGTATAATGAAAATACAGGTGATATTTCTAATCAGCAGACTGTCGTTAACGTACCCAAAAACCATGGTGCTCCTGATGGAATGTGTATTGATTCTGAAGGGATGTTATGGATTGCACATTGGGGGGGAGCTAATGTTTCAAGGTGGAATCCGATGAATGGTAAGTTAATTCAAAAGGTTGAGGTTCCATCATTGAATGTCACCAGTTGTTGCTTTGGTGATACAGACCTAAAAACCTTGTATATTACTTCTGCAAGAATTGGTTTAAATGAACCACAACTGAAGAAATACCCTCTTAGCGGCTCAATATTTAAGATTAGGACTGATGTAAAAGGTGTCAGTACTGATTTTTACAAACTCGACTTAAAATAGAGCCTTACTCTTTATAGCTAAGTTATAGCAATTGTTATTCAGATTGAGCTTTAAGCGAAATTTGAATGTACAATAGCTTGTCCCGTAATAAACGGTATTAAACGTGTTGAAAAAGAGTGTTTATAAGCCTGAATGTATCAATGCTTTTCAGGTTTTTTTATGTGTTTATATTTTGTTTTTTATTGCCACTACTTGTCCCGATTTACCGGGATGGAACTCGCCAAAATTAATCATCATCCTGTGTGAGAAGGAATCCTCATGGCTCGTTTCATGTCCTAATTTTTTTCTCGTGCTCATATGGGGCAATAGAATAATCCAAACAATAACATTATAGTCCATTTAAATTAATGTTACAGCAAGGTATTTTTACCTTACTGTAAAATGCCAAAAAAACAATGGTTATAATAGAATACTCTATTTGTGTCAGTGCATGTTGCTAAGCTATGCTTTGTATGGAGTATTTAGCCTTTAGAACCGTATACTTAATTGCCACATTGAGCGAAGTTCGGCCGTAAAACAAAAAGAACAGAAGATTAAAAGTTAGTGGTGCATCATAAGAAATTAAAAAACTAAATAATGAGATTATTATTCTTGACAACATTTTTTTTCTTAATCGTGGCATTGTCACATGCCCAAATGGTAGATAGCGAAACACCAGAAAATGTGCAGCCTGCTAATGATAAAATTGGAGGAGAGTGGGAATTAAACTTTAGCGATGAATTTAATGGTAGTGTAGTCAACACCCTTAAGTGGAATATTGATAATAGTACCAAATCACGAGCTGCACGACCTAATATAGGTATTTATGACTGGCGCTGGAAGCCTGAAAATGTGTCGGTCGAAAACGGAAATCTCATTTTAAAAGTTTATAAAACGAATGGCAGCTCAATGACCAATGGTTCCATACAAAGCCATAAAAAGTATACAACGCAATATGGTTATTTTGAGGCACGCATTAAAGTAGGGGATGCTACAAAAGGCACGCATACTGCTTTTTGGCTTCAAGGACCGAACATGAGTAATGTTGATGGCACAGCAAACGATGGTGCTGAGATTGATATTTTTGAAACAGCCTGGACCGGTGATTATACCAAATCCGTTGTTCATATCGATGGCTACGGTGCGGACCATCAGGCAAGTACTAAAAAATATGACACACCGGGCATACATGACGGGTTTCATACCTGGGGCTTTCACTGGACAGAATACTTTATGGATATTTATTACGATGGCGTTTTTAAAGTTCGGTATTCAGACCCTAAATGGGTAGTGCATAGCCCTGAATTTTTATGGCTCTCAAATGGTGCTAGTTTTGGTTTAACAGGCGACCAGTATTTTAAAGATTTGCCAACAGGCTTTTTAACGCAAACAGAAGTGGATTACATCCGTGTTTGGAAAAATGTAACGCCGGCAGATGATACCCTTTTAAGTAAAGATGATTGGGAGCTAATATCTACAAACACCGAAGATACATACGGTGACCATTTAGCAAGCTATGCTTTTGATGGTAATCCATTTACTTTCTGGCATTCTGAATGGAAAGATAATCACCCACCACATCCTCATGAGATTCAAATAGACTTAGGTAAAACAGCCAACTGTACAGGTTTTAGTTATTTACCTCGGCAAGATCATAATCCGAATGGGAATGTAGCAGATTATCAGTTGTTTGCTTCAAAGGATGTAGATAATTGGGGAGATCCCCTTCTTTCAGGAACTTTTGGCGCAGAAAGCAATAAAAAGACAGTTGAATTTCCTAACACGATTTTTTGCAGATACATCAAGTTTGTTGCTTTATCTGAAGTCAACAATAACGCACTCACCAATGCAGCCGAAATTGATATAATAGGTGAATATGCAGAAGAACAGGTAGGAATATTTGATGAGCTTAAAATGGTTGATATTTCAGCTTATCCCAATCCATTTAGAGATCATATAAACCTTGAGTGGGAGCAGGCCAATGAATTCAGTTTCTGTCATATTTATTCGATGGATGGACGCTTAATTAGGGAGCAGAAAATAGAGCGCGGAAATAATAAATTATTACTAGATGGCGCCATGCTAAAACGTGGCAACTATGTTGTTGAATTAATTGGTGATGAAGTGAGAGCTGTTAAATTACTGAGTAAATTTTAATAATTATGGTGTGTACCTAATGCTTATTTAACTATCAATTAAAAAGTACAAAACTCTTGTTGAAAAGGGTGTAAAAAGAATATCCAATATGAGAAAATCGAAGTTATTGAAATTTAATTTATTGATGCTGTTTTGTGTGATAGCATCGCAGGGAATGAATGCCCAAGGGGATGATTTGCCTAATATTTTATGGTTGGTTATTGAAGATACTTCGCCACAAAATATAGGTTGTTATGGGAATGAAGCTGTGAATACACCAAATATTGACCAGCTGGCAGCCGAAGGCGTTCGTTTTGCAAATGCATACAGTACAGGCACAAGCTGTGCCCCAAGCAGGAGTACTATCATAACCGGGGTTCGAACTTATAAGATGGGAACGGGGAATCAGCGCACAACGTATCCTATCCCTGATATGATAAAGGGCTTTCCTTATTATCTAAAACAGGCCGGTTACTATACCAGTAATAATTCAAAAACAGACTATAATACGTCAAATGCGTCAAGCATCATCCAAAATTCATGGGATGAAAGTTCAAATTCCGCTGGTTGGTGGAACCGCCAGGCAGGGCAGCCATTTTTCTCTGTGTTTAATTATGCCGGTTCTCATCAGTCGCGCACAATGACAGATTCGTATGTTGATTACGTTAAAAATGTACTAGACGTGCTGCCCGATCATCTTGAAGTAGGAGAAAATGATTTTGACATGCCACCATACCTGGCCGACACACCGGAGATGCGTAAAGAGTATGCTCGAATGTACAATGGTATTTCATTAACCGATTATAATATTGGAAAACGCCTACAAGCATTAGAGGATGCTGGTTTGAAAGACAATACCATTATCTTCTTTTATGCCGATCATGGGCAAGGAATGCCCCGGCAAAAAACAAATGGTATTGGGCAGGGATATAAAGTTCCTTTTGTCGTTTGGTTTCCTGAAATGTACAAGCATTTATCGCCCTTTGGAACTGGAGGAGTCGTTACTTCAGAGCAGATTAACTTTGCTGATTTGGCGGCTACTATACTAAGTCTGGCAGGTATTGAGTCTCCAGACTATTTTGATGGTCGCGCCTTTTTGGGAACCCACCGAGAGGCTGCTCCTGATTATATGTTTGTGTCGAACGACCGTGTGGATAACGGGGTTAATGTTAACCGAGCCGTAATTAAGGAGAATCTGATATATGTCCGCAATTTCACACCATTTCAGCCAGAGCAACGCTATATCAACTATTTTATCAAGGGCGAGATATGTAAGTTAATGTACGAAGATTTTACTGCAGGTAAGTTGCCAGCGCAACAGTCGTTTGTGTTTGAGAAAAGAACACCTGAAGCCTTTTATAACCTGAGTGATGATATGTGGGAAATGAATAACCTCATTGATGATCCAGCTTATGCTAATGAAATTGCACAAATGCGTTTAGTTCTTGAGCAAAATATTATTCAATCGAAAGATATAATGTTGGCTACAGAATATGATTATAAGAGGTTACCAGGTGGAACAACACCATACGAGTACCGTAATACAGCGGCTTATAATATGAATGAAATCTGGCAGGCAGCTTCTTTATCAGGTTTTACAGGGAGTGATGTTAAGCAACAACAAATACAATTTCTAGACCATCAAAATGACTTGGTTCGCTATTGGGCTGCAGTTGGTCTGTTGTCACAAACCGGCTTGTCATCTGCTGATTTAGAAGTGATGGCCACACATTTAGCTGATAATTATGAGCCGGCAAAAATTTACCTGGCCGCAGCCATTTATGAAAACAATAAAAACGAAACGGCTAAATTAATCCTGGAAAATAGTAGTCTTTCGACAGATCCAGATTTATCCTTAATGGCTATAGAACTTATTCAAAACATGGAAAGTTTTAAAGACTTTGGCGACCATGTTCAAAAAGTACATAATGAAACGAGTGGAGTAAGCAGTCTTTGGGCAACCTGGGCAAGTGCTGATGTTTTAATGTACCGTTTAAAAGCAGCAAATTTTGCTTTTAATTATGGGACATCAACTATTGCAGAACAGGTAATAACTGATTTTGAAACACCAATTAATGTTGTTCCGGCTTCAGGTGCTGCCTTTAGTGTTGTGCAGAATACAGAGAAGACAGCCATCAATCAAACCAATAAATGCGGACAATTAAAGCGCACAAGTACTAATTGGTGGGAATTAATTGATATCCCATGTAATTTTTCTATCCCTGCTGATGAAGTTGCGTATTTGCATGTTTTGGTCAACTACCCGGCGCAACCAGATGTTGTAGTTAGGCTAAATAGTATGGGCAATGAGATGAACCTTCGTACAATTCACGAATATGATGCTTTGGGCGAGTGGCAAGACCTGGTATTTATTCTTCCCGGTGGCAGTAGTGGTCTTAATGTAACAAACGTAAGGTATATGGATGATTGTGGTTTTCAAAACTCACCTTCAGGATTTGTTCTTGATAACCTGAGCAAATTTGGCTTTATAGATGAAATCATTGTCAATAATAGTTCTGCACGAAGAACCATTTCTACTTCAACAAAAACACCAGAGATGAAGAGGGATTATAGTCTAATCGCTCGCGATCAATTTATTGCTTTTCAATCTAATACAGGTCAAACCATACAATTTGAGGTGTATGACCTTTCAGGGAAAATACTTTTCTCTGCCAATAAATCCATTCATAATTTCCGAGTTCCTAGATCAGGCGTATACATTGTTAGGATTGGGAATGCTATTGAAAAGATATTTGTACAGTAAATAACTCAGACATGAAAAAGAAAAATATCGTAATAACAGTTTTCGTATATACCCTTTTACTTTTTACATCAATCAATGCTTTGGCACAAGCCGATGAATCTTACTTAAGGAATATACGAGATGAGTTTAAAATAAAATGGCCTAATAACAGAACCATCAACTTGGTTTTTCACGGACATTCAGTGCCAACTGGTTACTACACCGCTGGAAATGTTTACAAGCTGGGGGCTTATCCGCATTATACACTCGAACAGATTAAAGGTAAATATCCTTATGCAGTAGTCAATTCAATTACCACGTCTATTGGCGGTGAGCAGGCCGAGAGAGGTGAAACGCGCTTTGCCAATGAGGTGCTTACCATGCGACCCGATGTTCTGTTCATTGATTATGCCTTAAACGACCGTGGTATTGGACTTGATAGAGCAAAAACGGCCTGGCAGAAAATGATTGATGCCGCATTAGCACATACATTTACTGACAGAGATGGAAATGTACATGGGGTCAAGGTGTTTTTATTAACGCCCACACCTGATACAAATGAGGATATACTATCAGATGAAACGCCATTGGCACAACACGCCGCGCAGATAAGACAACTAGCAATCGACAACAATGTAGGTCTAATCGACAGCTATGCAATTTTTAAGGAACTTGTAGAAAATGGCGAATCACTATCTCCTTATATGGCTCAGAATAACCATGTCAACGCAACAGGGCATCACCTAGTCGCTAATAAAATAGCTGAGCTGTTTCTTATGAATGATGAAATTGTTTCATCACTTACCCCACAGACGATAACAGATTTTGAAACACCCATAAGTGTCACTACAGCTGGAGGTGCAGCCTTTGAAGTCGTGGAGAATCCTCTTAAATCAGGGATTAATCAAACGGATAATTGCGGACAAATTAAGAGAACTTCAACACTTTGGTGGGAGCTTCTTGATATTCCATGTGATTTTTCCATTCCCTCTAATGAAGTCGCTTACCTTCATGTTATGGCAAAATATCCGGCAAAGCCCGATGTTGTTGTCAGACCAAACCAAATGGGAAATGAAATAAACCTCCGACCAACCCAGGAATACACAGAAATAGGTGAGTGGCAAGACTTGGTTTTCGTAATCGAAGGTGGTAGTTTGGGATTAGCAGTTAACAACATTCGTTTTATAAGCGATAATTCACCAACAGGCGACTTTGTATTGGATAACGTCGATAAATTTGGCTTCATCGATGAAATTATAGTAAATAACAATCCAGAACCCAGAACAACAGTGGCAACAACTACAGCCGAAATAGACGTAAAAAAAAAGTATTTGATTACAACAAATAATTCTGGAACTATAAAATTTGAACCATTAAGTGATGAAATGAGTAGGGTAGTGCTTTATGACATTAATGGCAAAGTTCTATATTCTGATAATAGCAATGGTTTTTCCTATCAAGTGCCAAGGGCTGGTATCTACATTGTTAAAGTTGATAATAGTACTGAGAAGGTTATCGTTATGTGATGTTTAATAACGATTTGATTGGTTTCGGAAATAAGTTGCAGTAATGTGATTGAATTTTAGATTAAACTCACAGATTCAATTCTAATAGTTAAAGGTATGACTATCAATAATTTTAAAGGTAATATCGTTTTTTTCTTTATAGCTTGTTGTATATCCTTATTATTTAGTTGTTCTCCCAAAGAAGTCAATGAAATTGACCTATCGGGTCAATGGACTTTTCAAATGGATAGCTTGGATAGGGGAATAAACGAACAGTGGTTTCAAAGGCAGTTAACAGACCTCATTAATCTGCCAGGATCCATGCCCGAACAGAATAAAGGTTATCCCGTAGGGTATGAAACACAATTTACAGGTAATACCTGGAAACAATACCCCGAAGGTAAGTCATGGTCTGATGATGAAAACTACAAACCCTATTTGAGTGATGATAAATTCAGATATCCTTTTTGGTTAATTTCCGATTATCACTATGTGGGCAGAGCGTGGTATCAAAAAGAAATTATGGTGCCTGAAGACTGGCAAGGGAAAATTATTGAACTGTATCTTGAGCGTCCTCATTGGGAAACTACTGTATGGGTTAATGGTCAAAATGTCGGGCTTCAAAATGCTTTGGGTATGGCACATCGCTATGCCATCGGCAAGTTTATTCAAGCTGGGCTCAATCAAATTACTATTAGCGTTGATAATCGCGTAAAAGATATTAATGTTGGTATCGATGCCCACAGTATATCAGATAATACGCAGAGTAACTGGAATGGCATTGTTGGCGATATCAAATTAGTTAAAAGAGATGAAATCTTTGTTTCGAATGTGCAGATATATCCTAATGTAGAAAATAAAACGGCACGGTTGAAGATTGTTGTGAAGAATACTAGTGGTCAATTGCAGTCAGGCCAGCTATCAGTTGAAGCTAAAACGATTGGTGCAAGTAAGTATCACAAGGTCAAATCCATGGCTACTTCATTTAAATTAGAGGCGAAGGTAGATACGCTTGAGCTTATCTACAATATGGGAGACGATATGTTGTTATGGGATGAATTTAATCCCAATGTATATCAATTATCTGTGCAATTGGATACCGACATGGCGAGTGATAAATGGGAAGGAAACTTTGGGATGCGAGAGTTTAAAAACGTAGGCAAAGGTCTTCAGAATAATGGCAGACCCGTTTATTTACGAGGTACTTTAGATTGTGCGGTATTTCCTAAAACTGGCTATCCTCCAACATCGCTTGAACAATGGGAGCGAATTATCAAGACTTGTAAAGCACATGGTCTTAACCACATTCGCTTTCACTCATGGTGCCCTCCCAAAGCGGCTTTTGAGGCGGCTGATAAACTGGGTTTTTATTATCAGGTTGAGGCTTCTGCCTGGGCAACAAATTTGGGCGATAGTACGGCTTTGGATCAATGGATTTACGATGAAAGTGAACGAATGGTAGCAGAATATGGGAATCATCCCTCATTTTGTCTGATGCCATACGGTAATGAACCACATGGTAAAAATCATAGAGCTTATTTAGTTGACTTTGTAAGGTACTGGAAAGCAAAAGATGATAAACGTAGAATTTATACAACAGGGGCAGGTTGGCCCCTTATCCCAGAAAATGACTTCCATAATACCCATCAGGGAACCCGTATTCAAGGGTGGAATCAAAACCTGAAGAGTGTTATCAATAAAGAAGCACCGCGGAGTGATTATGATTTTGAAAAAACCGTTGCGAAACTAAAATCTCCAATGATCGCCCATGAAACAGGACAGTGGTGTGTTTATCCTAACTTTAAAGAAATGGAGAAATACGACGGTGTTTTAAAGCCCACAAATTTCGAGATTTTCCAAAAAAGTATAGAAGCACATGGAATGTTGCACTTGGCTGATGATTTTGTGAAAGCTTCAGGTATGTTGCAAACACTTTGTTATAAGGCCGATATTGAAGCAGCATTACGAACTAAAGGTTTTAGTGGTTTTCAGTTATTGGATTTAAGTGATTTCACCGGTCAGGGTACTGCTTTGGTTGGAATATTAGACGCTTTTTACGAAGAGAAAGGCTATGTAACACCTAAGGAGTTTAAACAGTTTTGTGATGTAACGGTACCTCTTGCGCGTTTCAAGAAAATGATTTTCACAAGTGACGAAAAAGTTGCTTGCGATGTGGAAATTGCGCATTATGGTCCACAGGAGTTAAAACAAGTAATACCTATTTGGAGAATTGTTGATGCCAATGGTACTTTAGTTAAAGATGGAACTTTAAAAAAGACAGATATTAGTTGGGGGCATAACATTCAACTTGGATCAATTAGCGAGTTGATTGAAATAACAGAGGCTTCGAAGTTTCAATTACAAGTTGATGTGGAAGGCTTCATCAATACCTGGGACTTTTGGGTTTATCCATCTGAGTTACCGAAAGTAGAAAGCGATGCATTGGTTGTGTCAAGCTTCAATGAAGCCGCAATTGCCACTCTGGAAAATGGAGGAAGTGTATTATTAACAGTTGAAAAAGGCAGTATAACAGTTGAAAAAGGCGGCGATGTGGCTGTCGGTTTTTCAAGTATGTTTTGGAATACAGCCTGGACCAATGGTCAAAAACCGCACACCTTAGGCATTTTATGTGATCCTACTCATCCAGCCTTGGCTGAGTTTCCCACGGAGTATCACTCCAATTGGCAGTGGTGGGATGCGACTAGCCATTCCAATGCAATCAATATTGAAGGATTTGAAAATACACCACAGCCCATTGTTCGCATTATTGATGACTGGGTGACTAATCGTAACCTGGCCTTGGTTTTTGAAGCTAAAGTTGGTAAAGGTAAGCTTGTAATGGCTGGTGTTGATCTTCAATCAGCATTAGATAAAAGACCAGAAGCCCGCCAAATGTTGTATAGCCTTCAAAAATATATGGCAGAAGATTCTTTTAATCCGCAGACAAAAATATCAGTGGAGGAAATAAGGCAATTGTTTAACTAATAGGGGCGTTTTCGTTGAAAAATATAATAATGATGAATCAGATACTATCTTGTAATCGTATTTGCTTAGTTCTTGGCATGCTAATAATGATGTTGCCTTCGTGTACTAAGGAGCATGTACCTACTCAGCCTAATATTCTATGGTTAACATATGAAGATACTTCGCCTCAGTTTATTGGTTGTTATGGGAATGAAGAGGCACATACGCCCGTAATGGATCAATTGGCCACTGAAGGGATTCGATTTACATCGGCATTCTCAACCGGAACGGTTTGCTCCCCTAGTAGGTTTGCGCTAATTACAGGGTGCAGAACCACCCGTTTTGCGACAGGACACCACCGTAGTTATTATCCAGTTGGTGATTCTATTGAAGCTTTTCCTAAATATTTGCGGGATGCCGGTTATTATACTTCAAACAACAGTAAAACCGATTATAATACCTCAAAACGTCACCATTTTAGAAAAACAGGATGGAATGAATCGTCAGGGAAAGCAGGTTGGTGGAAAAGAAAACCTGGTCAGCCTTTTTTTGCTGTTTTTAATAGCTTTCATAGTCATCAATCTCGCACCATGACAAATCCATGGTGGAAGTACAAAGAACAGATTCTGGATTCACTAAAAAGTGAGGATGTAATCTTAGACAATGAGATTGATGTTCCGCCAATTTTCAAGGATACACCAGAGATGAGGAACGATTTATCTCGAATATATAATGCCATACAATTAACTGACCAACATTTTGGTAGAATTCTAAATAGATTAGAGTTGGAAGGGTTAAAAGATAGTACCATCATCTTTTGTTTTAGCGATCATGGGCAAGGGATGCCTTGGGGAAAAACTTACCCCAGAGCGATGGGATATCGTGTTCCCTTTATTATTTACTTTCCAAAAATGTATCAGCATTTGTCACCATGGGGAACTCAGGTCGTTACAGATGCTATGATTGATTTTGTCGATCTACCTGCTACTGTTTTGTCATTGGCAGGTATTGAGCCTCCTCAATATATGGATGGAAACGCTTTATTGGGTGAATTTAAAGAAGGCTCAAAGAAATATACCGTTGGCGGCCTTGACAGAACAGGAGAGAATACCACATTATGCCGGAGCATTTCAGATGGGAAGTATATCTATAATCGAAACTTCATGCCTTTTCAATCTGAAAAACGATGGCAAAAGTATTTCGACTTTTCAGATATTTCGCAACATATACGTGAAGATTATAGGAATAATAGATTAAACGAGGAACAAGCCGGGTTATTGAAACTCAAAGGGAATGCAACATTTTATCATCTGGAAGAAGACCCATGGGAAATAAACAATTTAAAGAACGAACCTTCACTGGTTTCTATGATTAAGGACTTTGAAGAAGCATTGAAATCGGATTTAATCAAAAACAGAGATGCCCATTTTATTCCTGAGTATAGTTTAAAATTAAGCCAGCTAACTCCATACGAATTAAGCAGGGAAAATGACTTTTACCCTGCAGAAGAAGTAATTGAACAGGCATTTAAATGTGGTGATAAAGAGGCCTTGGAAAATCATTTACAAGGGCTAAAGCATGAAAACGATATCGTACGCTACTGGTCAGCCGTAAGCGTTTATTCTCATTTTAGATTATTCGGGCATGATAAGAGGATGAATGTGATTAGTACAGATGCATATGCTCCGGCTGATGTTTTTATTCAAGCTGTTAAGTATCAGACGTATTCAGGTAATGAGAACACACAGAGTCAATTGCTAAAATATATTGCTAGCGAAAATGAGACTTTAGCACCTTTGGCATGTCAGCTTTTATTGTTAAATCCTGAAATAGATGAGCAATTTCTGGAGAAAATACTGCAAACGTGTGCTAAGTCCGGGTTACCGGTGACAAAAGAGTGCGGTGAGTTATTCGAAAATAAATTTAAAGGTAAACCTTTGGAATATAAAATGTTCTGGTAGTAGGTGTTTTTCAGCAATTAATTTTAAGGTATGAAATTAAATACAATTAGCTTATTATTTATCAACTTTGGCAGCCTTATTCTATTGTCATGTAATCAATATAAAGATTACAGAGGTGAACCATTTGAAGAAAAGAAAATTGCAGACTGGGAAAATCCTGCTGTATGTGAAATAAAGCGTGAAGTGCCTCGAGCTTATTTTATTCCATTTGCTTCGGAAGAAGAAGTGGATCGTGATAATATCTGGGCTTCAACATTCATTCAGCCATTGAATGGGGAATGGTTATTTCATTTATCACACAATCCATCAGAACGGCCCTATTATTTCTTTAAAAATGATTTTGATACGCGTCAGTGGCAAACAATAAAGGTTCCTGCCAACTGGGAGTGCGAGGGCTATGATTATCCGATTTATACCAATGTAAAATATCCACACGAAAAAACGCCTCCTACCATTCAGGACCATTATAATCCTGTGGGCTCGTATAAAAGAACGTTTGAAATACCTTCAGGGTGGGATGAGAAGGAAATATTTCTACATTTTGGAGCAGCTGGATCAGCCGTATATGTATGGGTAAATGGTCAGAAAGTGGGTTATTTCGAAGATTCCAAAACGCCTTCCGAATTCAATATCACTAAGTATTTAAGAGCTGGTAAAAATTCTTTGGCTGTTGAAGTATATAAGTGGAGTGATGGCAGTTATCTGGAAGATCAGGACTTTTGGCGCATAGCCGGCATTACGCGTGATGTATTTTTGATGGCAAGAAATCCACAGCATATTCGTGACTTCACAATAACGTCATGTTTGTCTGATGACTATGCGGATGGTGTGTTCGAATTAAAAGCAGAATTGCTTGGATTGGAAAGTAATGCTCCAGTAGTTGTATCAGCAAAACTGATGGAACAGGATGTAGAAATCAAATCATTTTCAACAAGCTTAGCTTATGGTTCGATTGATTTTAGGGCTGAACTACCTGATGTGAAAAAATGGACTGCAGAAACACCGTATTTATATGAACTTATAATAAGCTTGAGTACTGTCAAAGGTGAAATATTAGAGGTCTTGAGGCAAGATGTTGGTTTCCGTAAAATAGAAATTAAGAATGCCCAACTTCTGGTAAATGGCACCCCTGTGTACCTCAAAGGAGTAAACCTGCACGAACACCATGACGTTAACGGGCACGTTGTTGATGAAGCAACTATGCTAAAGGATATTCAGGTCATGAAGAGCCATAATATTAATGCTGTGCGTACTTCTCATTACCCTCAGCCCGAAAGATGGTACGAACTGTGCAATCAATATGGACTTTATATCATAGACGAGGCCAATATAGAATCGCATGGTATGGGTTATGGGAAAGAATCTTTGGCGAAGGACACCCTTTGGCAGGAGGCGCATTTGTATCGTACACGTAACATGTATCAACGTGATAAGAATCAACCATGCATTATTATTTGGTCATTGGGCAATGAAGCTGGTAATGGAATCAACTTTTTTAAAACCTACGACTATTTAAAATCAGTCGATAAAAACAGACCTGTTCAATACGAACAAGCACATGGAGGAAAGAATACCGACATTATGTGTCCTATGTATATGCGCATAGGAGGTATGAAAAAATACAAAGCCGAGCGAGGAGATAAACCATTGATTCAATGTGAGTACGCACATGCGATGGGTAATAGTGTGGGTAATTTGCAAGATTATTGGAACCTAATTGAGTCAGAACCAATCTTTCAAGGGGGCTTTATCTGGGATTGGGTCGACCAGGGATTATTAACAGAGAATAGTGCCGGAGAAAAGTATTGGGCATATGGTGGTGACTTTGGTCCAGATACAGTTCCGAGTGATGGCAATTTCTGTTTAAACGGATTAGTTAATCCTGATCGTGGTGTTAAGCCTCACCTTTTAGAGGTTAAAAAGGTGTATCAATCTTTTAAATTCAAAGCTATTGATGTTAATAAAGGGATCATACAGATTGAGAATAACTATGGTTTTATTTCAAGTGATAAGTTCAATTTTACCTATGAGGTAAAAGGAAATGGTCATTTGGTAAAAAGTGGAAAGATAGAGGGTGTAGATTTAGAGCCTGGCAAGGCAGAAATCTATCACTTGGATATAGACTTTATGACCAAGCCAAATACGGAGTACTTTTTAAATGTTTATGCCACTTTAAAGTCATCTGAAAGTTTGGTTGATGCAGCAACCGTGTTGGCCAAAGAACAATTTAAGCTACCTGTTTTTGAAAAAAATATCGAGAAGAGGCAGGGTTTGAAAGAAGTTGAAGTAGAACAGACAGAGACAGGTATTGTAGTCACAGGGAACGAGTTTAAGGCACGTTTTGATTCTCAAAAAGGAAGCTTGTCTTCTCTTCTGATAGATGGCAAAGAAATGTTTTTAGAAGGATCTGTTACTAATTTTTGGCGTGCACCTACGGATAATGACTTTGGAAACGGGATGGATAAATGGGCCTTACCCTGGAGAAAAGCCGGAAAGAATGCAAAACTTATTTCTTCAAACGTAGTTGTGGCTAAAGACAGAACTTCAGTTTCAATTGAGTTTGTTCTTGAATATGCACATGGAGCCCAAAAATTAGGAAAAGGAAAGGTGAGCTACACAGTAGGTGGCAATGGTAAAATAAAAGTTGGCAATAGTGTTGTAATCACTTCAAAAGATGCCCCTGACATGCCCCGTTTTGGAATGAACCTGGTAATGCCTCGCGAATTTGATCAAATAAGCTGGTATGGTCGTGGACCACACGAATCGTATTGGGATCGAAAAACAAGTGCTTTCGTAGATTTATACTCCGGTTCTGTTTCAGAACAATACTGGCCATATATTCGTCCACAGGAAAATGGTAATAAAACAGATGTGAGGTGGATGAGTATATCCAATACCAACGGATTTGGATTAAAGTTTACCGCAACTGACTTAATGGAAGTATCTGCCCATCATAATACATTGGAGGATTTTGAATCGCCAGAGCGCACTGATGGTCGCCAGGTAGATGGTGTTCGTGTTGTTAATAGACATACCACTGATGTAGTTCCCAGGGATATAACTTCGGTGAATATCGACTATAAGCAAATGGGTGTTGGAGGAGATAATAGCTGGGGTGCTCACACCCATGCCCAGTACTGTTTAGCTGAGAAGAAATACAGCTATAGTTTTACGATTGAAAAGGTGAAATAGTTAAGGAGCTGATTGAATTTTGTTTTAGTATAAAAAGCTGTAATGAATTATAGAGTAAATAACATAGGTTGGGTAATCGTTGTTGGATTACTGTTGGGCTTAGTTTCATGCCAGCCTTCGGAATATTTTAATGAACAGCCCAATGTCATTGTTATGCTGGTGGATGATGCAGGATATGCTGACTTTGGCTTTGCAGGGAGTAAGGATTTAAAAACACCGAATATTGATAAGCTCGCTGATGGAGGTGTAATCTTCACTGATGCGCATGTAACCGCATCGGTATGTGGGCCTTCAAGGGCTGGGTTAATGATAGGTAGGTATCAGCAGCGATTTGGCTTTGAGTGTAACCCCGATAGCCATACTTGTGGCATTGATTTGCATGAAAAAACAATTGCTGATGTGATGAAATCTGCCGGATATGCCACGTCTGCTTTTGGGAAATGGCATTTAGGAGGGGAGGAACACTATAAACCGAATGCAAGGGGATTCGATTATTTTTGGGGTTTCTTAGCGGGTAGTCGTAGTTATTTCCATAATCGTCATCAAGATGTAAAAGGAACGATTCACTCCATTAGAGAGAATGATACTTTTACAACTTTCGAAGGCTATTTAACTGACCGGTTGGGAGAGCAGGCAGCTGATTTTATACACGCCAATAAGGAAAAGCCCTTTTTTATGTACTGGGCACCTAATGCGGTACATACACCAATGGAAGCAACAAATGAAGACTTAGCATTATTTAAGGGGCATCCGCGCCAAAAACTTGCTGCAATGACATGGGCATTGGATAGGGCAGTTGGTACCATCGTCAAACAATTGGAGGAAGACAAGATTCTTGATAATACCTTGATTTTCTTTTTGAGTGATAATGGGGGTGCGCACAATAATCAATCATCCAATTTGCCATTAAAAGGTTACAAAGGGAATAAATACGAAGGAGGGCAGCGTGTACCATTTTTTATGCATTGGCCAGCCAAAATTCGGGGCAGGCAGACATATAATGGACTAAGTTCATCTCTTGATATTTTTGCGTCGAGTATTGATGCTGCTGGTGCTGATAAGGCGCGTTTTAAAGATTTGGATGGTGTTAGTTTGCTCCCTTTTGTCATTGGCAAAGAAGACGGTGAGCCACATAGTGAGTTGTATTGGAGAAAAAATCAATCCCAAGCTCTACGCCAGGGGGATTACAAATTGATAAAAGTAGACAGGCTTGGATATCGTATGTATAACCTGCGTAATGACTTATCAGAAAGAAGGGATTTGAGTCAGGTTGAACTAGGGAAGTTTGATGAACTATGTTCAAAGATGGAAGAGTATGACCATCAAATGATGACGCCCTTATGGACTGAAGGCCATACATGGGATACCATCACTTGGATGATTCATGAAGATTTGTTGTTAAATAGGGAGGTGCGTGTTAAGGAACCAAGGCAATTAAAGCTATATCTTGAGCAAAAGGCTAGGTTGTAGATAATTTTTTATAATAGAAAAAGAGGCATGGAACAGCGCAATAAATAATATAGCAAAGATTTTTATAGACTTACGATTTTTGCTGTATTGTTATATTCTGTTGAACCCCGAATTAAATTTGGTTGCGTTTTCGATAATGAGCAGGAGATTGTAGCATGATTCGTTTAAATGTTCTTGAAAAATAGAATGGATCGCTGTACCCCAGATTGTTAGCTACTTCTGATATGCTCAATTTTGTAGTGTCCAACCACTTACAGGCCTCTTGCATTTTCAGGTGATTAAAGTATTCCATTGGTGCATGTCCTGTTTTTTCAGAAAATATTTTAGAGAAATGAGAATGACTATAACCAATTGCACTTGATATTTCACTTAGTTTTAGGGGTTTGTTGATGTTCTCTTTCATGAAGTTAATGGCTTGAGAGCTCACATCATGTTCAGTTTCTTTTTTGATTTGTCTAAACTGATTGATATACATAAAGGAGGCCATCAAGTGCCACAAGCAAAGGTTTGTATATTCAAGATTCTCACGGCTATAGCCAAGTGATAAATTCACAATTATTTCAACAAATAAATCGGTTCTCTCTTTGTTTCTCGATACTGGTGATGGAGTAATTTCTTTGGTCTGTCCAATTATTTTGGAGAAGAGGTGTGATTTATCACCTGCGAAATGGATCCAATAAATATTCCAAGGTTCCTTTTTGTCTGCATAATAAGTATGAGGTGTATTGGCTGGAATTATGAAGAAATGGTTGGGAAGAATTTCATGCTCTATATTGCCTATTTTAATCCATCCTTTTCCTTCCAGGTTATATATTAAAATATGTTCCGAGATACCTTCTTTTCTGGTTCGATGGTGATATTTAGCATTCGGATAAAAGCCAATGTCAGTTACATACAAACTACTGATTAATGGATTCTTCTTTATGGTCTCAATTATCATTCCTGGAACAACGATTACCACTTCTCCAGGGAAACCCTCAATTCTTTTTGGCATAACAAGACTATTTTGAATGTATAGCTGATTTTTTCTCGTTTTAAAAACATCAATTTTTTTTAGCAAATCAAATGTAACACTCTCACTCATTAAAATAATAGATGGTACAAGAATATTGTCGAAAATGTTTTAGAAATCTAAAATAAGATAATAATCCATATTATCAGGAGAAAAGATATTTAAATCTAAAGATGAGCTCTTTATATTTGAAATGCTTAAATGTTTAGAAAACCACATTTGTGTTTGTTTGGTGTTCTGCATTTTAGCGAAAGTTGAACAGTTTAGTCTAAATTATTTATTATGAAAAAAACTACTACTATTTTTTTACTGTCTTTTATTATGGCAGTATTCGGAATTAATGCTCAAAATCTGGTTGATTTTGAAACAGACGTAACAGCTGCACCTGCAGGAGGAGCTACTTTTGCAAGGGTTGCTAACCCTGATCAAACAGGCTTGAATAGTACTGCTTACTGTGGTCAATTCGGTCGAACGGATGCTACATGGTGGTCTTTAGTGGATGTGCCATGTAACTTTACAATCCCAGCCAATGAAAAACGCTATGTGCATATCATGGTTCTATATCCAGCTCAACCAGATATTGGAATACGTTTAAATACAGAAGGAGATCCAACTCCACGAACACTAGTCCCCTATACTGAGTTCGGGAAATGGCAGGACTTAGTTTTTGAAATGAATGTTAGTACCTCAGAAAAAACTGTTACACAGCTTAGATTTATTGGAGATATGGGCTATGCCAATGATCCTGTAGGCCAGGTGCTTAATAATACTGATAAATTAGGTTTGTTTGATGAAATCATTGTAAATGGTGATCCTTCACCAAGATCTACAGCAACGTCAATTAATTTGGATGCTAAGAAAGCCAAATTTGTTCTTTATGCAAAAGATGGTTTGATTACCTTTCGATCGGATTTAAATAATGGAGATCCAGTTTTTATTTACAATAGCACAGGAAATTTGGTGGCAAATTATAATGAAGGGCAATTCGATTGTGCAGTAGCTCCAGGATTATATATTATTAGAGTAGGTGATTGCACAAGAAAGCTCATTGTAAATTAAATGGTTTATAATAATTATCGTTAAACGGTAATTTTCTATAATAGAAAACATAAGTCTTAAAAGCATTTTTCATTATGAGAAAGGTGTTTCTAAGACTTATTTTAACAATCTGTTCAGGTTCAATAAAAGAGAAGTGATTATCAAGCAGAAATTGTTTAGAAGTTTATAAAAACCTAAACCTCTTTTAACAACTACGACCCTGAGTTTGGAAAAAATAAATTGTACAATATGATTTTAAGGAATCTTTTTTTGCTAATGACAATTAGTGTTGCAATTTGCAGTTGTAATCGCACCACGAGCATTAGTGATAAACCTAATGTAGTTGTAATAGTTGCCGATGATTTTGGCTGGATGGATACAGGTTTCCAGGGCAGTGACTTTTATGAAACGCCAAACCTGGACAGGCTTGCAAGTGAGGGAATGGTTTTTACAGATGGGTATGCATCGTGCGGTGTTTGTTCGCCAAGTAGGGCCAGCCTTTTAACAGGACGTTATACGCCTCGTTCGGGCATTACTGATTGGATTAAGGGGTACCAGGCCGATAAAACACCTGAAGAGTTGAGTGAATATGCCATGGTTGGCCCACAAAATGTGTACAACCTGCCGCTAGAAGAAACAACACTAGCCGAAGCCGTTAAAACAGCAAATTACAAAACCTGTTTTGTCGGAAAGTGGCACTTAGGGGAAGATTCGTTATACTATCCACAATATCACGGGTTTGATAAGAATGTGGCTGGTTGGTTACGAGGTGGCCCTAGTGGCGATCGTAAGGATCAACGCTCTTATTATACGCCCTATAATAACCCTTATTTAACAGATGGCCCTGAGGGTGAATTCTTAACCGACCGCTTGGTTAAAGAAAGTATTTCGTGGATGGATGAGAATAAGAAAGATCCATTTCTCATGTACTTGTCATTTTATACTGTTCATACGCCTATTCATCCTAAGCCAGAGAAAGTACCGTACTACAAAGAGAAGGCCATTAAATTAGGATTGGATACAGTTCCTCATTTCTACGACAAAGTACCTTGGATGGAAAACTGGCCAAAGAATAAATGGCATTGGAAAGAACGCATGGTGCAAAGTAATGCGGAGTATGCTGCCTTGATAGAAAGCATGGATGAAAATATTGGAAAGGTTTTGGACTATCTTAAAGCATCTGGTATTGATGATAACACGATCGTTGTTTTTACATCAGATAATGGGGGCTTATCAACCGCCGAAGGCTCACCTACCTGCAATGCTCCACTAAGAGGAGGAAAAGGTTGGTTGTATGAAGGTGGTATCAGGGAGCCATTTTTGGTGAAAATTCCTGGTAAAACAAAACCAGGTACAGTATGTAGCACACCTGTTCATTCTGTTGATGTATATCCGACCATCCTGAGTGCGTGTGGAATTGATGTACCCAATAAGAATGCAGTTGATGGTGTTAACTTATTGCCATTAATTGAAGGCTCAGGTCTAAAACGCGATGCGCTTTATTGGCATTACCCTCACTATGGAGGTAAAGGCGATCAGCCTGCCGGAGCTATTCGCAAAGGTGATTATAAATTGCTGGAGCTGTTTGAGACAGGTGAAGTGCAGTTGTTCAACCTGAAGAAAGACATCGGAGAAACAAAAGACTTATCAAAGGAGTTGCCTGAGATAGCTGAAGAGCTTTTAAATGAATTAAGAATCTGGAGAACTGAAGTGGGGGCTAAAATGCCAACGGAAAACCCTTATTATAAATTTAAATAAGAGGATGATGAGCAGGAGTTTATCTAACGCTTGTTGGTTGATTGTGGTGTTGGTAGCAAGTTGTAGCTATGCTTATGGCCAAAATACGGCTAACCTAAAAGTCTATGTTAATGATCGCACCCCTATTAATCCGGATATTTTTGGAGTTAACAACGATTGGAGACAAATAAGCAATACGGCTTTTCCTGATTTTACATCTGCTTTTGAGGCGATTGACTATGGGGTATTTCGCTTTCCTGGTGGATGGGAGTCGGAATATTATGACTGGGCAAGTAATTCAACGCCAGCCTGGGGAGATGAGTCACCTGAAGTACCTGGTGCATCGGTGGCGACTTTAAAAAACAACGTAAGTAATTATTCCATTGTTGTTCCTACCCGAATAGCGATGGACGTATCGTATGGTTCCGCAGAGTGGGATGCAGCCCTAGTAAGTTTAAAGCTAATTGCTAAAGATGCAATTGACAGGGCAGATCCAACAGCTATTAAGTATGTTGAAATTGGAAATGAGTGGTGGTTGCAGTATGCTGGAGGTTCAAGCCGTGCCAATAAGTTGCTCAAATACTCAAAAATTGCCATGACTATTGCAGGGTATATAAATAATCAGTATCCCAATCGTACCTTTAAGTTGCTGGTCAATGGTGATTATACAGTGCCATCTGAGTTTTCGACTATGAAGGAATATTTTACCGAAGCGTATGATGCTATAGATGGCGTTGCACTGCATACCTATACCGGGTATACAACCGATACCCATGATATTGCTGAGTTAGGGAAAAGAATACAAGCCTGTGCTTCTAATTTTAATTCATTAAAAGAGATGTGTGTGTATGCATCAGAGTGGATGCCTTCGCGCGATTATAATGAGCGACGTCTTTATATGGAAGCAGCCAATATCTTGCCCGACATCTTTCATATTTATGCAAGAAATAAAGTTGAAGCCGCTGCTTATTGGCCCCCTGTTAATAATTCAGTACCAGGCTTGGGTCTTGTGAATTGGAATGCATCGGTGACATTTCCCTGTGGGCAGATGATAGGTGACATGGTTAAATCGTTCAAAGGAGAAGTGGTTAGAACAATTTCTGATGATATTACCATTACAGGAGCATTACAGGATGAGAGTAGTTTAGTCTTGTATGTTACAGGAAAAGATTACGCCGAAACAGATGTAACAATCAGCTTCAACGGATTTACTGTCGAAACCATTAAATCAGTTAAAAAGTTCAGACCATATGATTATTCACAAACCGACTTGGCAAAGCCATACCTTGTAGAAACAGCCTCGGCTAGCTTAGCGTCAGATGAAGTAACTCTCACAATTAATAGCGGAGGGCGTTACGAAATTTTTAAAATTGAACTGAGTGGCCATTTGGTTCAAGATGAGGGTATGAGATTAATTGATTTTGAAACGCCTGTTAATGCTAGTCCTGTTTTTGGGGCGACTTTTGAGAGAATAACGAATGAAGAAAACACTGGAATTAATGTGACATCTAATTGTGGGCAAATTGGTCGAACAAGCTTAAATTGGTATGAACTAATAGATTTGCCATGCGATTTTAGTGTGCCGGCCAATGAAAAACGCTATGTGCATATTCTAATTGCTTATCCTGAACAACCAGATTTTGGATTACGTATTAATGAAGAAAGTACCACCACTCGATCGATGAATCATTATACAGACATTGGTAACTGGCAGGATATGGTAATTGAAATAGAAGGAGGTGCAACTGGCAAACAAGTTTCACAACTTCGTATATCAGGCGATATTGGTATCGAGAATGCTACGGGTGATTATGTTCTTAATAATACGGATAAGGTAGGTCTAATTGATGAAATTATTGTCAATGAAAACTCTAATCCAAGAATGCTTTCAACGGCTATTGAAGGGGAAGTTGAACGTCTTAATTTTAAATTATATGCGCATCAAGGCAGCATCTATTTTGATAGCTATGATGAACGAATGCCTCAAGTGAGTATCTATAATAGTTATGGTGCATTAGTTTGGGGCTCGTTTGAAAATCAGTTTGAATACAAGGTGCCAGCACCTGGCTTATATATTGTGAAAGTAGGAAATGCCACTAAAAAACTGATGGTGCTGTAGTATAAGATGAATTCAGGTTTATGGTGGTTTCTTTAAGTTAAAAGAATTAACCGCTAAATGAAAAAATAGTTAGTGTTATGATTAGGAAAATGTTTTTGTTAAAATGTTTGGGGTGTTTTTTATTATTCATGATGAGCTTTAGCTTGGTAAGTGCTCAGAATACAATATCACTTCAAGGGAAATGGAAAGTTAAGCTCGATCCGGAAAATATAGTTAAGCAAACCGAACAAATCAGTGAGGATTTTGATGCCGAAGTTAATTTACCGGGTACAACCGATATTTTTAAACTTGGAACGGCATTAAATACGGATACAATTCAGAAGCCGTTTAAGCACTTGTTTAGAGAGTTTTCGTTTGTTGGTAAAGCATGGTATCAACGTAAGGTAACTATCCCTCCGTCGTGGAAGAACAAAATCATCGACTTAAAATTGGAGATGGTTAAATGGACATCGGAACTTTATATTGATGGTCAAAAAGTGGATACGCAAAATAGTCTTATTGGACCCCATAGATACGACCTGACGGATTATTTGACTCCGGGGGAACACACCATTACAATTGCAGTTGACAATACAAAAAAGTATGATGTTGGCCTGTCTCATGCCTATACCGAAGAAACACAAACAATTTGGAATGGTATTTTAGGTGATATGGATATAACAGCGAATGATGCGATTAGTATCAACCATGTTGCCACTTATCCTGATTTGAAGAACAACCAGGTACGACTTCTTATAACTGTCAATAACAGTCAAAAAAAGACTGCAAAAGGGGAGTGTATTGTTAAGGCTAAAGTGGGTAGTCATGCGGTTAAAGAGATGGTGTTAAAGCAAAGCTTTAAAGCTGGCATAAATACAATTGAATTGAATTATACCTTAGGAGAAAAACAGTTTCTTTGGAGCGAGTTTACACCCAATGTATATGAACTAAATGCGTCCATTTTCGGAGGTAAAGGCAAAAAACAGTTTAAGAGCTCATATGCCACTACATTTGGGATGAGAGAAATTATCTCTGATAAACATTTTTTTAGATTAAACGGGGATAAAATATTTTTAAGAGGAACACTAGATTGTTCGATATACCCTAAAACTGGCCATCCGCCAACAGAGCTCAATGATTGGTTAAAAATTATGCAAGCCACTAAAGATTATGGCTTGAATCATATTCGCTACCATTCTTGGTGTCCTCCTAAAGCAGCCTTTGAAGCAGCCGATCAATTGGGAGTTTACCTTCAAGTAGAATTGCCTAGTTGGAGCTTTGCTTTTGGTAAAGATTCGCTGGACAATAAATTTTTTAATGCTGAAGCAGATCGTATCATTGCTGAGTATGGGAATCATCCATCGCTGTGTTTATTTACGCTTGGTAATGAGTTGGAAGGTGATTTTGATTATATGAATAAAATGGTAATGGGACTACGAAATCGCGATTCTCGTCATTTGTATTCAGTTACTGCTTTTACCTTTCAAAAAGGTCATGGCAAGTGGCATGAGCCATCTGATCAGTATTTCATTACGCAAATCACAAAGAAAGGCTGGGTAAGAGGACAAGGCTTTTTTAATGACTTTGCCCCTAATAGTAAAGATGATTACCGTGCATCTATCGAAGGAGCAGAAGTACCTTTGATTGCGCATGAAATTGGTCAGTATTCTGTTTATCCTAATATGGAAGAGATCGTTAAGTACGATGGTGTTTTGAACCCTCATGCATTAGTTACTATCCGCGAAGACTTACGTGAGAAAGGATTGTTGGATCAAGCTGCAGACTTCACATTGGCGTCTGGTAAACTGGCAGAACTACTTTATAAGGAGGAGATGGAGCGCTCGTTCAGAACTCCTAATCAAGCTGGTTTTCAGTTGCTGCAATTAACTGATTTTACAGGGCAAAGTACGGCTCATGTTGGACTTTTAGATGCATTTTGGGAGTCAAAAGGAATCATTACTCAGGAATCATTTAAAGCATTTTGTTCAGAATCGGTTCTTTTACTTAGAACCGCACAATTTATTTACGAAAATGACCAGCATTTCAACGGTATTCTTGAGTTTGCCAACTATTCAGCAAAAACCTTGAACAAGGTTACCCTTGAATGGATGCTTAAAGATCAGCAAGGCACTATTTTTAAAGAAGGTACTATTCGTAATAAAACTGTTCAACAAGGGGAATATTTTATTTTTGGTGAATTGGATATTGATTTATCTGCGCTAGAAAAAGCAACAAACCTTACTTTAACAGCTCAGATTAAAAATACAGATATTGTTAATAGTTGGGATTTGTGGGTTTATCCAACAAATAAAGAGGTAGGCTTAAGCAAGGTATTGGTGACTACAGATTTGGATGAAGCCATCGTAGCTCTAAATAAAGGAAAACGAGTGGTTTATACACCATCGTCGCGAAATATTAAGAAAAAAGTGAATGGCAAATTCGTGCCAGTATTCTGGAGCCCTGTTCATTTTCCTAAGCAGGCAGGCACAATGGGTATTCTGTGTGAACCAGAACATAAAGCTTTGGTCGATTTCCCAACAGATTTTCATTCCAATTGGCAATGGTGGGATTTAACACGGGAAATGTCTGCCATTGATATTTCTGCATTAGACTCCGAAATTGAACCTATTGTACAAGTCATTGATAATTTTGCTCGTAATGCTAAATTGGCTGGTATTATGGAGGTAAAGGTAGGTAAGGGCTCTTTGTTAGTATCAGCATTTGATATTACCAATAAACTAGAAGAGCGACCAGTGGCACGTCAGCTTAAACAGTCGTTGTGTGCCTATGTGGCAAGTACAGACTTTAATCCAACTGTTGAAATAAATGAATCAGATTTGAGAGATTTATTTTTGAGTCATCATCCATGGCAGAATTCTGCTGTTGTAAAAAGTACACCAGGACAAAAAGGCTATGAAGCTAAGAAGGTACTGGATGGTGATCCGAATACTTTGTGGCATACTCAATGGGGAGGCAATGAGCAAGAAATGCCTCATGAAATTATTATTGATGCCTCAGAACAAATTTCCATCAAAGGGATTCGCATTGTTCAGCGCGGCACGGGTAAAGCAAATGGACGTGTGAAAGATTTTGAGGTGTATATTAGCCAGGATGGTCAATTCGGTGAACCCCAAGTAGTAGGTCAATGTAAGGAAGGTGAGCTATATCATAATGTTATGTTTTCGCAGAAATATATGGATGAAAGTCGCTTTAAATGCAGGTTCATTAAGCTTAAGATTCTTTCATCTGAGAATGGGAATCCATATACAGCCATTGGAGAAATTGAAATTATTGAGTAAGGCATTCTCTATAAAGTAAATTGCATTTTATTGTGCATGTTTTTGTATTGGTTATCGATGTAAAAGCATGCACATTTTTTTATAATATATTATAGTGCATTGATTAACTGGTGATATAGAGTTGGTTTGTGTTTTGGCGGCTTTTAGATGATATGATAGAAATGTCCATGTGATAACCTAAATCATCCATTTTATATTTACCTGAAGGATGCTTTTTTTGTATTAGTTAATTAAAGTCCTTTTTAAAATGAATAAGACGAAATATAATACACGTTACTTGTTAGGCATATCAATGGTGTCTGCATTGGGAGGTTTGCTTTTTGGGTACGATTGGGTTGTTATTGGTGGAGCAAAGCCTTTTTATGAGCAATTTTTTCAAATTGCTAATCAACCAGCCATGCAAGGTTGGGCAATGAGTAGCGCTTTGATAGGATGTTTAGTAGGTGCCGTATTGTCAGGTATGTTAAGTGATCGATATGGGCGAAAAAAGTTGCTGATTTTTGCAGCTTTCATGTTTACATTATCCGCTATTGGTACAGGCGCAACCAATAATTTCACCATTTTTATTATTTACCGTTTGATTGGCGGTGTAGGTATTGGATTAGCATCTACTTTATCACCTATGTATATAGCAGAGGTAGCACCTGCTGAGATGCGCGGTAAGTTTGTTTCGTTAAATCAGTTGACCATTGTATTGGGTATTTTGGCCGCTCAAATCGCAAACTGGCAAATTGCAGAGCCTGTTCCAGAATATTTTACCGATGCTGATATCCTGGCATCATGGAATGGACAAACAGGGTGGAGATGGATGTTTTGGGCTGAAACACTACCTGCAGGCCTCTTCTTTATTCTGATGTTTCTGATACCTGAGAGTCCAAGGTGGCTGGCAAAATCGGGTAAGGAGTCGAAAGTAGAAGCTATACTTAAGAAGATTGGTAATGCCGAATATGCACATCAGGAGTACATCAATATCAGAGCAACTCTTAATAGTAAACAAGAAGAGTTTAGCTTTCGAAGTTTATTAAAACCAGAATTAAGAAAAGTAATAACAATTGGTGTTGTTATTGCTATTTTTCAGCAATGGTGCGGCATTAACGTAATATTCAATTATGCCGAAGAGGTGTTTAAAGCTGCTGGCTTCGGTGTTTCAGACATCCTAATGAATATTGTTATTACTGGTATTATTAATGTTGTATTTACATTCGTGGCTATTTTTACCGTGGATAAGTTAGGCCGACGAACATTGATGTTAATCGGTTCGCTAGGGTTAAGCTTCGTATACATTCTAATAGGAGCAGCATATTTCTTTAATATTTCAGGATGGGTATTATTGGTAATGGTATTGGTAGCCATTGCAACTTATGCCATGTCGTTGGCTCCTATTGTTTGGGTGGTGATTTCAGAGATATTCCCAAATAGAGTTAGAGGTGCAGCCATGGCGATATCTACCATTGCATTGTGGACTGCCAGCTTTCTGTTGACATACACGTTCCCGTTACTAAATGATACTTTGGGTGCTGCTGGCACATTTTGGTTGTATGGATTGATTTGTTTGGCAGGTTTTATCTTCATTAAAAATAAGTTACCTGAAACCAAAGGGAAATCATTGGAACAAATTGAAAAAGAAATAATAAAGTAGTTAAAATATAGCCTTTTTTCTGGTTGATGGGTTCTCACAAGAGTGCATACATCGGAAAAATATCAAAATATGAAAGAGATGGAATCTGTTAAAGCGTGGCAAGAAAAGTTGAACATTCCTACTTACGAATTGGGAAAGTCAGAAGTTAATCCCGTGTTTTTTGAAAAAAGAGTTTATCAAGGGTCTTCAGGTAAGGTGTATCCTGTTCCTTTTATCGACAAAGTGTATGATCATAAAGTGGATAAAGACTATCAAGGAGCAATGCTTGAAAATGAGTTTGTAAAATTAGTGATGCTGCCCGAAATAGGTGGTCGTATTTTTGAAGCTCAGGATAAGACTAATAAAGATTATAATTTCTTTTATCAACAAAAGGTAATTAAGCCAGCGTTGGTTGGTTTAGCTGGGCCTTGGGTTAGTGGGGGTGTTGAGTTTAACTGGCCTCAGCACCACCGTCCGGGTACCTATTTGCCAACAGATGTTTACATCGAACATGAAGCTGATGGTGCCAGAACTATTTGGATGTCAGAATATGATTCAATGTACCGATTGAAAGGAATGCATGGTATTAGGCTTCGCCCGAACAGCTCATTAATTGAATTGCGTGGACGCTTGTTTAACCGCACGCCCTTAACACAAACATTCTTATGGTGGGCTAACGTGGCGGTTGAGGTACATAAAGATTACCAAAGTTTTTTCCCACCTGATGTGCATTATGTGGCTGATCATGCAGTGCGTGCTCAGAGTAGTTTTCCTCATGCCGAAAATGAATATTACGGTATTCCATATCACCAAAGACAAGGGGCAAACGATTTACGTAACTACAATAATATTCCTGTTCCAACCAGTTATATGGTTTGCGACACGAAGTATGATTTCTTTGGTGGATATGATTTTAAAGCTGATGGTGGATTTATTCATGTGGCCAACCGTCATATTGCGCCTGGTAAAAAACAATGGACTTGGGGTAACGAGGATTTTGGTCGTGCATGGGATCGCGAGTTGACTGATGAAGGTGGACCATACTTTGAATTGATGGCAGGAGTTTATACCGATAATCAACCAGATTTTACTTACTTGTTACCATATGAGACAAAAACATTCTCACAATTCTGGTGGAGTTATAAGAACTTAGGACCGGTACAAAATGCCAATAAAGATTTGGCTATCCGCTTAGAGGTACAACAAGGAAATAAACTGGATTTAGGTGTTGCAGCTAGTAGTAAATTCGAAAACCTAAAGTTTGTATTGCTGATTGGAAACGAGAAGAAGATATTTGAAAATATTACAGTATCGCCTGATGTTCCATGGAAAGATAGCAGCATTCAGATTGAAACGGGACAAGAAAATAGTGTATCACTTATTGTCTTAGATGAAACAGGTAAAGAGTTAATTGCCTATCACCATCGTGAAGTGAGCAAAGAGCGTAATCGTAAGTTGGCATTTGAGCCTAAGCAACCAGAGGAAATTGAAAGTGCTAACGAACTGGAATTAATTGGTGAGCACCTAGAATTGTATCGCCACCCAACTCGTTATCCCGAGCCTTACTGGAGAGAAGCGATTAAACGTGATCCTAAAAGTTACAAATCATACATTGCATTGGGCCGTGTTGAATTGAAAAATGGTAAGTTTGCTGATGCTGAAAAGAATTTTCGCACAGCAATAGATATCATGACAACTTATCATCCAAACCCGGCTTCGGGCGAAGCGCATTATTTCTGTGGTCTGGCGTGTTCGTTGCAAGGTAAAAAGGATGAAGCGTATGGATTATTCTACAAATCAACCTGGAATTCAGAATGGCGTGCTTCAGCTTATTATCAGGTAGCAACCTTAGATTGTTTGAAAGGTAATTATGAAACAGCTTTAGAGCATATTGAGGCGTCGTTGGATACTAATCGACAGAATAATAAAGCTTATATCTTGAAAGCTGTAGTTCTTAAATATCAAGGTGAAAAAGAAGCTGCTCAACAAGTACTTAATGAGTTGTTTAAAATAGATTCACTAGACCAATGGGCTAAGTTTGAATTAGCAACGTTAACGGGTAATTTTGACAAATTCATTGAATCATCTCGTAACGATGCTCAAACCGTTATTGATATCGCCATTGATTATGCTGAAGCAGGCTTTTATCAAGAAGCGATTGATGTAATAGAGTTGCATCATAAAAACGAAATACCTGAATGTGCTGTGCCAAACCCAATGGCTAAGTCAATTATGACAGAATATGTGTTGGCTTGGTTGTATGCTTTAAAAGGTGAGACTGCAGTCTCAAAAGATATTTTGAATAAAACAAAGTCAGCTTCATACGATTATGCATTCCCATCGCGTATTTATGAACAAATTGTTTTGGAATGGGCATTACAGGCTGATGAAGAAAATACCTTAGCAGCGTATGGTTTAGGTAACTATTATTTCAACCTGAAACGTCATGAAGATGCAATTGCAGCCTGGGAAAAAGCAGCCAAAGCTAACAGTACTTATGGTACATTGTATCGTAACCTAGGTATTGCTTATTGGAATACTTTTGAAGAAGGAGAGAAAGCCAGAACTGCCTTTATGAAAGCAATTGAGTTGGCACCAGACGATATGCGTATTCGTTACGAGTTTGATCAATTACGTAAAAAGCTGAATGATGATCCTAAAGATCGTCTGGAAAGTTTATTAGCGATAAAAGATCAAATCACAACACGTGATGATTTTTCTGTGGAATTGGCTGCATTATATAATTTCACGGGAGATTATAATAGTGCATTGAGTTTAATGGCAAATCGTAACTTCCATCCATGGGAGGGGGGTGAAGGCCAGGTGTTACGACAGTATACCTATGCATGCCTGAAGTTAGGGCAAGTAGCTTTACAGCAGGGGGATGCTGAAACAGCACTGACTTATTTCACTAAATCGATGGATACACCAGATAATTTAGGTGAAAAATACCATCCTTTACAAGCAGTAGCGCACATCAATTATTGGAAAGGAATGGCTTTAAAAGCAATGGGTAAAAGGGACGAGGCAAAAGTTCATTTCGAAGCCAGTACTAACGAAGAAGGAGATTTTATTGATATGGCCGTTAGTGCTTACTCTGAATTATCGTACTATAAAGCACTTTCTTTACGTGAATTGGGAAAAACAGAAGAGGCAAATGATTTATTGAATAAGATAAAAGAGTTTGCTGATGCTAAATTGAAAGAACAAGTAAGAATTGATTACTTCGCAACTTCGCTACCATTGTTATTGGTTTTTGAAGATGATATTCAAAAACGTAATACAATAGATGCCAAATACTTAATTGCATTAGCAGAAGAAGGATTAGGGAGTCAAGACAAGGCTGATAAGCTTGCTGACGAAATAATGGCTTTAAACTCAATGCATGTGGGTGCTGCCGATTTAAAGTTGGAAGTTGTTTGATGGTTGGTTAAATTCTTGTTTATACATCCTTAAATTTAACAAAAAGAGGAGTCGCTGAAAAAGTGTAAATATTATGAAGCAGGAGAAAGGTTCTCCTGCTTTTCAATTGGTTTTTGATGTATTAATTGATAACTGCTTAATCTGTAAGGAAATGATGAAAAAACTTATGTCAATAATTAGTATATGGGCAATCATGTTCATATTAATCTCATGTTCAAAAAGTAATGGTGAAGATCCTCAGCCTGTTGATGAACATCCACCGACAATGAATATTACAAGCCCTACAAGTGGTGCATCTATACCTAAGGGAGCCAATCTAATATTGGAGGGAATTTTCGAAGATGACATTGCATTGAAAGAACTTAAAGTTAGCTTGATTGCTCCCGAGGAATTGAAGGCATTAAACGGAATAAAGGATCCTTGGGCGCCAGCCGATAATGTAATTGCACTTACAGGTACTAAGCATATACTCGAGGCATATTTATTGTTTAATGAGAATGTTCCTGCAGATTGTTTGAGTGGAACCTATAAGTTATTACTCGAACTGATTGATGCGAAAGAGAAAGTGACAACAAAAACGATTGATATTGTTGTTTTTTAAATTTAAGTTAATTACAATTTATATTAATAGCCGAGTTCGACTAATGTCTAAGTTATTTATGTTACGTCGAACTTGGGATGATGATTAGGCTATTTACGCTTGTCTACAGGTTTTCTGACCAAATAGTCTTATTCATCGTTTACCTTAATCTACTTTTTTACTCCTTACCTATAAAGTTTTTGCAATATACTGCGCGTTGAGGTTAGTGGTGGCGTGAGTGATGAGTATGTCAGAAATTAAAAGATCATAGCTACTTAGGATGATATCTACTAATACATTACACTTTGAGCCGAAATATTTGATGTTGGATTCGGCACCGAGGTAATAGAATCAAATTGGGATTGGTGGTTTTTGTCCTGAAGGAACTTTAAAAATTAGTTTGCTATAGTGGTGAATAATTTTGAATATCTTTTAGTACCTATATGGACATGAAATCTATGATAATCTGGTAGATAGTGAGAGTTAAATAAAGTCTCTCTGATGCACCTTCCACACCATCTGTCATACGAATCGGTACCAAGGAGGTTCCCAGTGCATCTTCGAAGAAACGATTAGACGTTTATATCTCGTTTATAGTATCCAGCGGAGAAACATCATTTTTGTCTTTTTTCGGATTCCGTCCTATCATCAATTGGGGAGTCTTCTCTAAGTATTTGACTTATATTGGTTCTCAATTCAGTGACTTCCACTTTTTATGTTGTAATCCCCATCCTTAAAAACATAACTACAAGAGGTTAATCATTGCAGGATGTAAACCACTTGGCTAAACAACTTATGGATGTGTTTCTTCAAACGTTTACTTCTAAAGTCGTTGATGCACGAATGTTTTGGGAATTGTTTTCCACTTAGCCACATATAAGCAATGCTTTCTGTCAAGGCCTGCTCCATCTTTCGGCATGAAAACACATTACTCAGATAACTGTAAAACAATACCTTTAGTAACATACGGGGATGATAACCTTTACAACCACCAGCCTTATAACTCCTAACGATATCGTTTAAATCGAGCTCATCTACTACTTGGCTAACTATACGAACAGGTGCGTTCTCTGGAATAAACTCATCAAGGCGCGATGGGAACAATTCAGATTGACCTTGATTATAGGGCTTGAAATTGATTTGTTTCATGCCATAAGATACTTAATATCAGGTACATAAGTAAATAAAAGTAGCTGTAATTAATTGATTATGAACGAAAAAAGAGGGAATCCGTTTTTGGACACCCTCATTTCAGTACCGAAGGCGGGACTTTATGAGTCTACGCAACGCTTATATTTTCAGTAAGTTATAACTGTATAATTTTAGTAGTCACCCATTGGTCACTTTTGATATAATTGACTACAAACAAAGGTGAAAAAATATTATAGCTATCATGCAAATGTAATCTTTGCATGCAATAAATATCATTATCAACTATTTTACGTATATAATTTTAACCATCTTCTGCCAATAGACAGAGCTCCCTCCCAAAAGAAAAAATACACGGCGCATGCCATGTTTTTCTTCATCTTTTTAATCATTTCTGCCGTATAGTGTATCGCTCCTCCGTAAGAATTGGAAATAGAACTTTCGCTCAATGCAAGGGCGACATATCTGGATGTCGTTTATCTACCCTTGCAGAAGAAGAAAGGACTATTAAATTTTGAAGGAGGAGAGAGGAATGGACGGTAGAAATTTGATGTTTATCACTTCAATTTTTTGAGAAAATAATTTTCATTTTTCTTCGAGCTGTTTGTGAAAAATGACGTCCAAATTCGGAAAATAGTACCATTTGATTCGATTTGATGGATTTTGCTTATTTATTAGTAATAAATGAGTTGGTAATTTAATAAGACAGAATAACACCCAAAAATTACCACCATGAAAATCAAAGAAATTTTTAAGAGCCATGCTTTTTTATACATGCTTCAGCAAAGGTGTGAACGGTCATGGTTTGATGCAAAAGTGTTCGGCATAAACGCGCCAGAATCATTCCAACACATTTTCTTTCCCACCGCACTGGCCCAACAGCAAAAAGCTTGTTATTATTGCGTCCCGCAAAATACATGCCCATTGCTCTGTCCGCTCAAAATCTGTTCGAACTGATTCTTCTTTCCATCGCACGAGGCTTTTTATTCCGCTTCCTTTTGCCAAACATGACCTTTCAAAATGGGTGGCTTACGCATGTAAAAAAGACCCATTGTATGTAAAAATCGGATAGAGAAAACAGTGTTAGAAATATCTCTTACGAAGTGGATGCAAGATGTGTTTTTTAGTACCTAAAAAACGAAAAAAACTTGCCCGGTGGGACTCAAACAATATCTAGGTATAAGCTAATAAATTCACGTGATGGGACGAAGTAGAAATAACGCTGAGAGGCGTATAATCCAATTTAAAATCTATCTGACTAAATCGGAAAAGAGAAAGATTGTTGAACACGTCAAGCTAGAGAAATTTAATTCCTTTAGTGATTATGCCCGAGAACGACTTTTGAAACAACGCCTGTCAAAACATATTACGGTCAACAACAATTACATTCGAACCTTTAAAACGATGGATTACAACCTGACCAAAATAGGCACCAATCTCAATCAAGTGGCACACAAGTTGAATGCCTACAATACTTATATGCTGACAGAAGAAGACCAGCAAACGTTTAAGGAGTGCTTCGAGCTGTTGAAGCGTTGCTATGAGGTATTGGGACAACATCTTCGAAAAATCAAATAAGTAGTGGTCATAAAAATCCATCAAACAGCATCAAGCAAAGAAGCCTTTTGTTTATCCCAAAGTTCAGCGTTTGGAACAATAGGTGGCCATCGAGAAAGGCAATAAACGTTGTAGGAATAAATGTTTTCATGCGTCAATCAACCCGACAAATTCAGAGATAGAAAAACTAACAAAAGATGGACTTAAAAAGGAAATTGATACTTTTATGAAACACATGGGCTATGGACAGCAACCTTACTTTGTGTACGAGCATGCCGATATACAACGCACACATTTTCACATTGTATCCACACGCATTGACAGAAACTCGGGCAAGCAAATAAAAAACAGCAACGACCGCTATGTAATCCAGGATTTTATCAAGCAAATAAATCAGCAATATGACTTAGTTGAAACACAAAGCCTTGGCAATCTACATCTTATGTCATCAGCGGATAGCCCGAACCTTAAAGCGAGCATTCAAGAGGTGTTTCACCTATTAAACAACTCGAATATCACCGACCGGCAAGAATACCAGGATGTTCTGAAAGCATTCAATCTGCAATTATATCAATCAAAGCAAGGGCAAAGCATTCTGGTTATTGACCAGGATAGCAAAATAGTGAGACATTCTATAAAACTTTCAGCTTTTGAGGAAAAGCCACAATACAACTTCAAACAAGGGCACACTATTAATTCTAAGCAGCAAGAAGAGCTTAAAAATCAGGCAGAGCAGATTCTAAAAGAATTGATAAAGCAATACCGCTTTTATACCAAAGAAGAGCTCAGAAGAGCTTTTTTGAAGTACAATATGGTTCCTTATCAAATCAGTAAGAATGGTAATTATAACATCTATTCGCCCCGTCATCAAACAGTTATAGATGCTCAATTCCTACTAAAGAAATACAGCGTTCGATTAAAGGATTTTACCTTAACCAAGGAGCAGTTTAAAGGCATTGTAAAAGATTATACAGCACAGTTGTTACGGCAAAATCCGAACCTGATTGATGCCATTGTGGATAAAGAAGAATCGTCAATTGCAAAAGATAAAAAACGAATTGTACTAAAGGAATTAAACCTTTCAAAGAGTGAGTTATATAAAGAATTTATGAGCCATATAAATAATCAACAGCAAGAAGTAGTTGATAAGGCCATTCAATCACATTTTGCATACCTGGTAGCTAAGCAACTTCAATATGAAAATTCTCAACGAGCCCATCAGCTGCAACATACTGAGATTAGCTTTTGGCAACGGATAAATCACCAGTTGGTTATTGAGTTATTAAACTATCGGGATTGGGAGCATCGAAAAAGTACACGCCAAAGAAAGAAGAATACGATAAAACGAAGAAAAGGAAGGTACTTGTAGAAGGTGAATGTTATAGTGTAAAATAAAATTGCTTAAATATGCTATATTTGTAAAATATATTTTACTGTATGGCTAAAAAGAAAATCATAATTCTTCCCAAGATAAAGCGTATTTTGTCCGAGATGGGTGAAAATATTAAGTTGGCACGTTTGCGACGTAAATTGAGTTCAGAGCAAGTGGCTGAACGTGCTAATATTAGCCGTCCAACCTTGTCAGCTATAGAAAAAGGAGCTGAAACAGTAAGCATTGGTGCATATTTGTTAGTGCTTCAGGTTCTTGGTCTGGAAAAAGACCTGAGCACTATTGCAAAAGATGATGAGTTGGGCCGAAAATTACAAGATGCTGAGATAATTACACCTAAACGGGCACCTAAGAAGAAGAGTGAGTGATGAAAGAGGATAAAAGAGAAATACTGGTTTATGCGCATTGGGTTGGGATGGAGGAACCCCAGTTGATGGGGATATTGTATTCCAAGCGACTTAAAGGTAAAGAGCTATTCTCCTTTGAATATAATAAGCAATGGCTGAAAAACCAATCTGTACAAGTTTTAGACCCGGGTTTACAATTGTATTCTGGATTACACTATTTGAATGAAGAGCAATCTAACTTTGGTATTTTTCTGGATTCATCACCGGATCGTTGGGGACGTATTTTAATGCGTCGTAGAGAAGCTGCTTTGGCACGCAAGGAAGAACGTACAGAGCAAAAATTTTTTGAAACAGATTATTTATTGGGTGTTTTTGATGAGCACCGCATGGGTGCAATACGCTTTAAGCTTCATGAAGATGGACCTTTTATAAACAATAACAGGGAGATGGCAGCGCCTCCATGGACTTCATTACGTGAACTAGAACAAATAAGTCTTCGTCTGGAAGAGGAGGATGTGATGGATGATCCAGAGTACTTACGTTGGTTAAGTATGCTGATTGCGCCGGGAGCCTCATTAGGAGGAGCAAGACCCAAAGCCAGTATTCTGGATGATAAAGGAGTGCTCTGGATAGCTAAGTTCCCAAGTCGAATTGACCAGGGAGATATAGGAGGATGGGAAATGGTGACCTATGAAATGGCTATTGCTGCAGGAGTCAATATGGCGGAATCACGCGCTCAGAAGTTTTCTTCCAATTACTATACCTTTTTAACAAAGCGTTTTGACAGAACGGAAATAGGAGAACGTATTCATTTTGCATCGGCGATGACAATGCTGGGCTATTCAGATGGACAAGATCATGCTGATGGTATCAGTTATCTGGAACTAGTGGAATTTATTCAGAATTATGGTGCTAATGTCAAGGATGATTTGGAAGAGCTTTGGCGCCGTATTGTATTTAGCATCTGTGTATCTAACACAGATGATCACTTACGCAATCATGGTTTCATTTTGACTAACAAAGGCTGGTTGTTATCACCGGCCTATGACATCAACCCAGTTGAGACAGGTATGGGATTAAAGCTAAACATCTCGGATGAAGATAATGCGCTTGATTTGGAATTGGCTATACAGGTTGCTGAGTTCTTCCGATTGACGGAAGCACGTGCACATGCAATTATTGACGAGGTAAAAAAGGCTGTTAGAACATGGAGGAATGTAGCTGATAAATATGGTCTATCTAGAGCAGAGCAAGAGTTAAAAGCAATGGCTTTTAGGTTGGTAGAAGAGTAAGCTTGTTAAAACCTCACATAACTAAGAATGAAAACTGCACAAAAAAGGCTACCATAACAGGTAGCCTACACTTATTTTCAATAGGAATCTTTAATTGATACTATCATCCAAAGCTTTTCCGGCTTTGAATTTAGCAACATTCTTAGCTGCTATCTGAATTTCTTTACCAGTTTGTGGATTACGTCCTGTGCGAGCTGAACGCTCAGAAACAGAGAACGTACCAAATCCAATTAATTGGATGCTTTCCTTTTTTTGCCAGTGTTTCTTTTGTTGTTTCAACAAATGCATTGATTGCTTTTTCTGCATCTACTTTAGTTATGCTTGCCTTTTCAGCAATGGCTGAAACTAATTCTTGTTTATTCATATCTGAGTTAAATTATGTTTCCACTACACTATAAAACTTTTCGTAGAAATAGCGGTTTTTATGAGATTCTGGCAGTTTTAATCAAGCATTTATAAGTCAGCCCAGCATTAAGTTTAAGTTGCCTTTTAGAGATAATGTATAAAAAGAGGTTCCACACCATATAAATCTTGTCAAAGTTATTAATCGCCGAAAATGAAAAGTCAAGTGCGGCTGAATGTGTCTATCTATATGGTCAGCCGTCCTACGAAGGCGTTCAGTTTTTGCAAATAGCAAAAACAGACATGCCCACTTGACAAAATTCATTTCGGCTCAATGGAGTTCGCCAAAATTTAATGGCGCGCCAGAAGCCGAAATAAACCCACAAGGCAGTGGTAAATACAATGAAAAACTTTGATATTTATGAAACAGTCACCAATTTAATTATTGAACGATTAGAGCAGGGAGTTATTCCTTTGGCGATGCCATGGCAAACCTCAGATGCTATTCCTCGCAATCTGATTTCAAAAAAGGCGTATAGAGGATTTAACTTTTGGTATCTATTAAGCTTTGGTTTTGAACGGCCTTATTTTCTCACCTTCAATCAGGTTAAGCAACTGGAAGCTTCCATTAAAAAAGGTGCTAAGTCATTTATGGTGATTTTTTGGAAAATGTTAGAAGTCAAAAAGGATCATGAAATTGAAGAAATACCAATGCTTCGTATTACAGGGTATTTCATATTGATGATGTTGATGGCATTGATCAAAGTAGGATTCCCAAAGAAACATCACATGCTCATGAATTTAAAGCAATAGATTCATGTGAAGAGCTGATTGATAAGTGGGATGATTCTCCGTTGATTAAGTATGGTATGAAAAAAGCCTGTTACATACCGGCTAGGGATGAAGTTCATATGCCAGATGCCAAGCACTTTTATGAGGATGAAGAATTTTATTCAACCCTTTATCATGAAATAATTCATAGCACGGGCCATTCAAAGCGTTTAAGTCGTCATCAACACTTTCCAAATCTAAATTTTGGCAGCCAGGATTACAGTCAGGAAGAATTGGTTGCAGAGATGGGAGCTGCCTACCTATGTGGTATTAGTGGAATTGAAAATGCCACCATTGATAATAGTGCAGCTTATATTGAAGGTTGGCTAAGAAAATTAAAGAGTGATAAGAGGTTTATTGTTTCTGCTGCAAGTTTAGCTCAAAAGGCAGTCGATTATATTTTGGCAGCTAAATGAAAAACTTGATTAATAAAAAAAGGCGCTTAAAACAGATGTTTTAAGCGCCTTTCAGTACCGAAGGCGGGACTTGAACCCGCACGGCCTAATGGCCACAGGATTTTAAGTCCTGCGTGTCTACCAATTCCACCACTTCGGCATCCTAGTGGAGCGAAAAACGGGACTCGAACCCGCGACCCCGACCTTGGCAAGGTCGTGCTCTACCAACTGAGCTATTTTCGCAATTCAGTCTTGCATTTGCCTATCTGCGTATCAGAGTCGTTTCTCAAATGCGGATGCAAAAATAGAGGCTTTTTTTTGTTTTACAAATAATTCTGGCAACAAAATTTAATCTGGCATCACCTTTAGATGTAAGGTGTAGAATAATAGATTGTTAAAAAAGAACTATTCTTCTACTCATAACTAAATTACTGTAGAAGAATAGTTGATAGATATGCTTAATGAGGTGTTACTCACATTCCCAATTTGTTTTTTAACTGCATCATATCCTCTGATATTTTATTTTCTAGTACCCTCGCATAAATCTGGGTGATTTTTAAAGATTTATGACCAAGAATTTTTGATACTGTTTCAATAGGCACGCCATTAGATAAGGTAACTGTAGTAGCAAAGGTGTGACGAGCCATATGCATAGTCAGCTTTTTATTAATACCACAAATGTTTGCTAACTCCTTCAGGTAACTGTTAAGTTTTTGGTTAGAGGCGACTGGTAAAACTCTTCCCTTTAATAAAGACTCCGGATAGTCGGAATATCGTTCAAGTATTTCAATGGCATTGGGGAAAAGGGGGATTGAGCATTGCGTTTTTGTTTTGGTCCGGTTAATAATTATCCATTGATTTCCATCGTTGCGTGTCTGAATATGATCTGGACTTAATTTAGATATATCAGAATAGGCTAATCCTGTATAGCAGGCAAATACGAATATATCTCTCACGATTGAAAGACGGTCTAAATCAATTTCTTTTGTTTCCAGTCTGTGAAGCTCATCTTTGGTTAAGAAATCGCGATTAGCCTGCTCTAATTTTGTTTTAAACTGGTTGTAAGGGCTCTTATCCAAATGACCCATGGAAACAGCTAAATTCATCACTCTTTTTAAGTGTTTGTGGTAATTCCAGGCTGTATTTTGATGAACACCGTATTCGGACTTTAAAAACATGTCAAACTGATTAAGGAAGTTATAGTCAACGCTGGTTATAGGAATTTCCTTTTTTCTCAGCTTCTTTTTAAGAAATTCTGCCAATTTCTTGCGTGATACACGATAGTGTTTTAAAGTTCGAAAGGCATAGCCATGACCAATGTTGTTCTCAATCGTTTTAAGGTAGTAGTCGAAAACCTCAAGCATTCCTTTCGATTCACTTTTGCCAAGAAATTCATTTTTAATATCGACAACATCAAATTCTTTACCAGAAGAAACAAAACGGTTGTAGATGTCCACAACAGATGTTTTGACTTTTCTCAAGCGCTGGTTGGAAGATTGTGCTTCATCGGTCAGTTCATAGAATACTTGATGTACTTCATCCCAATTTTTGGGAATGCATCTCATTCCGGATGATAAGTCAACTCTTCTACCTTTAAACAATAGGCGAAGGTAAATTGGGTAGGAGCCATCCTTGCCAATTCTGGATTTTCTCAGTACGAAATTTGAATAAAACCTCATAATAATAAAATTTTGTGGTCACGTTGGTCACTCAAAAAGCATAAAGTTCTTGAGATTTCCAGACATAACCAAGTTCAAATAAAATCAATATGAGTCAAATTAAATCTTGGTAACCAGGCATTTAAATGGTCACGTGACCACTTAGGGTGAAAAAGGGAGTGGTCACGTATTGGTCACTTTAAACACCTGTTTTAACCACTTTTCTTGAAGTTTTCTGAAAATAAAAAAGCGCTTAAAACATTGGTTTTAAGCGCTTTTAGGTCATTTTGGTGAGTAGACCTGTACCCGAGGCGGGACTTGAACCCGCACGGCCTAATGGCCACAGGATTTTAAGTCCTGCGTGTCTACCAATTCCACCACTCGGGCATCCTTGGAGCGAAAAACGGGACTCGAACCCGCGACCCCGACCTTGGCAAGGTCGTGCTCTACCAACTGAGCTATTTTCGCAATTAAGTATTTCACCAATCCTGCTTGACTTCCTACTTTCAGTATCATTTGCCCCTCTGCGTATCAGAGTTGTTTCTCAAATGCGGATGCAAATATAGTGCTTTTTCAACGATTGCAAATAAAATGAGTGTCATTTTTTGCAGAAAAATTCGATGAATTATTTATTGTCTTTGACATCAGATAGTTCGTGCTTTATGTGTGGGATGAAAAAATCTTCACAAAGCTGGCTACATGGCAAACAATACGAATTTATTTGCCACCAACCCATCTTTTTATATCGTTTAATTTATTCAAAGCATCTATTGGTGTCAGATTGTCCACGTCTAAAGTGGCTATTTCATCGCGTATTTGTGTTAAAACCGGATCATCTAACTGGAAAAAACTTAACTGCATACCTTCACGATTATTGGAGATTTCATCCATTGGTTTTGAGAGTTCGCCATTTCGATGTGTGATCTCTAATTCACCCAGTATATCATTGGCTCTTTTAACAACGCTTTTAGGCATGCCAGCCATTTTTGCCACATGTATACCAAAACTGTGATTACTGCCTCCAGGCACAAGTTTTCGAAGAAATATGACTTTGTTATCTACTTCCTTTACCGATACATTAAAATTCTTACATCGCTTATGAGTTTTTTCCATCTCGTTTAACTCATGGTAGTGAGTGGCAAATAATGTTTTGGCTCCAGCGCGTTTGTGTTCGTGAATGTATTCTACTATTGACCAGGCGATGGAAATACCATCATAAGTACTGGTGCCTCGTCCTAGTTCATCAAATAGAACAAGGCTGCGAGGTGTTAAATTATTCAATATGCTTGCCGCTTCGTTCATTTCCACCATAAAGGTTGATTCGCCTAAACTAATGTTATCGGATGCACCAACACGTGTAAAGATTTTGTCAACTACACCAATTGTGGCCGACTCAGCGGGCACGTAACATCCAATTTGTGCCAACAGGGTAATCAATGCTGTCTGTCGTAATAAAGCCGACTTACCAGCCATGTTTGGACCTGTGATGATTATGATCTGCTGTTTGTCGTTATCTAAATAAACATCATTGGGAATGTACTGCTCGCCAGCAGGAAGTTGTTTTTCAATAACAGGATGACGTCCTGCAGTAATATTTAACTCAAGCTCGTCGTTAACCACCGGACGAACGTATTTTGAAACGGTTGCCAGGTTGTTGAATGAAATAAGAACATCAATTTTTGCAAGCAATATGGCGTTGAGCTGAATAGCCGAGATAAATTCAGAAACAGCAATGATTAGTTCGTTGTATAATCGTACTTCAATTGCTTGTATCTTTTCTTCGGCACCTAGTATTTTTGATTCATATTCTTTTAGCTCCTCAGTAATGTAACGTTCAGCATTAACCAAGGTTTGCTTTCGAATCCATTCTTCGGGCACCTTGTCTTTATGGGTATTTCTAACTTCAATGTAGTAGCCAAAAACGTTGTTAAAGGCAATTTTAATGCTTGGTATGTTGGTTTCTTCGCTGAGTCGCTGCTGTAGGTTGGCTAAGTAATCTTTTCCCGAAAAGGCAATTTTTCTGAGATCATCCAACTCCTCATTAATACCTGTTTGTATAACTCCACCTTTGGCAACGAGTGTTGGTGGTTCGATTTCAACTTCACGATGAATGCGCTCACGAATAGTTAAGCAAGCGTTTAATTGATCGCCTATATGACGAAGATGTTCATTATTACTTCTCAGGCAACTTTCCTTAATGGGCTCAATTGCGAATAAAGCTGTTTTTAATTGCACGAGTTCCCGTGGTGTTATGCGGCCTGCTGCTACTTTAGCCACCAAACGCTCTAGGTCGCCTATTGAATGTAGCTCTTCAACTATTTCACTTTTTAGCTCTGGCTCTTTAAAAAAATGCTCAACAACACTAAGGCGATCCTCAATTGGTTTCACATCTTTAAGCGGAAGTGCTATCCAGCGTTTAAGCATGCGCGATCCCATAGGGCTTATGGTGCAGTCAATCACATCAGTTAATGATTTGCCACCTTCGTTTAAGGAACCAAAAAGCTCCAGGTTGCGAATGGTAAACTTATCGAGCCACACATACTTGTCTTCATCTATACGACCAAGTGTTCTTATGTGCTGAACTTTGTGGTGTTGTGTTAAATCTAGATAATGGATGATAGCACCTGCTGCTGTTATACCATAGGCTAGGTTGTGTACCCCAAACCCTTTGAGTGAATTTGTTTCAAAATGCTTAAGTAGTCTGTCGTGAGCCGATTCAGGGGCAAATGCCCAATCGTCAAAAGCATAGGTGTAAAGCTTATCGCCAAAATGCTGTTCAAACTCCTTGCGTTTACCTTTTTCAAAAAGTACTTCTTTAGGTTTGAAATTGGTAAGGAGTTTATCAATGTACTCAAAAGACCCTTCGGCAGTTAAAAACTCTCCAGTTGATATATCTAAGAAAGCAACACCTGCCACTTTTTTATCAATATGTATGCTGGCCAAAAAATTATTTTCCTTGTGCTCAAGTATATTATCGTTGATGGCTACTCCGGGAGTTACCAGTTCTGTAACACCTCGTTTTACAATTTTTTTGGTCATTTTAGGATCTTCCAGCTGGTCACATACGGCTACCCTTTCGCCTGCTCGTACAAGCTTGGGTAGGTATGTATCCAAGGCATGGTGCGGAAAACCTGCTAATTCAACGTACGAGGCAGCGCCATTGGCTCTTCTGGTAAGCGTGATACCTAGTATTTGCGAAGCCTTTATAGCATCGTCTGAAAATGTTTCATAAAAATCACCAACTCGAAATAATAATATGGCATCCGGATACTTTTCCTTAATGCTATAATACTGCTTCATTAATGGAGTCTGCACGGGTGTTTTCTTAGTTTTAGCCAATGTCTATCTTTTAAATGTATCCTAGTTGTGTACTGGAGGTAGAATAGACTGTAAATAACTATTCAATCTTGCTCTTATCAATACAGCTTCCAAAAGTAGAATTTATAGCTTGAAAAACGAAAGGTGATAGTTGATACTTGAGTGAATTTATTTTAGAAATAAATCTCATTTCTAAAAATGATCCAACATGTGGATTTAATAAAGAAAGTTGTATTGGCGTTAGATGTGTGCTTAGGACTAGTTTTGTTTCCTTATGAATTAGATCCGTTTGAAAGCAGGATTTAATGTGTGTTGACGATTTGTTATGCATAGTACATTTGGGTTATTTCAATTTCATACGTATTTGTATTGTTGTGATTATAGTTGTTTTGTGTCAATATAAATAATTATTAAAAAGGAAAAGAAAATTAAGATGACTATTATCATATGAGATATTGGTATTAATAATGATAGTAATACTATTTTAGTCGCGAAAATTCAATCAAATAGTATTATTAATTTAAAACCTTTAGTCTATGAAGAAAGTACTATGTGCACTTTCGTTAATGGTTATGCTTGGTTTGCAATCGTTGATTGCACAAACCACTAGCTTGACCGGAATTGTGACTGATGCAAGTGATGGAAGTCCCATTCCAGGTGTGTCAGTCTTTGTCAAAGGAACAACTGTTGGAACCATTACAATGCCGGATGGAGCCTACAATCTTGAAGTGCCAGCAGATGCAACAACTCTTGTTTTTTCGTTTGTTGGTATGACCATGCAAGAAATTGTAATTGATGGTAAAACAACTATTAATGCTGTAATGCAAGGCGATGCAATCGATGTGGGAGAAGTGATGGTGGTTGCTTACGGTACTGCAAAAAAAGAATCATTTACTGGTTCTGCATCTGTTGTAGGTGGGGAGCAAATTGCAAAAATGCAAACCTCATCGGTATCCAAAGCACTGGAAGGAACTACTTCAGGAGTGCAGGTGGTAAGCTCAAGTGGTCAGCCAGGATCTGATGCTGCTATTCGAATTCGGGGAGTGGGCTCTATTAATGCTTCCAGCTCGCCATTGTACGTGGTTGATGGTGTACCTTATGATGGTAAGTTGAATGCAATTAATCCGCAAGATATTGAATCGTTAACGGTTTTAAAAGATGCGGCAAGTGCTGCTCTTTATGGTTCGCGTGGTGCCAATGGTGTTATCATGATTACCACTAAAAAAGGTAAAAAAGGAGAGACTCGTGTTTCATTTGATGCTCGCGTGGGAGTTAATTCCAGAGCTGTGCCGGCCTACGATGTGTATACTGATCCTGGGCAGTATTTTGGAAAAGCATGGGAGGCCTATCGCAATGGATTTTATGCAGGAGACGAGTATACGCTTGAGGAAGCAGGTGTTGAAGCGTCTAATGATTTGATCAATCGTTTAGGTGGCTATAATCCTTATAGAGGTGTAGATGATACACAAGTAGTTATGCCCGATGGAACCGTAACAAGCGCATCTTATCTTTATAATGATAATTGGGAAGATGAGACCTTTAACAATGGAAAGCGACAGGAGTATAACCTGAATATTAGTGGAGGATCAGAAAAAACAACGCACTATATTTCCTTGGGTTACTTAAATGATGAAGGTATTATTAGGGGTTCGTCATTTGAACGTTTTTCTTTAAGAAGTAACCTCGACTATCAGATTACTGAACACATTAAGATTGGTTCGAACTTATCGTATGCCCGAGGAGAGCAGGATGCACCTAAAACATCATCAGGAAATTCATTTTCTAACCCATTTATGTTTACGCAGAATGTGGCACCTATCTATCCAGTTTATATCTACGATGCCGATGGAAATAAACAATATAGTCCAACGGGTGAAGTGATGTACGATTTTGGAGATAAAACAATGGAGGGGACTTCGGGGCGTGTATACGGTGCTCGTCAGAACCCTGCAGCCATGTCGGCTTATGATCTAAATAATCGTGTTGAAGATAGTTTTAGTAATCGTACTTACTTATCTGTAGATTTCTTACAGCACTTCAACATTACGGCTAATATGGCTTACGACCTTCGTAACCTCAATCGATCTGTTTTCTATAGCCCACTAAATGGTGATGCAGTTAATGTTAACGGTCGTTCACAAAAATGGGGTAATCGTTACCAAACAACAACCATTAATCAACTGCTAAAGTATAATCAATCATTTGGTCAGCACTCGATTTCAGCCTTAGTTGGTCACGAATCGTATAACTACGAAATGAAACAGTTGTATGGTGAGAAAACTAACTTTTTCATCCCTGATAATCATGAGTTTAATAACGGGGTAAATATGGTTGGTTTAACATCTTATGCCAATCGCCACACAATCGAAAGTTTCCTGTCTCAGGTAAACTATGATTTTAAAGATCGCTATTATTTTTCTGCTAGTTTCAGAACCGATGGTTCATCAAAGTTTCATGATAATAACCGATGGGGTAACTTTTGGTCTGTTGGTGGATCGTGGCGAGTAAGCGAAGAGGAGTTTATGAGTCAGGTTACTTGGGTCGACAACTTAAAGTTAAAAGGATCTTATGGTGTACAAGGAAATGATGGGATACTTGATACCAATAGCAATACCGTATATTATCCATACAAGGATATGTACGATGTGGTTAACAACAATGGCGAAGTGAGTCTTTCATTAGCTTACAAAGGAAATAAAGATTTATCCTGGGAAGTAAGCAAGAACTTAAATGTTGGGGTTGAGTTAACGGCTCTTCATAATCGCTTAAGATTTGAGTTTGAGTATTTCAATAGGGCTACTTCTGACCTTCTTTTTAATAATCCTCAGCCAACGTCATCGGGTATAGCCTATATTCCTGAGAATATCGCTGATATGAAAAACGAAGGTATTGACTTTAATGTGGCTTACGATATTGTTCGCAATAATAACTTCACATGGAACATGGCCTTGTTTGGTACGCATTATAAAAATGAAATAACGAGTCTTCCTGCTGATAAGGTAGAGAATGGAATTGTGATGGGTAATAAAATATTAACTGTTGGCGGTTCTATTTACGATTTTTATTTGAACCAATGGGCAGGTGTTGATCCTGAAACAGGCTCGGCTTTGTATTGGATGAATTCGGTGGATGAAGAAGGCAACGAGGTAAAAGTTAAAACCGATAGTTATGAGCAGGTAAGTAGCTCTGATTCTCGCGAGATTAGCGGTTCGTCATTGCCCGATTTTCAAGGATCTTGGAATAACACATTTACCTATAAGAGCATTGATTTATCTGTCGTAACCAATTTTCAATTTGGCGGTCAGGTATATGATGGGAACTATGCAGGTTTAATGCATGCTGGCCGTTTGGGTACAAACTGGCATACAGATATCAATAATGCATGGACCCCAGACAATCCAAATACCGATGTGCCTCGTTTGGAGGAGAATTATCAGGATGCTAATCAGCAGTCAGATCGATTCTTAATTGATGCTTCTTATTTTAATATTAGAAACATCACATTGGGATATACTTTTCCAGCTCAGCTGTTAAATGATTTACATGTTAAATCGTTGCGAGTGTACTTTGCTGCTGATAATGTGTTGTTGTTCAGTAAGCGATCAGGTATGGACCCGCGCCAATACTTTAGTGGCTCAAACACAAGCTTTAATTATGCGCCTATTAGAACAGTCTCTTTTGGCTTGAATGTTAACTTTTAAACATTACAAAAATGAAATTACATAGAATACATATATTCTTGATGCTTGGTTTGCTGGGTATGTTTACCGCATGCTCCGATGAATTTTTTAATCACGAGCCAACCGATAGAGCCTCTCAAGAGCAGATTGATGATTTGTTGGTGACCGACCCAGGTGCCGTTGTGTCAATTGCTAAAGCCAACGTGGCTGGTATTTATACCGATATGTTTAAGTACAGAACCAGTCATGATGATTTTGGTGTGAAAGCCATGGAGCTTGGTTCTGATATGATGACCGACGATATAGCTTATAATAATGGTTGGTTTGTTTTTGATTATCGATTAGATAACAGAGCTGCTGCTTACAGAAGACCACGTAGTTGTTGGGCGCTTTATTACGAATTAATACGAGGAGCAAATAATGCAATTACATTGTTAAAGCCAGCTGAAGAAACGGTTGAGTTAAGCGATGAGCACAAGAATATCTTAGGCCAGGCTTATGCAGCACGCGGATATTCTTACTTTGGTTTGATTAATCGTTACCAGCACCCTTATAGCATTGATAAGAATGCGGCTGGTATACCTATTTATACCGAAGATGCAGTCTTAGCTGCTCGTCAGCCTGTTGCTGATGTGTATGACTTAATTATTGCCGACTTAACATCAGCCTATGATTTACTAAAAGGCGCTGGTAAAGCTAAACCCGAAGAGTTAAACGAATATGCTGTTGCAGCTATTTTGGCTAATGTCATCAGTTTTGTTGATGATTACCCGAATCAGTGGGATGAGGTTGTGAAGTATTGCGACTTGGCCATGCAGGGCGGTACATTGTTATCTGGTTCAGAGGTACACAATGGTTTTAATAGTGTTGATATGAATGAAGTGTTATGGGGATCGCGTATCAACGCCGAAACGTGTACTTTCTATGCTTCATTCCCAAGTCATATCAACCCTTATGGCGCAGGATATGCTGGAGGTTTGTCTCAATATAAAGAAGTTGCCAGTGAATTGATCGATGGTGTTGATGAAAATGATGAGCGCTCAAAATGGTTTCAGGATAAAGTTGTTGAAGGCGTAACGTATAAAGTTTGCTCAAAATTTGCCGATGTTGGTGGTTTTGAAGCTGACTATATATATTATAGAGTTGCCGAAATGTATTTCTTAAAAGCCGAGGCCATGTTACTTAATAAAAACGAGGCTGGTGCTAAGCTTGCATTGGAAGAGGTTATGAAAACACGTAATCCGGAATATAGTGCAACAACTTCTGGACGATCATTGCAAGAAGAAATTTATTTTCAGAAGCGAATTGAGTGCTGGGGTGAAGGCAAGCGATTTCTTGATATGATACGTCGCGGCGAAGCTTTGGATAGAACAAAGTCAACAAATCATCATGCGACAGTAATAAAGCAAGTGCCTGCAAACGACAATCGCTTTATTTATCAAATTCCGCAAAACGAATTGGATGCGAATAGTGAAATTAATGAAGAAGATCAAAATCCATAATAGTTCGTGTTAAATCCAGTCAATAGAAATATTGATTTTTAGGGCTGCTCATTGAGTGGCCCTTTTTTGTTGCATGTGCCTAGTCTTGATTTCGTTCATCATTCATTGAATTTATGCTATACAAAGTGTGGAAATAGTCGTGGAGGATACTAATCAAAAGTGATTTTTTTAAATTTTTTTATTAAAAATTAACGCTCCATAGGCAATTGAGGTATTATGGTTGTTTAAATGTTAGTGAAAGAGTACAAATACGTTACGAAATGATATTGGAAGCCGAATGAAAGTTAATGTTTGTTACAACTGCTTTAAAACATGATTTGCGTCACCAACAAGACTGTTAAAAAGTATGAAAAATTAGGAAGTATTGTTACTTTTGGCACGGAAACTAACAATTAACATGTAATTATTAATTTAAAACCTTTAGTTTATGAAGAAAGTACTATTTGCACTTTCGGTTTTGGTTATTATGGGTGTGCAGGCTTTTGCACAAACTACAGATGTAACCGGAACAGTTACTGATGCGGGGGATGGTAGTCCGATCCCTGGAGTCTCAGTTTTTGTAAAAGGAACAACCATTGGTACAGTTACAACTCCCGACGGTACTTACAATTTGTCTGTTCCTAATGACGCAACCACAATTGTTTTTTCATTCGTAGGAATGACATCTCAAGAAGTTGCATTTAATGGGCAAACAACTATTAATGCTTCAATGCAAAGCGATGCTGTTGATGTAGGTGAAGTAATGGTTGTTGCTTATGGTACTACAACAAAAGAAGCCTTTACGGGTTCTGCATCTGTTGTAGGCGCCAAAGATTTAGAGTCCAGAGCAGTTACTTCTGCCGTTCAAGCGATTGAAGGTAATGCTACTGGTGTTCAGGTGATGTCTTCATCTGGTCAGCCAGGTTCTTCTCCAGATATTATTATTCGTGGAGTTGGAACACTTAATGGTACTACCGATCCTTTGTTTATTGTTGATGGTGTGCAGTATGAAGGTGGATTAAATAACATTAATCCTGAGGATATTCAATCGATGACCATTCTAAAGGATGCTAACTCTACTGCGCTTTATGGTTCGCGCGCTGCTAACGGTGTTGTGGTAATAACAACCAAAGGCGGTAAGAGTAAAGATGGAGGTATTAAAGTAAATGTAGCTGCTAATTATGGGGTAATTTCTCAGGCGATACCTAATTACGACTATGCTAATCCTGGTCAGTATTATGAATTAATGTACCAAGGATACAAAAGAGCTTTGATTGAGGATGATGAGTTTACTGGTGATCCTGCTTTGGAAGCATCTTTAAAAATTGCTGATCGTTTGGCCTACAATCCATTTAATGTCCCTAATGATCAGATTGTTGATGTTAACGGAGTTCTAAATCCGAATGCACAGGTAAATGCTAAAGGCTTAGATTGGTACGATGCTCTTACTCAAAAAGGTAAGCGTGAGCAGTATTCTATTAATATCTCAGGTGGTAATGATAAGGCTGATGTGTACTTCTCAACCTCATACTTGGATGAGACAGGTTATGTAATTAACAGTGCATATGATCGTTTAACAACTTTACTGAAAGGTAATTTCCAGCCAAAAAAATGGTTGAAATTAGGTGGTAGTTTAAATGCTGCAATGAGTGAAACATCAGGGCCTCAGTCAAGGGGTACTAGTTATGCTAACCCATTCTTTTTCGCTAAAAGCATTGGTTCTATTTATCCAGTATATGTAATAGACCCAACAACGGGGGATTATATTTTGGATGAAGCAGGAAAGAAACAATATGACTTAGGTGAAGGTTATCCTGATTATGATATTGCTGCTCGTCCTTCTTTAGTCGGTCGTCATACAGTTGCTGAAACTCTTTGGAATAGTGATATCACAAAGCGTAATACGCTTATCTCTAGATATTATGCAGAATTCTTTATTATGGATGGTCTAACAGCTAAAATGACATATGGTTTAGATGTTCAGGATTATATTAATAAAGAATATGAGAACAACGTTGTGGGTGATGGAGCTCCAGGCGGACGTTATAGTGAGGATCGTTACCGAAGAACAACTGAGAACTTTGCTCAATTATTAATGTATAATAAGCGATTTGAAACAGGTCATAACTTCGATATAACTTTAGGTCATGAGAGTTTTGATCGTCATTACACCGGTAGTGGTGGAATGAAAAATACGCAAACAGCAACAGGTATCTACGAATTTGATAACTTCTCTAAAGTATCTGATTTATCTGGCTATTCTTCAGATAAACGTACTGAAGGTTACTTTGCTCGTGCCAACTACAACTTTAACGACAAGTATTATGCAAGTGGTTCATTCCGTCGTGATGGTTCTTCTGTATTTTCATCTGATGTTCGTTGGGGTAACTTCTTTTCACTTGGTGGTTCTTGGAGAATGGATCAAGAGCAGTTTATTCAAAACATTTCTTGGGTTGATAAATTAAAATTAAGAGCTTCATTTGGTCAAGTAGGTCAGGATGCATTATTAGACGGTGATGGAAATCGTGATTTTTATATCTCTCAGCCGCGTTATGCACTTTATCCTAACGCTGGTGAGCCAGGTATTTATTGGTCGAACTTAGGAAATGAGCAATTAACTTGGGAAACAAGTGAATCGTATGACGTCGCTTTAGAATTTGCAGTTCTCGACAGAAGAATTGATGGTTCTATTGAATATTGGAATAAAACATCTTCTGACTTGTTGTACAATGTACCAATTCCATTATCAAATGGTTTAAGTGAGAAGCCTGCTAACATTGCAACAATGGTTAATTCAGGATTGGAATTAGGACTTACGGGTACTATTTTCCGTACATCTGATTTTAACTGGGATCTATATTTACAGGTGTCCACGCTTAATGCTGAAATTACAGAGATACCTGATCCTGTTGTTACAGGTTCTAAACGTTGGGCCGAAGGTCGTAACCGTTACGAGTATTTTATTTACGATTATGCAGGTGTTAATCCTGACAACGGTATGCCATTGTATTATAATTGGGTAGAAACTGAAACTGAAGAAGGTTTGCCAACTGGAAATTTTGAAAGAGAAGTTGATGAAACTACTGGTGAATATGTAACTGTTGAAGATTACAATGATGCAGGTAAAGGATATACCGGAGCTACTTCACAGCCTGACTTTTTTGGTTCTATACGTAATAGTATGAGTTATAAAGGCTTCGCATTAGACTTCATGTTTACTTATGGTGTAGGAGGAGAAATTCTTGATTACGGATATGCCAACATGATGCACGAAGGTGAATATGGTGAATCTTTACACCCTGATATGGCAAGAGCTTGGAAAAATCCAGGTGATATTACCGATGTTCCAAGAATGGAGAATGGTAATTCGTTAATTAATCAAACAATGTCAACACGTTATTTAACGGATGCTTCTTACATCGCATTAAAGAATGTAAACTTATCATATACTTTCAGACAAGCATTTGTTAAAAATGCTGGTATTGGTCATTTGAAAGTGTTCGTAACTGGTGAAAATTTATTCCTTTCAAGTGCACGTAAAGGATTAAATCCTCAGTACAACTTAGCTGGTACACCTGATGGATACGATTATAATCCTGCAAGAGTGATCTCTATGGGTGTTAATGTTTCATTCTAAGAATTAAATTGTAAAAATAGATAAATATGAAACGAAATATATTTTTAGCTTTAATTGCTGTGTTGGTCATATTTTCAGGTTGTTCGAAAGACTTCCTTGAGACAACTCCAACGGATTCAATATCTGCAGAAGCAGCATTGTCATCTCCGGATAACATGATGCTGATCCTTAATGGCTTACATCGTCAGATGTATTCTCAGTCACCTCTTGAAGGAGCTTCTTGGTCAAGAACTGGTCAGAGTCACTTCTTACCATCATATGATGCTATGGGAGGTAATGTTATTCACTCTTCACCAGGTAATGGTTGGATGCGTTCTGATTTACAATGGCAAACACACATTAGTGCCACTTATACAACACCTCGTAATGTTTGGTACCAGCGTTACCACTTTATTGCAAGTGCTAACTCTATCATTAACAAGGTGGAAGAGGCTCAAATGCCAGTGGATGCTTTTATGTCTAATATTTTAGGTCAAGCGCATGCTTATAGAGCTTGGGCATACCACCAATTGGTAATGACGTATGCAAAAGGTTATTTGATAAGCGCAGACCCTAGCACAGAGCCTGGTGTGCCGTTATTGTTTACAACTGAGGCTCCTTACACTAGTGAAGGACGTTCGTCAGTTCAAGCAATTTACGACCAGATTGAAAAAGACATCGACATGTCTATTTCATATTTAGCTGATGCTACTGCTCCAAATAATAATTCGCATATCTCACAAAATGCGGCTTATGGTATAAAAGCACGTATTGCTTTATCAAAAGGTGATTGGGCTGTAGCTGCAAGTGCAGCTGCTGAAGCTCGCAAGGGTTATTCTTTAATGAATGAGGCTGATTATTTAAGTGGGTTTAATTCATATAACTTACCGGAAGTAATTTGGGGTGGTCATGTAATTGATTCAGAAACGAATTACTATGCAGCTTACTTTTATTACCTAGGTACCAATTTTAACGGTAGCCAGAATAGAGGTAATCCTAAGATGATTAATAATGCTATTTACGATGCATTACCAGCTACTGACTACAGAACAAAGTTGTGGTTGCCTACTGCTCCTAATAGTAATAAAAATGCATCTAATGGCTGGGGTGGAAGTTATGAGACTGATCCTAATTATGATACTGATGCGGAATTTAAAGCTGCAAAGGCTGCAATTCAAACAGAGTATCGCATGACATCAGGTCACCACACTCACCCGTATATGTCAGTGAAGTTCTTAAATGCAAATGGTGGAACAATTGATCCGGATGATGTGATTTTTATGCGTGCTTCAGAAATGTACCTTATCGAGGCAGAAGCATATGCAATGTTGAACATGGTTACTGAGGCTCAGGCAGCTTTAGCTGTATTAGGTACTGAAAGAAATCCAAGTTACGATGTTTCTGTTTTTGGTACACAAGATGCCTTAATGGCTGAAGTGAAATTCCAACGTCACGTAGAGTTATGGGGTGAAGGCTTTAGTTTCCACGATCATATTCGTTGGAATGATCCTCTTGACCAAACAGGTTCTGGTGCTTCTTCAGTGCTTTACCAGAATGGTTTTAAGCAGGATAGACCATCAGATAATCCAAAGTGGGTTTGGAAGATTCCACAAATGGAAATTGATGCGAATCCAAACTTAACAGAAGACGACCAGAATAAGTATTAATTCTGGTATTCATATTATTTTAAAGCTCGGCTATTTAGTCGAGCTTTTTTATTTTATAAATCTTTTTATAGTATGTTGCTTATTCTGATGCGATTTTATCTTTTGTAATCTTGTTCAGTACATGCGTCCAAATAATAATTTGAGTTAATACGTAAAGAGTAATTGGCTTATATACGACTTAAATACGATCCTTGTTGGTTTCAAGTTTCGTTAATCTCCCTCTCTTACCTATTATTTCATTGCTTCCAAATTAATTGTTAGAGTTTATTATCTATTTGTGGGTAATAGTAGAATGTTAAAAATTACACACCTATTTATTGGGCTGCAATTATAAGTAATATAAAAAGCCAAGTAAATGTGTGATTTAAAAGCATGATACACATGAAAAGGTGCCTTTTGCCTTGAAATTTTTCAATATTTGAACATAAATAAGTAAAAGTCTGTCGGAATAGTGTTAAAAAATATGAAAAAATAGAAAGTATTGTTACATTTGGTTTGAAACTAACAATTATCACAATTATTAATTTTTAAACCTTTAGTCTATGAAGAAAGTACTATTTGCACTTTCGCTTATGGTTATGCTTGGTTGGCAAACTTTTGCTCAAACCACGAATTTAACCGGTACTGTGACTGACGCTTCTGATGGTAATCCAATACCAGGCGTTTCAGTTTTTGTAAAAGGAACTACAATTGGTACCGTTACCACACCCGATGGTACCTATAACCTATCAGTTCCCAATGATGCTAGCATTATCGTATTCTCATTTGTAGGTATGACCTCGCAAGAAGTGGCCTACACAGGGCAAACGAATATTGATGCTGCGATGCAAAGTGATGCTGTTGATGTAGGTGAAGTTATGGTTGTTGCCTACGGTACAGCTAAAAAGGAATCATTTACAGGATCAGCTGAAGTTGTTGCTGCCGAAAAATTAGAAAAACGTGTAGCGGCAAATGTCACTAAAGCTATTGATGGCCAAATTGCTGGTGTTCAAACTACTTCCGGATCTGGTCAGCCAGGTTCTGGTGCTTCTATTCGAATTCGCGGGTTCGGCTCTATTAACTCAAGTAATGATCCGCTGTATGTTGTTGATGGTGTTCCGTATGATGGTAACCTTAATGCTATTAGCAATAGTGATATTGAGTCAGTAACTGTATTGAAAGATGCCTCTGCTGGTGCTTTATATGGTTCTCGAGGTGCTAACGGTGTTGTTTTAATAACTACCAAAAAAGGTAAAAAAGGTAAAACATCAGTTGAGCTTAAAGTATCACATGGTTTTGCCAATAGAGCTGTGAAACCTTATGAAACATTGAATTCTGATGAGTACATTGAAGCTGTTTACCATGGTTACAAAAATCAATTCATCTATCAGGATGGTGTTGATCCATCGCTAGCAGGTCAAATGGCCGTTGATGAAATGGGAAGTAGTACAGGAATCTTTGGAGTTGACGAGCAGTATAACTTTTATAGCATGCCAGTAGGTGAACTCATTGATCCAGCAACCGGACTGGTAAATCCAAATGCCACACGTGCATTCGAAAGTGACTGGTTAGACGAAGTAACCAATGAAAATGCCGTTCGTCAGGAGTATCAAATTCTTGTTAATGGAGGTACTGAGAAAACTAGAATGTTTTCGTCGTTTGCATATTTAAGCGAAGAAGGCTTATTGAAGAATACAAATTTTGAACGTTTCTCAGGTCGTGTTGGTGCTGAGGTAGATGCTAAGGAGTGGTTTAAGTATGGCGGTAGTATTAACTTCGCACAAACGAACACGGATTATTTAGCTTCAACAGGTTCTTCTACTTCAAATGTTTGGTATTCGGCTCAGTTTATGGCTCCGATTTATCCCGTTTATGTGCGCGATAGAGATGGAAGTCTTGTGTTATCAGAAACTGGAGACAAACAGTTCGACTATGGTATTAACCGCCCTAGTGGTGCTCAGCCAAATTTTAACTCAGTAGCAACCCTATATGAAGATGAAAGTAAAGTTAAGTATGATAATGTTTCCGGACGTTTCCATATTGATTTACTTGGTGATGGTATTGCTAAGGCAGTAAAAGGCTTAAGTGTAGTAACCAACCTTGGGTTTGATTACGTAACAAGAAATCAATTCAGTTATTATAATCCGGACTTTGGAAACTATGTTAGCTCCAATGGTAGATTAAATAAAGTAACCTCTAGAACCTTTGCTTATACCTGGAATCAGTTAGTTCGATATGAAAAAGAGTTTGGTCAGAGTAAATTAAATGTACTGTTAGGTCATGAAAATTATGCCTATAAGTATAATTATATGACAGGTACGAAAACTGGCTTTCCTTTCCCTGGAATTGTTGAATTGGCTCCAGGAACGACTACTGTTGATTTGACATCGTTTGAAGATAACTATGCTATTGAGTCATACTTCACGAACTTAACCTATGATTTTATGGATCGTTATTATTTCAGTGCTAGTTTCCGTGCTGATGCATCGTCACGTTTCCATAAAGACAATCGCTGGGGTAATTTCTGGTCGGTTGGTGCGTCATGGCGTGTATCAGAAGAAAGTTTTATGGATGGTGTTTCATGGATTGATAACTTGAAATTAAAAGCGAGTTATGGATTGCAAGGAAACGACAACATCAGTACAACAACAACTAATAACTTTTATGCGTGGCAGTCATTGTATAATCTTGACGTTCCTAACTCAACACTTGGAGGTGCCCGATTGGCATCACTGGGTAATGAAAATATTAAGTGGGAAGAGAATCTGAACTTTAATATAGGAGTAGAGGCACGTATTTTTAATAGAGCCAACTTCTCTTTAGAATATTATAATCGTAAAACGATTGACATGTTAATGCAGAAACCAATGCCACTTTCAACTGGTTTTGCAAGTTATTGGGATAACGTTGGTGAGATGCTCAACAGAGGTTTCGAATTTAGTACAACAGTTGATATTATTAAGTCAACTAACTTTGAATGGTTTGCTAATGTGAACCTATCTACCGTTCATAATGAGATTTTAAAGCTTGACGGTGAGAAAGATCAGATTATTTCCGGTACCCGTATTAATAAAGTAGGTGAAGAAATCAACTCTTTCTGGTTGTCAGAGAGTGCAGGTGTTGATCCTACAACTGGAGCTCAGCTTTATCATGTTTTTGAAGAAGATGCCGACGGAAATATGGTGTATTCAGTTTCGGATAGTAAAAATGAGGCTGTTAATTCTCGTAAGATAATGGGAAGTCGTATACCTGATTTTTATGGTTCGTTTGGAAGTGATTTTAAAATTTTCACCAATTTCGATGCCTCATTCTTAACAACTTTTTCAGTAGGTGGAGAGGTATTTGATGGCGTATACCGTGGTTTGATGAATCCGACTTACGTTGGAGCAAACTATCATAAAAACATTTCGAGAGCTTGGAGACAACCAGGAGATATTACTGATGTTCCAAGAATTGAAAATGGAACAGGGTTCGATAGAGCACAAACGAACGCTGATTTGATTGATGCTTCATATTTCGCAATTAAGAATATAACTGTAGGATATACACTTCCTAAGAACATTGGAGCAAGTATCGGACTGGAAAAAGTACGTATTTATCTTACAATGGATAACCTGGCGTTATTCTCACATCTTGATGGAATGGATCCTCAATACAACTTCTCTGGCTCAACAGACTTTGTGTATGCGCCGGTGAAAACTACACTTATTGGACTTGATGTAAAATTCTAAAATAGCCCAAATTATGAAATTATATAAATTTTTAATAGCAGTTTTTCTTGTTGCTTCTTTCATTGGATGTGAAGACAACTTGGATACATTTCCGACGGATCAGGCTTCAGGTCCAGAGCTTTTTTCAGATGTGGATAAAGCAATGAGTACCATTAATGGACTATATAGAGCCATGTACCAAACCGGCTGGGGTGGAGGATGGGAACATGAGCAATTTGGTCATGTTGCCTTAATGCATTGTGGCGGATTAATGGCCGAAGATATGGTGCAGAACGAACAAGGTAGTGGTTGGTTTTACTACGATTATAAATATCAGGTGAAGTCAGATTATACGCATACTTCAGGTCGCCCATATTCAACATGGAATTTTTATTATACCTTGATAACAAATGCAAATTCAATATTGGCATCGAAAGAAACTTTATCAGGTGCACCAACAAAGGTGAACTCATTGATGGGGCAAGCTTTTGCTTTACGTGCTTTCTGTTACTTTAATTTAGCCAGATTCTATCAGCAAACTTATGTTGGTAACGAAAGTTTACCTGGTGTGCCAATATATACCGAACCAACAACCATTGATACAGAAGGTAAAGGAAGAGGTACTTTAGCAGAAGTTTATGATCAAGTAAATGCGGATATTGATAGTGCTATTGTACGTCTTAATCCCGATAAAGCAGCTGAAAAAGTTCATATTTCTAATATCGATTACTATACAGCTAATGGTATAAAAGCTCAGATAATGATTGAGCAGCAGCGTTGGCAAGATGCTTATGATGCAGCAAAAGAAGCTTTGACTGGAAATACTGTCATGATTTCAGAAGCAGATATTAAAGGTGGCTATGCTTTTAATGATATTTCTAATAAGTCAGTGTTGTGGGGATTCGAAGTGATCGACGATCAGGTTCCTGGTGCTGGACGTGCCGGACTGTTTGGTCACATGGATGCGAGTGCTTCAGATTATTATGCATTTAAATCGAGAGTGTGTGTAAGTAATTGGCTTTATGAACAAGTTGATGATAACGACATTCGCAAGGATTGGTGGAATGGAGCTATTCCTTCAGAGGATGAACAACCTACAGGAACGCAGCTAAGTTACAATCAGTTTAAATTCCAGTTTAAGAATCAATCCACAGGTGCTGGTGATTATGTTTTTATGCGTCACGAAGAAATGATGTTGATTATGGCTGAGGCAGCTTGTATGTTGACTAACTATGGAGAGGCGCGTCAGTTGTTAGCTGATTTAATGGACGAGCGTATCGCTGGTTACGACATTAGTAGTTTAAGTGATGCAAATACTTTAACAACAAATGATGATAATGGCCCAACAACCCCTTCGGTTGGTAGTGTTACTTTATTAGATGAAGTTTTCTTACAAAAGAGGATTGAATTATGGGGTGAGCATCCTCGTATTTATGATATTAAGAGAACTAAAACTGGTTTTACACGTGATTTTACGGGTTCGAATCATTCGAACTTAATAAGTGGTATCGGTACCTTAGATCCAATGTGCCCTGATTGGGTAATGTCTATTCCTCAGGCTGAGTTTGATGGAAATGAGGCAATGGATCAGGATATGGATCAAAACCCTTGGTAGCATTTATTGAATAACCTTTTAAAAGAAAACATATGAGAAGAATATATATATATGCAGTCATGTTTTTGGTAGCGCTGAGTGCTTGTGACCAAGAAAACAAAGGGCCGGTTATTCCTGGAGCTGATTTAGATAATGTTTATTTTCCCGAAAAAGTAATAGAAGGCTTAGAAGTTAGCGACGGGAACCTAGTGGTTGAATGCCCTATTGCACGTTATTTAAAAGAAGATGCAGGAACGACCATTTCTGTGGAGATGGAATTGGCAGAGGAAGACAATGGCCTGTTTCAATTAGTAAATAGTGACTTTGTTTTTGAACAAGGCGTAATGGAAACAGCAGTTGAGATATCAGTTTCTGACTTATCAGCATTAGATCCTTTTAAAACCTACACAATTAAACTAACTTTAGTTGGTGAAAATGCACTTGTTTTTAATAGCAACTCTGAACTTAAAGTAACCAAAAAGAGAGTATTTACACCTTTAGGTAAAGGTACTTTTACTTCTGAAATATTTGGTGGTTCTTGGGAGGTTGATGTTGAAGGATTAGTGGGGGATACCCAAGCAATCTATAAAGCCGACTTTTACGGAGATGGTTATATGGTTGAAGTGTTTGTTGATGGTGATGAAATAGAAGTTAGCGGACAGCGTGCATGGATTCATGGTGATTATGGAGATATTTACGTTTCAGGAGAAGGCTCTGTTGATGGGAAGAATTTAGATATGGACTTACTTCATTACGTGCCAGATTTAGGCTCGTTTGGTATCTATAATGAAATATTAACACTACCATAATACGAACTGAGTAACAATATTTGCGATAAGCCCGAGCGCGAGTTCGGGCTTTTATTATGTGATTCAAGCTACTAGTGTTCTAGTAGAGGTACTTTTATTGTTTAAACATTTTTACCACCTAAACTTAATTTTATGAGACAAAAAGAACTAACCTTCTATTGGCTGATAGTACTTTTATGTATGCCAATTATTAATAGAGCTGAAGAACTACCCGGAAAGCTGGAGCATTATAAACTAGATAACGAATTAACTGTTATTTTGTATGAAGATCCTGAAGCGACTAACGTTTTTGGAAGTGTTACGGTGAAAGCTGGTTCATACCACGAACCAATCCAATCAACAGGTTTAGCACATTATTTAGAGCATGTGCTGTTTAAAGGAACTGAAGAATTGGGTACTACCAATTGGGAGGCTGAAAAAGTATTTTATAATCAGATAATCTCATTATTTGAAGAGATGAGAGAATCTGAAGAGCCGGAACGAAAAAAAGAGATTTCAAAAGAAATAAATGAACTATCATTAAAAGCAGGCGAGTATACAATAAATAATGAATTCAGTAATCTGGTGCAGAGTATTGGGGGTACGGGCTTGAATGCTGGAACGGGTTATGATCAAACATCTTATTATAATTCTTTTCCATCTTACAATGTAGAGAGATGGTTGGAGCTATACTCTGCAAGGTTTCAAAATCCTGTTTTTAGAGGGTTTCAAGCGGAATTAGAAAATGTTTATGAAGAAAAGAATATGTACGCTGATGATCCTTTTTCGGCCTTAATGGACGAATTGAGTGCAGCGGTTTATGGCGAAGAACATCCTTATGGAAGAAGTATAATTGGCTACACTGATCATTTGAAAAACCCATCTTTAAAAGATGTGATCGATTTTTATAATACCCAATATGTGCCTGGTAATATGGCATTAGTCCTTTCAGGTGATATTGATATTGAAGCTGTAAAGCCATTGATTGAAAAAAGTTTTGGTACATGGCAGACAAAAGAAGTGCCTCAAGACAAGGTTTATCAACAAAAAAGTTTTGATGGCAAGGTGAAGAAGAATGTGAGAATGACCCCTTTCCCTCAAGCTTTTTGGATATATGAAGGCATAAAAGTTGGAGATGAGGACGAAGTTGCCCTAGACTTGCTTTGTGAAATTCTTTCAAATAACAATCAAACGGGTGTGCTTGATAAGTATGTATTAGATGGCGATATTCAGTATGTTAATGTGGGTGCAGATACTCGAAAATATGGAGGAAGTATTAATATTTCAGCCGTTCCTACATTCGATTTAAATACCTATAAGTTTACATCGGTAAATGTCATCCATAAGATTATTGAGAAAGAATTAAATAAAATGATCGATGGCAATGTAAGTGACTGGTTATTAAATGCTGTTAAAACTAATCAGATCAATGAGTATAAACTAGCTCTTGAGTCACCACAAATTATCGGTCTGATATGCAGTAAGGCTTTTGTTAATAATAAATCAATTAATGAATTTCTTGACTACCCAGAAAAGGTTAAGTCTATTTCAAAAGAGGATGTGATTAGGGTGGCGAAAAAATATTTAGGTGATGATTATCTTGCTTTTTATAGTATGGAAGGAAGCCCAGCGAAAGGAGAGGTAATAAAAAAGCCTAAGCTAGAACCAATTGTACCCGCAACAGGCAAAAGTTCGGTATTTGCTCAAAGCTTTAAGAACATTCCATTAAATGAGGTGAAATCTTCATTTGTTGATTTTCAAAATGACATTAAGACCTCGGATTTGGCACCAGGGGTGAAGCTGTTTTATACGCCAAATAAAGCAAATGATGTTTTTAGTATGACCATTAAGTTTGGTGCAGGAAGTCGCGATATACCGGCAATTGGCTTAGCCTCATCATTAATGAATTCAGCAGGCGTCATGGCACAATTTGAAGCTCATCAAATTAAAAAAGAGTTCAGTAGTCTAGGTTGTGTTTATCGCTTCTATAATGATGCAAACTATACCTATGTAATACTAACTGGGGATGAGAATAATCTTGAAGATGCTTGTCGTTTGTTATCCAAACTATACATAATACCTGAGTTGGATGAAAAGCAGATGAGTCGATTAATTGGAGGGACAATTGGCAGCAGAAGCATTGAAAAGAAAGATAAGGATAGCCAGGTTGAAGCTTTAAGAAACTACTTATTGTATGGTGAAAATTCACCCATGCTGGAGCGTTTGTCTTCCGATGAAATAAAGGCATTTACCTTAAGTTCTTTGGCTGCAGAGTTTACAAAAGCAACACAGTTCGAAACCAGTGTGCATTTTGTGGGTACAACACCGTTTGATGAATTGAAAAGCCGTTTAGTATCGAGTCTTGCATTCCCCTCCGACTTAAAAAAGTCTACATCACCTAATGTTATACCATTTTCTGAGCATGCAGATAAGACGATTTATTTTGTGCATAATAAAGAAGCATCTCAAAGTGACATATACCTATATATTCGTTCGAACGATTATCAATTAAAGCAAGAGCCGTATATCGAAGCGTTTAATCAATACTTTAGTGGTGGCTTTAATGGTATTGTAGCGCAAGAACTACGTGAATTAAGATCGTTCGCTTACACTGCAAATGCTAATTACATTTCTTTGCCTATACAAAGTTCTCCAACGGCTTTAGTAGGATATATAGGAACTCAATCAGATAATACTAAAAATGCACTGAACGAATATTTGAAACTAATAAATGACATGCCTTTGAAGCCAGAACGAATTGATAATATCAAAAATTACTTGGTACAGAAATCAGGGTCTGGGAAACCATCTTTCAGGTATTTAAGTCAGAATATTGAGCAATGGCAAAAACGGGGATATGAGGAGGATCCTGGGTTGATTTATAAACCCGTTTATGAAGAAATGTCATTTGATGATATTGTTGCTTTTTATAATGAGAATGTAAAAGGTTTGCCAATTTCTATTGCTATCGTTGGAAATAAGAATGAAGTGGATATAAAATCGTTGAGTGAATTTGGTAAGGTTAAAAGTATTAGAATGAATCAAATCTTTACCGACTAAAAAGGTTTTGCCTGTATATTTTTAAGAAGGTATGAGAAAATATAAAAACATTGATTTTTTTGTTATTATACTTTGATAATCAATGTTTTTATATTTAGTAGGTTGAGTTGATAAAAGAAGAGTTCATCTTTTAGAATATTACTATTCGAATAGCTAAGATATTCTCACTTTCTACTTTCTATTATTTTTCTACCTTTATGCGCCCGTGGTTATTATCTAAACTAATTAATATGAAACTGTTAAATATAGGTATTGTCATTCTTTTATTTGTGCAATGCCAGAGTATTAAAAACAATAGTGATGTAAACGATATACAAGAAATAGCTAAAGGCTATTTTGGCGAAGGTGTTGTTGTTGAATTTAATGATAATAAGAGCTTTGCATTATTTAGCTTAACAAATAAAAAAGATAATAAAATGCCTGTTAATGCGCTTTCATTTGGCATTTATAATGTAGATAAACAAGAACTGGTTTACAAAGAACAAAAAAATGATGCCAAAGTTAAATGGGTAGATAACGAGAATCTAGAAGTTCGCGCTAGGCCAGGTGTTAGTTCTGTAGACCAAAGTGTTAATGATAGAATGAAACACTATTACATTAACGTACGTACATTACAAACAACGACAAAACCCAATTGATTTATATTAAACCTTTAGTATGAGAAAACACTACATTTATTCATTTTTGCTACTGTCATTAAGCGTAGGAGCTTTTTATCTCTGGCAGTCTACTTCCCCAACTAGCACATATCACAAAGATGCTAAGACTTCTGAGTATTTAATTCAGCAGCAAATCAATGAAAAGGTAAGCCGAAGAGCAAACGGTTATGCCAAACAAGATAAGCCTGACAAGTATTTGGAATATATTCATTTACTAAAGACAGGTGGAGATCCGTCTTCGAATTATAGTATAAATAATGCTCTTGATGAATTGAAGAGTGCCAAATTACGACGCAGTCATTTAAAAAGTGCTGCTGCACTTGATTGGAAAGAAAGAGGACCAGGTAATGTTGGTGGTCGAACACGTGGTTTGATTGTTGATCCGGATGATGCAACAGGTAACACCTTATTTACCGGCCCTGTAGGTGGTGGCGTATGGAAATCTGCTGATGGAGGTAATAGCTGGGCATGTTTAACACTTGATTGGCCCAATCTTTCAGTTAGTTCTTTAGTAATGGCATCATCTAATCACGAGGTTCTGTATGCCGGAACTGGCGAAGGATTCGGTAATCTTGATGCGATTAAAGGAAATGGCATTTTTAAGTCAACAGACAGGGGTAATAGCTGGACTCAATTAGTGGCTACAATCGATAACGATGATTTTAAATACGTCAACAGAATTGCAGTTGATTACGATGATGAAGATATATTGGTTGCCGTAACTAACTCCGGAGTATTTAAAAGTGTTGATGGAGGTGTTACATGGACTAAGAAATATGGTTCAAGTGGAAAAGTGCAGGACTTAATTTGTCATCCCAACGATTATTCAATCCAATTTGCTGCGGAAAATGGTATTGGTATTATTGCCAGTGTAGATGGTGGTGAAACCTGGAGTAAGGTAAAAGAGATAACAGAAGGCCGAATTGAGCTGGCAATTTCGAAAAATTTCCCCGAGTATGTTTTTGCTTTAACGCAAGAATCGAATCTTCTACTATCAAAGGATGGAGGCGACAATTGGATTTCGACAGAGCCGAGTGCAAAAATTGAATTTCTTTCAGGGCAAGGGTGGTATAACAATACCCTGGTAGCACACCCTACGGATAAGAATAAGTTATTTGTAGGAGGACTAAATCTCCATGAAGTAACGTTGGGTGCATCATCAAGTGGTACACCTAGCAGTGTATATGACTTTAAAAATAATGGAGCAGATTTTCTGGCATGGAAATCAATGCAAGGACAATATCAGGCCGGAGCTATAAAAGTAGAGTCAGATAATTCGACTTTGTATACCGATGTTGAGATTTCTTTTGGAACAGGTGTTTCGCAAATGGCACACCGATTTACAACAACATCAGATTTGGTTAATCCAACAGCCACTTTATTTACATATGAAGATTATGTTTCTGTTCCTTTTAAAGTGGTTGATAAGGCTACTGGTTTACAGATGATGGTTTCTTTTAGGGATCATGATAATGATGGTAAATTTTCTTTAGGTAATGAAACGATGGAGCAAATTTATGTTCATTCAGCTGAGTATGTAGATGGGGCGCCATTAACGGAAATTACTGTTGAAGGAGGTATTACGCATAATAGAATTGTAAGCCTTTATCCTGTTTTAGCCAATGGATATACCTGGGATGTCAATAACGTACCAGCGAGTAATGTTTTTCTCGATAATTATGATTTGGTAAGCACAAAAATATCATCTCAGGAAATTAGCGTTTGGTGGCCTTCGAGTGAGCCTAATTATTCACATGCAGATCACCATAATCTGCACATTGTTGAGAATGTTGGTGATCCATTTCGTATTGTTAATTGTAACGATGGTGGTGTATTTATATCCGATGATGGAGGTGTAAATTGGTCAGCCAGAATTTCTGGTTATGTAACCACGCAGTTTTATGGTATTTCTCGTCATCCTGAAAAAGATATCTACATTGGAGGAACACAAGATAATGGTACATGGTTATCACCTGAAGACCCCGAAAAAAATAGCGTGTGGGCATCGGCATTAGGTGGCGATGGATTTGAAACTGCATGGTGCAGTAACGATGCTAATAAAATAGCCATTTCATTGTATAATAATGAAATCAAATATACACACGATGGTGGTGCATCGTGGAATGATGCTCAAATTGGCGATCTTGATGACGATGCTCCATTTGTAACGCGTATAACCAATGAGGTTTCCAACCCTAATATGTTATTAGTTGGTGGCCTTTCTGGAGTATGGCGTTCACAAGATTTCGGAAGAAATTGGGTGCTTACCAATATGCCTGCTGAAACATGGAATTACGGAAGTAGCAACCCGCACACGGCCGTTAGTCCTGTCAACAGCAAATATGTATGGGCCGGAAATGCCATTTCAAGTGAGAATACATTGGCCTTGTCTAGTGATGGCGGTAAGTCATATAGCGCAGTGCCTAAGGCTGGTGGAGTTGCTTCGTTCGTATCAGATATTGTAGCACATCCAAAGAATGAGAACGGTGTTTTCGTAACCTTTGCAAAAGCTGCTCATCCAAAAATTATATACAGTGATGATTTGGGTCAAACATGGACTGATATTACTTCTTTTGAAAATGATAAAAGCACAAATGGTTTTCCTGATGTTGCAGTGTATTCTCTAATTGTAATGCCTTATGATACCAATATAATTTGGGCTGGAACTGAGATCGGGATCTTTGAATCGACTGATGGCGGTCAAAATTGGCATTACGCCGATAACGGTCTCCCGGCTGTTTGTATTTGGGATATGAAAATTGTAGGTCAACAATTAATTGTAGGAACCCATGGGTTAGGTGTATGGACGCTTGATATTCCGCAAATTACAATTGATAAAGCGCCTGTTATTAACCGAGCTGCCAAAGCGCCTGTAGGTAGTTATAACTTTGAATTTGAATTCTTCAAAGCTTATGATAAGGTTGAGCTTTTTGTTGATGAGAGCTTGATTGAGACTTTTGCTGACGTGGAGCCGGGAGTGATGAGTCAAACTCTTGATATTGATATTTCAAAGGCAGAAGTTTCGTGTAATTTGGTTGCGTATAATGGTGCCGAAGAGCAGATATCAAATTACATTTGGATGTTAAATCCTAATTACAAGGAAGCTGTGGAGAAGTACATGAACCCGTTCTCTAATCGTAAATATGATTTTAAAGGATCTGGATTTAGTATATCTTCCGAACTTTTTGATGATTGGGCAATTCATACTTCGCATCCATACAGCGAAGCATCAGATATGATTTACACGCTTGATTATCCAATTATCGTAACAGATAACCGTGAAGATGCTATCATGTCATACCGCGATATTGCTTTGGTTGAGCCTGGTGAAGCTGGTACTGTTTTTGGTGATGATGAGTTTTGGGATTATGTGATTGTCGAAGCTACAGGAGATGGGATTAATTGGGTGCCACTATTGGATGGATATGATGTTAATGGGTCGAGTAAGTGGAGTGATTTTGCTGATGCGGCCAATGCTTATGAGGATATTGATAAAGAGCCAAACTCTGTAAGTTTATTTGAAGATCATACCATTAATTTACATGATGTTTTTGATCCGGGTGATGTAATACTGATTCGCTTTAGAATGTATTCTGACGCTAATGCAACAGGATGGGGATGGGTGATTGATGATTTGATTATTCAGGAAAAAGGAACATCATTAAATCTTGATGAGAAAGAAGATTTTGTATTTGAACTTGGACCAAATCCAGCATCAGAGTATGTTAATTTATCTATCAATTCAGAAGATAGAGGATCAGTCTCAGTTGTGGTGTACAATGCAGCAGGTAAGCCGGTAATTGTTCAGGATTATCACAAGGGTTCTGATCAGTGGAATACTCAAATCAATCTAACACAGCAATACAAAGGAATGGCCATTGTAGCGGTTACTATTGATGGTAATGTTTATAAGAAAAAACTCATTATAAAGTAATAGTGAGTTGAAGACATAAGTAAGAAGAGGCGCCTTTTAGGTGCCTCTTTTTGTTTAGCAATGACTACAATCATGTTGAATTCTTTATTATTTAGATTGAACATTATTTATGTATCGGATTGCCTATTTATTAGATGATTAGGCTGATATTTATTTAGAATATTAAAATATAAAAAGATAAAAACATCTTAAACTATTGTGTGGGATTGTATTTTGAATTATATTTGTTCAAGAAATAAGTAATGAGATAAAACACAACACTATGACCGCTATACAATTTGACGAACGACTACTAGGTATGCAAGATAAGCTATTGTATTTTGCCTTAAGCTTAACTGCCAATGATGATGATGCACGTGATTTATTGCAAGAAACTACTTTAAAAGCACTAACATATCGCGAGCAATTTGTGAACAATACCAATTTCAAAGCTTGGGTGTTTACCATCATGAAAAACACGTTTATAAACAACTATCGACGTAATCAAAAGAACCGAAATACATTTGATTCTGCTGAAGATGCCATGCGCGCAGCATATAAAAAGAATTACGCATCCGAAACGCCTGAAAACGTTTACGCCGTAATGGAGATGAATTCCAAAGTAGAACGATTGGATGATGATTTTCGCGTGCCGTTTAAGATGCATACCCAAGGTTTCAAGTATAAAGAAATTGCTGATAAACTGGATTTGCCAATTGGTACAGTTAAAAGTCGGATTTTCTTTACACGTAAAAAACTACAAGAGATGCTTAAAGACTACTAGTTAACGACAATATAGGATTAGAAACCGGTGTAATTTTGTAATTTGCACCGGTTTTTATTTTTTACAAGCACTTGTCGCAATCGGTAATGATTGTATATATTTAAAAGTAGCACCTGAGAATTAAAAGATAATCAAATGAAACAGCAATGTAAATTCAATCAATAAAATTGCACACAGTGCATTGATTGTATTTATTTGGGAGTTCTATCTGACAAATAAAAGAAATTATAATCGCATGAATGAACAAAGTAAAGCAAAACGTTACGATCGTATTTACGAACAAATTAAAGAATTGGTAAAGGCGACAAATAACCCTACTTCGCGCATGGCTACTATTAATGCCATACTGCACCATAAGTTTTCGTACTATTATTGGACTGGTTTTTATGAGCTGGTAGATGGCGATTTGTTAGTGAGTGCATACCAGGGACCAGTTGCCTGTTTAAAACTTAAAAAAGATGTAGGCGTGTGCTGGGCAGGAATAAATACGAAAGAGACTGTTGTTGTACCCAACGTACATGATTTCCCTGGTCATATTGCTTGTTCATCAGCAAGTAATTCTGAAATTGTGGTACCCGTTTTTAATGCCAATAACGAAGTTGTGGCTGTATTAGATGTTGATAGCAAAGAATATGGTTCTTTTGATGAAGCCGATAAGATGGGGCTTGAGAAAATTGTTGCACTAATTTATAGCTAATGAATAAAAAGGTTTTCATATCGGGAGCGGCACAAAGGGTGGGAGCAGCCTTGGCCCGTAGTTTTGCGGAGGATGGTTATGATGTAATAGTTCATGTTAACACGAGTGTGCAAGCTGGAGAAAACCTCATAAAGGAGTTGAGAATTAATTATCCCAAGCAGTTATTTAATCTTGTTTCTATTAATTTGATTGATTGGAAAACTGTTGGGAAACAGATTAAGGATATATTTAGTGTTCACGGCTATCCTGATGTCATCATTCATAATGCTAGCCGCTATGATAAAGCTACGCTCCTAAAAAGCCATCCTAGCTTAATGGAGGAGATGATGGCTATTCATCTTTTTGCGCCTATCGAAATAGATAAAGTGTATTGTCAACATAAAGATAACGGCAATATTATAACACTTTTGGATACGGCTATTTATACGAATCAATCGACTCATGCTATGTATTTGTTGTCCAAAAAATCGCTGGCAGAGTACACTAAAATGGCTGCTCTGGAGTGGGCCCCATCAATCCGTTTCAATGGTATTGCTTTAGGACCCGTGTTGCCACCCGAGGGCAAGGGGCAAGATTACTTTAATCAAGTCGTTGATAATACTCCATTAAAAGAGGTAGTATCTGTTGGTAATATAAAAGCTAGCATTGACTTTATTCTCCAGAATAGAAATATGACAGGGCAAATTATCAATTGTGATGCTGGTCAACATTTAGTTTAGTAAATCGTTCTACCCTTAGACCAAATATTATACTATGGGTAAGCTACGAATTAAAAATCTGTTGCTACGAAGTTATGTGGGATTTAATCCGCATGAGATAGGTAAGCGTCAAGATTTAATGTTAAATATTTCCATCGAATATCAATCAGGTCCAGAGGAGTTAAGTGATAAACCCGAGGATGCCTTTGATTACCGTACAATCACCAAGGAAGTAATTAAAAAAGTCGAAAATAGCCACTTTAATTTATTGGAAGCATTGGTACGTATGGTACTTGATTCGTTAATGCAATATGATCGTGTACTTTCGGCAGAGGTAGAGATTGATAAACTCCATGCATTGCGATTTTCGGAAAGTGTATCAATATGTTTATCGGCAAGGAGATAATCATGGAAATTCAAACAATTATTGGTTTAGGCTCAAACATCGATAGTGAAAGGTACATACCTTTGGCTCTCACAGAACTCGCTACGCTTGGCACAGTACTTAAGGTTTCGGAAGTATTAACTACCAAGCCCATTGGTATAAGTGATCAAAACGACTTTGCAAACGCCGTAGTGCTGTTAAGTGTCGATAGCACCTACGAGAACCTCAATGAACAACTAAAGTTGATTGAGGATAAACTAGGAAGGGATAGATCGCGCCCTAAGTTTGGACCCAGAGAGATTGATTTAGATATTGTAATGTATAATAATAAAATTACGGATGACGATTATTATACCCGTGATTTTTTACAAGAACTGGTAGCACAAGTTTGGGCAAAAAAATAGAGTTGGCTCGCCAGAACCAACTCTACACCTTTATCACCATTATTAACCTAACCTTTGCTAGGTATGAAAAGAAATTACAATTGAAAGCTCTTGCCTATATTAAACGAAAACCAAGTGAAGTTTTTGTCTATACCTGTTGGTATTAAGGCATCAAGCGTATGTTGGTAATTAATACCAGCTGACAAAGTTACTAGCTTAAAGTTGTAGGAACATGACAAATGTTGCGAAAAGAATGCCCATCCTGGCTCTATAGCATAACTAACAGCTCCTTGGTTGTTGCTAATCACAGACTTAGCTCCTAAGCTAACTTTTTTATATGTTTTGTTAAATTTTATTAAAAATTCATGTATTCCAGCTGCTCGTATGCCCATATCACGCCCTAGTTGATGGTAGTAATAAAAGTCATATCCAGTTGTCATTGAAAAACTTGAATTGTCAGACAAAACAAACGGAAAATGGATACCAGCATTGTATTTCATCCCTTGATAAAAATTTTGAATGTCAGATTCTTCGTTAACAGGTAGGTACCAGTAGTTTACATAGCCATGTAAATCAATGTTCCAGGTCTGTTCGGCATCAAATAGTTTAACATTGTGATTAACAATGATATCCCATTCGTCAAGTGCTTTAAAATTACGGTCATAGGGTAAGCTAAACCAAGCCATAATAGTTGGACCTTTGTCGATGCTATAATAGACACCAGGCTGAAAACACGATTGGTTAGCGCTTAAAGTTCTACCATGAGCAATATAATTGCTTGTGTTTCCCCAGTCGAGACTAAGGTTGTTCTGTGATAGTAGCTGTTGCGATACAAGCGCTAACAAAGCAATTAATAGTAAATTTTTCATTCTGTTCCCTGTTCAGTAATCCTTTAATTTTTGGCAAAAATAGATCTCGAACTACTTGTAAACAATGACTTTGTATAGATGAAAACATGATAAAAGTCGCAGTGTTAATATTTGTAAAAAGCCAGTGCTTGTTTTATCTGCTTTGTAAACTTTTAGAGTACTCAAGAGTGTGTTTACAAAATGTTTCCTACTTTTAAGCAACAATCTTTGAAGTATGTCTCCAAATCTTCCAATAAAACAAGCCCTTTCAGTACTCAACCTGTTAATATGTTTATTAATAATGCCCAGTTTATGGGCACAAGACGAAACCAGCGAAGAGTTATTAAAGAAATTGCCCAATGCTTCTACCAAGGAGCAAGTTCAGATTTATAATCGTTTATCAAAATCACATATTTACACCGACCCACAGCGAGCAATCAAATATGGAGAGAAGGCTTTGCAAGTGGCTAGTAGAATTGATGATAAACGAGGTAAAGCAGAGGCCTATAACAATTTAGGCATGGGGTACTATTTTGTAAATGATTATGAGCGTTTACTTGATTCGTATCGTAAATCATTATCTGAGTATCGTTCAATGGGCGATAATCAAAGTATGTCCACCTTGTCATCAACCTACTTCAGGCTTAGTCAGTCAGAAAAAGCCTTGAAAAACTATAAGCGCTCATTAAACCTATATATTAAGGAACAGAACTGGGATAAGGTAGCTGAGACTTATAAAAACATGGCCGATGTCTACAAAAATATTGCTGATTACCCGCAGGCCTTAAGGTTTTATGAAAAGGCGCTGAAGATCATTGAAGAAGGGGAGGGAGCAGATTCGAAAGGAGAACTTATTCGCTTGTTGGATCAGATTGCACAAATTTGGTTTTATCAAAAGGAGTTTGATACGGCATTAATCTATTTTACCCGCATGCAGCATATGTTAGAGGAACGTGGCGATCAGCGTAGTACTTCTATTTTATTAAGTAACATAGCCAATGCCTATTTTTCTAAGGGGGATTTAAAACGTTCGTATGCTTTTTATCAGGATGCTTTGAAGATGCAGATAGAGCAAAATGATCATTGGGAAGCAGCGATGAGCCTGATGCGAATTGGTATGATTGATGCCAAGCAAAATAAGCACAAAACGGCTATTAGAAGTTATAAGAAGAGCATCCGATTAGCCAAAGAGGTTGATGCCAATGATTTGTTACGAGATAATTATCTGGTTATGTCTGAGGCTTACGAGGCACAAGGCAATTTTGTTAAGGCCTATGAATACCGCATTATGCACTCTGACTTGTCAGAGGCTATGGTAATGGAGGAGAATATTGCGAATTTTGTTGATGCTCTTGCGCTTCAGGCTTTGGAAGAGAAACAACGTGAGAATGAAATTCTGCAAACAAAAAATAAGAATTACCTGCTTGAACTTGACAAAGAAAACCTTGTTCGTTGGCGCTTGTCCTTCGGTTTTACCATTGTTATTATGGCGCTGCTTGTGTTTATTATTTACTATCGCTATTACTTAAAAGGGGAAGAGAATAAGAATTTGGAGCAACGCATTTCGGCCGCCTTAAAAAAGCAGGAAGAGCAACAGCAGATAATTATGCACCAAAGTAGCTTAACTTCTTTGGGAGAGTTGGCAGCGGGTATAGCACATGAAATAAACCAGCCTGTGCAAAATATTTCTTTATCAGCTGAAAGTATTAAGTATGAGCTTGCCGAGGAACAACCAAATGAGCCGTTTTTGCAAAAATCAGTTGATGAAATATTTGAAGACATTATCAGGGTGCGTCAGATAGTTGATCATATTCGTATTTTTAGCAGCGGACAAAAAGACGAAGTGGAAGAAGAGTTTGATGTAAGCGATTGTGTAAGAGCAGCTACTTCCATGATTGGAAGCCAATATGCCAATCATCACATTCTTTTAACCAGTACCTTGTCTGATGATTTGCCTTGTGTGTTGGGGAATCCGCACAAATTAGAACAGGTAATTCATAATTTATTGTCCAATGCCAGAGATGCTGTACAGGAACAACGGAAGAGCGATGAAATGCTGCAGATGAAAGTGAGTATTGAAACATCTTTTTTAAACGAGGAAGTGTGTTTGAAAATAAGAGACAACGGGGTTGGAATTTCGCCCAATCGAAAGACCGACATTTTTCTTCCCTTTGTTACCAGTAAACAGTTAGGTAAAGGTACGGGCTTGGGTTTATCCATTTCGTACCGTTTAATTAACGAAATGCGCGGACGCATAGAAGTAGAGAGCAAGCCAAAAAAAGGAACAACAATGTTGGTGTTTTTGCCACCAGCAGATAAATTATAGAGCCAAATACATGGATAATTTAAAAGTGCTGATACTTGATGATGAATCACGGATCACTGAAAAACTAAAATATCATCTTGAAAAACGAAAGTTTTCTGTTTATACCGCTAATACACCCAACGAGGGCTTTGAATTGCTGAGAAAGAAGCAACCAGGCGTTCTAATTTTGGATGTGATGTTACCAGGCATGAACGGACTGGATATTTTAGAAAAGGTAAAGCAAGAATATCCAAACTTAGAAATTATCATGATTAGTGGTTATGGTGATATGGATATGGTTATTCAGGCTATGCGCCAGGGAGCGTCTGATTTTATACGCAAACCATTTCAAATAATGGATATTCAGTTGGCCATTGAGCGCACCGAAAAGTTTTTGTTGATGCAGTCGAAGTTAGAAAAAGCTGAAAATCAACGTGCACTTGTTTCCAAGGAGTTGGAGGGGATGATAGAGAAAGATTTTGTGGGTGATAGTCCGCAAATTAAGAATGTTTTAAAAATGGCTCTTAAAGCTGCTGAAGATGGTGATGTTAATGTATTGGTAACGGGCGAAAACGGCACTGGTAAAGAAATTATTTCGCGCATAATACATTTTGGCAGCCCACGAAAAAAGCAAGTGTTTGCCCCTGTTAATAGTTCTGCAATTCCCGAGTCTTTGCTCGAAAGTGAGTTTTTTGGCCATGTAAAAGGAGCCTTTACCGATGCGCGCGACGAGAAGAAAGGTTACTTTGAAATGGCCAATAAGGGTACTTTGTTTTTAGATGAGATTGCCGATATGCCATATGCCTTACAAGCTAAGCTGCTAAGAGCTATTGAAGAGAATCAGATAAAACGAGTGGGGAGCAACAAAGAAATTCCGGTTGATGTGCGTATTATTTCAGCCACCAATAAAAACATTGAAGAGTTAATAGGTGAGAAACAATTTCGCATTGATCTGTTTCATCGGATTAACACCATAGAAATAAACATCCCACCTTTGCGTGAGCGCCCAGAGGATATTCTACCACTTCTAAATCACTTTGTTAAAAGTATTGCTCTGAAAAAGCGTAAGTCAGTGCCCAATATCTCGGAAGCGCTTGTGAAAAAGCTGTCTGCCTACAAATTTCCTGGGAATGTGCGTGAGTTACGTAACATGGTAGAAAGGGCGATGATATTATCGGAGAATAATACTTTGCAGCCTGAGGATTTTCCATTGCGTGGAGAGGGAACTGTTGTGCCATCGTCAAATGGTAGTTTAAATATTGAAGAGCATGAGCAGCAATTGATTGAGGAGGCTTTGAAAAAGACGGATCTTAACCAGACGAAAGCAGCTGTTTTATTGGGGATCAGTCGAGATGCTTTGAAACGTAAGATTAAAAAGTTTGGAATTGGCATTGTAAAAGGGATCGAAGAATAAGTTTGTATTTATCTGAATGAGAAATATAGTGGAAGTCTGACTAAGAACTAGTACAATGAAAGATTTAGCACATAATTATAAAATAAGAAATATGAATTGTCCAAGGTGCGAAACGCCATTACAAGTGAGTTCCATCAAAGATGTTAATGTTAGTATAGAAATTGATAAATGTCCTTCGTGCGGAGGTGCTTGGTTTGATAAAGGTGAGTTGGCGCAAATTGAGAATGTAATTGAGCCAACCTTCGTTGAGATTCGACATATTCCTAAAAAGAAAGAGCAATTTGAACCTTTAGCCTGCCCATCCTGCAATCTACATCAGCGCTTACAGAAAGTAGTGCATCCACGTGACAAGAAAGTGATTATTGATCATTGTGGCTACTGTAAAGGTGTTTGGCTTGATAAAGGTGAGCTGGATGCCATTCAAAAAGAGAATTGGTTAATTTCATTTGGCAAAATATTTAAATGGTTGGCTGGCGAAGAAGTGTAGCACAGTATTCGTATTAAAAATATTAGTGGTAGTTTGTTCTCAGCTTACCGACATAAACAACGTAGTTTGGGGCCCATTGGCATAAGCGAAGGGAAGAAAAATTTGATACCAAGCTGTAATTCATTAAATTTTTCCTGTAGCGTTGACATAATGGGTAAACGAGTGTTTCAGTCGGCGGCTTTTTTCTCCTCTTTTTGAGCTGGAGGCAAAAAGGGGAAGCCTCAACGGCTTGAGTTGTGAAAACAATTTCTTAAATGTGTTTGCTGTGGGAGGTGTTACTCCTGATGTATGTAGTCACTTTAAATTTAATGACGCCATAGAACCATTACCATAATTTGCGGATGAAACAAAAAAATAAACCCGTCCGGCATGTGGAATCCGAACGGGCTTATAACCAAAAGGAATGTATAAAAATAAATGAATGGCGCTACTATTGCTCGTTAGCAATGGCTATTCATCTACGACTCTATCAAATCACAGCTTCTTCAGGCTGAATCTCCTGAATAGCTTTTTTAAGTTTGTTTTGGCTAACTTTTAAAGGAGCTACGTTAACAGGGCCATTGATGCAGCCTCCATCACAAGCCATAACTTCGTAAAATGCCGCCTCGCTTACGTTTTTCTTAGCTAAGGTTTTAAGCAAACGAATGCTCTTTTTGTCAATGCCATCAATCAATTCTGTTTTTAACTGATGATCATTGGATAAAACAGTTTTAATAGCATTGGTAACACCACCAACCGCCGCATAAGCTCTACTTTCGGGGCGCACTACTGGATCAAGATCTTGTGTAATGTCGGTTTTAACCAGATCAATTTTTAGTGCCGCAAACATAGCTCCAAGCTCTTCGGTAGTGATAACGTAATCAATATTTTCATTGGTATAGGCTTCTGAGCGTTTGGCTAAGCAAGGGCCAATAAATACAGCTTTGTAATTTGGAAAACGATCCTTCGCCAATTGCGCAGTATACGCCATTGGCGATGGCGTATCGCTCACAAAAGGTTTTAACTCGGGAGCATGTTTTTCGGTAAATTGGATGTAAGATGGGCAGCACGAGGTGGTCATAAAAGAAGCACCCTTGTCCAATCGTTCTAACAATTCTTGTGTCTCATGGTCGGTGGTCATGTTGGCGCCTTCAGCCACTTCTATTACTTCATCAAAACCGATGGCTTTTATGCTGTTAAGTATTTGCGATGAACTGGCTTTAAATTGACTGAGTATGGCCGGCGCTACCATGGCTACTGTTTTCTCCGATTGATGCTTTATGTTGTAATAGAGGTTTAATACCTGTGATTTTTCAGAGATGGCGCCAAAAGGACAAGCCGTCATGCACTTGCCACAATGGATGCATTTATCAAAATCGATTTCTTCAATTCCATCGGCATTTTTTCGGATGGCCTTAACTGGGCATGATTCCTCACAAGGAACAGGCAAGTAGGCAATGGCGTGAAACGGACATGCTTTTTGGCAAATGCCACAGTTCACACATTTCTGGTGGTCAATATTGGCTTTGCCATTAATTACCATAATAGCATCTTTGGGACAGTTAACCTGACATGGTCGTCCCTCACACCCCTGGCAAAGGTTACTAACGGTGTAATTAACCTGTACGCACGAGCTGCATGCTTCATCCACAACGGTTAAGAAGTTGCCATTTTGCGTATAGCCTTTTAAAGCTTGCTCGGCATAATCTCTTAAGGGTGCCAATTCATCTGTTTCATCGGCAATGTTAAAACCCAAAAGAGCCATTATTTTGTATTTTATTACCGCTCGGTCTTTATGCACACAACAGCGAATGGGCGAATTGGTGCGAGGACGCATTTCAAGCGGAATGCGGTCAATTTTCTCCAGTAAAGTATCGTTATCCAATTGTTGTATCAAGCGGACAAGGAGCTCTCGTTTGGTTATAACTGCATTATTATAATAGGTCATTTTGTTCGATAGTTAGTAGGTGGTTTACTATTTTTTGAGTTGATGCATTGTTAAGTACTTGGCCATTGATCAGCACACAGGGGTGCGACTTTTCATGTTTGTCGCATTTGCCAAAGCAAGGAATGCCTTCAACGCTCACTTTGTTTTTTAATGATGACGGCAAACTCTCGTTTAGCAAGTGTAGCTCAGCACCTCCCATGATGTAGCACATGGTTCCGCAGCATATTTGCACCTTATATTTTATTGATGTTATCATAGTTGGCTAAGGCTTATAAATATTCTATTTCAATGTTTTTTAAAAACTTATATTCGAGTATGGATGCTATCTTTTTAATGATGTTTCGTCTTATCTCTAACTCAACTGGAAGATTAGGATCCTGATGGGCATTATTAATTTGTGTGCCCGCTAAAATGAGTATCGAGTCGCTGTCCAATAGCATTTTTACCATGCTTTCAGCAGGGCCGCTTGCTTTAATGGTGTTGCTGGTAAGCTCTTCTAATATGGATGATACTTTACCGAGCGTGAGTATACCTTCGGTTATTAAGTCAACGCCTTCCATGTTGCCTACTGGTGGCAGCTCGGGTTGGTAGTTGTCCAGTTCAATGCTAATTTGTCGATTTAGCTCACGGCTAATAATTTTAGAAGTTGTGCCGCCGCATATGATTTTTCGACCATCAAAGGAGTCAATGCGCTCTGCCAGCATGCTGTCGCAGTGCTTGTAATAAGGAGGTCCCGACGCCATGATGAGTTTTCGGGGCTCACGACAGTAAATAACCTGACAAGTGGCATCATCTTTAAACTGATCGGCATCATTAGCTTTAGCACGCTGCATTATTTTACGTGCCAGTTGGCGCGCCGAAATATGCTGGTTATTCTTAATGGTTTGTTGTATGAATAATTGCAAACCATCTGTTCCCCAGCCAAAAGGGGTTTGTATTTTACCCATTCCCGATTGAGTAATGCCATCGCTGAGCATTATAATGCGGTCTTCTTTTTGTAATTTAATATGCGAATACAAAACCTTAGCAGCTAATGAATCGGGCCGACTAATTGTTTTTGCTTGTTGATCCAACTTAATAAACTGTCCCTCGCGATAAATTAACACAGGAGGATTGTCATACTCCACGATACTGGCATCGCCAAAGCAGTTGATGTCAATAATGCTAAAAGTGGAGTAGCTTATCTGGCGTTTTGAATCCACAGGCAGTGTTTTCATAATAAACTCAGAGGTGCGCTCCAGAGGATCGTTCTTAGCAGTAAATTGCAAGGCCATGCTGGTTGTCATGGTAGCTAATATGTTAGCCTTTACGCCTGATCCTAAGCCGTCTGATAAAACCGTGATAAGGCGGTCTTCCTCCTTTAATTTGCGTGATTCACATGCATCTCCACAAACATTCTGATGTGCCTTTCTTTCTTGGCATAGTTCAGCCTCTATGTTAAAATGCTTGTTATGCATTATCCTGGTTTTGCGAGTCTAAAATAGAGTTCAATAGTGAATCGGTGTAGGAGGCATTTTCTCCCAGCAGGAAAGCGATTTTTTGTACCGTCTCCATGTTTTTGTTGATTACCTCTCGTGTTCTTTTCTCTATTATTTCTTTTCTGAATTCAGGTTGTTGGGCACTTTGTATGATTCCTGTAACCAACTTGTGCTTTTGAATATTAAATATGGAGAGCTGCAGGCTTTTATCATTTTCCACAACTGGTAAGTCGTAATATTCCTTGCCCGTTAAAAGCGCTGTTCGAAATAGCTTTGTGAATGAACCTAACTTGTCTAAATCAGCACCGCGCATGCCTGGATTGGCTTCGTAACACATTTCAGTTTCGGTTCCCAATAAACGGGCAAAGTTGGCATTCATCTCCAGTACTTTGTAATTGTCATCGATAATAACCACCCCCGATGGAATTTTCTGAAGCAAAATGGTTGCCTTGTGGTGTGCTACCATTCGCATGTATGATACGCACATCGCAGTTTCGGCATTACCATTAAGCAGGGCAAGCGCAAAATCACGACAAGTATCGTAACCGCAGCCACTACAGTTTAACTCATCGCTAACATTGTTTTTACCAATGCTTTGCAATGCCGATTTTATTTCGTCGGCTTTAAACTGTTTGCTTTCAACTGTTTCGATGTTGAAAAAGTCACGTTCAATATTATAGCTAGGTTCCTCAAGAATGGTGTTGGATGAGCAACTTTGGCGTTGAGTGTAATTGCACTGAATGTTTAAATGCTTGCTGGCAATGTTAGAGTTACAACTCATGCCAGGCCCATTTAAACAGCCTGTTTCACAAGCTAATAGTTCAAGAAATAATGGGGCATCCTTGCCTAACTGGTCGATGTTGTTGAGGGCGTTTCGTACCATGTTTTGTCCCGTAAAACTCATAAAAGTACTTTCGCCGCTGTTGTTTTCTTGTTTAATGGTTTCTACCATGCCACCATCCAAGGGATAGATAACTCCTTCTTTGGCTTGATAGGGTTGAAAGTTCACATCGCTACTTGAGTTGTTGTTTATTTGAATGTTTTCTGATTCCAACCAATCGTTTAACTCCTTAAAGGTTAAGGATACATCAATTAAATCGGAGTCATCGGCTTCGCATTTTTTTCCGATGCAAGGGCCAATAAATACAACGCCAATGTTATCGCCATACCAATGTTTTAGCATACGACCATGAGTTAGCATTGGCGACATATAAGGAGTAATGGCCATGGTGTGCTCGGGATAATACTTGCGTATTAATTCAACCACCACAGGGCATGCCGATGAAATATATACGCCTGTTTGACGAATCTTTAGGTAGTTACTAACTTGTTTAGAAACTTCTTGGGCACCAAGGGCAGTTTCAGAAATAGCCGTAAAACCAAGTTGCTGTATCGCATTTAATAATCCTTTGGATTGATTACCGTATTCAGCGGTAAACGATGGGGCTAAGGATACGTAAACTTGTTCCTTTTCTTTTAATAACTGTTTCGCTCGTGAAATACCATCTCTTACTTTCTTCGCATTACTTGGGCAAATGGCGACACAATGTCCGCAATAAATGCACAAAGAATCAACGACCGAGGCTCTGTTGTCAGTCACTTTAATTGCCTTTGTTGGGCACTCGCGTATGCACTTATAGCAATCTTTACAGTCGTTGGTTTCTGTATATATTGGTTTTAGATGCATGTTGCCTTATCAAAATGTGAACGTAAAATAGACGGTAAGTTACTTTGGGTCACTTCTTCAAAAACATGGTCATCAATTTCTATCACGGGACCGCGTTTGCATAATTCATTACACAGATGGCCTCTAAAGTCGATGGCCGTTGCAATGTCGCGCTCCTTTACAAAGTCTTGAATTATTTTTAGGTTTTCAGCATTTCCACGCGAGTGGCATGAGCTGCCCAGGCAAATAAGAATTTTGTGTGTGATTGATGCTTCCATGATGCTTGTGTTTGCATCATCGTATAACTAGGAGTGTGCCAGTCTTAATAAAAAGCAGATAGTCAGTTAATAAAGAAAATATTCTCCAATGCCTTTGGCTGTGGATTTCGGCATGTGTATCAAATAAGGACACGCGCTCAAATTGGCAGTCCTAAAATAGGACAATGAACTAAAACAGGACAGTTTATTGCTTGATAGGTATGTTGTACTTGTTGACCTTTAGGTATAATGTGTTTCTACTAATGCCCAATGATTTGGCTGAATGAGACATGTTATTTTTAAAATGTTGTAAGGTAGTGATGATGAGTTGCCGTTCCATTGCTTGAACAGAAACAAGTGGTGTAGCAGAATTGGCTGCGATAGTAGCATCCTTATGCAGTTTGTTCGTTTGGGTACTTGTCCTGTTTTTTTCTTTTATGTTTTCAAACGAAATATCACCATCCAAAATCATGTACTGCTCAATGGCATTTTCTAACTCACGTATATTACCTGGCCAATCGTAGTCTAGGAACTGTTGCAGGGTGGAGTAGCGTATTTGAGGAACTTGTTTTTGCAGGCGGATTGATTTTTTATTTAAAAAGAAACGGATAAGAGATGGTAAATCCTCCATTCGCTCTTTTAAAGCAGGTATTTTAAGAGGAATAACACTTAGGCGGTAATATAAATCTAAACGAAAGTTTCCCTTATCAACTTCATCTTTTAGGTTTTTGTTGGTGGCGGCAATAATACGCACATCAACTGGTATGTTTTTTTCGCCTCCAAGGCGTGTAATGGCGCTTTCCTGTATGGCTCGCAGTAGTTTCACTTGAACTTCCTGCTTCATGTCGCCTACTTCATCAAGGAAAAGGGTGCCACCATCGGCCAATTCAAATTTACCTGGATGGCCACCTTTTTTAGCTCCTGTAAACGCCCCATCATCATAACCAAATAGCTCGCTCTCGATTAGGTTGTCGCTTATGGCAGCGCAATTAATGGCAACAAAGCCTTTGTCGCGACGGCTGCTGGCATTGTGTATGCTCTGGGCAAACACCTCTTTACCAGTCCCGCTTTCTGCCTCTATTAATATGGTTGATGGACTGTCGGAAATAGTTTTGGCGTAATCAACTAATTTGCGCATCTTTTGACTTTTGGCAATAATATCCTTAAAAGTAAAACGCGCTTGCATACCCGTGTATTTGTTTACGAGATGGTATACATTTTCAAGTTCACGAATGGCAATTACCAAACCAATTAACTTTACCTGTTCCTGATCAAGAATTGGAGTAACCGTTACGTTGAATTTGATTTTCTTGTCAGCCGTATTAATGGCGATCTCTTCATTAATAAACTTTTCCCCTGAGCTAACTATTTGATAAATGTTATTCCATCCTGCAATTAGTTTTTTGATGGGTATCTCTAATAATTCACGTCTTCTGATGTTAATCCATTGACAGGCTAAATTATTAGCATATTTAATTTTACCACTTGTGCTTACAGAGATTACTCCCACCTTAAGCGCATTCATCATGGCAAAAGTAAACTGATGCGTATCATCCATTTGTTTTTGCATGGATGCTCCTTGAAGTTGTGCTTGTATGCTTGTGTGTATGCCCGATACGGCCATGTTTATCCAGGGCAGATCAATATCAATTGATGAGATCAAAAATAGCTTAAAGGGGAAGTTGGAATTGGCCTTGTGTTGATATTTAACCAGGTTGTAGGCTGATTTGCCGAGGCTAATGATACCTTGTGTTTGAGCCGTATTTTCCCACTCTATGCGCTCACTTATTAAAGTCCAGTTTTGTCCCTTTGCCAATTGGTATTTCTTCGGGAACGATAAATTACCATACAACTGTTGTATGAGGCCTTGTTCGCCAACAAGCACTATACGAAAAATAGCTTTGTCCATGTTCTGAACAAATAAACTCAGTGCTTCACTTATAACATGATCGTATGATAGTTGCTCGTCCTGAATTGGCATTAAATACTATAATTAGTGTGCTATGATTTATACGGCGTAAAAATAAGATTTATAAAGGACAATGCCGTTGTTTTCGCCCATGTGGGCGTGTTTATTAAAGCTTGGTGGTATTAATTTAATTGGTATTTCAAATAGTAGGCTTGGTGTAAGTGTCATGCCAGTAGGGTTTAAGCCGTTTTGTTTGAGGGCTTGAATTTACATAGAAGTGTTTTTGGTACGCTCCTTGGCTTTAGGTAGGAGCAAACAATAAACCTCAAAATAATTAGCCTATGGAAATTAAGAAAAGTAAACGAGCTGATTTGGAACGCAAGCGTACTTTGTTTTTTCAAATCGGACTCATGGTAACCCTTGGAGTGGTTTTGGTAGCTTTTGAATGGAGTAGTGTAGACACAGGTTTAGGTGGTTTTGTTCCTATCGATGAAGAGATACTTGAGGAAGAAGCTCCACCCATAACGCGTCGCGAAGAGATTAAACCACCACCGCCTCCTCCGCCTCCAAAAGCACACGATCTTCTGAATATTGTAGATAATGACGTGGATTTGGATGAAGAGTTAGAAATTGAAGACACAGAATTAGATCAGGATTTTGAAGTGGATTTGTCAAACCTTAGCGTTGAGGAAGAAGACGATGACCAACAGATTTTTATTGTGGTGGAGGAAATGCCCGAATTTCCCGGAGGTTCAGGGGAGTTATTTCGTTTTATCTCAAAAAATGTGAAGTATCCTGTTATCTGTCAGGAGAATGGTGTACAGGGAAGAGTGAGTGTTTCATTTGTTGTTGATGAGAAAGGTAATGTTGTAAACGTACAAGCATACCGTGGTGTTGATCCAAATTTAGAGAGAGAAGCAGTGCGTGTTGTTAAATCAATGCCAAAATGGAAACCAGGAAAACAGCGCGGAAGAAATGTGAAAGTTTCTTACACTGTTCCTGTGAATTTTAAGTTGCAATAGTAACTATGTTTAATCATTGTATTAAGTAATGTTTATTTAGGTAGTTTATACAAAATAGCTTACTGGTTTTTTGGTAATCTATTTCAAAGATTGAGAAAACGTTCTCAATATAATTTTTCAGAACAAAAGCCGATGTCTCCTGCACGACCCTGCAAACTTCGAATGTAAATACGAAACAAGGAGCATCGGCTTTTTTGTGCCCTACAGTCTGATCAAAAACGCCCATGCGGGCGAAATTTTAAGCCCTTAAAATTAGGGTAGAAGTTAATGAGGAAAAACAATGAGTTCTTTAAGTATCATAAAATAAGGTTGATACATTTGTTTGTGTTCGTCGATTTTGAATAATTATTAAAAGTGGAACGCCCCTTGAATTACAAGTAGCAACAGAAAGTATTAACCTCTTAAACACATCGTCATGAAAGTAAAAAAATATAAACATGCGGATTTAGAACGCAAACGTAGTGTCTTTTTTCAAGTAGGTTTAATCATCGCTTTGGGAGCTTCATTAGCTGCTTTCGAATGGGGATCATCTTCGAAGTCAATTGAATTACCCGTGTTTGATGACCCATATACAGAGGTGGAAGATATGGCGCCACTAGTAAAAATGGAAGAGCCTAAAAAGGAATTGCCAAAACCAAAGATGTTGATCGATTTGATTTTGGTTGATGACAAGACAGTGATATTGGAAGACCCTATTGTTTTTGAGTCGGAAGATTTAGGCGAACCCGTAGTGATACCTGATATGATTGAGGAAGATGAAGTGACAATGGGAACTTTTCATCGTGTGGAGAAAATGCCTGTTTTCCCTGGTGGTGAATCAGCTTTGTTAAAGTACATTGCCGCCAATGTAAGGTATCCAACAATATGTGCTGAGGCAGGCGTAACGGGTAAGGTGTATATCTCATTTGTTGTTGATGAAACCGGTAAAGTAGTTGAAGTTGGTGTTGCACGCAGTCCGGATGCTAACTTATCAGCCGAAGCAATGAGAGTTGTGAATGCCATGCCCAATTGGACACCAGGGAGACAGCGTGATAAGAACGTTAGAGTGGCGTTTACCATCCCCGTGAACTTTGTATTAGAATAATACGGTTTACTAATCAATGAGTGTCTTTAGTGCATGCCATTTCTAAAGCCATGTTGATTATGTTACGGCATTATACCAGTGCAATTTAATTTTAAAGTGGTATAACTCTTCAAACCAGTCTATATATAGAATCAGCGCCGGTTGAACTTAATAGTTTTGTTTCATCTGTGCCTAAAGATTTAGCAATTATAATTGTTTCAATCGGCGTTGTTTCACTCTTAAAAATCTAATGTTATGCGAAACTATTTTGATAAAATTAATCGAGGAGTGTGGTTTTTGGCTATTGTTGCGGTAGCAAGTATTGTAGGTGTAGCAGCTTGTGCCGATCAAGCGTCGGAATATAAACCCAGAGCTATTGGATCACCTGGAGAACTGTTAGTGGTTATGGATGACCAATATTGGAATGGCAGTTCAGGCGAACTGTTAAAGACCTTATTAAACGATGAGTTTCCTGCTTTACCACAGGGAGAAGTATTGTTTAAGAAAACACACATTGGTTTTGCTCAGTTCGAGCGCCACTTTCGCACCTATCGAAATGTGATATTGCTGCAGATTCGTCCGAGGATAAAGGAGAATAAAGTTGAGTATAGAAAGCAGGAGTGGGCTCAGGACCAAAGTGTAGTGGAGCTAATTGCCCGATCTCCAGAGGAAATGCAGGTTATGCTGAATCAGAAGTGGCCAACCATCAAAGGTTTTTTTTATAATAACGACATTGTTTCAATGGCCGATTCCTATACCAAGTTATACCAGCCCGAGGCCGTGCTGCATGTGCAAAATACGTATCCATTCACCATGTTTTTTCCTAAGGGTTTTAAACTGAAAAAATCAAACGGCCAATTTTCATGGCTCGATGCCCAGCGTTTAGGCAGTCAATTGGGTGTCATCGTGTATCAATGTCCGCTCGATTCATTGGGCGAGATTAATGCGCATAAGTTGCTGCAATTCCGAAACAATGTTTTGCGCAAACAAATACCAGGCGAAAATAAAGGTTCGTTTATGACAACCGAAGAACAATACCCTGTATCGGTTAAAAAAACAAAGTTTGCTAACCGACAATGGACCGAATTAAGAGGTTTATGGAAGGTGCAAGGCGATTTTATGGGAGGTCCGTTCATCGACTATTTCTATCAGGATAAAGAGAATAACCAATTGTTAATGCTAAGTGGCTATGTTTATGCACCAGCAAAACCAAAGAAAGGGGTTTATATGAGAGAAGTGGAAGCCGTGCTCAAAACACTTCAGGTAAATTAATGACTGCTGAGGGGGATACTTGTGTTAACAAGCGTTAAACACCTTGCGCTTATTGAATTTGTTTGATGGAATAAGAATAAAAGTCTATCATTACAGCATGAGATATTTAATTGTGTTGTTACTGATGGGCTTTTTTAATGTACAGGCTCAGCAAAGTGAAGTAGATAAATTGATGAGACAAGGAAAGGCTTTGTTTGGTCATGAACTATACAACGATGCCATTAGCAAGTACGAGCAAGCACTGGCATCAGATAAAAAATGTATTGAAGCTCAATACGAATTGGCCTATACCTTTTTAACCATTAAGGATTACGACGAGGCCTTACATTATAGCCGTAGTGTGATGTCTTTTAAAGGGGAGTATTACCTGGAAGCCTTACTTATTTATGGTGCTGTATTAAATGAGAATGGTAATGAAAAGCAGGCCATTAGAGAGTATAATAAAGCACTGAAGAAATACCCAAACGAGTATTTGTTGCTGTATAATATTGCCGAAAGTTATTGGCGCATGAAAGAAGCCGGGGAGGCAGAGAAAGCACTTGTAAAAGTGCTTAGCATGAATAAGTCGCACTTACCCAGTCATCTGATGTTATCGGCCATTAAAAAGCAACAAGACGAAGTGCTGAAAAGTATGTTGCCAATATACTACTGTTTGCTTTTAGAAACCGATGAAGCGAAGAAAGGTGTTTTGTTAGAGGACCTGCAGGTACGATGGCATGTGGCCATGATTCAAAAGCCTAAGAGAATAGTGCCCGTAAGTAAACATAGTCAGCAATCGGGATTAGAAGTGGCTGAATCAAAACTTAATGCCATAGCGCAGGAGGCGACAGCCAATAACCCCGATCAACCATACAAAATGGTTAATCAAACCATGGCTTTGTTAGAAATGTTAGCAACAGAACAAACTGGCGAGATGGATTTCTTTGATATTCATTATGTTGATTTTTTTAAACAACTATACATTGCCGGACATGCAGAGTCGTTTAGTTACTTTATTAATAGTGGAAAATTTAATCCCGAAGTCTTAACTTGGGTGGCAGCTCATCAGGGCGATTTTAGTGCTTTCATAAACTGGATGGAGTTACAGCAATAAGCAATTGATCATTTCGTCAAAAATTGATTCGGTTTTTGAATCAAAATAGCACTCTTAACGTAGGAGTAAGAAAATGATGTGGAATTTTAAATAAGGTGTTATGAATAAAGTACAGACTAAACATTTTCAATATACAGGAACCGACGATTTTGATCAGTCATTAGATGACCAAATCAATGAGTTTATCAATAAAGAGGGCATCACTACCGAAAATTTAATAGATGTGAAGTTTAGTGGCCACTCCGATCAGGGTGTAGCTACTTATTCTGCCTTGCTGTTGTTTAAAAAATAAGTTTGGAAAAAAGAACAAAACAAAGCCTCCTTTATTATTAGGGGGCTTTGTTGATTGGTAGTGAATCAGCTTAGTTATACCAATACTACATTGAAAGGCCACCGCAATTGCATTTAAGATTCAACCACTTTGTGGTTGTTATTAAAAAGGTATATATCATACCCCCTGCATTCCATGCAGGGTTAATATTAAATCCTTTTCAGGATTTATCACCATCAACCACACGTGGTTGAATAAGAATAACCCCAGATAAAATCTGGGGCAAATAAAAATTCTCAATTATAGAATCCTAAAGGGGTTCAACGTTTAAATGCGATTGACATGATTGAAAGGCGGGATCATAGGATATTTCTTTGGATAAATATAATTTGTAACGAAAGGCAGCAATGAAATACCCTGTTTTGTGAGGCCACGGTACTGTCGAAATTACATTTCGAGTGGGGAAAGGAAGATAGCCAAAAATGAAGGGTGAAAAACTAACTAATCGATTAAATAATGAGCCTTATCTCAAACTACGTTTGACTAAACCTCTTTATTGATAAAACGGCATTTACAATTGTTTTTCAACGTTTCGCTTAAGCTCTCTTTGAAAAACAATTGGTATTACTTTAAAAAGCGTTCATCTAAAAATATTTGAAAAGCCTCTTTGTATTGATCACTAATAGGGATAAATGTTTTGTCAAAAACAATGCGGTTGCGCTCAATGCAAGTGATTTTGTTAAGGTTTACAATGTAGGAGCGGTGTACGCGCATAAATTGCTCCTCAGGGAGATGGTCTGCAATTTTTTTCATGCTCATTAATGCCATTACAGGAGCATCTTTATCCAGGTAGATGCGCACATATTCGCGCATGCCTTCAATGTATTTTATGTCGCTGTAGTTGATGCGAAGTACTTTGTATTCCGATTTTATAAACAGGAAATCATCACCATGGCCTATGCTTTCGCTTTTGTTGGCGTTTGAAAAGTAAATGTCTTTGGCCTTTGATGCGGCTTTTAAAAAGTCGGCATAGGCAATCGGTTTTAGTAAATAATCAACGGCATTAACCTTAAAGCCTTCAAGAGCATATTCGCTATAGGCGGTGGTAAATATTACCTTGGGTGCATTCGATAAGCTTTTAACAAAATCCATCCCATTTAAATCGGGCATGTTTATATCCACAAACATGAGGTCAACAGCGTTGTTGGCTATAAAATCAATGGCTTCAATGGCGTTATCAAACTGACCGCAAAGCTCTAAAAATGGCGTTTTATCAATGTATGATGCTATTTGCTTTAAAGCTAAAGGCTCGTCATCTATTGTTATGCATCTAATCATAATGGCAGATTTAGTTTTACAATGTAAGCGTCATCAACACAGTCTTCTTGTAATTTATAGTTGTTACCATAAAGTATGTCCAGTCGCTTACGCGCGTTTTCTGTTCCAATACCCGATTCCCCTACAATGGCTTCTGAGCGATGATTTGAGTTGCGTATGCTGAATTCCAACTCCTTGTTTTTCGAAAAGATGCTCATATGAATAAACGAGGGGTGCTGGTAACTGATGCCATGCTTAAAGGCATTTTCAACATACGATGTAAAAAGCAAAGGTGGAATTTTTACATCGGGTAGTTGTTCGTCAATATTTAAGCGGATGTCTACCTTATTGGAATAACGCAGTTTCATTAAATCAACATAATTGCGGATAAAATCCATCTCCTTGTTAATGTGGATGCGCTCTGCTTCGGAATTGTATAACAAGTGACGCATCAGTTTTGACAAGCGGATAATGGAATCTTTAGCTTCGGTAGTATCAAAGTCGATGAGCGAGTGAATGTTGTTGAGTGTATTCATAAAAAAGTGAGGGCTCACCTGGTTACGCAAAAATGCGAGTTCACTTTTTACTTTCTCTTTCTCCAATACCTCACGTTCTTGTTCCAGTCGGGTCCATCGAAAGGCAAGTCGCAGGCCGCTACCAAAACCTAAAATAAGGATACCTAGTAACAGCGAGTTGACTTGCGGTGGTATTCCTCTTGGTTCCTTACCGTGTGCTTCTAATGGTCTGGAGTGTTCAGGTCTTTGGTTAGGTCTATGGCGTGGGCCAACCTGGTGTCGTGCTTGAGGCGGTTCTAATCGCTTGGTGGAGTGTAGTTCCTGGCTGGCTAAAACAAAAGTAATGGTGGTTAGCAGGCCTGCTAAAAAGTACAGCCACTTACCTTTTTTAAATAAAAGAAAAGGAACCAACACAAAATGATTGACGAGCGAAAGCAAGATAAAAGGCATTAGCCTCCTCCATGTGTTCAGTAACTTGGGTGCCCAGGGGGTGTTGTCGCCATCTATGAAAAAAACAGGAGAAGCCAGGATGATAATCCAGATGCTTGCCAAAATAATGTGTTCGGCATGGCGAAAGGTTTGGTGTTTATTGCTGCTAGACATGTTACAAATATATGGATTCAGCCAAGAAATGCCGTTTTGGGATGGCCTCACTTTTAAAAACAAGCTATCCGATCAGTACAAATGACTGGATCAGATAACTTGTCGCTTCCCCGATTAATCAATAGTTAAATATTCAGATAGTGCATCGTTGCGACTCTGAACATGATTATTTAGTTCTTCTATGGCATTATCAAAAGCACTGTTACTACTTATAAATGAATGTGTGCTGCGTTCTGCATAAGCATATTCTTTCAGTAAGTCGTAATACTTGCTGTAAAGCGTATTCATTTCGCTTGGAATAAAAACCTTATCGGCAAAATCCTCGAGGTGGCCTTTGTACATGTTTTCGTACTCTGGTATTTGCATCAGATAATTGATCAAGGGCCAGTTGCTAGCAACTTCGTTCATTGAAAAGCTTAAAGCACCACCTTGTTTACCTTCCTGAAAAGCTTCGTTGTTGTCCCACGGAATCCAGGTAAGTAAATTGTTAGCTGGGTTGTTATACAAATAGTAATTGTGGGTCATTCGGCCATAGGTATCCCAATTTTGTATAGTGGTGTTGGCCGCTAGCCACCGCATAAAACCATCTACATTAAATATCGTTTCCAATTCACTCTTCCACTGTTCTACATTACTGGTGCGTGTTGATGAATTAAGTGTGGAGTATAGGGCTTTAATATCGCTGTAGTCTCCAACTTCTTCGTTGTTTTTCTTTTCCATTTCGCCATTGTCATAAGTACCGTTAGCAAAACTGGCTGCATCACCATCGGGCTTGTAAAGGTTGCCACTGTAATCGCTAAGTTGTGTTTCAACAACGGTATCATCCATCTCCTCAACAATGGTGTATAAGCCGAAGTATTGTGGGCCTGAGCCATTATCAACATAAACCTCGCAAAAACTGGTTTGCGCAGATACAAGTCCAAACTGCCTAAATAAATCGGAAGCAACTTTCTCGCGCAGAAGCGATGCATCATCGAAATTATTGTTGAGGTTGAGCTGTTTAAACCCATAAAATCGTTGGTTTTTTAAAGCAGGATAATCATCTTCAAATTCATCAAAATCGAGTTTGAACGATAGTTTTTGGTTGCCTGACTGATAGGCCGATTTTAAACTTGAGTTACCCTTGTATCGAACGCCAACGTTGTACCACTCTGTATCGTTAAAGGTAAAAGAACAAGGCACCCAAATAGGATCAAAATCAGTATCTCCAGGGCTTGTGCCACCACCTGGACCTCCACCACCTGGACCTCCGCCACCAGGGCCTCCACCAGTACTTCCAAGGTTAGTTGCCAAGTCGCTTTGCATTTGCGACCAATTGCTATCACTTATTTTAAGGTCAATGCGTAATACCGCATCTTGTTGAAATACTATATCATAGTTCAGTTCTGCACTTTTGCTGTGTGTTTCATCGCTCCAATCGGGATATGTCTCCGGGTCTACAATCACTTCTTCTTCATCCTGCTCAGATTCACTTTCAGGTGCAATCGCACTGTCTTCTCTGCAGGCACTGACCAATATTAATAGACCAAATAGTAGGCCAAGTAAGTTGTTTTTTGAGATATGCATAATAGATGATTTTTATAATTTGAATTTGTAACCAAAGTAAAGGATGTGCTTGTTCTCGAATTTTTGCATGTAATAATCAAGTTTATAGGCCACGCTAATGGCGTGTTTTTTACTTAACTTATAATCACTGCCCAATGAGTAACGTACTTTAAAAAGTTCCTGATTATTAAATTCATGAAAGAGTTCGGCACCAGCAAACGGGCTTAGTTTGCATTTGCGTATGTTGTATTCTACACCTGCCTTGTAACGTAAAAATTCACCATCGGCATCATCTTCAGAGTAATTGGTGTAGCGTAAGCACAGCAAAGGTTTCCACCTGTCAAATTTAAAATTGTATTTGGCATCAAAGGCATAGCGCTGTATGTATTCAGTGGGTTTTGTCTCTCTTGTATTAGCAACAAATCGGTAGCTGGCACCCAAGGCTAGCTTTTTAAAAGGATTATAAATCGTTTTTAGTTCAATTATATACTTATCAATGCTAAACGAGTCATCTAACCTTAGTTCGGGTGTGGCCTGAATCTTCCATTTTTTCGATAGTTTATAACTCAGCTTAAACTCGGTACGGGTTTGAAAAGTATTGTCAATGTCTTGAGCGTATAATGGAGCCCACATGCAGCCAATGACAATAACCATGATCAGATATTTATTAAGCTTGCTCATTTTCCTTGGCTTTAATGTTGTTGGCATTGTAATACAGCGTGATGTCGGCTACGTCGCGTAAAAAATCTATTTTATTGATCTCGAACCGGCTGATGTTGATGCCAGTTCTTTTCGTCATGTCTTCGAGTAGCTCATCGTGTTTGTTCAGGTTGATGTTTTCGATGTGTTCGTAGGTTAGTTGCACCGAAAGTTCCTGTTTCATGGCAAGGCGTTTCTCTAAATACCAAAGTCCTGCGATTATTACCATGTTGGTTAGCATCAGCTCGGCATAACTCACCTTTTTATTCGATAGGGCATTGATGACTGATATGCCGATAACAACAAATAAATACGTCATCTCTTTGATTGGAATGGCATCGGTTCGATAGCGGAGTATGCCAAAAATGGCAAACAAACCAAGTGCAAAACCCAGTTCCAACTTTACGTTGCTAAGTAAAAAGCATAGCAGGAACACAATAACCCCAATTACCATAAAGCTGAAATAAAAATCTTTACGTCGACTTCGTTTGGCGTACATGAAATGAACGACAGTAAAAATTAAAACGGTATTTATCAGAAGCCTCAACAAAAGCTCGGTAAAGTCGTTTAGGTTAATGAGTTTAACGCCTAATAAGCGGAAGCTATCTTCCCAATCGGGCAATTGATTAGCGACATCCCCAATCGCTTCTGTGTTGAATTGTGAAAGTATTTCAGTAATCATATGTGTGTGATTTCTTAGTTGTAGATATTAAGTGCTTTTCTTAATCGTCTAATATTAGGTTTAAAGGCGTTGTGCTTTAGGTGTTTGTCGCTTAGTGTTCGACCAATACAATATTTGCTGAATCCTGACTTTTTAATGTTTCTGTTTTTTAATATCTGCGATAATTTAGAGTTGACAGGCGGTCCATCGGTTTTAATCTCAACTATAGCCAGGTCGGCAAGCGCTGTATTGCTGCATTCCCATTCAAACTCAAGATTGATGTCAATGGTACAACGTTCGTCAAAGTTTTTACCAACGAGGGTAATTCGTTGAAATGAATTACGAATGGCTGGTTGTAAATCCTGAATTACAAAAGGGCAGTTGTCATTTAAAAAATGTTGCTCTTTTTCGTTAAAAGTAAGCTGCTTACCAGTGGTTGAAATGCGATTTTTAATGGTTCTGCCTTTGTTGGTTTTATGCTTTATTTCAATAAAAGAAATGTCGGAATCGATATAAGTACGTTGGCGAATTTTGTAGCGATTTAAATGCCCGTTATGATGTGCTCGATACATGCTGTCCTCATTCGTATCAAAATAGGTGGTTGAATAAGAGAGTACTTGCTTGTTTTCAATTTCAAGTATATAATAATACTGGCTGGCATCTTCCAGAATCTCGTGCAATTTGCTGTTGTGAAACCAGTATTTTGTATCTACACGGTTCATAAGCTTTACACCTTCTATGTCTTTTAGTTGGATGCTTTGGTTGAAAGGTAATTGCATATGAAATGGGATATAGGATTAAATAATACCAATTAAATATTAAAATGCGCTGGTATAATGCCGATACATATTCATAGTGCTTTTAGGAGTGAAGCGAACGAAAGGCGCATTTTGAATAGTAATCGGTATAATAGCTTATCGGGGATGTGGTCTTTCGGTGCGTAAACAGGAGGTGTGTTTACTAATAATATGCTGAGTGCAGCCGGCACTGGCGATGATGAGTCCTGCTATGAGCAGGATCACCATCACATAAATGAGAGCAAAACTTCGGTAATAATGTTTTACTTTCATTGTAGTCTACCTTTTTTGCTTGCGTTGCTGTCTACGTTCTTCTAGTAGTTTAGCATGAGCGACTTGTTGCTCCTTTGTCAAATGTTCATTCACATCCTTCTCAAAGTCAGCACGCATTTCTTGCATTTCCTCACGATCAGGACGACCATTTTTAGTTTTCTCTTCCATTTTTTTAAAGTGAGCTGTGTATACCGCTTGCACCTTAATGCTTTGCTCTTCGCTCAACGATAATTCTTTTTCTAATTCTTGAATCATCTTTTCGATTTGCTGCTCATTGGGAATGCGTGGCCCATTGTTGCGCTGTCCGCCTTGTCTTTGTGCCATGGCAGAAGTGCTCAATGCAAAAGTGATGATAACTAAAAGTACTTTGCTAATGTTTAAAAATGATTTCATGATATTTAATTTTTTAATGTTTACAAAAGTTAGACGTTAAGTAGTGCTACTTCCTTTATTTCTGTTATCAAATGTATCATTGTCAGCTTGCTTTATAAACTAGAATCAACAGGGTGCTACTATTTATCGATGAATGGGGTAATTTATCCTACAAGGCTTTTGCTGTTTTACACAGTAAAATGGGGGTAGTGTGCTGCAATTAGTCAGAAACTTTAGATGGGGGCGAGACATGATCCCCATAGGGCGAGGCTTTATCCCCTGGGGGCGCATCATTATCCCCTAGGGGCAAAGGGTTCGCCCCTAGTTTTTTAAAGCAATCCCCATGGGGCGCATCGTCATCCCCATGGGGATTGCTCCTTGCCCCATGGGGCGCAAGCTTCTTTTGTTGGGGCAAACAGTTATCCCCATGGTTCCAAAGCCGTGCCCCATGGGGATCAAGTCTCGCCCCTTGGGGATAGTGATTATCCCCAAGGGTTTAGTGGGTGTAAATCATTCCCCTACTTTATAAGGAGGGGTGCCAAAGGCGGGGTGGTTATTGATTAATACAGTTTACTAATCAAAATAGGTTTTAGAGCATTCATTTCGAAAGCCAGTTAGATTGTGTTACGGCATTTTACTAGCTCAATATGAAATAAAGATTGTGGTATTTCATAGCTGTCTTCTGATAGTTGTTAACTCATGTTTGTTGCTTGTCATCGATAATATGTAGGCTTAGCTCTAGTATATTGACATTGATGTTTAACCCCCATCCCCACCTAGCGGTGGTACTTCCCCCCTGAAAAGGTGAAGAGGATTGGCAAGGTGGTAAGCTGTGTAATGGACTAAAAAAAAGCTTGCACAGTCGATGTTGACCATGCAAGCTCTTATATATTATAGAAGTGAATCCTTATTGAATGTCTCTAACTAAGCGAACATAATGGGCAAAACGCACCACATCGCCTTGGGGGCCATGGCCAGCGCTATAATCTTTACCATTGTCTTTTTTAGGATCACTCCGTTGTGCCCCTGCTCCGTGTACATCAATTGGGTTTGTTGATCCTTCCGGAAAAAAGCCCAATGCCTCTCCAAAGCAAATATAGACGGCTGATGCAGCTGATTGTGTGTTTAAGTGTGTAGTGCTGCTCCAAAAGAATGGGTAATCCTCTAAACCACCTTCAACGTTTATTTTTGATGTGTTAAAAATAGGATCGATGGCTGCCGTGTTGGTGGCTTGCGGCGAGCGTGAGTAATCGACAATGCTATGTAATTCTTTGGCATTGGGTACGCGCCAATCGTTGTAACCAAGGTGCATATTGCTGTTCATTGTTTGTGCCCAATTCAATGCATCTGCCCATTCCATAGCTTCACCACTGTCATTTTTTGTCCACATTAAACTGGTGGCATTATCGCTAATGGTTTGGTCCTTATTATCCACAAAATCATTAATGCCATATTCTGGGTTGCCTCTAACCAACTTCACCGAGTAGTCTTTTTCAACACCACGCGAGACATATGGATATCCTTTTATACGGCCATCTGCCACATTGAGGCCAAACAAACTTTCGCTGTTATTCATGGTAAGGCCTGTGTACTTGGTGCTGCTGTAATACTGCACGTCAATTGCACGGTCGCCATTGGCGAAATAATCAAAGTCGAAATAGTTATCATCAATAAACGGTATGGCCGTGCTTGGTGGCTGCACATGCATGTCTGCACTGCTCACGTCGGTGCCATTGAATTGCATTAAGGAGTAGAGTTCTTTAATACTTGGAATGCGCCAGTCGTTATATGTGCCAGTGTTTTTCTCGTTTAAATAGGCCAGTGCTTCACTATGCGTTAAGCGCTGATAGCCTTTCTCCCACGTTAATCCAGTATTGTTGTCCGTAACGGTTTCGTCGGCGTTGGAGGTGTATGATGCTTGAATACCCGTATGCTGGGCGTCCTGTCCGTAGAAAGTGCTTCCCGCTTCAGGAGAAGAACTCATCTCCGTACTATTATTATAAAAAGTAGTTTGTTTGGTGTCAACAATGGCATAGGTCATTGTAAGGTCAAGATCCTTATGGTTATTTCCATCATCTTCGGATGGGGAGTTATCCTCGCAAGCGCTTAAGGCAAGTGAAAATAGGGCGATAAATAAAAATATATTCTTCATATGGTTATAATTTGCTTTCAATTGTCATATGGAAATCTCATGTAAATTTTATAATCCTCCTGTGTGAAAATTTGGATAATCAAATTGACATGGTCGTTTCATGGTGTTTTGTTTTAATTGTTGGTAAGGGTATTGGCTTCGCTAGTTAAGCGAATGATAGCTTGTTGATCATTGGTGTTGGTGCTGTTAAAAAGATCATTGGTCTCGTAAGGATCATCACTTAAATTGTATAATTCATCATCCTTGTCGTTATTGCTTATGAGTTTATATGTACCATCACTAATGGCGTAACGATAATTATCTCCATGATCAATTTCACTAAAGTTATATTGGCGTTTACTTGTTGTTTCGCTTGATAGCAGTTCTTTAAAACTGTATCCATCCTGATAATTTGTAAGATCTGCTCCTGCTAACTCGGCAATGGTTGCAAAAAAATCAGTGGTATTAATTGGGTTGGCATCACGTACATTTTGTCGTGTAACGCCTTTGCCCGCAGCAATAAATGGCACCTTGATAAAGAGAGCCTTTGCCTTTTCTGCCTCGGTAGGGAGCTTGCAAAACAGCTTTTTCGGTGCCGTTATCGCCTATAAATAGGATGATCGTATTGGCAAGAGTGGTTTCATCCATGGAGTCGAACAAGCGTCCCATCTGGTAATCCATGCTTTCCATCATGGCCAAGTACATCGATAAATCACTTCCCTCGTTTTCATCCTGACTGTGCATTTCGCTTGGTGGATAGTGAAAAGGCGTGTGAGGTGCCGAATAGGCCAGCCAGCAAAACCATGGCTGCGTCTGTTGGTTTATCCAGTCAATTGTTAGCTCAGTAATTTTAGTAGTATGGTATTCGTTACAAGCTTCTGTTGTTCCATTAATGTTTAAGTCCCAACTATGATAGTCTAGCAAACCACCCTGCATTTGGCCTGCAAAATAGCCAATGCCAAGGTCGTTGGGAGCACTTGTTTGATTAAATTTTGATAAATGCCATTTGCCAAAGTGAGCATGTGCATAGTTGGAGCTTGTGTTCGCATCGAGGTAGGCTTGGATGCTGATTTCGTCACTTGAAATAGCAGCGTTTTCAACGCTGAGTACACCTGTTTGAGATCCGTATTTACCAGTTAATATACTTGCGCGTGTTGGCGAGCAAAGTGGGTAAGCCCATGCATTGTCAAAGGTTATACCCAATGAAATAAGACGATCGAGGTTGGGCATATTGGGTTTTTGAACGCCCTCGCTATAGCCTGGCGTAGCATCGAGCCCCATGTCATCGGCTATTATTAATAGGATATTAGGATAATTGGTGGCATCGTCATCATCTGCTTGAGGTGTATTGCTTTCGTCGGAGCAAGCGATTAACAAAGTGCTTACTATGAGGAAGCTTATTAATCGGAAATAACATGTTTTAATCATTATTTGTTGGTTTTATCGTTCGCACAAGCCTTACATAGTTATACACATACCTAATGTCGCCTTGTGGCCCGTGGTATTGAGGATAGTTTGCAGGTTTACCAGTTTTTGGGTCGCTTCGTTGGCATCCAGCGCCATGCACATCCATTACTTTATCGTGCATCTTTCCAAGGCCTTCGCCAAATGCTATGTACGCAGCACTGGCAAAAGGGTTACGCCCGTCGAGGTGGGTGGTGCTGCTCCAGAAAAATGGATAATGCCCCTTGCTTCCATCCGGATAGTTAATCGATGTAGTGCTAAAAAGTGCATCAATGGCTGGCGACTTGCTTGTTTGTGGCGATCGTGTGTAATCAACAATGCTTTGTAACTCTTTCGCATTAGGTAAACGCCAGTCGGTGTAACCAGCTATGTCTGCACTTTCGGCATAGGCAAGTGCGTCTTCCCAATTGCGAGCCTGGCCGTCATCGGCTTGTTGCCACATTAAACCCGTTGCTTTGTCGCTAATGGTACCATTGTTATTGTTTATAAACTCATTTTTGCCATAGGAGGTATTGCCGCGCACCAAACGAACATATAATTTGTTGTCCTCCTTTTTTCGTCGGTTAAACTTGGGGTAGCCCTTAATACGACCATCAATAAAGTTAACGCCAAAAACAGTCTTGCTCTTGCGCATGGTGCTGCCTACATATTGTGTGGCCGACCATGTTTGTGCATCTATTTCACGCTCTCCTTTTGAAGTATCGCCCAAAGGCTGGTTGAAGTATTCGGTGTTGATGTATAACTTGTGTGCATTGCCACGTTTTAGCTGACCCGTAAACTGAATTAGCGAATAAAGTTCTTTGATGGTAGGAACGCGCCAATCACTGTATCCACCAAGTCTTGATTGCTCTGCTTTCGTAAAAGCTTGTTCGTAAGTCATCTTCTCACCCATATCTTTGGCCCACATTAGACCTGTTATATTATCGGTAATAGTGCCATTGCCGTTGTTGTTATAGGAGGCTTGGTTTCCTGTGTAATTGGCATCCTGACCAAAAAAAGCATTACCCTCTTTGGGTTTTGTTATAATGGATACATCATCGTAAAATGTAGTAACACCTGTATCAACAATGGGATAGGGTAATGATTGAGCAAAAAGTGACTGCCCAATAATCACGAGGATAAGAATTGAGGGATATGTGTTTCGCATGCTGCTCCTATTTAAGTATGAACGATTACTCAAATGTAAAACAGATTAATAAGGTGTCTAAATCATATCAATACAAACAAAGCTCTTATCTACAGATTGGGTCTTTTACTCAACCAATCCCCAAGCAGCAAAACGCGTGTTCGTGGTAAATGGAGTCAGTGGGAAGAAGCCTTTTGTAATTTTGTTATTTTGAATGCTTACTGGGTGTTTTTGCAAGTGCTCTTCCAAAAAATCTACAGCTCCACCTTTATCAAACTGAGTAATTTGCCATGTGCCTTTGCTCGATGAAGCAATCAGTTTCTTGATAGATAAATTGACCAAGCCCATGTTGTGTCTGATGTTAGCTTCCACCAAGGGGTAAAAACGCAAGTCGCCATTGATGTCCTTAATAAACATTGTGTCCACACCAATGGGGCCATGGTAATGATGATGAAGGTTCAAAGCTTGCATGCTTTTCATTAGCGATTGAGCTGTTTGCAGTATCCAGACATCGTCAGTTGGCAATTGCTCAAATATTTCATAGGGTGTATGAATGTACTCCTTGCTAAAATGCCCCTCTTGGTCGGCATCAAAATAGTTAATACCCAAAAAATGATAGGAGCCACCTCTATCAATAGTAAATTGGAGTGAAGCATCTTGTACCTTATTATATATGGGTTCAGCAATTAGGGCTCCGTGCTTTTTTATTTGAGCCTTAATCCAGTTCATGCCATTGCTCAGGTGTAGCTCCTTACGTATAAACAGTAAACCACGACCCGATGAGCTCCACAATGTTTTTAGAATAATCCCCTTTGGGTGTAGATGAAGTAAGTCATTTATGGCCTCAATTGTTTCAACAGTTTGTGGAAGTTGTGGTATTGAAACAAAATGATGAAGCTCCTGTGTATTTAATTCCTCAATGAGTTGAAGACTTGTTTTGCGACTAAAGAATTGTTGGTAGTTAGCTCCATTAGAAAAAACAGGGATGTGCGATTTTGGTAGCGAGCTTTGTTTGTAACGATTGTGAATGAGCTGACTCCATCCCCATGGTTGAACACTTTTAAACTCCAGGTTTTTGAATTGTGATTGATTAATGGCTTGTGGCAAGCGTTTGTTTACTTGTAACCAAAAATCTGAGAATTGATGGTAGCCATCGCCAGTGTATAATACATAGTCATCTTCTTGCCCAAGAAAAGCCATGAGTGGGCTGATGTCGTGTTCAAACTGCGTGAGCAAACGCGATGGCATGAAGCTATTGGTGCCGTTCTCAATTGCCATATCGCAGGTGGGGTTGTATATATATAAGTCTGCCATCAGAGCTCAAAAGTAGATGTTTCTTTGAATAATTACGATCCATCGATTTTAATTCCTTCGGCAATCGCATTTAAAACAAAGCTGTAAATCAACCGACCTCAGCAACGCAGCTTGGTACCCAATCTCATAAGTGGAGGGTAGAAAAATTTGGCTCGAAGCTGCAAATCTTTAAATTTTTCCCGAAGCGTTGAGTTATTGGGTAAGCGAGTGGTGTAGTCGCGGCCTTTTTTGTTTCCGTTTTTGGGGCTGTTGCCAAAAATGAAAAGCCCTTGCGGCTAGAGCAAAGGTATAAATCTTAAATGCGCTTGCCCTATTATAATTCCTTCGGCAATCGCATTTAAACTTGCAAGGTTTCATGATACGCATCCGACATCAGCAACGTAGCTTGGGACCCGCTTTTCTTTGATTTTGAATAGACAGAATTGGAGCATAGCGAAAATCATGAACACCTTTTTAAATATGCTTTAGTGAACTAAAGCTGTATGAACGTAGGGAGTTCTTTCTGTCTCAAAACAAAGAAACTAGTGGGTAAGCGAGTGGTGCAGTCGGCGGGCTTCTTTGTTTACTCTCTTCGTCTGAAGGAAGAATTGGAGCAAAGCGGAAATCATGAACGCTTTTAATAGGCTTTGTGAACTAAAGTAAAAGCCCTTGTGGCTCGAGCAAAATCAAGTTCTGTTCTCTTTAAGAGAAGAGTTTCGCGTAAAAGTTTTTTAATGGGCGATTGCCGTGTTATAATTACTTCGGCTTGACTATCCTTTTAAAGTTAAATATCTTCATGGAAATTAAATAGATTAACAATGAAGTCAATTGTGTGTTTTGTAATTCTGATAGCAGTACTTGGCTGTACTGGTAATGATAGCAAGGAGTCTGAAAACCCGATAGCGATAGACTATGCCTTTAGCGTGAAGCCTATTGAAGGTGATGATTTTATTGCTGACTATAGGGTGGCAAATGAAGAAGTGCTGAGAGCAATTCCACAGGCTTATATTGATTTAGCACGAAATAATCTGCGTGTTGCCTATCAGCATACATCGCACGGCACGCATGTTAGCTATGGTTTATATGGTTTACAAGATTATAAAGATGGGGATGAAAAATTATTTGGAATAACGCGCTATGGCAAACAGCCCGATAAATTGGATGTTAATGATTATGTCATACAAAAGTATGCAGAAGAGGGTACTGATGCCTCTGATTTAAGTAGAGAAGAAACAGCTTTTATTCAAGCCACCCGTAACTATTTAGATGATCCGCTAAATGCTGAAATAAATGTTGTGATGTGGGCATGGTGCAGTATTAGGCATCATGATTTAGAAGGTGTTTACTTGCCGGGAATGCAAACCTTGATTGATGAGTATGGAAGCGGAGGATCAAAAATAGGAAATGGGGATGGGCAAAGAAGGGTTCCGGTGTGTTTTGTGTTTATGACCGGTCATGCTCGAAAAAACTTAAACCTGGGAGATGGCTACCCTGAGCAACAAGCAGCTATTGTTAATGCCTATTGTCAGAAAAATAAATTGTTATGTCTCGACTACTATAGTATTGACACACATTGTATGAACGATATCTATTGGGATGATGCCAGTGACGATGGCTACTCTGAAAAATATGCAAATGCCAATGGTGGGAGTGGCAATTATTATCACGATTGGCAGAATAGTCATGTTTTAGGAACTCATTATTACGAAAATAAAATTGAACCCAAAGGAGAAGTTGTATTCGGAAACCATACCACTCAACATGTTATATCCAACCGTAAAGCCTATGCTATGTGGTGGATATTAGCTCGAATAAGTGGCTGGGATGGCAAGTCTATCGAATAGTGAGTGATGTAAATCATTTGTTAAAATTTTGTTCATGTAGGCAGATTTTATTTGTTTTGCAGTAGCATGAAAACATTTAAGTTGAAATATAGGGCGATAAGCTTCTTTCTATTGATGGCATTTGTACCATCGGTATTAGGGGTGCACATCTTTCAGCATCAATGTGTAGGTTGTGAAGAGGGTGAAACCATCGCACGAATCATTACCACACTTCATACGCACGATCATGCTTGCGAAGACTGTTCGTGCGAGAATGCATGTACTTCATGCTCTCACGAACAAGGAAAACACATACATCACAATACCGATACAGACACTTGTAAGCACCAATTTAAAAAGGCTTCCTTTGAAGGGCAGACACAAGTGGCCGATTTTAAGTTTATCGCCGAGGTGATTGATTTATTTCATTCGACAACTGTTGTTGCCGACCTTTTGGTGACTGTTAATGGTTCAACACTACTTTTTGCCGACGTAATTCAGAATATTCCTGACGAGCCTTCGCCAGCGATGAATTGCGTTTTTCGCTTATGATTCATACAATTTGTTAGAAACTCTCTGTTATAGAGGGGTTTTAGGTGATTTTAACCAATTAACCTTAAAGGATTAATAACCTAAATTAAAGCTCGTTCACATAAAATTGTGTCGGGTTGATCTAATCAAATAATGATGAATAGATTTCTTTTAATAATAATACTGCTGTTTTCAGTCGGCGCTACAGTGTTTGCGCAAGTCAGTATTGAATTAACTGGTGTTGTAAAAGCAAATGACAAAGGAACTGTTACCGAGTTAGTTGGTGCCAATGTATATTGGGCCAATACTCAAAGTGGTACAGTAAGCGATTTTAACGGACAGTTTAAAATTGAACAAAAGGCAGGTAATACAAAGCTGGTCATTAGTTACATCGGTTATAAAGCAGATACATTACTTATCACCAATAATAGTTTCCTGGACGTTGTTTTAGAAAGCGATCAGTTAGATGAGGTTTTAGTAGCTGGTAAAAAAGCAGGTTCCCACATGTCGCGCATCGACCCACTAACAAAAGTGAATATTACAGGTGCCGAATTATGCAAGGCAGCCTGTTGTAACTTAAGTGAGAGTTTTGAAACCAATGCATCGGTTGATGTTTCGTATGCCGATGCTGCTACAGGAGCAAAACAAATACAATTATTAGGTCTGTCAGGTAATTATGTGCAAATGATGACTGAGAACATTCCTAATTTCAGAGGTTTAGCAACTTTGTACGGTTTAAATTATATACCTGGAGCATGGATGGAGTCCATTCAAATTTCAAAAGGAACAGCAACAGTTATCAATGGGTACGAAGCATTAACCGGACAGATTAACGTGGAATATAAAAAGCCGGTTAACTCTGAGAAATTCTTTTTGAATGTGTATGCCAATAATACAGGACGATGGGAGAGTAATGTTAACGGTTCTATCCATATAAATGATAAATGGACAACAGCAATCTTGGCGCATTACTCAGAAGACCAAAAGTCAACCGATGATAACGATGATGGTTTTCGTGATGAGCCTTTATTGAAGCAATTGAATTTTATCAACCGATGGGATTACAATAATAAGAATGGTTTTACATCACAAATTGGCATCAAAGTTTTAGATGAGAATCGCTTGGGTGGACAAATGGGCTTTGAAGGTAGTCAACCACGTGATCAAAATATTGGCACGCCAGAGCAGTTGTATGGTATCAATATTGATACACGCCGATACGAAGGGTTTTACAAGGCGGGTTATGTTTTCGATGATGAGGTGTCTAGTTTAGCATTGGTTGCTAACTATGCTTTTCATGAGCAGAACTCATTCTATGGACGAAAACAGTATGATGCCCAGCAACGTTCGCTATATGCCAACCTTATCTTTCAATCGGTAATTGGTAATGATAACAATAAGTTTAGTACCGGAGTCAGTTTTCAATCCGATGAGTTCGATGAGGTGTTGATTGTTGACTTTCAGCAGCCTGACAATAAGCAAGAGCTCAATCGTCAAGAAGTAGTGCCAGGCGCCTATTTTCAATATACCTATTCCTTACCTGAACGTTTAACGGTAATTGCAGGCGGTAGAGTCGATTTTCATAATAATTTTGGAACCTTGTTTACGCCTCGTATTCATGCAAAGTATAACATTGCGCCAAATACTATTTTAAGAGCTTCGGCTGGTAAAGGCTATCGTACTCCTAATGTACTGGCAGAAAATAGCTATCTGTTGGCGAGCTCAAGAGATATTAATATTGCGAATGACCTGGACCAGGAAGAGGCATGGAATTATGGTGCTAATATCACCCAGTACATTAACATTGCAGGGAAAGAGCTGACCTTAAATGCAGAGTATTACCGAACGGACTTTCAGAATCAATTAATTGTAGATGCCGATCAGAGTGTTAATGCTGTGTATTTCTATAATCTGAATGGTAAGTCGTATGCCAATAATTTCCAACTTGAAGGGAAGTACGAGTTGCTAAGGGGGATGGATGTTGTTGCTGCCTGGCGTTTAAATGATGTTAAAGCAACTTACGATGGCGAACTATTGGACAGGCCATTGATAAGTAGAACCAAGGGATTAGTGAATTTATCCTATTCGACACCATTAAAGAAGTGGCAGTTCGACTTTACTACCCAGTTTAATGGAAAGGGACGTGTTCCTTCCACTGAGGCTAACCCTGTGGAGTATCAGCGACCAAGTTCATTTGATGCTTATCAGATTGTAAATTCGCAAATCACACGTTATTTCCGCAAATGGAATGTTTATGTGGGAGTTGAGAACCTTGGTGATTTTAAGCAGGATGAACCGATAATCGCAGGTGACGATCCTTTTGGTGATGAGTTTGATAGTTCATTAATATGGGGACCAATTATGGGACGACGGGTGTATTTTGGTCTTCGTTTTTCAATTGATAGAGAGTAATAACATTAAATAATAAATAGTCATGAAGAAATTATTAGTATTAGCTGTAATGGCATTGTTTGTAATAAGTACTTATGCCGAGGATAAAAAGAAGAAGGTAAGTGAAGTTACTTATAAAGTAGAAATGGACTGCCAGAGTTGTGTAAACAAAATCACTAAGAATATTCCTTTTGAAAAGGGCGTGAAGGATTTGAATGTTGATTTTGAAGGACAAACGGTAACTGTGAAGTACCGTGAGGATAAAACAAACAAGGAAAGCTTGGTTAAAGCATTCGAGAAGTTAGAGTTTAAAGCGGAAGAGGTAAAAGAGGGCGATTGTACGACTAAAAAGGCCAAATGCTGTGGAGCTTGCTAATGCAACAGTATCCTGATTTATATAATAAAGGCTCCCAATGTGGAGCCTTTGTTATACTATCCCGCTACTAATCTTATAGCTACCTCACACTTAACCCACACTAAACTCAACTAAAATCGAATTTACTTTGAGTTTAATATGACTTAACTAGTCAAACCTTAAAAACCCTTGTATTTTGATGAGCTACAATTTTCAAAAGAAGTACTTCCCAATCATTTAACATTTGAAAAAGGGTAAAAAGAATCTGCTCTTTAATTCTATTGAGCATTTTCTTTAAATTGAAGCCCG
>NZ_VKDE01000001.1:64924-427840 GCF_007097485.1 Carboxylicivirga sp. M1479 | reverse complement strand
AAATACGAATAATAGCCTCCATATCTAGCTTTAAAACAAAATACCAGCTCAACTACAGCCTCTCAGCGGTATAGCATATTAACAAACGCGATTCAATTTTAAAACATAAAAAAAGAGGATGCCGTAATTTTGGACACCCTCCTTTTTGTTTACATATCGAATGAGGTTTCAATTAAGGCATCTTATACATGAATGCATTGATATTCATACCTGCACCAACAGATGTCATCATTACATTATCACCGCTTTCCAAAGAGTGATCCTTTAATTTTCCTTTACAAATCAAATCAAACAAAGTTGGAACGGTAGCAACACTACTATTACCCAACTCACTAATGGTCATTGGCATTACGCTCAAATCCACATTTCGCTCTCCGTACAACCTGAAAAGACGTTTTAAGATGGCTTCATCCATTTTTGCGTTGGCCTGATGAATCAATACCTTTTTCACATCTTTCAGCTCCATATTATTCTTATCTAAACACTCTTTTGCCAATTGAGGTACAGTAGATAAAGCATAGTTATATAAACGACGACCATACATTTTTAAAAATAGGTTTTCGCCCTTTAACTCCTCGTTGTACGGATTATCCATACGTAACAAGTCAATATGCTCTTCAGTATCTGTTTGTACGGCATGCTTTAAAATACCAATTGGTGTTTCGCTCTCGCGAGCCTCCAATAATACAGCTCCTGCTCCATCAGCAAAAATCATCGAATCCCTATCGTGTGGTTCCATGGCTCTACTCAAAGTATCGGCCCCTATTACCAAGGCACTTTTAGCATCGCCCGACTTAATGTAGTAATTAGCCTGTATCATTGCTTGTGTCCAACCAGGACAGCCAAAAGTAATATCGTAGGCAATTGTTTTTGGGTTTTTAATGCCCAACTTGTACTTTACCCTCGAAGCCAATGTTGGAAGAATATCAGGATAAATTGTCCCATAACGCATATCTCCAAGGTTATGTGCAATGATGATATAATCTAATTTCTCCTTATCAAAGCCAGCATCTTCGAGTGCTGCTTTGCCTGCGAACATGGCTAAGTCCGATGTAACATGGTTCTTTTCTGCACAACGTCTTTCAGCAATATCCGTTATCTGTTCAAATTTCTGAACAATCTCCTGCCCCTCAGTCTCAATAACAGTTCCATCCTCATTATAGAATGTATTACCGATGAAATCGGCATTGGCTTTAACCACAGGAGGAATGTAGCTACCTGTACCGGTGGCAATTGCATAAATTTCAGCCTTTGAATTCATTGTTTTATTTTTTCTAATATCAAACTATAAGTGCTAATCGAAATACCTTAATTCAAACATATTTTCATCCAAAATGGCATATGAAAAATGTTGTATCCAGTCACCTAAAAACATGAGCTGGCTTTCGGGTCCCACACAGACCATACGTGCCACATGGCGGTGACCAAAAACAAAGTAATCGACCTTTTCTTCCTTTAAATATTCTTTGGCATACAATACAGCGAACTCTTTATCGTCGCCCATGTATGTATCTCCATATTCCTTGTTATTCTTTTCTCTACTCTTACCCGACCAAAAATTAGCCAAACCTATTCCGCAATTTGGATGTATTCGAGCAAATAACCACTGTGCAAACTTATTCGTAAAAACAGATTTAAGCAAGTTATAACGCTTATCGTAACTTCCCAAGCCGTCGCCATGTGCCAAAAACAACTTTTTACCATGAATTGTTTTAACAACAGGCTCGCGATATACTTTAACACCACATTCTGACTCTAAGTAATCGAAAAGCCAAATATCGTGGTTCCCTGTAAAAAAGTGGATGAGTATGCCTCGGTCGCTTAATTCTGATAGTTTCCCTAAGAATCGTGTAAACCCACGTGGCACAACACGCTTGTATTCAAACCAAAAATCGAATATATCACCCATAAGGTAAAGCTCTGAAGCCGTATCCTTTATCGAATCGAGCCATGCAACAAATCGTTGCTCATGGCGGCGATGATCTTTAATTCCGGGGGCACCTAAATGCACGTCAGATGCAAAATATATTTTTTTGCTTGTTTCCAAGTTGGTATTGCTATTTATAATAAGCCGACAAATATATTAGAAAAATAAGGCATCTCCTAACTTAATAGTTTGTCATAATCAGTTGTTGAACAAACAAATAAATTAGTCGAATACTCCACGTTAACAGCTTTTAAAGAGTGTACTAATAAGCAAAAAGCCGTAATCAATAATGACTACGGCTTTTAGATAGTATATTATTACTTATAATATTTCAGAAAGCTTCTCGTTTAAGCGACTGCCAAATAGGTTCTTACCAATAATTTCACCTTGACGGCTTATAATGTAATTCGATGGCATTTGCTGTATATTGTACAACCTTGCTGGCTGAGAACTGGTATATCTTAAATCACTTACATCAATCCAGCTATATCCCTCTTTCTTAATGGCATTCTCCCAAAGAACTTTACTCTTATCCAGTGAAACAGAATAAACCTCTAGTCCTTTCTTATTGTATTTGGCATACATCTTTTTCAAGTGACGATTTGAGGCCACCGATTTTTCATCCCATGAAGCCCAAAAATTTACAATAATGGTTTTCCCCTCAAGCGACGATAACTTTATAGTATCACCTTGAACGGTTGGTGCCTCAATATCGATGTATCCGCTCTGAGCACCCTTTGAAGCCATTAATTCTTCAGCAAATTTCTGACGTTGCTGTTGAGTTTTAGCGCCCAACACATAATTATACAAGTGTGTTGCTCTTTCCGAATCAGGATAATACAAGTTTAAGCTAGTTGCCAAAGTAGAAAAGTATACCTGATCTTTTTTATCAAACACGTTTAATACCGAGGTATTATCATCCAGGGTTTGAAACAAAGAGTAGTAACCGGCAAACGAACGTGGGTTTTCCATTATAAACTCGCCAACAAAAGTTTTATGAGCTTCTAATTTATCCATGTATTCCTTTTCCAAAGCAGTTCTTTCTTCTTTGTTATCCTTACTTGTTGCCTGGTATTTAGCAACTAAAGTATTCAACTCCTGATTAAGAATTCTTATGCGTTTATTAAACATTTGAATATAAACCGATCCGATAGAATTTTTAAGTCGATAGCTCGTTTCTAAATTCTTTACATCAGCATGTACCTCAATTGTTTCAATACTATCGGCTAAAAGTGTGATGTAATTTTTATCACTTAGCTTTAATATTAAGAAAGTAGGCTCACTAAGGCGCTCCTGCTTAAATTCAAAATTTCCATTCTTAATCTTAGTGGAATCAATGGTAATGGTCTGATTAAGATCCATGCGTTGCAAATAGATCATGGTATCATCAGCACCTTCAATGTGTCCATTAACAATGTATTTATCGCTATTTGTACACGATACTGCCAATAGAGTTATTAATAATAAAAACAGTCCCTGTTTCATATATAATTTCAGTTGATTAAACTAGTTAGTTCCCTTATCCCGGAGGCTTTTTAAACGCCCAAATATAGGATTAATTTTTAATTAATTGTTGTACACTCTGGCTTAGCTCTTCCAGTTCAGTCCCTCTTTTGACAATCATTTTATTTTTGTCAAGCAGTAACAACTTTGGCACTTGACTGAGTCCTAAATCATTTAATACAGGCGATTGCATTCCCTTTAAGTCGGATAAATGCAAAACAGCTAAACGATCTTCTTTAATGGCTCTCAACCACTCTTCTTTGTTGTCATCCAAAGAAATCATCAGCAACTGTAAGCCCTGTTGGCGATACGACCTGCTCCATCGCATAAGTTGTTTAGTAAGCTGTCGTGAAGCTTTATCGTCAGATTGCCACAATACCACGAGGCTCGGTTGTTGAATTAAACTATCCAAATTCATGACTTGATCCCAGGCGTTTGGCACCAATAATGTTGGTAATCGACGACCCGCTTTTGACTTAGATTCAAATAAATTACGCTGCATTAGCGAGTCAACTTGCTGCTGTAATTTTTGAACCGCCTGGTAATGCGAATACTGCTTATTCAACTGGTTAGTGTATTCATTTATTCTTTCGGCATGTTTATCGGGAGTAAAAATCCAATGGTTACCTGCTTTTAATTGCAAAGTCATCAAAGGCAATAAGGTGGTGAGGTGTTTGTTTGTTATTTTTTCAACCTGCTGTGATGCAGAACTGAGTTGCTTATCTATTAAGCGATATACCGAATCGCGAACAGCCCAATAGTTTCTGCTTACCATCGAATCTGGTATATTACTAACGATAGACGAAATTTGTGTATTCAAGTCTTCAACAAAGTCATGGCATTTCCAAAGGGCTTTCGTTTCATCATTTCCTTTCACTTCAAAATTAAGTCGATCAATACTAAAATCGCCACTAATACTAAACGGCATGCCTGAACTAATAATTAAGGTGGCTACCTTTTTTTCTTGTATGCGTAATTCATAAACACTCTCCGGAATAGAATCTTTTCGAAAAGCATAATGAAAGCTTTCCTCTTCAAGTACAGCTTCATCAAAGAATTCATATTCATCCCCTAAGCGAAACAATTGTACAGGCCCTTCGATCTTCGCATCTGGCTTTATTAGAAGATAGGGTACTTTTTGTGGCTTTGAACATCCAAGCAGTAGACAGGCTAAAATAGTAACTAATAGAACTTTCATCTTGTAGCAGTTTATACAAAAATAGAAAAAGAACTAATTAACACCGCTAAAAATTCTTGTTGCTATAATTTACATTTATGGTATAAGTATTGTACTTTGAGTAGAGCACATCTTTTTATTACTTAAACACAAACAATTACACTAAAAACCACAGGTATAATTAGCATATTATGGAATTTTGAATAATTTTAGTCGGTTATTTAATTTTTCAGGCTACCAAAAATTAGATAGCTATTTGTTAAAATTTGAATTAAAAATCAGCCTTATGGAAAACAACGGGTATTTATCATACATAGAAACAGCGCTTACCGAATATGGCGACTTAGATGCTTTTAGTGATTTTATGGGTGGTACGCTCAATTACAATCAAATTGGTGAGCGCATAGTTGGCTTGCACCAGCTTTACAAAACCATTGGTATTAATAAAGGTGATAAAGTGGCTCTAATAGGACGGAACATGACAAGCTGGGCCGTTATTTATCTGGGTACTATTTCCTACGGTGCTGTTATTGTACCTATTTTGCCAGATTTTAATTCGAACGACATTCACCACATTGTTAATCATTCAGAGGCTAAACTTTTATTCTCTACCGATTTATTGTTTGACAAACTGGATGAAACAAAAATGACCAAGCTGGCAGGTATAATTTCTATTAACCAATGCCTGACACTTGTTGACAACCATAGCTGCGAACTCACAAAAGCTGTTAACAATTTGCAGCCTCTATTTAAAGGCGACGGACAGAGCTTTAAGCCGGAACAACTACAATTTCCAATTATCGGCAGTGAAGAAGTAATGGTACTATCCTATACTTCTGGTACATCGGGCTTTTCAAAAGGTGTACTTTTGCCCCATCGCAGCATATGGTCAAACATAAAATATGCCCAGGAGCACCTCATCTTAAAACCTCGCGAAAGAGTGGTTTCGTTTCTTCCATTAGCACATGCATATGGATGTTTGTTCGAATTTCTGTGGCCCTTTACCATGGGATGCCACATCACCTTTTTAACCCGTACGCCATCTCCACAAATTATTACAGAGGCTTTTCGTAAAGTTAAACCCCACATCATTTTGTCGGTACCTTTAATTCTTGAAAAGATATTTAAGAAACGTGTACAACCACAGTTGGAAGAACCGAAGGTTAAAACACTTTTGAAGATATCAGGACTAAATAAAATCGTTTACAACAAAGTTAAAAAGAAGTTAGTTGATGTGTGTGGTGGCCAGTTTCGCGAGATTATTATTGGAGGAGCTGCACTAAATAAAGATGTTGAATTGTTCCTGCGTAAAATAGAATTTCCGTTTACCATTGGTTACGGCATGACAGAATGCGGGCCTTTGATTAGCTACGCCCCCTGGACCGAATCACAAAAATTCTCAGCTGGCCAATTAGTCGATCGCATGGAAGTTAAAATAGCTTCCAACGATCCGTATAATGAGGTAGGCGAAATTTTAGTTAAAGGGGATAACTCATTGCTTGGCTACTACAAAAACGATGAAGCCACTGCCGAAATATTCACTGAAGATGGTTGGATAAAAACAGGTGATTTGGGAGTGATTGATGAGCAAAACTTCATCTACATAAAAGGCCGAAGTAAAAACATGCTTCTTGGTGCATCGGGACAAAACATATACCCTGAAGAAATTGAAGCCACAATTACATCGATGGAATATGTACAAGAATGCCTGGTGAGGGATAATGACGGAAAACTTGAGGCGCTCATTTATCCCGATTACGAAGCAACGGATGCCGAAAAACTATCAAAACAACAGATAGAAGATAAATTGCAAGGCATTAAAACAGCTGCCAATAAACTTTTACCTGCTTATATGAATATTCAAAAAGTGACACTCTTTCCTGAAGAATTTGAAAAAACACCAAAGAAGAGTATAAAACGCTATAAATACATCAAATAGAACAACACTAAAAAACACATTTTAAGCTACTTAATCTAAAAGTAGCTTTTTTTACACCACACCGAAACCTAACAAAAGTCATAACGTAAGCTGTACGTGCACATTATATTTGCACCGCTTAAATAAGTTGCAAGCAAAACTAACTGACGATACAGAATTGAGGGAGAAATTATGGGAATGGAGTCATTTGTGATCAGGCTGATCGTAATCATTATCACAACAGGTTCAGTCGGGTATTTTATTTTACGATTATTGTATAAGGGTAGTATCTTTTTTAGGATTGGTGCCCTGTGGATGATTAATGTATTTTTAACCGTGCTCAACAGCCGAATCCATTACACAAAACCGGAAGCATATCCGTTTTGGGCCGCCTTACTGGCCGGAATAGTGGTGACAGGGTTATTACAATACATTGTTTACCTACAGATAAAGAAACCACTTTCGAAAATTACATTAAAACTTAAAACCTTGGCGAATGGACACTTATCATCTGGTACTGAAGCCTACAATGCGCCCATAAAAGGTGAACTTTTTGAAATACACTCAGCCATTAACAACCTGGAGAACACACTTGGCAATGTTATAAGCCAGGTAGGAAAATCGGCCAACAGCTTAAACCATATGGGTGGCAGCCTTAATCAAACATCCACTAAAATATCGGGTGTTGCTAGCCAACAGGCTTCAGGCATTGAAGAAATCTCATCGTCGATGGAAGAAATGGCGGCCAATATTGATGCGAACAATCAGAATGCGAATGCCACAAAAGACAACTCAAGCGCAGCCAGTCAGTCGGTTGACGATAGTTTTGCAAGTGCTCAGCAGGCCTTAAAAGCCATGCAGCAAATTAACGACAAAATTAAGGTGATTGATGAAATAGCCGTTCAAACCAACCTATTGGCACTCAATGCAGCCGTAGAGGCTTCCAGAGCCGGAGATGAGGGGCGTGGCTTTTCGGTGGTTGCTGGTGAAGTTCGAAAACTGGCTGAACGAAGTAAGGTGGCAGCCAAAGAAATTGACGATTACTCAAAGCATGGTAACGAAGTAACAGAAGATGCTTTACACAAGTTGGAAATAACGGTTCCTCTTATCAAACAAAATGCTGAATTAATAGCTGAAATAGCCTCATCGAGCGCCGAACAAAATATGGGCGCATCTCAGATAAACAATGCCTTACAAGAAATAAACCGAAGCACACAAGGCAACGCGGCCATATCTGACGAAATGTCGGCTAGCTCGGGCCACATGGTGGAGCAAGCCAATGCCCTTATTAAGCAATTACGTTTCTTTAAATTTGATTCAGAGGAGTAAGTTGTAAAAAAAGTTACTAATCAGTTTCATTTAGCTCACATCAAATCTGGGAATATCAAGCGTTTGCTATTAATTATATGGTTCATTAAGGTGTATTGGCGTACAATTAAATTTATGAGAAGCAGCGGAATTTAAAGGAGTTACGTATCAGGCGAGGCTACACATTATTAAAAGATCTAAATGGCAGAATTGACGGAGTTGATTAGAACTACTATTACCAGAATACAGCCAGAGATAGCTATTACTACCACATATTGCTAACGACGGGTTTAATTAATTTATTAATACTTTTTCAGTTATATCTATTTTCTTAATCAAGTCTTTTATACCCAAGCTATACATATTTGAATAGTATCCTCTTGATGAATCTAAAAAGCCCAAAAGCTTCTCATTATTCTCTGATATATCAAATTTGGATGTAAATGTCAGTCTTTGTTTAGAGTTATTTTCTTCACGTACAGTTAAGTTTTCCTTATTTGGATACTCCTTTGAGTTATTATAACTTCTTATTAGCATGGATAAAGTATATAAAAACATATGTGAATCTTCTTCATCTACATTATCAGGTAATATTGATTCTACTTGAATAATTAATTCCTGAACAGAGTACTTGTCATTTTTCAAATTATTATAAATAGAATTGTGTTTAAACTTGATGTAAATAAGTAATATAAATAGACTTGGCACTACATAATTATTAGCAGCAAATTGCGTTAAAACTAACCTTGCATGAGCAAATATTTTTTCTTGAACTCTTAATGTTACTCTTTCATAGTTAAACAGTGAGGCAGCGAACTTAATGAATGTTGAACTATCTTTTTGTAAATCACTATATTTAAGCCGCTCTTCCCCTGCGAAGAATTCATCAAATCCATAATATCCATATAAATAATTTGTAAAAGCCTGTATATCAGGTTCAGGTATGGAATATTCGATATCAATGAACCGTCTTAAATATTCATTTGAATCTATCAAATCACTTCCATAAACACCTCGAACTGCATTTCCTAATTGAACTTTGTCAATCGATAAAACAAAAACAATCCCAGGAACAGAAAATAAATGTTTTAACTGCTCCAATAACTCGACTGCATAATTTGGTCGACATCTATCTAATTCATCTATTATAAAAACAACTGGTTTGTTATTTGTTATCTGGGAAACAAATTTACCTAAGGAGTCTTTGAACTCTAAAATTCCTTTTTTCTTATTTGTATAAATTTCAATTTGTTCTTGAAATCCATCAGCTACACTACTTGAAGTTTGATTTATAAATTCTTTTACGAAATCATTTCCCACATGCCTTTCGACTTGGGTTTTAAGCAAACCTAACGCTAAGTTTTTTGCCAGAGGAACAGCTTTGTTGATAACATTTTTAAATGATTCTTCGTTTTTCGAAGTTTTTAATTCTTTTAATTCAGAAATCAGTGAGACTAATATATCTTGCTCAAAATCATTTTCCCAAGCATTAAAATATAGCGTTTTAAAACCCTCGTTGTCTAGGTATTGCTCCCACATCTTTACAAATGTAGTTTTTCCTGTTCCCCATTTGTTGTCAATTGCAAGAACAAATCCGTCACTAAAGTTTTTAACGATATCGGTTAATATGAAAGCGTATTCCTCTCGTCCAAGCTTGCAATTAAAGAATGGTTCTGTTTTGTTAATTTCTATATCGTTATGTCTGATTTTCATATCTCGTAGAATGTCTGTTTAACTTGGCGCTAACTCAAATGTATCATCAACCTAGATTATCTCAAATATAGAAAAACATTTAAGCAATGATACTCCACTAAATTTTAATCGATAATTTTATCACAAGTTTGATCATAAAGAAAAAATACGATTATCACCTCTTGTCCATTCCCGAATGATATTTCCCCAAAATTTATGGCACATCAACTGCCACTACTTATACAAACCTTGTGCTTAGTACATTCTATGAAATACCATCTTTAAAATTCATATCAAAAATGATATTCGAACAATAAAAGCCTGATTTCTCTATAGCTTTTCTAGAAGCAACGTTATCTAAGGTAGTTGAACAAATTGGTTTTCTTCCAGCTTTTAAAACTCTGTTTACTTGCATTTTCATGATTTGTGTGGCAAGTCCTCTACCTTGAAAATTTCGATTTACGATAATTCCCAAATCTGCAATTTTAGGTTGAGAATCGCTCATTCTGCATTCACTTGTTGCCACGATTATTTCAGCTTCCTTAAGCATAAAAATCTCTTTTCTAGCCACAAGATTTTCGGTATAGCCAAATGTATCGTCCATGCCAACTTGTTCTTTAAGAAATAGTTTCACTAAAGGAATGTCATCTGTTGTTACCAACTCGACATTTAGATTAGTATTAAGCTCTACTTCTTTATTCAAATGCTGAAAACAAAAGGTGTTTGCCTTTACTGATTTTGAATGAACCAAACATGCATTAAATGCTACAGGTTCATTTGAACTCAGGCTTGCTGTTTTAATCAACCCACTTGAAATTAACTCTTTAATTACCTCATCCATCAATGACAGATGGTTTTTAGTCAGAAATATTTGAGTCAAACAACCTTCTTCGTTTATGCAACAATATCCTAAAGTTTCTTTGTCTTTTATAAGGTAATGCTGTGATGAACCTATATAAAGCTGTTCCCACATGGCGTCAATGGGAGCTTTTAGTGAAAGGTATAACTGCGACCTTAAGTCATTAATTGTTTCTGTAATATCTGTTTTAATAAAATTCATTGTCTTACTTTTTTCCATTCCATATAGTATTCAATTTCGTTTGTACTTTCCTCAATGGATTCTGAAAGAACACTGAATCCCTGTTGTTTATAAAATTGAATACTCTTGAAATTATTTTTATACACTTTAAGTTGGATTGCTTCCCTTTTACTTTTTATAAAGTCTAAAAGCTTTTTTCCGATGCCAGATCCCTGCATATTAGTCTGAACAAATATGGCTGCAAGGTAGTCTTCAACCATTGCTACAAATCCAACAATTTCTTCTTCATTAAGAGCTAAATAACATTCTGAGCCCGGCAAGTATTGTGTTGCCATAGCTTCTTTATTCTTTTCCCAATAATCATTTGGGATAAAGCTATGCGCTTGCACAGATACATTGTACCAAAGCTCAACTACTGCATTTATATCTTCATTACTTAATTCTCTTATCTCCATTAATTTCTATACTTTTCAATTAAATGTTGTTTAATGTCTGATAAAGGAAAATCAATGTCTCCTGCTAAGTAATTTATTGCAACCCCATCGAGCTCGGCAATAAACATATAGCTTAGAACATTTGCTTTTGCTTTATCCAATTTATTGAAAATACTTGTCACTGATTTTAAAATAAAAGTTGCTCTCTCACTTATTAAATCTTTGAGCACCTCTCTGGTTCGTGGTTGTAACATCGTATTTAAACTGAATTGAAAGAACATTTTATCAACTTCCAATTGAATAAAAAAAGATTCTAATAAGTCAACCAGTTGCTCATTAGGAGTCTTATTCTTCGTGTCAACTGCATTTATTTCAACAATCAATTGAGTTGTTTTTAGAAAAATCTCTCTTAGCAAACCGTCTTTAGATTTAAAATGATGAGAAATTAGCCCCTTGGACACATTTGCCTTTTCGCATACCACCGACAGAGGTGTATTTTCGTACCCTCTCTCAGAGAATAGTTTTGTTGCTATATCTATTAATTGCTCTCTCTTATCCATAAAAATACATCACTTTCAATTAAACTGACCGCCCGTGCAGTCGGTGCAAATGTAAATACATTTTTTTAATTCGCAAGAGAATTATTTTCAATAAGAAATTTTTGAAGAGTGAGGAAGTCTTTTGAGATTAAGAACAGCGGTTTCGCGACAAGGCGCCATGATGAATTTAAACAAGCAAACGTACTAAAACTCTACCGAGCCAAATCTTATATTTGTATTTATACTTTCCATTTCGAAAGTAATCCAAAAATTTAGCAGTGTTCGATTACAAACACAACTACCTAGAAATCATGAACGTAATTTACTATACGCGAGCGTGATGTGTATAGTTTTATATTATAGAGCTAATGTCTATTAACTCGAGATCATTCAACATTTTAGCCATACCAAAAATCCAGTAAGTTAGCTGTACAAGTTTCATTATTATATTACCCTCTCCAAATCCAATATATTTCAATACATGCGATGGTAAATTGATTACAAACAGTACCCAATTTAATGGATTTAAAACTTCTCTAAGTCTATGACGAAAAACACCTTTTGTTTTCATAAAGAGTCCGTTAACCGCAGGAATTATATCTTCATGATTACAAGCTACATTATTAAACACAGATACATTGTGCTGATGATACTGAGGAATATCTATCATTGGCGTTCTTAATACTAAGTCGGACTCCCTAGTAACCATGACCTTACCATCCTCAAGTCCAGCTTCTTTAAATAAGGACAGTGCTATCTCACTTTCTTCTATAAATTTATTGAAGTCGGTTAGGTGTAGTTTATGTAACTTTTTAATTTTTCTTAGTTTACTGTAATTAAGCAAGATTTGAAAAATGAGAGAGAATACAATAATTGCTATAAAAATTATCCAGAAATCCATCATTAATATGTTTTGTAGCCTAAAAGACCTTGTTTATAACATCGATACATGTTATCTCAAATATAGAAAACATTTAAGCAATGATACTCCACTAAAATTTAATCTATTATTTTACCACAAGCATAATCATAAAGAAAAATCCCATAATTCCTCCTAGTCCATTCCCGAATAATATATTTTCCAAAAATCATCACACATCATCTGTTTTAACTTCTAAACAACGCCATGCAAATAAGGGCTGACCATCATTTTTTGAAACAATCCCATTGCAAAATGACAAAATACCATCCCGAAATCATACAATCCCCCTTTGGAATGACAAAATACCAGTCGTTTACAAAATTTATGTGGGCATGAATGGTTCGCATGCGGTCTTCATTGATTTCTAAGCGAGATTATGTCATTCACGAATGGGCTGGAGTCATTTCTTTGCAGTCTTCACCAATTTTTTAGTGGGATTGAGCGAAAAAAATGACGTCGGCAGTTATTAATCAACAGTCTTCTGATAAAACAAAGAAGAATACAGCATTTGAACATGGTGTTTCGCCTAAAAGAATGAATTATACCGTTTGGTCAATAGAATGAGCTTTATTTTCAACCGCGTTTCAATAAAGCTTTTCATTGATTCAACGGCATTTACCAATGTAATTAGCAAAATGGCAAAAAGCTCATTTTGTAATACATTTGGTATTAAATGATAACAAATAGCCTTTAACGTTAATAATAGGGAGTAATGAACAAGTTTATTGGTGAATTAGGAGTTAAGACTGGTGAAGCCAGCAGCAACGGTAATCATTTGCCTTACCAGGCGGGTTCCTCATTTTTTTAGAAAAAACGAGGAGCAAAAAACTTTATTGAAAGAGGTGATTGCTACGCAACGGTAACGACTTTATTGTTTCAGACTTCCCTTCTCCTTCGTCGAAGCCGTCATTCAACAATAGTCCTACCTATTACTAGCTTTCAATACTTCGAAACACTGTTTCGAGTGGTAGAGTTCAAGCACTTCGCGCTTGTTGAGCATGGAACACAATCAATACCTTGCACTACGTACAAGGCTATTCGGGTATCATCCTTTCAGGATTTTGCCATTTGGTTGAAAGCTATTTCGAGTGTTGAAAATACCCATATTTTGGGTTGTTAGCTTACTGACCTCAGCAACGTAGATGGGCACCTTTCAATTGAAATGAGGGTAGAATTAAAAGCTGTTTGAGCCCGTTTTTTTTTCGGGTGAGTTCTTTTAATTCAGTGAATAAAATTAGAAAGGTCATCGAGTGCTGCCGTCAGCGGACTTTTTGTCTACTTTTGCGACTGTAGGCAAAAGTAGAAGCCTGTGCGGCTTGAGCACAAAAGATTCTTACTAATCTAAGCCAAGGATAGAATTTAAAGTTCAAGCACTTCGCGCTTGCTGAACATGGAACACAACCAACACCTTGCACTACGTACAAGGCTATTCGTGAATAATTGCAGATGCAATCTAGGGCAAGCGCATTTAAGACTTATACCTTTGCTCTAGCCGCAAGGGCTTTTCATTTTTGGCAACAGCCCCAAAAACGGAAACAAAAAAGGCCGCGACTGCACCACTCGCTTACCCAATAACTCAACGCTTCGGGAAAAATTTAAAGATTTGCAGCTTCGAGCCAAATTTTTCTACCCTCCACTTATGAGATTGGGTCCCAAGCTACGTTGGTGAGGTCGGTTGATTTACAGCTTTGTTTTAAAAAGGTTTGCCGTGAGATGCAATCCCTGAATTCTGATTATTTACTACTTTTATGGCAGAATAGAAAAGTGTGAAGAACGAACAGCGTATTAACATACCGGAGCTAGGAGAAGTAACCGTTAAGCTAAGCAGCAAGGCTAGGAGAATTAGCATTCGCTTAAAACCTTTTGCTGGCATTACGCTTATTTTACCACAGGATGCTGACATTAAGGAGGGTATTATTTTTTTAAAGGAGAAGCGACATTGGATACTTAAAAACTTGCAAAAACTAGAAGAGAAAGAACAGAAGCTGACTGTTTTTGATGAAAACACACGTTTTGCAAGCCGTTCGTTTGCTTTAAAAATTAGCAAACATGCGCACCCGAAAATAAGGCTGCAATTGAAAGATGGCCTGCTTCAGGTTTTTTACCCTGCTAATGTGCCAGTAAGTGCTCCCGAGGTGCAAGAAACCATCCGTTATGGTATTGAAGAGTCGTTACGCATGGAGGCCAAACGTTTTTTACCGGGGCGACTGGCATGGCTAGCCAAGCAACACAACATTCGCTATCAGAATGTGACCATTAAAAACCTTAAGTCGCGTTGGGGATCATGTTCAGCCACCAACAACATCAATTTAAATCTTCATTTAATGCGCCTGCCTGATCAACTGATCGATTATGTACTTTTGCACGAGCTATGCCATGTGCACGAGAAAAACCACGGTCCGCATTTTTGGGCACGTCTCGACATAATGTGTCATGGGCAAGCCAAACAATTGGATAAGGCGATGAAGGATTATCAAACAAAAATCTATTAGCATGAATTGGAATCAATTACTATCAACGATACGTACCGGACAAGAAAACATAAAAGAGATTAAACATGATCGCACCCAGTTTCAGCGCGATTATGATCGTTTGATATTTTCATCTCCATTCAGACGCTTACAGGATAAAACGCAGGTTTTTCCCTTGCCAGGCAGTGTATTTGTACACAACCGCCTTACCCATAGCCTTGAAGTGGCGAGTGTTGGACGCTCTCTGGCCAATAATATTTCAAACAAATTGATTGAAGGAGGTTTTGGCGATGCTGATTTGGTAAGTGAAATAGGCTCGGTGGTTGCTGCCGCTTGTTTGGCGCACGATTTGGGCAATCCACCCTTTGGCCACTCGGGCGAAGAGGCCATTGGTCATTATTTTTCGAATGGCGACGGCCAGCAGTTTAAAAGTCAATTAACACCATCGCAATGGACCGACATTACCCGCTTTGAAGGCAACGCCAACGCTTTGCGCATGCTAACCCATGCTTTTAAAGGGCGAAGAAAAGGTGGTTTTGCCATGACCTACACCACCATTGCGTCTATTCTCAAGTACCCCTACGAATCGGGAATAGGCAAAAAGAAATTTGGATACTTCCAATCGGAGAAAGAAACCTTTGAACACATAGCCACTAATTTAGGACTTAAGTTGCTCGATGCTGAAACTGGCACATACGCACGCCATCCGCTCGTATATTTAGTTGAAGCTGCCGATGATATTTGTTATCAGGTAATGGATATTGAAGATGCTCACAAGCTCAAGATATTATCCTACGAAGAAACACTGGACTTGTTAACTGCCTTTTTTGATAAAGAAAAAGAAGCCAAAGAGTTTGAGAAGATTGAATCGGTTTTTAAGGAGGTAAGCGACAAAAATGAGCGCATGGCCTTTTTGCGAGCCAAAGTTATTGGTAAGCTGGTTAATCACTGCACCGATATTTTCTGGAACAACCACGAGGCTATTCTTAATGGGCAATTTAGCAAAGGTTTAATAGATCATTTAAGCGGGCATGAGCTGGAAGCCATGGAAACCTGCAAACAAACAGCTTTCAAACGCATTTATAAACACCCATCGGTGGTGGAAATTGAAATTGCTGGTTACCGCATACTAGGCACATTGTTAGAAGAATTTATTAAAGCTGTAACCAATCCTGATGACTTCTATTCGAAAATGCTGCTTCCGTTTATTCCAGAGCAATTTGCCAGCGACAGCGACACCCCTTTAATAGATAAAATACAATCTGTTTTAGATTTTATTTCGGGCATGACGGATGTGTATGCACTGGATTTATACAAAAAAATAAGTGGCATTGGCTTGCAGTAGTTATACCACCTAAAAAATAAAATGCGCTGTTATAATGCCGATACATATTCATAGTGCTTTTAGGAGTGAAGCGAACGGAAAGCGCATTTTGAATAGTAATCGGTATTAAAAAGGATTCGATTAACATTTCACGTTCAAGCACTTTGCGCTTGATACCATAGGTCACATGATATACCTTGCACTACGTACAAGGCTATTCGGGTATAATCCTTTCATGATTTTGCTTTTGGATGGATCGTTGTTGCAAGTGGGGAAGTGGTTCGTATGAGAATAAACTCTCTGTTCTCCTTTAACTCTGCGGTAGTATTTTACATTTTTTTTGTTTTCAACGCTGTCGTGTTAATCAATGAAAGAGTAATGATAGAACGTTGGACATTTGCCTTATCAGGCAGATTCCTCATTTTTTTAGAAAAAACGAGGAGCAAAAAACTTTATTGAAAGAAGTGATTGCTACGCACCAGAGATGGATTTATTGCTACAGGCTTCCCCTTTCCTTCGTCAAGGCCGCCATGCTGCAATATCCACTCTTATCACTTACTTTCAATAGTTCGAAACTCTGTTTCGATTGGGGGAGTTCAATATTTAGTTTTTTTTTAGCGTTATGCAGTATGGCCTCTTTTAGAATTGGTTTCGTTTTAAAAAAAGCCTTGGTAAAATCGTGAAGCCGATCTCGATTATTCAGGAGAAGATCGCGCGGTTGCACTTTGCACAAGGCTATTTTGGGTTCATCCTTTCAGGATTTTCAACTTTTGCTTGCATTCCACTTTTTGAGAAAGCGCTGATGAATTAAAGTGAAACTAGTTTCTTTAGAGCCTTAAACCCGCAATATGCATTAGAAAATCTATTACACATTGAAATTGCTTCAAAACAAGTCACTCCGTTGTTTCATCTCAACTCACCAGAACGGTGCTATGTCTCGTTTCGATAAAACCTTGTTTTATTGCACTTTCAATGTTCATAACGACATTCTAATACATAATGCGGATTAAACCTTTATTGGAATAATATCTTTGGGCGAGATGCCTTTGACTTTTTTAAACATCATGGAAAACTTAGAAAGGTTTTGGTAGCCCAAATCATAACCAACATCCATTACCGAATAGTTACCTGTTTTGAGTAAACGGTAGGCCTCATCCATTTTAGCATGCGTATAAAACTGATATAAGGAACAATCGAAGAGGGCTTTAAAGTCGCGCTTGAGCTTTGATACGCTAATGCCAAACTCTTGTGCTATATCATCAAGTGAAATACGTTGATCAAAGCTCGACAACAACTTTTCTTTTATCTTGAGTAAACGCTCATAATCATCTACATGAAGCCCATGGAGGTTATTATTTTCGAAGTGATTTTTAGCACTCAAAAACAAGGATGAAAATACTTCAAAGCCACGTGCCATCACCATCATTTGTCCGCCAAATTCCACGTCTCTAAAATAGAAAATATCGTCGGTTAGCCGCTCAATCTCTTTCGATGCCTGCATGTGGTAAGCTATTGGCTGCTGGTCACCAAATAACTCATCGAAGATGTAAACTGCTTCGGGTATTAATTTTTCCAATGCTCGCTTATTAAATTTAAAAGCAACCGACTTATAATTGATACGGGCAGGTATTTCTGCTTTTAAAGGGAACAAGCCATTGTATACAAACACACCTTTGGAGGTATCTGCTTCATCAAGCTGCTTTTGATTGGAATAAAACTGTGTTAATTGCCCCTCTTTAATAATGTTTATATGGATGTAGTTGGGATCATCGTCGGGTTCCCGATCAATTTCCATTGCATTGGAACAGGTACCTGAAGCAATTAGCAACTCTATATCTTGTTCGTACTGATATGCGGACATATGAATATCAACAAGGGCATTCTTAACCTGATATTCTCCATTATTGACAGAACCACCAAAAAGCTTTTGTAAGGCTTGGTAATAATTAATGGCAGGCCCCTCTTTGGTTTTAACAATCGTTTTATCTGGCATATTGGTATTTATTAAGCGGCTATTAAATTACAAGAACTTCGAACACAAATCAAACATTGAGCTAAATGGGATACAGCTTGAACTTTTAGGATTCAAATCATGCATTCCAACACTGCATATTTGTATTGTAGTAATTAACTAAGTATTCATTAATTTTTTGAGTCATGAAAACGTTTAAATCAATTTTCGCATTAGGCATTTTTATTGTCGGTTTAAGTCTAACATCTTGCAGTAGTGATGATAAATATGTTGAACCACAAAATCCAGAGCACTTACCTGAATACCCAGGACCAGTTCATCCTATGGAACCAGTTAAAGAGCCTGTATAATTTAATACATTATTCTTTAATATTACTTTGAGTCGATATTCGTGACTCCGTATATACTAAAAGGTTGCTAGCCCACTTGGCTAGTGGCCTTTTTTTGTATTCGCTAACTTTTCTACTTAACACTCGTTATTCAACTAACTTTTTAGTTATATTTGACTAATCAAAAATCTAAACCTATGAAAACAAGCTTTTATCTTACCTTCCTTTTGCTATTAATAACATTGAGTAGCAATGCCCAAAACCAGTATCAATTGCTGTTGGCCGAAGGTCGCTACTCAGCGCTTATCGAACAACTATCAGCTCAGGAATCCACTCTCAGCCCAAGCAACAACTACTATTTAGCCATCGCCTATCAACAGAATGGATATCCACAAAAAGCCATCAATTGCTTACTAAAAGATTCGACTAACTTAAGCACACAACAATTAGATTTATTGAGCAGAAGCTATTTATCTTGTGGCCGATATAATGATGCTCTTCCCATCTGTGTACAGCGCTATAAAGAAGAACCCCAAAATATTGCCAACCTTTTACGGTATGCAGAGATTAACAGCGTTTATAAAAATTTTGATGCCAACATTAAACTACTTGAAACATATACTGAACATGATTCAACTAACCTAAGCATCAATACACTGCTGGCCGAAACATATGAAAAGGAAAAGTTATTTGATGCTGCAATGGATAGCTATAAGAAGATATTGGAGCAACACCGCGACAACCAAAAAATAGCGCAACGTTTAGCCAATATTTATTATCGCCAAAAAATGTATGTCGAGTGCCATGAGTTGTGCATGATTTACATCGAAAAGTTAGAGCTTAACAAAAACTTCTTGCTTCTTGCTTCTTGCGGGTTTGGCAAATTACAGGAACGGTTCGAACCACAATGCAAAAGTGATGTTCCAGCGCTTAGAAGCACAAGGCGATAGTTCGTTTATGACCAAAAAGCATTTGGGCATTACGCTTTACCGCCTAGAGAACTTTGATAAGGCAACAGTATACCTAAAAGCAGCCTTTAAAATTAAAGATACAGATCCTGAAGTCGCTTTCTTTTTAGGAGCTTCATTAGGGCAATCGAATCAACCCATGGAGGGATGTTATTATTTGTACCTCGCTCAATCCTTAATTAAACCATCGCCTGCTCTAATGGAAAAAACCAACGTAAAACTAGCCTTGATACACTTTGATACAGGTCATTACCAAATGGCTATTAATTATTATCACGAAGCTTTTAAATATGATAATAAAGCACAATACCTGTATCGTCAGGCAGTTATATACGATTATCAACTGAAAGATTTGAAAAATGCCAAAGAGATGTATGAACTGTTTATTAGCTCTCTACCAGAAGATTTAAATCCCAAAAAAGGGAATGATCGCTATGCGATTCAACTTAAAACAGTTGCCTCCAAACGACTGACAGCACTAACCGAAGAGGACTTTTTTAGAAACGGTATCTAATAACACGGATGACATCAATATTAACATCCTGAAAATATTGATGTCATCCGTTTTTATAAAAAATAAAAGCTGACTTGTATGAACAAGCCAGCTTTTTGAGAATAAAACTAAACAACTAATTATATTATAAGGCTTTTAAAGCAGCTTCGTAATCTGGTTCGTTGACAATATCATCTACCTGCTCGCTATGCGAAACTTTACCATTACCATCAATAACAACAACAGCGCGTGATAATAAACCTGCTAAAGGTCCATCTGTCATTTTAACGCCATAGTTTTGACTGAAAACTTCATCTTTATATTCTGATAAAGAAACCACATCATCTAAACCCTCAGCACCACAAAAACGAGCGTGAGCAAATGGTAAATCGCGCGATACGCACAACACTACTGTATTATCTTGCTTAGATGCTTCGCTATTAAAACGACGTACCGAAGCGGCACAAACACCTGTATCAACACTTGGGAAAATATTTAATACGACATTCTTTCCTTTAAAATCACCTAAAGAAACTTCGCTTAAATCAGTTTTTACTAATGAAAATTCCGGAGCCTCAGCTCCTACTCTTGGTAGGTCACCTGCTGTATTAACAGCCGAACCTTTGAATGTTATTTTTGCCATTTTGTTCTATAGTTTTGTTATGATTCCTAAACAACGCATTGAAGTCTTTTGTTTGCCCATAATCAAAAAAAATGGCTGAAAGTATTAATAACCTTCAGCCATTCCTGTGATAATGTATCACTTATCTCTTTAAAATTTATTCTTTCTTTTCTTCTTCCAAAAGGGCTTTTTGCACTTTACTCTCGTTGTAATAGGCAAAAAAGGAAACAACAGCTACCACCACAATGGTATAATAAACAAACGATGGTATTGGTACCGGATCACCTTTGGCATAAGAGTGCATCCCGGCTAAATAGTAGTTTACCCCCAGGTAGGTCATTATTACTGAACTAAAACCAATGACTGACCAAAAGTTGAAAGTTGTTAAACCTTTCATCCCCGGAATAAATCGCATGTGTAACATAAAGGCATATATTAAAATAGTTACAGCCGACCAGGTTTCTTTTGGATCCCAACCCCAATAACGTCCCCATGACTCATTGGCCCAAACACCTCCTAAAAAGGCACCTATCGTTAACAGATAAAGCCCTACCGTCATTGTCATCTCACTAATAGACGATAACTCTTCAATGGTTAAAGAAAATGCTTTATTGGTTTTGGTTGACTTGATGCCGAATAATATCAAATTCAGAAATCCTAACAAAGCTCCCAACGCTAAAAATCCGTAACTCGCTACAATAATGGCTACATGAATAGTTAACCAATAGGATTTTAATACTGGCACCAGATTCGTAATTTCAGGGTTCATCCAACTAAGGTGAGCCACCATTAAAATAATACCTGTGAAAAACGATGTGACAGATAAGGCTATTGGGCTTTGTTTACTAAATAACAACCCGGCCAACAAAGTACTCCAACCAATGTACAGCATCGATTCATAGCCATTACTCCATGGCGCATGGCCGGAGATATACCAACGAATGGCTAAACCAAGCGTATAAAGGGCGAAAGCCACCACAACCAATAACAAGCCTCCTTTTATCAACCACTTAAATTGCAATTGCGGTTTTACAAGCGTTATTAATTGGAAGAACAACAAGATTAAACCCAGTACCAAAAAGTAAGGCATCAGGCTCATAAACAATGAGCTGTTATTATAAAAAATCTCTATATCCTTTCTAACTTCAGATGGTAATATTTCACTTCCATATTTGCTCTGATAGTTGGCAATGGCAGTCATGTATTGGTTTCCTTCAATCACATTGCCCGATGAAAGGGCATTGATGTACATGCCAAATAAGTTACGTACCAACAAGCTATCTTCATGCGAGAAACCTTCCGATTTACTACCTGGCGCTAACCAAGATGCTTGCTGATCTGTTGGTTGAGGGAAAATACGCAGCAGGCTTCCCATTTGCGACATGTAAAACACATTAATCTGCTCATCAACCTTAACAGCTTCTTGCTCCAGTTTATTTCTATAGGCAGGTCGCTTACGGTACGAATCTTCAACTAACTCGCGAATTTTATACTGCCCCTTGGGAGTAAAGAAATCTTTAAAAGCAGCCTTTTTACCACTAATCTGAAGTTGTCCCTTCAGGTCATCGTGCTTCACTGTTATCATGGGCACAGTTTGCCAATAGGCGGGATCAACCATCATACTTAATACCACCTTATCAGCCGACCATCCTTTAAAGGTATGGTGCTTAGCCAATTTTCGAAGCACTTCGCTATTCAAGGTATTTAAAGGCTTCATGCGCCCTCCATTATCCTGCACCCACAATTGGCCAAAAGCTTCAGCTGACTCATCGCTTATCGCATGTGGTGGATTAATTTCGATGGCCATTAAAGGCGTACTCATCAAAGCAAACAGTAAAACCGTTAAGGTCTGCTTCTGTTTGTAAATTTCTGAAGTACGTTTTATCAACTGTCGGAAACGGGTATTAGGAGCTATTAAAGCGCCAAACATACCCAAGGTTAACAGCAAGTAACCTGCATAGGTCAACATTGTTCCCCACCAGTCGCGGTTAACAGATAACACGGTTCCCTTTTCGTCCATATCATATGATGACTGAAAAAAGCGATATCCATGGTAATTCAAAATGTTATTCATAAAAATACGACGATTTTCCACCAAGCCAGTACGTTCATCCTTTAGTGTTACTTCACTAGCGAATGAACTCGGACTTTCACTCCCCGGGTAACGCTCTAACTCAAACTTATTCAAATGTAAAGCAAAGGGTATATGAATTTTTTTAGTTCCATAGCTCACCTCAAATTGAACACCATCAATTTCTTCGGTATAAACCTGTCCTAACACATCCTTTTTTCCAAACACAAAGAAATCCTTGCGCTTATCACCCAACTCAGCCACAAACTTAATCGCATCAGGCAAGCCACGTCCTTGATCTCCTTCGACCGACACCGGCTCAATAACGGCACTTTCAACATAAGAACTTAACACCATGCGTAAATCGGCAATACTATATAATACACCATTAAATAATTTATGAAGCGAATCGGCAGCAAAAGTCTGACTGGTGCCTGTTTGCATTTGCATCATACTGGCCTCAACCGATGGCTTATAGTAAGGCATTCCATCTTTTACACTTAACACAATTGTTTGACCATTTTCCTGCGTTGGATTAAACGCAACACGATGCTCTCCCACCTTCACTTCGTCGCCTTCAAACAAAGAAAATTCCTGTCGGCCAGATGCCGCAGACAGAACCAAATTGATCACTTGCTTGCCCCCTGGCTTTTCAACTGATCGTGACATAGCCTGAGGAATATAAATAGTACTGCGTAGTTTGAGTTTCCCTTTAGGCGTTGAAAAACTACCCGAATACTCATTGGGACTCACAACAGAATACAAAACGTGCTCTTCATCCGTATCAGAATAGGCACCATCGCTCACCTTTACATTTACAAATTGCTCGCTGGATAATATATCGCTCGACTCTTCGCCCTCTCTAATGTGCATTACTCCTTCGTAGCCAATGTAGCGCGTTACAGCTGCTCCTACAATAATGAGTAAAAACGATAAGTGAAAAACTAGACCTGGTAACTTTTTTAAACTAAAGCTTTTAAACTTGATTAAATTACCTAACATATTAATGGCCAAAATAACAAACACCAGTTCGAACCACCATGCATTATAAACCAATGCTTTAGAAGCATTAGTACCAAAATCATTTTCAATAAAAGTAGCAACACCAAGTACTGCTGCCAGGAACAATAACAAACTACCCATCAGCCAATAGGCAGTTAAAAATTCAAATAACTTCTTCATATTTTAATCAATTGGATTTACTAAACATTTTTATAATAGTGCTACCAAAGCAGGCAAACATATATACCTCCCGAGAAAGCGAGCTCAAAATAGCAAATAAGACCAAGAAATCTTTAATTAATTCTATATTTTTTGCATTAAGAAAAAAGTACTTGAATTACCCATTTACCGGGTTCGCTTCGCTGTCAAATTCATCATTAAAAAAACAACCTTTTAAGCGAATGGACGTAAGCTTGGCTCAATCCAATTCAAGTGATAAACTAACATTATGCAAATCACAACAAAAATTATTGTCTTTTCATTAGGCATGCTAGTTCTATTGGCCTTGGCCACTACAATTCCGTCAACTGTAATTTCTGTACAAACACATAAAAAAGAGCTTATAGAACTGGAAAAAAGTCTGCGAAACGATTTTGATCAATTAGTAAAAGATGAAGTTGTAACTGTAATAGGCATATTAACCGATATCAAAAAGCAAATAGACTCAGATAGTCTTACGCAACAGGAAGGCATTAACATTGCTACAAGTATTGTTAGAGAATTAAAATATGGCAACAACGGCTATTTTTGGGTAGATACCAAAGAAGGTGTTAATGTTGTGTTACTAGGAAAAGGCGATGTTGAAGGTAAGAGTCGATGGGATTTGAAAGACGCAAATGGCAAGCGTTTGATACAAGAGATCATAAGTTCGGCTACTTCAGGAGATGGGTATACTGAATATTGGTTTCCTCGCCCTGGAGAAACTGAGGCAGCACCCAAACGAAGTTACGCCGCCTACTTTGAACCATTTAACTGGGTTGTAGGAACAGGTAATTACATTGATGACATTGATAAGGTAATTACAGAAAGAAGTAATAGACAACTTCAAGAATTAAAAAACAACATTATTACCAATGCTATTATCGTCTTGATATTTCTACTTGTATTTTCTTCCCTCATCATCATTATTGGCCGTCGGTTTGCTGCTAACATTGTAACATTATCGCATTCTACCGAAGAGATTGCCAAAGGAAACTTATTAGTCGAGCTTAAAAAAACACAAAACGATGAAATAGGTACGCTTCAGGAGTCCTTACAACACACTATTCAAAAGCTAAAGGATATAATAGGAGAAATAATAAATGGTTCGGCCAATGTTAATGCTGCCAGTCAGCAAATGGCACAATCGGCTGAACACATATCCAATGGGGCAACATCGCAAGCTGCATCAACCGAAGAAATATCTTCCTCCATTGAGGAGATGGTGTCAAACATACAATCGAACGCCAATAATGCTCAAAGAACTGAGGTAACAGCTGCTAAAACAGAAAAAGGCATCAACGAACTACAGCATACAGTTAAAAATAATTTGGATGCCATGCAGCTCATAAGCGATAAGGTTGCTGTTATAAAAGACATTGCTGTTCAAACCAATTTACTAGCATTAAATGCCTCGGTGGAAGCTGCACGTGCAGGTGATGCGGGCAAGGGCTTTTCGGTTGTTGCCAGCGAAGTGCGAAAATTATCGGAAGTAACACAGTCCGCCGCAGGTGAAATCGATGACTTATCATCAAAAAGTTTGTCAATAGCTGAAACATCATGGCATTCGATGGAAGAGCTACTACCCGAAATTGCAACCATCATACAAATGATACGTGAAATATTAGCCTCGAGCAAAGAACAAGAAGCAGGAGCTAATCATATCAACAGCGCCATTCAGTCATTGGTTAATATCACATCGGCCTATTCTGCTTCTTCGGAAGAGATGGCTTCCAGTTCGGAAGAATTATCCAGACAATCAGAAATACTAAAAGAGACAATTGCTTATTTTAAAATCCAATAAGTATCAAAGCTCAGCTATTACAAGCCTCTAGTTTCTTGCACAGCTAAAGGCTTTTTCGTTGCTTTGCATCGTTTTTTAAAACGCACATAACTTAGGTAGATAATTATATAACAATGAAAAAAGTTCTAAGCACATTATTAGTAGCTATAATAACTACAGTAGCGTTCGCACAAGAAGAAAAAAAACCATTTAAAGTTGAGATACATGGTTTTGTAGGTGTTAATGCACACATGGATACCCGTCAAAGCGCTACAGCCCGTAATGGTAATATCTATTTATTTCCAAAAGCTGAGCAACTTGATGCTGAAGGAAACGATTTGAATGATCACGCATCGTATGATATTGATGCTGCATTTAGCCGCTTTAACATTGGCGTATCAGGTCCTGATATGTTTGGCGCAAAGAGTTTTGCATTTATCGAAGGGGACTTTTTGGGTGATAAAAACCCAAATCATCAGGATGTAAACTTCCGTCTTCGCCATGCATTTATTCGTTTAAATTGGAAGAAAACCAGCTTATTGTTCGGTCAGTACTGGCATCCATTGTTCATCACTGAGAACTTTGCGAATACCGTTAATTTAAGTTGTGGTACACCCTACCACCCTTTAAACCGTCAGCCAATGCTACGCGTTGGACGCCAACTTAGTGATAAAATAGAGGTAATTGGATTCCTTATGTCACAGAATGACTTCCTGGACAAAGGCATGCCTAAAGCAGCGGAAAACTCACTGATCCCGGAAATGGCCTTACAGGCAAAATATAAGTCAGAGAACTTTTTTGCTGCGGCAACAGGTGGTTATAAAGTTTTAAAACCAAGCTTAGCTGATCCTAACACTGGTATTAAAACTGACGAAACAGCCACGGGCGGTTACCTTGCTGGCTCATTAAAATATAACTTTGGCGCTTTTACATTCAAAACAGAAGTTTTATATACGGCAGGTATGACTAATGTAGTAATGCTAGGTGGATTCGCAGAGAAGACAACCGACACACCAGAGCGTGAATACTCGGCCATTAAAAACTTTGCCTACTGGGCCGATGTTGAATCAAACGCTAAAAAAGTGAAACCAGGTGTATTGTTTGGCTACACTAAAAACCTAGGTGCAATCGACGAAGCAACTCCGTTAGTCAATGGCAATGGAATACCAACTCACACAATTGGTGGCAACATTGCCAACATGTACTCATTCATTCCACGCGTTAAGTTTATGGCTACACCAAAAATATGGTTCGGTCTTGAGTGGATGTATACAGTGGCAGCAATTGGCAGCACATATGATGAATTTGCCATACCAACTGACACGAAAGACTATAGCAATAGTCGTTTCACAGCCAGCATGCGTTACACATTTTAATTAAAGCAATGAAACGAGCCATCAGAATAGCTTCTTAAACAGGAGTATGATTGTTTTTGGCGAGTTCCATCTGACAAATGGAAAATAAATTCAAACAGATGAAACGAGCAATGTAAATTTGATTATCCAAATTTTCACACAGGAGGATGATAAAATTTATTTGGGAATTCCATATGGCCTCTGAAAATAAATAATAATCATATGAAAAAACAAAAATTAGCAGTTGTCGCCATCCTCATGATTATTACTGGATTTGGCTCTATACACAGCACCAAAGGAGCTATGGAGATAATTAGTCTCTTATTAATTGGCTTGGGTGCTGCATATCTGTTATTTTTGTTGTTGAAAAATAAGTCCGACGATCGCAACCCTAAGTCTGAAGACGAGTAAATTGTTGATGCATGTTTTCCAAAGATGAAGCAAAAGAGATAAGGCAACAATTCTGGCACAAGCTAGAAAATCGCACACGTCGCCTACCTGGTCAAAAAGGTAAAAAAATCAAATGGATATTTGATGACACAGGCATTAAAGGCCTTGACTTACGCTTTGACATTGACAGGCAACGAGCGATTGTAGCCATTGAGGTTAACCATCGTAGTGAAGCAAAGCGCTTGCAGCTTTACGAAAAATTGGAAGCATGTAAAACCATTATTGAGAATGAATTTGGAGGTGAACTCACTTGGGATTACCTCTATACAAAAACAGAGGGCAAGGAAGTTTGCAGGGTATACGACAAGTTGGCACCCGCCGATTTATATCAGCAAGAGCAATGGCCTGAGGTGATGAAATTTATGATTGACCGCATGATTCGAATTGAAAAGGCTTTTAATGAAGTAAAGGACTTTTTATTACACGATGAATTAGGTCAATAAAAACCTATAAATACAAATGGCTAAAGGCTTATCCACTTGGATAGGCCTTTTTTGTACACCCCACATACATGTTCAGTACTTGTAAACAATTGACCTAGCTCTTTGCTACAACAAGGAAATTCCAAGGTTAAATTAGCCCCTGCGTTATTTCGCAACATATGGTAAACAATGGCTTTTATACCCATTAAACCATCATCTTCACTAGCATAATGAATAAGTGACAAACATTTGTTCGACCTCAACACAAAAGCCACTCCTATTAATTGGTTAAATTGATTGTAGGCCGTATATAAGCCTGCACTCTGATAACGTAAAGCATAACTCAACAATGGCCTCAAATGCACTAAATGTATTGTCTTAGGCTTATAATCTAATTGTTGGCAAGTTGTCAAATATTCCGTAACATCTAAATCTCGCACCACAGCCACCTTTTTATTCTTATACAAGTCTACCACAGGCTCTACTTGGGGCTTAAACTGTTGCTCTATGCGTGCAATATCGCCAACCAAATCAAGTACGGAAAAGCGTTCTTGCTTATGACGATTAAGAGCCTTAAACGGCAACTTATTATACGGATTTAGAACCAATTCAATATGCTTGTACGGTATTGCCTGAATCATTTGCCATAATACCTCACTAGCCATTGGCATTGAGTTGATGACACCTGTATAAGGAATTAATGTAGGACAGTAGACTCTTTTAAACCAACCCTTACGAATGACTGGCAAAGGTAGTACTGCGTAATAATCGGCGAGTACAACAGCTTCCCAATCGGGGCAAACAATGTCGAGATACCACGTCATTGCAAACACATAGCCATTCGTAGATTTTTGAACACATGCATTCCACTTCTTCTCGTTGATGTCGATGCGTCGTAGCCATTTTACTTGCATAGTTCAAGTTATAACATGCCCTCATCAGCGTAACTAAAATAGGCATTATCTGTAACGATGATGTGATCCAGAACTGGAATGTCCATAATTCGTCCAGCCTCACTCATCTTATTGGTAATTTTATTATCGGCCTCACTGGGTTGTCTGTTTCCACTTGGGTGGTTATGGCATAAAATAATTGATGAAGCCAGATGATCAATGGCTGATTTAAGGATTAAGCGTACATCGATAACAGTGCCTGAGATACCTCCCTGACTCACTTTATTTTTACCTATTACCTTATTAGAACGATTCAGCATTAGAACCCAGAACTCTTCATGGGGTAAATCGCCCAATAAGGGCTCCATTATGTCGAACACGTCATGGCTGCCAGTAACTTTACTCCGCTCCTCTCCCTCTTGTAATTTACGACGACGCCCCAGCTCCAATGATGCCACAATACTAATTGCTTTAGCATCGCCAATACCATGGTAATTCGCCTTAAGATCATTAATCGTTTTCTTACCTAAGGCGTTCAAATTGTTTTTACAATCTCGAAGTATTTTCTTTGAAAGCTCAACAGCACTCTCTTTAGTGCTTCCCGAACCTATTAAAATAGCCAATAGCTCGGCATCAGACAATGATGATAAACCTTTATAAAGTAATTTCTCACGCGGCCGGTCTTCCAGAGCCCATTCCTTAATACTGAGGTGTTGATAGGTATCCATTTTTCTCTTTTATCAGAAAAGATAAAGAGGGTAATCGACAAAGTAAATATCAGATACTAAAAAAGCTCTTCAAAAATTTGAAGAGCTTTTTTAGCGTAGTCCCTAGGAGAATCGAACTCCTGTTTCATGGATGAAAACCATGTGTCCTAACCACTAGACGAAGGGACCTTAATGCCTTTTATAAGGCAAATAAAGTCATATGTAGTCCCTAGGAGAATCGAACTCCTGTTTCATGGATGAAAACCATGTGTCCTAACCACTAGACGAAGGGACCTAGTGCCTTTTATTAAAGCTTATTAACGAAAATCGTTAATTTAGACTTCATATTGGCTGCCTTATTCTTATGAATAATGTTTTTCTTAGCTAATTTATCAAGCATAGAAGTTACTTTAGGAAGCAATTCCTGAGCTGATTCTTTCTCAGATGTACCTCTTAATTCTTTCACAGCATTACGAGCAGTTTTTGCGAAGTAACGGTTGTGAACTCTTCTCTTCTCTATCTGACGAATTCGTTTTTTTGCTGATTGATGATTTGCCATCGTACTACAATTATAAATTGTTATTCTTTATATCTTTGTAGTCCCTAGGAGAATCGAACTCCTGTTTCATGGATGAAAACCATGTGTCCTAACCACTAGACGAAGGGACCATTAATTGCTTTTGAACAAACTATCTGTCTCAAATGCGGATGCAAAGATATATCAAATTCAAATCCTTGCAAATTTTTTGATAAAAAAAACCGTTAAAAGTTTACAATTTCACATCATCAAACAGCATATAACACACTACATCAAATCAATACAAAGATAAAAAAAATTAATCAAGACAATTTACTCTTATTTAATTTGCACACATTTTATTTATTACGTTATTTTGCACCTAGTGAAAGTGGAGGGATTTGGCTGATTGCAACCACTTAAAAAAAGTGCTAAAACGCATGTATCGTTTTTAACTTCCCTCTTTTTTCATATCAATTAGTTTTAATTTATATCTGTATGTTATAAGGTACAGACTTTATTTTTTAATGATATGGGATATTTATTTACATCAGAATCGGTTTCTGAAGGACATCCAGACAAGGTAGCTGATCAAATTTCAGATGCTTTACTTGATAACTTTTTAGCTTTTGACAAAGATTCAAAAGTGGCTTGTGAAACATTGGTTACCACCGGCCAAGTTGTATTAGCCGGAGAGGTACACTCAAAGCATTATGTTGACGTTCAGGAAGTAGCTCGTCGTGTTATTAATAAAATAGGATACACCAAAAGCGAATACCGTTTCGATGGCGATTCATGTGGTGTTTTTTCATCTATACATGAGCAGTCTGCTGATATTAACCAGGGTGTTGATCGTGCTGAAAAGATGGAACAGGGTGCTGGCGACCAGGGAATGATGTTTGGCTATGCGTCGAAAGAAACTGACGATTACATGCCAATATCACTTGAGCTATCACATCGCTTGTTAATGGATATGGCAGATATCCGTCGCGAGGAGAAAGAGATGACTTACCTACGCCCTGATTCAAAAAGCCAGGTAACCATCGAATATGGTGATGACAATTTACCAAAGCGTGTTCACACCATTGTTGTATCAACACAACACGATGATTTTGACGCAGACGAACCAATGTTGGCTAAAATAAAAGAAGATGTTCGTAACATCTTAATTCCGCGCACCATCTCACAATTACCTGAGCGTGTAAAGAATTTATTTGATGAAGATTACATACTTCATGTTAACCCAACAGGTAAATTCGTAATTGGTGGCCCGCATGGCGATACTGGTTTAACAGGTCGTAAAATTATTGTTGATACTTATGGAGGTAAGGGCGCACATGGTGGCGGTGCTTTCTCTGGTAAAGACCCAAGTAAAGTAGACCGTTCGGCAGCATATGCATCGCGCCACATGGCTAAAAATATGGTAGCCGCTGGGTTGGCTGATGAAGTATTAGTGCAATTATCATATGCTATTGGCGTTGCTAAGCCAGTAGGTGTATTTGTAGATACTTATGGAACGTCGAAAGTTGGTTTAAGCGACGGTGAAATTGCAGTTAAAATTGCTGAGGTATTTGACCTTCGTCCAGCTGCTATTGAGGAGCGCTTACAACTTCGCAACCCAATGTACGAAGAAACAGCAGCATATGGTCATATGGGACGTACACCACGAAAAGTAACTAAAACATTTGAATCACCTTATTTTGGCAAAAAAGAATTCAATGTAGAGCTGTTCACATGGGAAAAACTTGATTACGTAGATGTTATTAAAAAAGCGTTTAACGTGTAAACGTTATCAAGCATAATATATTTAAAGCCTTATTGCTTAAGACAAAGTTCTTAAACAGTAAGGCTTTTTTTGTGATCTCTATAAAAGATTTTTTTTATTCAATACAATCAATTAATTTTAATACGATATTTTACTAACATCCTAACACCTAACCCAATGAAACACCTTTTATTTCTTCTGCCAATTGCCATAATATTGAGTTCATGTGCCACTCACACAGGTGTCATGACTGGTAACGCTACTATCTCTGATGCTAATTTTAATGTTGTTGGATTAGCGGTTGGAAGCTCTAAAACCAAACATGTATTTGGCATGGGTGGCTTGGGTAAAGATGCACTTGTATTCGAAGCCAAAAGAAACCTTTACTCTAATTACCCATTGAAAAAAGGGCAAGCACTGGCCAATGTTACAGTTGATTTCAAACGTAGTTATTACCCCTTTGTAAATAACACCATGGCTGTAATATCAGCTGACATCTTTGATTTTAACACACGTGCAGCTGATTCTACATTTAATACAATTGATCGTTACAGTGCTAAATACTCAATAAATCCAAAGCTCAATATTCATCAGAATGTTGTTGCTATTATCAACAACAAGCCACGATCTGTTAGAATTGTTGAATTATCTTACCCAAAAACAACTGTATTATATAAAGATGACAAAGACAACGTCAAGTTTAAAAGAGTCGCCAATAAAAAAATAGACTTTCTGAAAGCTAATACAAGTGATGAAATTCAAGTAGGAAACTTTATCGAGTTTACATATTTCCAAAAGACTTATACTGGTGTAGTTAAATCCATGGAAGATGATCATTTATTAGTATCGACCTTTTTGTTCAAAGACACATCAAGTCTTGTTAAAATTAAGTATGACGATATTTTAAAGCATTAAAAAAAGCCGCAGCTTATAATAAACTGCGGCTATCTCTATTTTTTTTTTGCTTTTAGCGTTTAAAGAAACTAATAGCCTCCTTTAATTTCTCTGCCAACTGGGTTAAATGCTCCGAGTTATTTGTGAATATGGAAGCCGAACCTGAATTCTGTTGTGTTACTTCATTCAACTCCTGTATGGCTTTATTGACCTGTTCTGCACCACTCTGCTGCTCATAGCTCGAAGCAGTGATCTCTTGAACCAACTGTGTTGTTTTTTCAATTTCAGGAATTATTTGCTCTAGCTGATTTCCAGATTTCTCAGCTGCCTGCACTCCATGCTCTGTTAAATCCATTATTTCAACAGCTGCTTTTAACGAACGTTCGGCTAGCTTTTTTACTTCTGCAGCAACAACAGCAAAACCTTTGCCTTGCTCACCGGCGCGGGCCGCTTCCACTGCAGCATTTAAGGCTAATATATTCGTTTGCTTTGCTATCTCATCAATTATAATAATCTTCTCCGAAATCTCCTGCATGGACTTGGTTGTGGCTTGAGAACTTGCGAAACTCTCTTTAATCCCTTCTGCTGATTTTAATGCAATCGATTCTGTTTGTTTGGAATTCTCACTATTCTGCTGAATGGTGGCTACCATTTCCTCCATTGAAGAGGATATTTCTTCAGATGAAGCTGCTTGGTTTGATGCGCCGGCCGACAACTGATTAGACGAACCTGACAATTCAACACTGGCTGTATTTATGGCATCTGAACTCTCAACAATTTCAGCGATAATATTTTTTAAATTCTGAATCATATCGCGCAAAGCACGACCCAAATCACCCGCTTCATCCTTTTGTTCATCGTTAACATCAATTTCAGATCTTAAGTTACCATCTGCAATAGCGCGAGCAACTTCAGCACTTTTTACAATTGGGCTTACAATATTACCTGCTGTGATATAAACGATGATGTATAAAATTATCAGTCCAATAAAACCAATGATAATGCTTCGATAAAAGATTCGATTAGCACTGGCCAGAATAATTTCCTTTGGCACCTCAATACCCAATGTCCAGGTGGTTTCAATACCTTTAAACTCAATTGGTGCATATGAAACATAGAACTCCTCATCCACATCAGGCTTTACAAAATCAAATCCATAACTTTCTGAAACAAGTGTTTTATCTAGTGCTTTTTTATAGTCATCAGAATTAATGCTAATAGCAGAAAATAACTTTTTAGCAACCAAATCAGCATTAGTATGCGCCACAATACTGGTATCACGCGACAAAACATAGGATACCGCCCCTTCATACAAATCTAGATTTGATATTATTTTGGACATATCGTTCAATCCAACATCAACCCCGACCATGCCAATAAACTCTCCTTGAGCATCCTGCTGTGGAACAATTATAGATGTCATCAAGATACCTGCTAATTCCTCAGTAACAACATCGTAGTAAGGATCCCATATGTCTGTTTTATTATAATCACGCCCCTGGTAGTAAAGACTAGTTAGGTTATCGTTATTCATATCGACCGTTTCCGATGTAGTAGTTATCTGACCATTTAAGCGAAAGCAAACATTTCGCTGTCGCCCATTTTTCATATCGTATGATTCATCCAAAGCTTTGAGCTCCCATATTTGCCATGTCGATAACAGCTCAGGGTTATTATCCAACCAGCCGTACAGGATGTCTCCATACACATCGTCACGGTACGACTCATCCTGAGACAAATACCCATCATAAGCATCACGAATGGTTTTGGTTGCCACAATCACTTGATTAATGTCGTTCTCAATCAAGTTACTTGATGCTTTAAGGTTGGCATCAATAATGGCTTTTGAATCTTTGAGTGAATTTTGCTTGAGACTAATACTTATGTATCCAAGTGTTACTCCGTAAATAATAGTAAACGACGCTAATATGTATAGCAACAGCTTACTCTTGAGACGTAAATTAATTAATTTGCTCACAACAGTTGATTTTGGAATTAATACAGAAAGTAGCTAGTATCTAATTTACGTGTAAAAGAAGTAAAAGTTTTGACTTTGAACAATAATAAATATCATAAAGTCCGACACATGACCGGACTAAACGATATTTCACCTAAGATTCGTAAATTATTAACCCCATTTATTTCAATAAGAATAACTTATTCAATAGCTTATATTACAAAATTTAAATTCGTAAGTTTTAATAGTTTTTTTAAACAAAAAAACATTCCAAAATCACCTATCAGACTACATCACACACAATTGAACCCTTACAAAGAAAAAGTGGTTTCATAATTTGAAATCATCACACCATCAATACCGAATCGAATTTATTTAAGTAAGGCCACTTTAAAATTAAGCTCAAATACATCATCTATCATTTTATCACCCAAATTATCAAAAAACTTACCAGAACCGTAACGGACATCGTAAAGTGTTCGATCAATTGAGACTTTTCCGCTAAAATAGCTTCCCGATTGTTGAACAGAAAAAATAACAGCTTGTGTTTTTCCTTTGATAAATAAGTCGCCTTTTACTTCATAAGCATCACCTTTGGCCTTTACCTCTGTTAAGGTTAAAGTGCTAACCGGGTAGCTGGCTACTCCAAAAAAATCGTCGGACTTGAGGTGCCCTACCAACTTCGCGTTATAATCTTCATTTTCAATATCGGTGCAGGAAATGCTATTCATATCAATTACAAACTCACCACCTTTTAATTTTTTTCCATCAGTTATAACGCTACCTGATTTAAAAGCAATATTTCCACTGTGCTCACCACTTACTTTTTTACCCAACCAACTAACTTTACTTAGTTTTACATCTATTGGCTTATTCTGCGCCGTAAGAGTAAAAACACACATTAAGAGTGCTGCTAATACGAATGTTCCTTTTTTCATAATCGTCTATTTAAGTTATTACAGGCCTATAAACCTAACAGCACCTCAACTTAAAAGGTTTAGTATTTAAACTGTTAATGCGTTGTTAACGCATAAAAAAAGACTCCACCTTAAGTAAGAGTCTTTTCCTGTTGTTTTTCACCTCATCAGACAAACATTTATTGCGGTTCTGATTAAACTTTATGACTTAGTTTTTAAAGACTTTAATCACTTTCTGCTCTTTTCCTGCATCTACTTTCAATACATAACACCCTTTGCTAAGCCCTGATAGATCAAGCTGATCACTACCTGACATAACAGTACCTTCTGTAACTTTCACACCCGTTAAACTATACACAGCTATAGTTGCTCGTTGAGATACCTCAACATTAATAAAAGAATTGAATGTTGTTGGATACACTTTAATACTAATTTGAGGTGATTGTTCAAGATTAGTAGAAACATAAGAGAATGTTTCACGCGATTGATTTTCGTATTGGCTATTTGGCACACTCCATGCTTTGTGAACCTTTATAAGCACCTTTGAGGTAGCTCCTTCGTAGGTGTAAACATATTGCATCCCTCCTTGCTGTTCCCATGCATCATTGGTATAATTCTCATTTTTTTCTTCCAACAAATTATCAAAAGTATCATAAGTACTAGAGTATTTACTCCCACCTGTCATCACCCCATCGGTATAGTATTCATCAAGATTATAGGCCAGCATATCCGTATCATACATTTGTAAATACGTTTTTATCCAAGCTGAACCATTCCATTCTTCGTCCAAATAACTTTCATAGTCACTTTTATCTTCATACGTCCATCGAGAATCATCAACCCAGGCACTACCAGTCCATGTTTGATAGGTCTCTACAGTTACTGGAGGCATACCACTACCCGTTCCTTCAGGATAGGTTCCTAGCATCTTCTCGCTATTTTCGTAACTCGCATCATCATTAACATCGCCAGAGCCATCGTAGGCTTGAAAAGTATAGGTAGAAACAACATTTTCTGATCCTAAATTTGGCAACCATACTAACCAATCCACATCAACAACTCGAGCATCCAATACCCAAGCACCCATGTCGTAAGAATAAAACATTCCACCATCAATTTCATCATCAACATTATAAGACCATTCTATTTTACTCTCTTCCATCCAAGCCCCATTCTCACGATAGTATTCGATTTCAGAGTCGACCAAGCCATTGCTCATTATATACTCTGTTTTATACCCATCTTGTTCTTCCCAGCCCGGAGTACTTGTATTATAGCTAAAAGAGATTTCTTCGATATCGTTACCGTTACTATCATAGACCCTATCGAAACGAGATCCGTATTGAATTACCCAAGCACCATTTTCCCAATTTGAAGTAATGTAAAGTGACTGATCACCAGCCTCATCATAAGCCCACTCACTTTTTGATGAGTTCTCCCATGCAACACCATTGTGTGATTCGCTAATTAACTCACTTACGCGATTTTCATCATCATATTGGTAGGTTAAGCGATGATACTGCCCTTCCTCAATGTGCAAATTACCGTTGCCATAGTACTGTAAACTCACCATATCATTTTGTAACCACTGGCTACCATCCCAGTAGTCAACAATCTTAGAGTCTGCTCTATATTCGGCCTGCACGGCTTTTAATTGTGTTTGTTTTTCAGTTTGCTTCTTAAAGTGAGTACGCTTACTTAATTGCGTTACTTCTTGTGCATTGATGGACAACCAAGCCATAGCACCAATTAAAATAGTAGTTGTTTTTTTCATCTAACATGTGTTTTTCAGGTTTTTAACTAACTATAAAACAACAATGCTATTCTATGGTTGTCTGAGCAATTTACAATTTAAGACCTTTAGGTATGATTATGTTTATTCTACTTAGAACAGCCTAACACCAACAACCTAACTACACTGACCTACATGTACATAAACTCACATACAAATACCCCTCTAATTTAAAACTCAATGCGATAATTAATCACGGGAAACAGAGCCCATTGATATCCCTCTTCAATCACTTCCTTATTCGGATGCCAATAGTCATACACCACTGCTTGCGCGTTTGTAATATTCTGAATATCTAACTCCAAGGTATGCGTGCTCTTTTTACGATTAACTTTATAGCTTACTTTTAAATCCACTTTAAAAAAGTCATCGCGCTGCTGACTAAAGGCCAATTCATCGGGGCGAATGGTATAACCTTTATCCTGCGACTCGTTAACATCGATGGGAGAATAATAATTACCACCTGCTACAATGGTTCGCAGGTTAAGCCCAAGGGTTTTGTTCTTCTCTTGGCCTAAGAAAAAATCTTTACCACCAGTAAAGTTTACTACATAACCATTGTTAAAGCGGCTGTTACGCTCTCGCTTATCAAAAGCTGTGTACTTGGCATTAAAAACAGAACTCGTTAGCAAGAAATAAACATTGTTGCTCAGGTACTTTTCCAAAGTAGCTTCAATACCATAATTCTTTCCTGTGCCGTCATTATTGAGTCGCTCAGTAATATAGCCCGACATATCGTTAAGGATGGAGTAGGACGAACCCTCTTCCATTTCAACAGGCACATCGTACAAGTTTTGATAATAGGCTTCTAACTTCAAGAGTAAATTACGACTGATTCTGTTTTCGTAACCCACCACATAATGCATCGATTTCATCATATCCAGGTTCTTATTGTACTGCACAATTTGTCCATCATCGAGCAAGGTGCGCGCCAGGTAAATGGATGTATTCTCGGCTTTAGAATGCAAACCCACTCCAGCAGTAAAGGCATGCTTATCGTTTACCTGATAGCGCATACCCAAACGTGGATCGATGGAATAGTTGTTATTGAGTTGTAGGTATTGCGCGTGAGCACCAGCAGTAATGGTTAATGCCGATGCGGGCCGCCACTTAACACTTGCATAACCGTTAATAAAACCAGCCGAACCATCATCGTCAAGCGCCGTATACACTTGCTGCTGCTCATCGTCGTATATAAGCATGTTCATATTATAAAACTGTTGGTTATAATAGGCCCCTCCCTTTAGCGTTAACTGCGACGAAACCTTATGCGTTACATCGGCCCCCAAGCGTAGAGTATGATATTCGAACCGATCGCTCCCTCTAAACTCGTAGCTCTCGCTATCCTTTACATACTCTTCGTAATACCATTTATTAAATGTTCCATTGTACGATACACTTGACTTCAGGTAAGTACGCTCGTTGAGCGGGCATAAATAATTTAAACCAGTGACCCACATGTCGGCCTCAAAATCCTGCTTATAATCCTCCTCATCGGCCTCAATATTACTATAGCCTGCCACGCCAAACAGCTGCAAACGACCATTTTTACACCCTGGCAAGTTGATGTTAAACGATGCATCGCCATATTCTGGAACGGCCTCTCCAGCCACTTTAACGCCCATGCTTTTAAGCAGTGCCAAAGATGAATAGCGTGCATTTACCAAATAAGAACCGCCATTACCCAATGGCCCTTCGGCAGCGGCATCAAGGCCCAAAACACCACCTTGCACCACATACTCTCGCTTTTGGTCGTTGCCTTGTCGTAAATCAATATCAAAAACACCCGAAACGGCATTACCGAATTCAGCCGGAAAAGCACTGGTATAAAAATCAGAATTGCTGAGGATGGAACTATTAAGGATGCCAATGGCACCGCCCGTGGCTCCTTCATTAGCAAAATGATTGGGGTTAGCAACTGGCACTCCTTCTATTCGCCATTGCAAACCGCGTGGAGAGTTACCACGTACAATAATTTCATTATTCCCACTAGGATCGGCCATTACGCCAGCATAGGATGCCACCATACGTGCAGGATCGTTAAATCCACCAGCATAACGTTGCGTTTCTTCAACACTAAAGGAGCGTGCACTAATCATGGCCATTGAGTTTTTGGCCTCTCCTTTTTTTGTGGAGCCTAGTACTTTTACCTCTTGCAAACCAGTAATTGACTCACGCATGCTAATGCTCAGCACCGTTTCTTTACCCGACGATAATAACACATTGGGTATTGTTTGAGACTCATATCCTAAAAACTGAAATTGCAGATGGTAGCGACCAACCGGCATAGGCTCAAACTCGAACAAACCGTTGACATCGGTAATGGTGCCCACAATAGGATCAGATCCTTTTATAATCACGGCCACTCCCACCAGTGGCATTTTAGTATCTTCTTCGATTACTTTACCCCTGATAACATTATCGGGAGAAAAGTTATTGGCGCTTGCAATAAGGCATAGCATTCCCATGACACATAGTGCCCATTTTTTAGGTAAAAGCATGATTTACGGTTAATTAGTTAATTTCATTTTAAAGACAAGAGCTACCTGAAAGGGTTGCACCAGATTAAAAAAATAATACCAATGCATCAAAATTGCTTTTGCTTTGTTGTACTTTTACGCCCCAACCGTATGTGGCTAAACAACTAATTACTAACAAGCTTAACCGTAGCTATGAAACAAATCAAAAAGAGATATTATGCACTAATATCTTTATTCGTAATCATTTTCGTTGTTCTCTTTTTTCTTTCGAGCATCATTACCAACTACATTAATAAGAATGGTCAAGAATTAACTGGCCGCAAACTAGAATTAGGCAATTTAAGCATTAACTATTTTCGTGTTTCGGTGAGTGCTAGCGACTTGATCATATACGAAGCCAATGGCACAGACGCTTTCGCAGGCTTTAATGAGTTGAGCATTAATTTCGACCCCATCAAACTTTTTAGAAACGAATATTCCTTTTCTAAAGTAAGCATAGACAGCTTATTTGTTAATGCTATTCAAACTGATATGGGCTTTAATTTTGATGACTTAATACCCGCCAGCGACTCAACAGTTATTGAAGAAACGGATAGTATTGATGCCTCTCCCTTGCGTTTTTCGGTATACGATATAAAGCTAACACGTGGTAACTTGCAGTTTGACGACCAAACCGTGGACAACCTGATTAAATTTGATGATCTGTACCTAAATTTACCCATGATTGCCTGGGATAGCGAACAGTCCGATGTGGGTATTAATTTCGCTTTTGGTGAGCAGGGCAAAGTATATGTTGGCGCCCAGGTTGATCAGCTAAAAAAAGTTTACAGTGTTGATTTTAAAGTTGAGAAACTGGAGTTACAGGATATCTCCAATTATGTTGAAGATATGATTGATGCCGGTGGCATTGAAGGGTATGTTAATACGAGCTTAAACATTAAAGGAAGCATCGTTAATACGCAGGAGATGGTTGTTAAGGGCAATGCCTCCATAGAAGATTTCCGTTTATGGGATTTGGATGAAAACGATGTGTTTACCCTGGACTCCTTGAGCATAGGCATGCACTCGCTTGATTTATTAAACAATAACTACCATTTATCACACATAAGCCTTAAGCAACCCATTTTTACGGGTCATTTATACAAGGATATGAGTAATATTGAGCGCATGATGGCTCCCTTAATGGCAACCGATAGTATAAGTGAGGAGCTTGAGGAAGAAATTGAAGAAGCACAGGCCGATAGCATCAAGTATCGTATTGATAAAATTAGTATTTCTGATGGACAGGTATTATACACCGATCATACCCTATACCGTCCGTTCCACTACGATTTTAAAGATATTACTTTACAAATGGATGATCTGTCACAGGCATCTGAATCTGTGCCCCTCACATTTTCAATTAACATGAATGATCAGGGTTCGTTTACAGGCCAATCGAGCTTTAGCATGATAAACCCGGGGGTATTTGACATGCAGGCCAAAATAGATAATTTGCGACTTCTGAGTTTCTCTCCCTATTCGGAGTACAACATAGCGCGCCCCATAACCAAAGGACGCCTGAATTACGACTTAAGCATTAGCATGACGCCGACCCACATGCTTAATACCAACAGTATTTCCATTAAAAACTTGGACATAGGCAGTAAAACGGAACACAAACCTCAGGTTAAAGCACCGGTTAAGTTGGGGCTATACCTAATGAAAGACCCTAAAAACAAGATTGCTTTTGAAATGCCTGTTGAAGGCAACCCGTCGGATCCTGATTTTAGTGTGCGAAAACTAATTTGGAAAGCCTTTGGAAACCTACTGGTGAAAGTGGCTGCCTCACCCTTTAATGCCTTGGGTAAGCTAGTAAGTACACGCCCCGAAGAGTTGGAGAATATACCAATGCCTTATGCCCAGGATTCCTTATTGATTGATCAACGCGAGATATTGGATAAAATTGCTCAAATAACACAGAAGAAGCCCGAGCTGATATTTACTTTTGAGCAACAGACCGACCCTGCAGAGGAGAAAAATGTGCTCGCTGTTAAACTTGCTAAAAAGCAAATGTTGGCCGAAAAGATGTCGCTTAAAACACCTGATGACATGCAGGCCTTTGCCACTGCTTTAAATACGCTATCCAACAGCGATGAGAAATTTGTTGCCTACCTCAACAAAAATGTAGAAGGCAGTGAAACAATGGACTTGACTCAATTATGCCGCACACTAATTGGAGATGATAGCCTTGATGATGAATTTAGAAAACTACTGATAAACCGTAATGAATTTATCCGCTATTACATGCTGGAAGAAAAAGGAACCGACCCAACCAGCATTGAAGTGAGCACAGCTGATTTACGTAATCTGCCCGAGGAACTGAAAAGCTGTAATTACAAAGTGGCCGTATCGGTTAAGTAAAAAGATATGCCTGTGTTGTAACGCAAGGGTAAAGGTATATGGATTGTCTACTAATTGGTAATTTGCTAATTAGTAGACGATCTTTTTTTATTCGTAACGCAAAGCTTCAACAGGGTTGCGTCGAGCGGCACGCCATGTTTGCCAGCTTACAGTTAGCATTACGATTGCAAACGCTATAGCACCCGACGAAGCAAATAGCCACCAGGTAAGATCAGTTTGATAGGCAAAATTTTGAAGCCACTTACTCATCACAAATACAGTAAGAGGAATAGAGGCTAGCAAAGCAACTATACAATAAACAAATTGCCATTTAAGAATGGGCCAAAAAATACTACCTAGTGAAGCGCCATTGACTTTTCTGATACCAATTTCTTTCGTTTGAGATTCACTAATAAAAAGGCTTAGACCAAATAAACCCATTACTGCAATTAAAATAGTAAAGATGGCAGCTATACTTATAAGTATACTTAAATTAAGTTCCTCGTCATACACTTCCACAATAAAGTCATCAACCGTACTATATTTAAACGGCAGTTCTTCATCTAGCTTATTCAAAAGCTGCTTTAAACGAGGCAAAAGAGATGGCAATACCCCATCAGCATAGTGTACCGAAATATTAAAATAGTAATCTTTAGCCAAGTACATTGCCAGAGGTGGAATTTTGGAATGCACAGAACGAAAATGAAAATCTTTAACTACACCAATCACTTGCCACTCCTCTATCTGCTTACCAATAGTATCGTCGAGCCCCAACTCATGAACCGCCGTTTCATTTAAAATCATCAGGCTTTTTTCGTCCGTATCCGTCGATGCTAAACTACGCCCATTTAATACACTCAGCCCCATTGTTTCAATAAAACCATAATCAATAACAAGGCCATCCATCTCTACTTTTTTATCTTTCTCTTGTTGATGTGGCCACAAAAAAGTACCACCACCCAAACAGGGTAAGCCATACATCGACCCTCCTGCTGACAAAACATCGGGCATGGCCCTTACTTCATCCATAAACACATTGTAATGCTTAAAATGACGGCCTAAATCTATCTGTATAATATTTTGCCGATTAAATCCCAGTTCTTTCGTCAAGGCATAATGGTATTGCTTTTGTATGATGAGTGCAGAGGAGGCCAAAACGCAAAAAATTAGTAATTGTAATACAATTAATACTTGCCTACTTTGCACCTTTCTCTTACCCAATGTTGCTTTATTCTTTAATACTTGAACAACATCAAGCTTTGATAAATAAACCGCCGAATACCACCCCGACACCATGCCAATAAGAAAAACAATTACGACATAAGTGAGTATGTATAATAATAAATTGGACTCAAGAATAAGTAGTTCGTGTTGTATTAGTTTTTCTGCAACAGGTAGCATAAGTGAGGTTAATAAAACCGCTATTGGCAATGCCAGAAGCGTTAATAATACAGACTCGAAAAATAGCTCACCTCGTATTTGACCAGTATTGGCTCCACTGGTTTTTCGAACACCTATTTCCTTGGCTCTTTTGGACGATATGGCTGTTGACAAAATGATATAATTAAGTGTGGCAACCAACATTATTAGGAACGCAATACCCGATAAACTGTATATCTGAATAAGATTACCCTCCGCATTAAGCTGTCTTACATCTTCGTAATAAAGGTAGATATCACTAAAACGTTGCAAACTATGCTTAAAACGATACTCGTCTCCTATGACAAGTTTTTCCATAGCTCGAAAAGCAGCATCAAGCATTTTCGGATCGCAATTATCGCGCAGTAATAGCCAAGTATCCCAATAATTAAAATCCCAATTTTCATGGGCATCACCTACGCCAAATGCCTGATTCAATTCAGATAAGAGATGACGCTCATTGATAAAGCACTCAGCTTTAAACGTTGAATTAACAGGGAAATCTTCAAAAACAGCAGTGACGAAAAACAAGTACTCAACATCGTAAATCGATAGCTTTACCTCTTGACCCAATGCATCGGCATTAGGAAATAACATCTTAGCATATTTCTCTGATAATGCGATCGCATTCATCTGTTCTAAGGCACCACTTTGTTGTCCTACTACCTTTCTGTCAAACACCTTAAACACATCCGATCCTGCACCATACACATTTGTTTCTTTCAAAAACACACCGCCTCGTTTAAGCTTGCAGTTTCGTACTGCCCGTGTTCGTGACAAAGCTTCAATTTGAGGGAAGCCATCGTTAAGGTGCTCAGCCAACACATAGGCTGTGCTAGCAGTAGTGCTTTTAAACATGGTATCGTAAGCAATAACTCGTGCCATACGATCCTTATGCATATAGGTGCTATTAACCCGTAACTCATTTATTACGAATAGCACAATGATAAACGTAACGGCCAAAGCCAAGGACAATCCAATAATATTGATAGATGCAAATAATTTATTGCGCTTAATAAAACGAAAAGATGAAGTAATGAGCTTGCTTATCATTATAAATGTGACAATAGGTTATATATAAAATTAGTTACTCGTAACGCAATGCTTCAACAGGGTTGCGCCGAGCGGCACGCCATGTTTGCCAGCTCACCATTGTTAACGCTATAAAAAGAGCAAAGCCACCAACAACGATAAAGAACCACCACGAAAGATGGATGCGGAAAGCAAAATTATTTAGCCATTGGTTAAGTGAAACAAAGGCCAATGATGCAGCCAAAACAAAAGCCAAACCAACCCATTTTATAAAATCAACATTTATCATCAAAAGTACTTCTGGTACCGTGGCACCATTTACCTTTCTAATACCAATTTCTTTGGTTGAGTTTTCAATTATAAAAGTTGTTAATCCAACAAGGCCTAGGCTACTAATAACAATTATTAAAATACTAAACAGAAGCAGTAATTTTTGCTGAGTGTCTTCTTCGTTATACATATTACTTAGCAGTGCCTCCATTGAGTCTATTTCAAATGGGGCATCCGATTTCGAACGCATTAAGTCGTTAAGCCCCGCTGCTATCTGAGCATACTTTCCCGGTTTTGATTTTATCATCAAGCCGCAAATCCATTGCGTTCGGTACAACATCACTAAAGGCTCAATTTCTTGATAATAGTTTTCAAAAATAAAATCTTTACAAACACCTATAATTTTATAATCCTCACCAGCATGGGTAAGACTGGTATTTATTACTTCATTTACTCCACCCAACTTTATAGCATAGGTTTCGTTCACAACTAATTTTTTTGATTCATTAAAGTGCAATGGCTCAAAAAAACGACCGGCTAAAAGTGGAATATTGACAACGTCTAAGAGATGCTCATCACTGCGATACATCACATTGTAAAAATTATTTTCTTCAGGAGACCAATCGTCTCTCTTAAAACCTGTTGTGCGCGATCCAAGTTTGTTAAATCCTCGTTCACATACCGAGAAAGAGGCCACATTTGGGTTGCTAGATAAGTACTCTGTAATGGCGGCCTTATGCCTATCAAATGGGTAGTCCCAAGTTTCTACAACCATTAAATCACTCGAGTCATAACCCTTATCCGATTCGATGGCAAACACCAACTGCTTATGCATTACAAGCGCTGCAATACCTATGAAGATAGCCAAAGTAAACTGAGCAACCACAAATACCTTACTTCCTCTGCTAAGTTTATTCTTTTTAGATTGTTCCATTAAGGAATTTCCGTTAACAACGTCTTTAGCATTACTTAAAACCATGTAGGTAGCCACCACAATAAAAATCACAATTGCACTACATAAATGGATAAGCAACAAAGTTGATTCATCGACAATTTGTAAGACCTTAAGGCCTGTTACGCTGCCAATAAAAGGTAGTATTGCATAACTTAATACAATGGATGATAGAAATGCAAGGCCTAGGTATATAACTATTTCAACAAGTGCTTCTTTTACACGGTCAAAAGCAGATGCTCCTAACATACGTTTGATGGCTTGTTGCTTGTTGCGTTTATTATTGATTGCCGTTTGAAGATTTACATAGTTGATAGTTGACACCAACAGTACCAATAAACCACTAAAAAAAATCATTAAAAGATGCGATACAATGGATTTCTCTCCGATGGGTTGAAAATGATAACTCGTAAGAGGCGACAGGGCATATAAATCATGTTTATCATGCTCCTGGTGTAATAACTGTGTTATGAGCTGCCCGATCTTTTTAACATCTGCCTTAGCTGGCACCTTGCACAAGGTAACGTAGCAGTTACTATCCCACCCGCTACAATGTACAAACGCCGCTTCATTAAGGGCATAGCTACACAATGCAACTGGCTTAAAGGTTGAGTTCTCTGGAAAATCTTTATAAACAGTTCCCACATGTGCAAGAATGGAGTCCTTTACCAGCAGGTTTTCTCCTATGCAATCGGATGAACCAAACAACTTTATGGCTAGTGATTTACTTAAAGCCATCGCATCGGGCTGCATTAGCGGTTTTCCATTACTGGCAATAATATCAAAATCTAAAATATCAAAAACCTGTGGTTCAACAGATGTAATGGGCACGAACAAAGTGCTACCATCAGCACTCAGTTTATCCTGATCAGGCCACATAGTAAGGGTGGCTGTGTTAGCCATTTCGGGTATATGATCCCTTAATTCTTGTGCTAAAGGAAATGGCATCACCATGTCCGTTTCGTAATAAACGGTATCGGTATTCTGAATGAGGTAAATATTTTCGGCTCCCTCATGAAAACGATCAAAAGACCAATGAGCATAAGCCCAAACAAGTATAATGGTAAAGCAGCTTAAGCCAATAGTTAAACCTAATAAGCTTCTTGCGGCATTGTATCGATAGGCCAATATGCCTCTAATAATAAATTTTAGTTTCATTATCAATTAGGGTTTAGGTTTGGTAGGTTACTCGTAACGCAAGGCTTCAACAGGGTTGCGATTGGCTATGCGCACATAATTAAACATTGCAATAAGGCTCACCAAAACTATAATGGCTAAACTACAGCTTACAAAAATGCTCCAATGCAAGGGTATTTTTGATGCAAAATTTTGCATCCAACGCTCCAGCATTATCCATGCACCAAGCAAACCAATTGCAATAGCCGGCACGGCTACCAACTGCAAGTCAATAATAAACACGCGTAAAATATTTGTTAGACTAGCACCGTTAATACGGCGTATTGCTAATTCTTTACGGCGACGAGTTGCCTCATTGGTGGTATAACCCAACAGGCCAATTATAGTGGTAAGCAATATTATTAGATTACCAGCTAGCATGGCGTTCCTAAAACTCTTCTCCCCTGCATAGAGCTCCATCTGTTCGTTCTCCAAACTTTTTATTACGGCATCGTTATGGGGTAGTGCATCATTAAAAACCCTCTCAATTTTACTGAATACTCCGGTTTCTTGCTGCTCATGTACCCTTACAACAATCAAAAATTCTAATGTAGGATCTTCAATACGTGCCTGTTTAAAATGATCTTCGGGCACATAAAAAAACACTGATGCCCGGGTATCAGGCGATGACATAGACCCAATTACAAAATCGTTATATACACCACGAATCGTTGTTTCGCCATGCTCGCTTATCCTTAACTGCTGACCAAGCACACCATCGTCCCAGCCATTATTTACAAGCAACTTATCAGCTCCCTTTTGGCTAATCATTACATCTCCAATATGGGCATCAGCAGAGTTAAAGCCGTTACCAAGCCTTAGCGGAATATCCAATATCTTCATGTAGTTCTGATCGATAAAATAAAAATCGGCCACATTGAACAGTTCACGGGTATTATCGGGTGCCATCACATTATTACCTGATGCACCACTAATAGGCATTTCTGTGCCAAAACCCACCATTGCTACTTCTGGCATTGTTCTCAGTTGATCGACTACAATACCAACTTTAGTGCCGTCCATCCCTATGGTTGAGCCGTAATAAATACCCTTAGCACGATAGCCATGACCAGCATTGACCATGTTATTATACTGTAGTGTAACGACCACCATTACGGTTACAATAAACGATACACCAATAAACTGAACAGCCAACAATCCCAGTTTCCACTTATTTTTTTTCTGTTGGTAACTACGAAAGGCAGCCGTTACGGGTATATTGGCAAAAAAGCGACCCGGCAAGTAACTACTTAATACCACCATTAGTAATAACAAACCCAATATGGGCCACACCACATATGGGTTGATGGCAGCCTCAAGTGAATGCCCCAAATACTGTTCGGCAAACGGCTTAATACTCCATATTATGAGCAAGGCACTCCCAACCGATGCCAAAAACAGCAAAAAGCTTTCGGCAAAAATTAGTTGCTGCAGATTATTGCTTTGCGCACCGCAAGTTTTATGTATAGCCGACAACTTGGCTCTATTAACCAAAGCACTAAGCGTAAGCAATATGTAATTTAATAAGGATACGAATAAAACAGCCAAAGCAATGGTGCATAAAATGATCATTTTATGTCGTGCTGCATCTGTTTGCATGCTTAACAGAGGCACCAATGAATATCTTAAAAACACACCACCTTGCTCCTGCTCTAGCTGCAAAATATCCTGATGCTTTTCTTGCATCTTTCGTATGGCAGTATTAAGGCTATTTGGATGTACATCTGGCATTAACTTTACACATGCGAAGTAGCGATCATTCCCTAACCAATTATTTGAGCCATCCCACATAAACTGATCCAATGATTGCATGGGAACAATTACGTCGTAGGTAAAATTGGTATTATTAGGCAATGCTTCAAATACGCCCAGTATATTCAGCTCTTTACCAGGAAACTGCTTCAGCTCAATCTGCAGACCTATCACATCACCTCCCATTTTATTGGCCACAATGTGCGACACCATACACGCCATTGGGGTGGCCAATACCTCATCGGCCGTACCACTTATCATGGGTCGAGGCAGCACCTCGTATAAGTGAGCATCGGCAAAAACCACTTTTGCAATATGGCGCTCTTTGCTTTGTGTATAAAACACTTGCTTACCAATTGAATTAAGCCGCGTGGCAGCCTCAACACCTGGCACTTCGGCCTTTAAGCCCGGAGCAATAGCTCCACTTACACGCGGGTAAAGTTCAAACTCACTCTTATCATTCATTTTAATATCCGACTGAATATTATAAATGCGATCAGCATTGGGATAAAAACGATCATAGCTGTTGTAAAAAAACACTTCACTGAGGAGTAAAATTCCAAAGGCCAATCCGGCCGCTAGTGAAATAATGCGAATAATGCTTAGCTGTCCTTTTACAAACAGGCTTCTAAAGGCTAGTTTTAATGCGTACATTGTGTTGTTCTTTTTTTGTCTGATGGATCCTTTTCTTATTCGTAGCGCAAAGCTTCAACAGGGTTTAAATTTGATGCTCTTACTACCTGATAAACACACGACAGTAGGGTAATTGCCATGGTGCCCACCAGTATTAATCCTGCATCGAAAATTGTAAAGTGATATTTATAAATGCCCGGCATAATATTTTCGATGACTTCAGTCACTGGAAATACAATTACATTGGCCAAAAGGGTCATGATCACAAAATGCTTTGTTACCATGGGTATTATTTGCAATACTCCAGCACCTTGCACTTTTCGAATCCCTATTTCTTTAAAGCGTTTTTGCGTGGCATAATAAACCAGGCCAAATAATCCTAAAGCAGCAACCAAAACAGCTAGCATGGTAAAAAAAGCAATGGTCTTTTTTGCACTCGTCCATATTTTAAGCTCTACACGTTCCAGGTTGTCATCGTAATGGCTCACATCAAATAGTACATCGTTAAAGTGCTGGTCAAGTACACTTTGCATATGCAACAAAGCACTCTTTGCCGAAGCTGGATGAACTTTAAAAAGCAGGTCGTTGCGCATGGATAAATCCCTTTCATTAGAAAGCATAACAAATGGTGGAATAGGAGAATGCACATCCATCACGTTAAAGTCTTTAATCACTCCAATAACGGTGTGCTTGCCTTCTATCTCCAGTGTCTTCCCTATTGGATTTGCCCATCCGTAAGCTTTGGCCGCCGTTTCATTAATAAGGCAGTTAAAGGTTTTGCTATTCTCATTTTCAGAGAAATTACGTCCTTTAATAATCTCCATGCCCATTGTTGAAATGTAATTGGAACAGGCCATGTTCCATCGCGAAAAAACAGCATTCTCGCGATCCCAATCTTCAGGAATCACAAAGGTGCCCCAGTTTGAATGCATTGGCGAGTTTAACGAAACAGCCATATTCTCGATGCCAGCATGGGCTAGCAAATCATTTCTTAAAGCCTCGTACGAAATAGAGCTGTTTTGATTTGGCATGCTACAGCGGTAAACAGTCTCTTTATTAAAGCCTAAATCTTTATTTGAAAGTAAATTTACCTGTCGATATACCCATAAGCTGGCAGTGATAAGCACCACTGAAATAACAAACTGTAAATACACCAAAACCTGAAGACCAGATAGATTATTTTTCTTGGTGGATTTAATTCCATGCAATACGTTAATTGGCTTATAGGCCGAAACAATAAAGGCTGGATAAGCTCCCGCCAGTATACCGGTTAAAAGTACAACTGCCACTAAAAAAAGGGTAAATAGTAAGTTGGTATGCAGGTTTAATTCGATGTTACGATCTACTACCTGATTAAAAATGGGCAAAACTAAAGCAGCTATAAAAACAGCCAATACAAAAGCGATAAAAGCAATAACAACTGCCTCACTTATAAACTGTATCCTAATACTACGCCTACTGCTACCAATGGACTTTCTAACACCAACCTCAACCAGTCGTAAGGATGAAAAAGCGGTGGTCAGGTTCATAAAACTGACACATGCAAGTAAAAGTGTTAATAGCCCCATTACCGAAAACATATAAACGATAACGCCTCTGTCGTCGCGCGGATTTTCTTTCAGATGCAAAGTACTTAATGGATTTAGATACAGTAACCGCTTGGCATTCTCATCGTGTATGTTAATCACATCTTGTATTTTCGACGACACCAATTCAGCCGAGCTTCCTGGTCTTAAAAGCACATAGGTGGTAAATGAACTATTGTACCAATCATCTTTATACTCATTCAACAAGTTGGTGCTTGAACGGAAGTAATCTGCCTGAATATGCGATTGCTCCGGCATATCTTTCATCACGCCCGTTACCCTTAATTGATTTTTGTAGCTATCGTACAGGTATTGACCAATTGCATTTCCATTAGGGAAATATTTTTGAGCCATTGATTCATTAATGACAATGGAATTAGGGTCATCCAAAACACTTCGTCTATCGCCCCGAATGAGTTCAAATGAGAACACATCAAATATATCTGATGGCACCCAACACCCCATTCCCTCACGGTAAATTATTTCCTTATCAGCCGATAAGTGTTCAAACCAAATCTCACGGTAAACAAAAGCCTTTTCAATTTCGGGTATGTTATCTTCCAGGTATTGGGCTACTGGCACCGGAATTTGGGTATAATCATCGGGTCGGTCACCAATTTTGTAGGCTTGTGCCCTGTATATTAGCTCGTAACTCTCGTTAAACGTATCCCATTGCTTTTCATACTGAACATAGCGAGCTACCAATATAAAAGCGGCTAAACCCAGCGCCAGACAAAATATCTGAATAAACGAAAGGGTTCTCTTCCGCTTAATATTTCGCCATGCTATTAAAATATAATGCTGTAACATTGCTTTGAGTTTTGGTGATTTTAAGTGATAGTCAATTACTACGCATAAACCTTTTGAAGACCTATCTACTCGTACCGTAAGGCCTCCACTGGATTCCTCCTGGCCGCCATCCAGCTTTGCCAGCTAACAGTGAATAGCACCATAATTAAAGCAATAGACCCGGCCAGACCAAATATCCACCAACTGAGTTCTGTTTTGTAAGCAAAGATGTTAAGCCAACTTTCAGCAGTCCAATAGGCAATTGGACTTGACAATATTATTGCAATTAAAATCTGTATAAAAAAAGAACGGTTTATCATTTTTACAACCTCTGTAGCAGAAGCTCCATTTGCTTTTCTTACACCAATTTCTTTAATACGATATTCACAAATGAAAGAGGCCATACCTAAAGTACCAATCACTGCAATTATTAAGGCAACTACACAGGCCAGAAAAATTAGTTTTGCTTGTTTCTCGGCCCGAACATATTGTTTGTTGAGCTTATTATTCAAGAAGAAGTAGTCGAATGGGTATTTACTTTCAAAATTTTTATAGACATTATTGATATAGTCTATTGTATTCGAGACATCATCACCTGTTATTCTCAAACTTAATTGGTTGTGTCTTTCAGATGTTAACCAAAAACACATAGGTTCAACATCCTCATACAATGAAGCGTATTTCATATCTTTTACAACACCCACCACTTCGCCTTTAAAATTAAAGCCTGGTACCTTTTTCCCTATCGTGTTGTCCCAACCGAATTGACGCACTGCTGTTTCATTAAAGATGAAATTGTTTTCATCAGCCTTTAAATTTTTCGAAAAAGGACGACCTTCTGCCATTTCAAACCCCATAAAATCAAGGTAGCGTTCATCAATTGGCCATGCCTTGTAATTCACATATTTGCCATCTATTTCTCGACCCCATCCCATGCCAACACCTCCAGGAACAAATTGAGAAAAAGCGTAATCTAGAACATTGGGGTTTTTCAGAACTTCTAAGGCAAACGCTTTTTCTTGCTTTCTGATTTGGCGTGTGGTGTTAACAACTACCACATTTTCCTTTTCGAATCCTAAATCATAATGCTTTATAAAATTTATCTGCTTATTAATTAGTATGACTCCAACAATTAAAACAATGGCAAAAACATATTGAATTATTGGCAACACATTACGCTTTGCTCCTTTTTTTACAGATATTGGAATAAGTCCTTTTAACACCATTGAGGGATTCAATTTTAGCATTATGCTTGTAGGGATTGTTGACAACACACCTGCTATAATTACTAATAACAGATAAAGCACAAAAATCAACAACCATGAATCTCCCAGTGATAGTTGATAATCATAAACTTCAGGATTAATTTTTAATGCTGAAGACGAAATAACGATTCCTAAAAGAAAAGAGATACTTGTGATTTTTATTGAATCCTGTATTCTGTTCCAAAAAATTATTTTCCCGGATGCTCCGTTAACCTTTCTTAGACACACCCCTTTGACTTCTCGTGGCAATGAAGCAAGCGAAAAATTGAGATAATTAACAAAAGCCATTAACAACAGCATGATAGAAATGGCCATCAATACCAACACAATCTTTTTATTACCACTTCCGAGTACGCTCTCAAAATGCACATCGGATAACTGTGTTAAATGAAATGAATAGCGCATATTTCCATCATCATCAAAACTTCTTTCTTTTATTTGCTCTAGCTCGTTTATTTTTTTCTCCACAGATGAAATATCAGCCTTCTTATCAATGGCAAAGAAATTATAGAAACTCCATTCGCTCCATTTATTCACCCAATCGGCTTCAATGAAACTACAAAATCCATCAATTTTGTAAAAAGAGTGATTCGCAGGAAAATCCTCATAAACCGCTTCGACGGTAAGAGGAAGTTTATAGCTCTCAAGAAGAACTTCACCAATTGGGTTTTTATCGCCAAATATTCTTTTGGCCGCAGTTTCTGAAAGGATGATTGAGCGTTTGCCTTTTAACGATATCGCATTCCCTTGTTTTATTTTTAGGGTAAATAAATCGCAAAATGTCGAATCAACTGAAAAAAGAGATAAATTGTGATTAACGGTTTGTTTGTCCTTTCGGACATAAATCCCTCCCCAACTTTTAAGCGTACAATGCTTGTCTACTCCAGGAACTTCCTCTTCGACTAAGGCACCTAAAGGATTGGGTAAATTAGGACTCTTTTTGTCCTCACCCGGTCGTTTAGCTTCAATTAAATACAGTTGATTACAATTTTCATTGTATCTGTCAAAAGTAAATTCATGATACAAGTAAAGCGCCAAAATGATTAGTACTGCAAAAGATACGCTTAAACCAATAAAATTGAATAATGATATCCGTTTTGAGGTGTAAAATTGAGGCAATATTATTTTGAGAAAGTCCATACAGTAGCGATTAGTTAATGGCTTCTATAGCTGGTTCTTTTAAAATCTTCTCCGTCACCACATGACCGTCAAACAGGTTAATGACACGGTGGGCATATTCGGCATGTTCAGCAGAGTGCGTTACCATCACAATGGTAGTTCCATCTTCATTTAATTGGCGTAACAGGTTCATCACTTCGGCACCGTTTTTTGAATCAAGATTACCAGTTGGCTCATCGGCCAGGATTAGCTTAGGGTTAGCTACCACCGCACGTGCAAAGGCCACACGCTGCTGCTGACCACCTGAAAGCTGCTGTGGAAAATGCTTGGCACGATGAGCTATCTGCATGCGTTCCATCACTTTCTGCACACGTTCTTTACGTTCTTTGGCCGACATTTTTAAATACACCAAAGGCATCTCAATGTTTTCAAACACGTTCAACTCGTCAATCAAGTTAAAGCTTTGGAATACGAAACCAATATTTCCTTTTCGTAGGTTGGTGCGCTGACGCTCTTTAAAGGAAGCAATCTCCTGACCATCAAAATATAATTCGCCATCACTAGGATTATCCAGTAAGCCAATAATGTTTAATAAGGTTGATTTTCCACATCCCGATGGTCCCATAATGGCCACAAATTCGCCTTTTTGCACATGAATATTAACGTTGTTCAAAGCCGTGGTTTCCACCTCTTCTGTTCTGAAAATTTTTTGTAGGTTGTTTGTTCGTAACATAGGTTTATTTGTTTAGTGCACTGTGCACAATGTTTAGTTTAATATTTACTTCGCGTTTTAATAATGTGGTATTTTTCGGCACTACTTAAGTAATACCACTTCATTATCTCCAAAAATCTCGTAGCCCGAGGTTATCACTTCTTCGCCGGCCTGCAAACCATCAAGCACCTCAAAATACTTCGGATTTTGCCGACCTATTGAAATGTGTCGCTTGTACGCTGCTGTACCCTCTTTATTAAGTACAAACACCCACTGACCACCCGTACTCTGAAAAAAACTTCCTCGGGGTAAGAGCAATGCTGGCATCGAGTTACCCAACTGTAGCTTCACGTGGCTGGTTTGTCCTATTCGTAAATCGGGAACGGTATCCTTTGAAAAAACTAAATCAACAGCAAACTTACCATCAATCACTTCGGCATATATTTTTTTTATCGACGCTTCGATGGTACTGGATGAAAACTGACAGTTGGCATTTAATCCTGGCTTAATGCGTGTAATATAGTGCTCATCCACTTGGGCTTTTAGTTTAAAGCGATCCAGAATATTTACTTTACCAACGCGTGTACCGTAATTAATTACCTGACCTTCTTCTAGATTCAATGAAGCTAACTGTCCATCTACAGGTGCTTTAATTGTTAAATGATCTAATCGCTTACGAATTATCCCCTGGTTTTCCTCCATGCGCATCGCCGAATTCTCCAGTGTTTCTATTTGAATACCCCTGTATACCGAATCGCGTTTAAAGCTCTCTTTTAACAAATTCATCTGCCTGTATGAAGCCTCGTAATTGGTTTTATCCTGTAAATATTCATCCTCCGACACCAGTCCCTCTTTATAGAATGTGGCCGAATTATCAAACTTTCGTTTTTGAATAAACAGATTACCTTCCAACTGTACAATCTGGTTCTGCAATTCCATGGCATTCATCTCCATTTGTAATCGAGCAGTGCGCAGTTCGTTTATGGCCCTTGCCACGTTGGCTTCGTTATTCGATATTTCTAATATTAGGTTGGTATTGCTCAAATGTGCAATGGCATCACCTGCCTGAACCATATTACCCTCCTCCAAAAGAATCGACTCAACACGCCCGCCTTCAATGGCATCTAAATAAATGGTTTTAATGGGCTCAACAGTAGCTGTTACACTAATGTAATCCTGAAAAATATCTTGGTTTACCTTCGATATAGTTAATCGATTGCTATTAACTTTCACCTGGCTGCGATGATCGGCAAAAGCAATAAAGTAGATGCACCAACAAACGAACACAAAGGCCGCTATAAGCCACCTTAAGTTTTTCTTCCACCAGGGTTGTTTTTTAATTTGCTTATCCATTTAGTTTGTCTTGTGCCGATGACTGTGCCAAATGCATGCCTCTTTCTTTTTTACCTGATTATGTGACGATTAAATAAACAACACTCCAATCAAGTGTTGGAATTTCCAACAGTGTTGTATGATTTTCCAACAATAAAAAGGTATTTTGCAGATGTAAATAGCGTTTCTCACTTTGTGAAGTAGAATAACAGTAAAGCCTAATATCATGATAAACAGATGGGGAGTCAGATAAATTGCTTTTAAAACTAATTATACCACCCCGCCTGTCGGCACCCCTCCTAAAATTCGGGAGGGGACGGTTTTTCATCCCTCTCCTCTTTGCCAAGGAGGAGCACCACGAAGTGGGGAGGTGGTTAAAACGCTTAAAAACGAATTCCCTGAATGGGGAATTGGCAAGAACCTTTACACATAATAACTCAAATTTAACCCATGCCCAAAGACGGAAAAATTTTAATAGTAGACGATAACAAGGAGTTGCTTCTGGCCCTCAAGCTCTATTTAAAACCTCACTTTAATAGCATTCATACCGAGCACAATCCTAATCGCATTCAAGAACACTTGCAAAAAGAATCGTTCGATATAGTAATGCTGGATATGAATTTTAAAGCTGGTATAAACAATGGCAACGAGGGTTTATACTGGATGCAGGAGGTGCATAAAATAGACAAAGACCTAGCCGTTGTATTTATTACTGGCTACAGCGATGTGGAATTGGCTGTTAAAGCCATTAAAAAAGGAGCAGCCGATTTTATTGAAAAGTCTTGGGACGAACGTAAGATTCTCTCGACCTTAAAATCGGTTTTTGAACTATTAAAAAGCAAGCGCGCCATAAAAGGCCTGCAAAAAAAACAGAAACACCTGAACGAATGTATTAATGCGGACAAGGATGTGTTTTTAGGTCAATCAGATGCCATGCAAAGCATTATGGCGATGATAACCAAGGTGGCACCTACCGATGTGAACGTTCTAATACTTGGGGAAAATGGAACGGGCAAGGAAGTGATGGCTCGTACTATTCACCAATCATCAAATCGAAAAAGTGAAATGTTTGTTTCGGTTGACCTGGGTGCCATGCACGAGAATCTATTGGAAAGTGAACTATTCGGTCATAAGAAAGGTGCTTTTACAGATGCTAAAACAGATCGCACCGGACGATTTGAGCTAGCATCAGGCGGCACACTCTTCCTCGATGAAATTGGCAACTTATCCTTGGCGGCGCAAGCAAAGCTGCTGACAGCTCTTCAAAACCGCGAAATCACACCAGTGGGAGGCACGCATCCTATTAAGGTAGATATACGATTAATTTGTGCCACCAATATGCCGCTTCAGCAAATGGTCAATGAGGGAAGCTTTCGCGAAGATTTATTGTACCGAATCAATACCATCGCATTAGAACTTCCGGCCTTACGACAACGAGCGGATGACATTGATGGTTTGGCCAATTTCTTCTTAAACAAACTGACTAATAAATACAATAAGTCGCCAATGACATTTTCCATTGATGCACTAAATGAGTTGAAAGCACAGCAATGGCCAGGTAACATACGTGAATTAGAACATGCTATTGAAAAAGCAGTTATTTTATCTGACCATACTATTATTGAGCAAAGCAACTTATTTCTGAACCAGGAAAACAAAACGTCGCTAAAAGACGATTGTTATAATTTGCATGACCACGAACGTTTGCTTATTGAAAAAGCACTTGCCAACTGCAAAGGCAACATGAGTAAAACAGCTAAGAAATTAGGCATTAATCGTTCAACTCTCTACGAGAAAATTAAGAAATATGAGCTATAAGCACTTTACTTACAGCATTGCTTTGCAGGCCTTATTTATGGCATTAACACCCATAATTATCTTGCTTATATGGAGTAATCAAAGCCTCGATGCCATCAAATACCTATTGGCATTTGCTTACATTGCTCAAACCGTCTACCTCATCTATTCGGTACGAAAAACAAATCGTGAACTGGCCAAATTCATCCAGTCTTTTGGCTTTGGTGATACAACTATACACTTTCACTCACGCGATAAAGATGCTTCGTTCCAGAACCTTTTTCAGTCGTTTAACAGCGTTGTTGAAGCATTTAGACAACTAAAGCTGGATAAGGAAAAGGAATACCTGTTTTTTGAAACAGCACTCAAAAAGCTGGGCGTTGCCATTATTGTGGTTAACGAACATGGCAATGTAACAATGACCAACGAGGCCTTGCTAAAAATGCTGAACATTAAATACCTCCATCGGCTTGATAAACTCAACCAATTTAAACCAGGCATTGCCGATGAACTAATGCAACTGCAAGCCAATCAGCAGAAGTTAGTGGAACTCATGGTTGATCAGCGCCTACTGCAAGTAGCCCTTACGTCTGTTATGATGAAACAGGAACAAAAGACATTGCGGCTTTTGGCCTTTCAGGATATCCGTGGTGAGATTGAGCAAAAAGAGTTAGAATCGTGGCAAAAATTAATTCGAGTATTAACCCATGAAGTGATGAACTCTTTAAGCCCGGTTAACATTATTTCGGCTGGTTTAAATCAACGCTTTAAACAAACCGAAGCCCCCATTGTACTGGACGAAAAGGAACGACTGGAAGTGACAGATGCACTTGATGCTGTTCATAAACGTAGTAAGGGGCTTACTCATTTTGTGGAGAGTTACAGAAGCATGGCCGGTCTAAAACACGCTCAAACGCAGTTATGCGATATCAATTCATTGTTAACGCGTGTTCAAACGCTCTTTACCAATTCGGAACACGAAACAAAGTTTCAGTTATTGCTTGAGTGCGATAAAAACACATCGTATTTATTGGATGAACAACTGCTAGAGCAAACCCTTATTAATCTTATCAAGAATAGCATTGAAGCTTTGGATAAAGAACCTGCGTTGATAACGATTAAAGCTCATATTAGAGATCATCTACTAAAAATTCAGATCATCGACAATGGCAAAGGAATACCACCGGATGAACTGGACAAGGTGTGTGTTCCTTTTTACACAACACGACAAGGAGGCAATGGCATTGGACTGGCTCTATCGCAACAAGTGATGCGTTTGCATGGTGGTCAGCTGCAAATACAATCTGAAGTAGGAAAAGGCAGTAGGGTAACTCTTCTATTCAAATAAAAAAAAATAGGCACGAACCCTCTATAAGCCAGACAGAACACATATTTGGCTATTTTTTTATTGCCTGATAAGTTTTTATTTCTGATTATTCTCCTATTTTTGCATTCGCATTTGCAAAGGCAGTGCAACAAAACACACGGGTGTAGCTCAGTTGGTAGAGCACTGGTCTCCAAAACCAGGTGTCGGGAGTTCGAGCCTCTCCTCCCGTGCGTATAAATCCCGACTTCGGTTGGGATTTTTTGTTTTTATACGATTGAACTTATTCAATGGCAATGAGTTTAACTATTTGAAAGTACAAGGAGAGGTGACAGAGTGGCCGATTGTGCACGCCTGGAAAGCGTGTGTACCCGTGAGGGTACCGGGAGTTCGAATCTCCCTCTCTCCGCAAAAATATATTGTAACTACTGCATAGTTACCATCCTCCATTTAACACAAAAGCTGCCATAATATGACAGCTTTTGAATTAATTCATCTTTTACAGACTAGTACTAATTTTTACGGGTTCTGCTTCAGAGATTAGCTTTGGAATTGCCGCTCTAACAGCCGCTTTTTCGTCTTTGCTTAGTTTCTTATACTTTTTATTAAAAGTAGCCGTCGCAAACTCATCTCTTAGCTCATTAAAGGCTCTGATAATTTCATTCTGCACCATCAGGTAAACCTGGTATTCAGTATCATTTGCTGTTTGTAACGAAATAACACCTTTACTTACCATTATTTCGCCTAACAGCATAATCCTTTGTAATTCCTTAGCAGATAAATGGGCTTCATCCTGCGGGTTTAAAACAAAGTTCTTGGTGGCTTCTGTCAGATATTTAATATCCATCTCTTTTTTTTCCACCAATAGCTGATTATTGCCATTTACCAAAATCTCAAATACATTTCGCTCGTTTTTGGCCTTGTTATCTATTGGTGGTTCTTCCTCATAAGGCGGTAGTATAGTACCCAAGCCTGTATCTGAGTCCATTGTTGTTGTAACAAGGAAAAAGATTAGTAGTAAAAACGCAATATCAGCCGTTGAACCGGCATTAACTTCCTGAACTTGTCTTTTAGTCATAATAGTCAATTTTTTGGTTGATAATTGACCCTGCATATTATGACTTCGAATACTTATCTAAGATAAGAAAAAATAATTCTTTTGTAACACCGAACCAAACGAATAAATACATCGCTTGTATTTTTGATAATACCTAGTGGCCATAGCGAATAAGCCAATAAACAAGTTTGAATTATTTAATTTTGCTTGATTCCGAATTAGAATTTGTAGGAATTTAGATGGTAAATTCCAAAAGGTTCTTAACCGGAAGAGTTTATCATGAAAACTGGTATTTTAAGTAAATTGGAGTAAAGTGTAAATCATAAACTCCATAAACGACAAACATGATTGAGAACTAAAAAATTGGAGTCATTACGACTTTAGCGTAAAAACAATTAGGCAACATTAATGCATTTCCTTAACTTAAAATCAACTTATTAATCACTAAACCCAAGAATACGAATTGTATAATTAATTACAATATCTTTCTAAGTAATGACTATTACCGCATTATTAATATAATATGTTACATCTATTTTATATTATTATTGCGATAATGACTGTCATTTCCTAACCCATTTAAGTCATTTCCTATAATAGTTTTGTCGTGCAAATGATAGTATTTAAAGTGAGTTCGCCTTTTTACGATAGTTTCGTTGCTTTTCTCGGGCATAGGAACTGGCATAATGCTGGAGGATGTCTTTTTCGCCTTTAAATACAAATTGGCCATAAGCCCTTACTTCATCCACATGCAGCTTTAAGCTTGTATAGGCTTTATCGCGCAATACTCTATCCTGATCATCTTGCAAACGGTAGGAGTTGGTTATTGCCAGTAGTTTTGAGGCATCTTCAAGCATTTCTGAAGCTGTATCCAATTTTGTCATGTTGAAATTAATGGCCTTGAGCAAGTGTTTATGCTCTTGTGCCAACACAAGTATATCGCTTAAAGACTGGATAATCATTGCGTAGGAACCCGCTTTTCTGGCCTCTCTCAAAGAAGCTAACAATGGTGGTTTGTTACGAAAGGCGAATGACAATTCATGAATTAAATCATAGAACAAGGTTTTGAGCTGCTTGCCCTTTTCTTTCCATTGAGTCATGTTATTTTGCCTGGCCGATGTTTTGTTTTGCCAGATGGATTCAGCTATGATTAAGGCTTCAGTCCTGATTTTTAGTTCGCGGGGTAATGTCTCAGGCATATTTACCTTCAACAGTCGGGGCAAATCAATATCAACACGCCTGCATAATAAACTGGCTTCGTTAATGTATATGGCAATTGGAATGTTGCATTTTTTAACTTCAGATGCATCCATTTTCTGAAGTTCGGGCAAAAGTAGTTGAAAAGAATCTTGTATCATTATTAATAGGGTTTGGCTAATTACATATTAACGATACGTAAATATAGCAAACTAATAAAATTTCTTTGTCTCTCCTTTTAGCAGATACGTCGCTATCAATCATATACCGATTACGGATCAAAACGATTGATAAAAAATCAATCTGTGATCCTGTTTCGGCATTATACTAGCGTATTTTAATATGTAAATGGCATTACTTGTATACCTCATCAATTAAATAAAAAAAATGAAGGCCACCCATAAGGCAGCCTCCAAACGTGAATAAATCACACAATACACAAACATATTACAGGTTAAATCATTAATTCCAATCGTTTAGTAAACGAGTTTTAGTTTTAGGTTTTCTTCAACAACAATTTTACCTGAGTTAGTAATCTTGTTGTTGGCGTGGATATTATTTTTAGCTCCCCAAAGCAAAGCCACTAGCTTCACTCGGTTATTTTTAAAGCTATTATTGTTGATGTTAACATTTACAATACCACGCGTATTAATTAAAATACCATTCTTTTCTTTAGCTCCACATTTGGTGAATGAGCAATTACTTAAAAGTAAATTACCGCCTATGGTTGACTCATCATAGCCTCCTCGGTAATAATCGACCACATTACTGGCGATTGACTTAAAGTGGCAATTATTTATTGTTAGAAACTCAACATTATAATCTCCCTTGTCATTTGTTTCCTGCGATAATTCCAAGCCATTGGCACAATCACTCATTGCTGTTCCTTCAAAAGTAATTTCTTCGGCAAAGCTTTGTTTGTAGGCCTTTAATACATAATCAAAGTTGCTAATATCACAGCCTTCAACATTTAATATGTAATGGCTCGACATATTTTTCTTTAAACTGGCAAAGGCATATTGGGTCTTTTGACCGTTCAGCTTCACATACTTTAAAGTCAAGTTTCCTTTTGGATGCATCTCAAAAGCTGCTGTTTCTTTTTCTCCAGAATAAATTAACTCAGCCATACCGCTATTTTTAGCTTTGATGGTAATGGTTTTATTAACTACTAATGAAGACTCTATTTTATAAGCACCATCGTTCAGAATTAAAACATCACCCTCTGAAGCCTTATCAAAAGCATCTTTAAAAGAGCTAGCATCTACTTCTGTTTGTTTAGCTGTTATGCTTGCTTCTCCTTTATACCATGATGCGCCATACTTTGTTTTATCCAATAAATTTAAATCGCTTTGTGGCGCGGCACTAAAGGCTCCCAAGGACGTTTTTGGGTCACGCACTTGTCCGGTTACATCTTTGGTGAACAATTCAAACTCAAAGCCCATGTATGGTTCTACATCGCCAGGCTGACTGCCAGGCACCCAAATACCTTTACCCTTTTCAGATACTTCAAATGATGAAGCCACTAAACCATCGCGCTTCGCAAAGTCAACATCCTGATTGTTGATGACATTACTTTTAAACAAAACTCCATCAGCTTTATCATGTTCAACAATAGGCATGGCATCGCCTGTGGCGTTATAAATAATGTTATTGGCCACCAAGGTACGCAAGGGGCGTGCTGAACGAATCTCCGACTTAGGCAATACCTCACTTTGGCTGATGTTGGTACCAACACCGAATTGCCATGGAGAAGCACAGTTAACCCAGGTATTATATGCCACCACCACATCGGTTACCTGATTGTATCGGTTTAATGGTGATTTTGGAATACCATTCATTACTGCCAATGGACTTCTAAAACTCTTTCCTTTTAAGTTGTAGAAATAGTTATTGCTTACTTTATGACCCGTATTAATAATTCTAATTCCACCAATATTTTCTGAGTTATCATCTCCAATAAAGTAGTTTCCATCAATGGTACAATAGTTTCCGTGGCGTGTTACCAAAGAGCCTTCACTCTTGTAAAAAACATTGTTTCTGAACTCGTTAAAATTGGTTTTGCTCGAAATAATTTCCACCTCACCATTACACCTCTCAAAAAGATTGTAAGCTACCGTTGTGTAACTAGGAGACATTGAGCTAAAGCTATCACCCAATTGAATGGTTTCAGCTTTTGGCCCACCTTTTCGTGGTCGAGGACCAAAATGGTTGTGTATAATTTGATGGTAATTATTGATGCTTCTATTACCTTTTATATCCACTCTAACGGTTGGCCCTTCATTGGATTTACCCGAAAGATAACAATGATCGAGCTGGTTGTGGCGTCCCCAGAATTCAACCCAATGATCTTTGCGGTCGCGGCTCATCTGGTTAAAATCCTTAATAACACAATGGCTGACTCTACAATGGTTGGCCAACTGCTCTTTGTTCAGTTTAAAATCAATTACGGCGTTGGATGGCGTGTATCCATTTCTAAAATATAAACCATGCACCTCAAGGTATTTGCCACCAAACTTTAAACACGATACACCTTCAATAAATACTTCTCCTGCTGTTTGAGCTTTAATTACAATGGGAGCATCTTTGGTGCCTTTTCCAGTAAACTTAATTTCGACATCCGTCCACACCCCATTGGCCATGATGATGTTATCGCCTGGCATGGCGTTTTTAATGGCCGCTTTTAACTCTTCCTTGTTTTGCACCAATATACCCGTATTGTCGTTTGACAACTGGCATGCACCCATGGAAACGATTACTGCTAAAAGAATCAGTATTTTATTCATGATTTTTTCTCTTCGATTATTAACTACCAAACTTTGTGACTACTGACAGATTGTATCAACCTAATATCAATGTTGACTTTTTTGTTGGGCTATCCACCCAAACTGGACTTCATTTTTTGTCATGACACAAAAAACGAAAGCAAAAAAAGTCTAGGCTACTTTTTAGATAGCCCTAATAAATACAACAATAACAGCTTAACTCATATTTATTAAGGTAAGCTGTTTTGTTGTACTCGTTTCGAACTACCAATTTATAAATCCATTAATCCGATTGTGATCGAACTTTTATTTTAAAGTTTGCACAATGGCGATTGCCTTTTTAACAGTTGTCGTTAACTCGGCATAGTTGCCATTGGCAATAACATCTTTACTAATTAATTGTGAGCCCATACCTACACAATGTACGCCTGCCTTAAACCACTTCGACAGGTTTTCTTCGGTGGGCTCAACACCTCCTGTTGGCATAATACTCGACCACGAACAAGGTCCTTTAACTGCTTTTACAAACTCAGGTCCACCTACCTGTTGGCCAGGGAATATTTTTACCACTTCTGCACCCAGCTCTTCGGCCTTTGAAATCTCTGATAAAGAACCACAGCCTGGAGACCATAAAACCTTACGACGATTACAAACTTTAGCCATGTCTTCGTTAAGAATTGGAGACACGATAAAATCGGCTCCCAATTGCATGTATAAAGCGGTGGTTGGCGCATCTAAAATAGAACCAACACCCATTGCCATTTCGGGGCAACTCTGGCGTGCATACTTGGTTAATTCGCCAAATACCTCGTGGGCAAAATCGCCACGATTGGTAAATTCAAATACTCTTGCTCCACCCTCGTAACAAGCTTTTAATACCTGCTTACATATTTCAACATCGGCATGATAAAAAACTGGCACAATGCCCGTTTCTTTCATTTTGATGGTCACATCTATTCTTGAAAATTTTGACATAATAAAAAGTTTGAAGTCAGAAGACCGAAGATAGAAATTAGGCAATACTCAACTTCTGCCCTCTGCCTCCTTTACTTATTTTCTTAAACTTATCGACTCACTCGACCCGAAGCGTCGCCACCCATTAATTTCTCAACCTCAGCCACTGTAACGCGATTGTAATCGCCATACACAGTATGCTTTAGGCACGATGCAGCCACGGCAAAATTCAAGGCCGACTGCACATCCTCTTTATAAGTTAATAATCCATAGATTAATCCACCCATAAATGAATCACCACCGCCAACGCGGTCAACGATGTGGGTAATTTCGTAACCTGGGGATTTATATAATTTTTTCCCGTCGTACAATACACCAGCCCAAGAATTGTGGTTGGCATTAATTGATCCACGCAAGGTTGTAATCACTTTTTTAACACGTGGGAATTTCTCCATAATTTTTTGCGATACCGATAAGTAAGCTTCTGCATCAACATGTCCATCGGTCACATCTACTCCTTCAGGATGAATATTTAATGCCATAGCAGCATCTTCCTCGTTACCCAAGACCACATCGCATCCTTCAACTAATTTAGGCATCATTTCGTCGGCAGTAACACCATAGTTCCACAAGTTTTTACGGTAGTTAAGGTCGGTTGATACCGTGATACCTCTTTCGTTAGCCGCTTTAATAGCTTCTAAACACACTTCGGCAGCAGATGCCGAGATAGCAGGTGTTATACCAGTCCAGTGAAACCAATTGGCACCGTCAAATACCTTGTCCCAATCAATCATTCCACTTTTAATTTCGGAGATAGCTGAGTGTGCACGGTCATAAACCACTTTACTGGCACGACTAACGGCACCTGTTTCTAGGAAATAGATACCCATTCGCTCACCACCATAAATGATATCGTTGGTATCTACACCAAGACCGCGTAGCTGTTGCACACATGACTGTGCAATATCATTCTCGGGCAAACGCGTTACGAAACTCACAGGGATACCATAGGTCGCCAACGATACCGCTACATTTCCTTCTCCTCCGCCAAAAGTGGCTGTAAACTCATCAGTTTGATTAAACCGTTTATATCCTGGTGTTGCTAATCGCAACATGATTTCTCCGAATGTTACTACTTTATTCATGATCAAGTTTATTTATAATATGGCAAGAGGCAGAAACGTACCCAATGCCAACTTTATTTTTTAAAATACCCACAATTTAACAGCCATTGCGATTATTGCTACTAGAACAATGCGCTTTATCCACTTGTCACCTTTCTTCACTGAAAAGTTACTTCCAAGCCAACCGCCAGTTGCACTTCCAATGGCCAATATCAATCCTGCTTTCCAATCTATCATGTCTTCGATTATGAAAACACCCAAAGCGGCAACTGTATAAATTAAGGCCACTGTTACTTTAATACTGTTCGTTTTTACCAATGAAAACCCATTGATACGAACAAGTGCCAGCATAATAATAAAACCAATACCAGCATGTAAAAAGCCTCCGTATATACCAATTAAGAAGAAAGCTATGTAGGCATATAAACGGCGTTTTTTACTTAAGTTTTCGCCATGAAGGCTGTTGTACGATGGATTAAATGCCATTAATATGGCCACCCCTATCATTACAATTGATAAAATACGATTGAAGAGTTTGGCAGGAATATCAACAGCTATATTGGCTCCTATTAAAGCACCAAATAAGGCCGCAACTCCTAAATAAATACCAAACTTACCAGGCGATACTTTTTTCGCCTTAAAATTGCTTACTGCCACAATGTTTTGCGCCAACAAGGCAATTCGATTAGATCCGTTAGCAACAGCTGGAGGAAGTCCTAAAAAAATCATTAAAGGAAGTGTAATTAACGAACCTCCTCCTGCTACTACATTAATGAATCCTGCTCCTACACCCGCAAGAACAAGGATTGCATAATCAAATAAATCCAAAATAAAAAAACCTACCGCAGCTCTTTAGCTGCAATATTTTATACTATTAAATTCCTAAAGCCTGACCTCCACCAATCTGAATTGTCTCAGCAGTTAAGAAAGAGGCATCAGTACTTGCTAAGAAAGATACAACTGAAGCAACCTCTTCAGGCTGTCCTAAGCGACCTAGCAAAATATTGTTTTTCCAAGAAGCAAAAACTTCTGGTTTAGTAGACTTGATTTGCGCATGGAAAGGTGTATCGATTGTACCTGGAGATACAGCGTTCACACGGATACCATATTCAGCTAAATCTTTTGCCAATGCTCTTGTAATAGCGTGCACACCTGCTTTTGATGTTCCATAGATACCAGCACCTGGACCACCTGCGTTCCAACCTGCGTTAGAAGTGTAGTTGATGATGGTAGCGTTCTCTCCTTTTTTAAGGAATGGAATAGCTGCGCGAGAAGCAAAAAATACAGAGTCAAGGTTTAAAGCCATTACATTACGGTAAAACTCGGTTGTCATTTCTTCAAAACGAGAACGACCACCTAAACCACCTGCATTATTTACAAGCACATCAATACGGCCATATTTTTCACCAATTGTATTAATATTTGAAGTTACTTCATCTTCGTTTGTTACATCAAAACCATAGTACTCAGCAGTAATTCCCTCAGCAGTGAGTTCTTTTACCTTTTCTGCTCCTGCTTCATCTTCAATACCATTTAAAACAACAGTATATCCATCTTTACCTAATCGTTTAGCTACTTCAAAACCAATTCCACCTGTTGCTCCGGTTATAATTGCTACTTTACCTGTTTGAGTCATAATTATTTATTTAAAAATCTTAATCTTTCTATTTTATACAATATGCTTTCGACAAGTGGTGCTCAACGGGCCTTTGAGCACCACTGTCGTTTTTGATTATTTGTCTTCTACTGGCTTAATATCTCTTGCGAAGAAATAAATTGCTCCTACTCCCAGTGGTACAAATACCGCTATCATTACAAAAATTGGAGTGTAAGAAATTTCTGAGATAATTGGCACTAAAAAGTTCATCACAATTACTGAGAATACACCTACTGTACCACCTAGTCCAGCTAATGAACCAACAGACTTTCCACTGAATAAATCACTAGGAATGGTTTGAACATTACTAATGGCAAACTGGAAACCGAATAATACCAATGCAACAATTCCTACGAATTTCTCCGGTGTATCGGCAAACAAAATGGTTGTTACCAATCCTAAGAACATGATGGCTGCACCAATTACAATGGTTGTTTTACGAGAACGGTTAACACTATGTCCTTTCGACATTAATGAACCAGAATACCATCCGCCAGCAATACTACCAACAGCAGCACCTACGTAAGGTACCCATGCAAAGAAACCGATTTGCTTAACATCAAAACCATAAACATCGGCCAAGTAAAGAGGCATCCAACCAACAAATAGCCACCAGATAGGCTCCAAAAAGAAACGTCCGATTAATACCGACCATGACTCTCTGTGTGATAATAATTCAGCAATGCTTTTGCCTTTCGCTTCAGCATCCTGATCGGCTTTATGCTGTCCTGATTTAATATAGTCGCGCTCCAAGTCAGTGATCCAAGGGTGCTTTTCAACACCACCGCGGTTAATGATTAACCAAGGGATTAACCACAACAGGCCTAATGAACCTACGCACATAAAGGTAATTTGCCAGCCAAAAGCGGCCCACAACAAGGCAATTAATGGTGGTGCCACAACAGAACCTACCGATGCACCCGCGTTAAAAATACCTTGCGCTATCGCACGTTCTTTAACAGGGAACCATTCGGCATTACTTTTGGCGGCTCCAGGCCAGTTACCAGCTTCACCAAGTCCTAGTGTTACTCTTAAAAAGCTAAATGATAAAATACCGCGTGCCATCGAATGGAAGAATGAAGATAAACCCCAAACAATAATTACCACAACGTAACCCATGCGGGTACCAATCTTATCGAATAACTTACCAGATATTGACTGACCAACAGCGTAGGCCACCATAAATACGTTCAATATCAAGGCATAATCATTCTTTGTCATTCCTAAATCTTCAGAAATACTTGGCCACATAATTGCCAGGGCACTTCTGTCAATATAATTAATGATGGTAGCTAATCCGATTAATCCAATAATCCACCACCTTAGTCCTTTTAACTTCATAGTTTTTTATTTTAAGACTTTTAGACAATAGACATTTAGATTATTAGATGAATATCTAATCGTCTTTGGCCTAGTAGTCTAATCATCTATTTTATTTTTTATCTCCAAAATAATTAACAGTATCGCCCGTCAAGAAATCTTCGCGAACAGGACTAAATACATCAATTAGGATACCTGCCTCAAGACAAAGGGCACCATGTACTAAATTTGGTTCGATGTAAACACCATCACCAGCTTCTACAATCTTCTTTTCACCATCGATGGTAAACTCAAATTTACCAGCAGCACAATAGGTTGCTTGTGTATGAAAATGATCGTGAGGCGAACCTTCAGCACCCTTTTCAAATTTCACTTGTACCATCATTATTTGGTTGTCGTAACCTAAGAACTTACGTGATACTCCGCCACCTAACTCTTCCCACTCCATTTCTTGTGTGAGGATAAATTTTTCGCTAAATCTTTTCATAACTCTATGTTTTGTATTGTTGTATTATTTGAATAATTGATATACTCCAGTCCAGTTGTAATCCTTTGCATCCACCTTTATAGAATGCGATAATGATGCATCGTTTTTATTATTACACATTGCGAATACCAAATGACTATCATTGGTAAAAACAATTTTTACCACGGTATATTCATCATCGTTTCTTAGTGTATTTATCTCTTTAACCACGCCTTTTAAGCCTTCTACCAGTTCGGTAACAGGATGCTTTACTCCATGCACCTCAATGGTTGATGCAAACAAGGTATTGGTGCTATTCTCGCGCTGAAGCATCACCATTGGTTCGTTACGCAAGCTAAACTCTGGGTCACCAGCTCCAATGCGAGCCATTACCATCTTATCATTGTTTTCTGCTTGCGTTGATAAGGTATAAAAGTTGTCTCCTTTTAACCAAACAAAGCGATTTGTACCTGCTGCCATTTTACCTTCGCCTGTTTGCCATAGGTGCTGATACCCATCGTTGGTACCCATGGCCTTAAGCATAGTTGTTTCGGGTTGATAATCGACATTCGTATCCATCATCTGCCCCATGTAATAATAAGGCAATTGATATTTGTGTGCTTTATCAGATACAACTCGATACAAATCAAGAATAATGGATTCTTTAGCCACTTCGGGCAGATTGATCATGGCGATGGTACGGTGCATTCTCACGCCTTCGTAGGCCTTATTTTCTTTAGCACTCATCACCTGAATATCCGTTGCCGTAGCATCAAATACCCAAGGGTCAGAATGGTGTTTTGAAGCAATTTTCACATTCCCTTCAGACTGCGAATCTTTATCAACCACCAAGGTATTATGCGCAATGGTTTGACACGCCCAGGTTTTATTCTCTGGCAGGTAACGTCCGCCATGCTTGTATTCAACATTCACATATCTGGCAGCACCATAATCTTGTAGTATCTCCTCATCTCTGTCGTACAACGAAATAGTCAATCGATCGAAATGCCCATGTCCCATTCCTTGTGAGGCATATTTCATCGTAACGGTTTGGCTTTCTTTACCAGTATTGGAACGCAATACACCAAAAGCTCCCTGCTCCCCATTTGGACCATCACGAAACTCTTTTGATTCCCATTTAAATGGTTTAGTCTCTCCATTGGCAATCGCACGTGCCACCTTTAAACCAGCTTGGCAAATAATAACTTCGCCCTGCTCTTGTGCAATGCTTAATAGTTCCTTTTGTGATTCATCCAAACCATAAACAAAATCAACTGCATGAATCAATGAAGTTGACATATATGACATACTTTTCAAGGCATCATTAATCGGGAAGAATTGTCCGTTGGTATTGGTTAATTGCAAGGTGGTTATAGCTGCCTTTTTCAATACGCCATCACGGTATTCAAAAATTTTCATTTCCGGACGATTATTATCAATGGCTTGCGCAAATAACAGATATGGCAACATGGCATAACGCTGATAGTATGGCCCTTCGGTGTAATAACCATCTGGCGAAAACAATTGCTCTAACTGCACTAAAAAGCCCGATCCTACTTCTGGCTTTGGACCTGTTTCAACACCACTAAAAGCACGTTTTACCAACTCCTCATTATCCAGTGCAAATCCAGTCATTCCAACAGCCGAGGCAGCCCAAACACCATGATTATGCACACGGTTAAAAACTTTTGGGTTTTCAACAGATAAGAAATCAGCATAAGGAAGAAGCAAGTTTTTTTCTATTAACTCTTGTTGTTCTGTCGTTAAAATACCTGCGATGCAATCGTAGGCCTGGCTAACATAGACCAACCAAACAGCTTCGTTTAATTGTTGCCAGAATAGGCGCCCTAGTGCATAGGAAGCTTTAACAGGATGCTCGCCCAAAGTAGGATATAAAGTGGCGTACTCCAAAAGCATATCGCGCACGTAATTGGCATAATTGGCTTTACCTGTTACTTGCCATAAAACACCAGCACCATACATGGTAATGTAATTTTGTTTATGACGATTATGAGTATAACCTCCAGCTGGATCAACAGGAACAGGTACATTAATGCCGTTGAGCATGTCCAACTCTACCTTTTTCTCCAAGCTCTCGATTGAATGCTTTAGCAAAGGCAAATGGTCCTTTACGGCCTTAATGGCCTTAACAGCCTCACCTGTTAAAATAACCTTTGGATAGTGTGTGTTATCGCTTTGCTTGCTACATGCACCTAGCACTACAAGCAACACCACAATCCATATATTTTTAATTATTAATTTCATCTACATTTTTTTTTAGCTCTTTATACCAACTTTAATTATTGACAATACTATTCGTCTGCACTATAACTTTAGGCTTGGTTTAATACCGATTACGAATCAAAACGATTGATAAAAGATCAATCTGTGATTCTGTTTCGGCATTAACCCATGTAATAAGCAAAATGCTTTATCAATCATTTTGTTATACATTTGGTTTAACTTATACTCGTATGAATTGAACCTGTATTTTATTTCCATTGCCCAGGTTTTTACATTCATAAGGCAACGTTAAGTCTTTATCTAAAAAAGATGGATTCACTCAACCTTTTTTTAGTTTTAAATCAATCTGTTAATCATTAAGTTAATTCCAATACTTACCTCCTGAAATAGAAAAACACATATTTCTCAATTAAGCATCGATAGAGCATACACTGCACTAAAAAAATAAAAAGAGACCCGCCATCAAGCGTAGATAACAACCTTTAACAGGCCTCTTTCTCCTCCAAGAAAATCTAAAAAGCAATATAAACTGACAGTCGATACATCTATTTTAAACCGACTGTCAGCCAGTCAAAATTTTATTAATCTTAAATCTAATGAGAGATACTTAGCTCATAAAATCTTACTTTTGAAAAAGCTCCCTCATCTCTCGTTTGAAAATAGTTACCAGCTTTAAAATAGTTTTCAAAAACACCCCATTTCTCGATGTGAATGTTTTCGTAAACTTTAAATTCATTTTTGTTTAAGATGATAACCATTTTCCCTTCTGAAACTTTGACCTCCAAAGTGAATTTTCTGAATCCAACTTCTTGTTCAAAATTAAACCCCTTATCATCGCCCCAGGCATCTTCATGCAAGGTCTGTTCATAAGTGGCTTTCAAGTTTTTAAGCTCCTTTGTTTTAACACGTATTTTACCTTTATCCCAATATATTTTTAGTATTGGAGGTGCATTGTTATCTTTTGCTCCAATTAAATCTCTCTGTTCATTAGTTAGTCTACCATGAATCTGCATTATAATAGTTCTATGGTATTTACCATCAGAGTCTCTTGATGTTGCCTCCATTGCTAATTTACCCTTCATGTAGGCACCATCTTTAAAAGTCCAATTCACATTGTTTTCACCTGGAACCATTTGCTCTCTTAATTCTGAGCGTGTATACTTGGTATTTCTGGTTTTTGAATCTGTTGGCATGGCATGAAATACGATAGCACCTCTGGTAGAATCAATATACATATATGCTTTAGCAATTTCCATAGATGCAAAATTCGAAATTTCAGGTGGTTCAATTTCAATAGGCTTACCTGACTCATCTGATACAGGTAAGGTTACTTTCCAATGACTTAAATCTATATTAGGAAGCTTAACTTTCTTCTTTTTATTCCTTTTGTCTTGTTTTTCAGTTTTCTTCTCCGATTCTGTAACACTACTTCCCTTTTTTTGAGAAGTAGCGTTAACAGAAAGAAATGTTATTAAACTGATTAGTAATATATTTCTTCGGAAGTTTTTCATTATAACTGAATTATATAAGACTAATCTTAATAGACCTTAACGTTATCAATCCAGGCATCAACTGATGTAACTGCATAGAACATAATTGCCACTTCACCACTATCATTAGTAGTAAAAGGAATTAGCACTTTTGTTCCTCTTGTATCAGAAAATTTACCCTCAGCGATGGTTCCTACATGATTACCTAAATTAGAACTCAAGTTATCAACAGCATCTGCGCCATCAACGTAGTGATCGTCTAAAATAAGTCCAACAATACTTCTGCCTCCAATCGGATCATCAGCATCGTCACTCTTAATTGCATATTCGTACTCTAATGTATATGCTGTATTAGGTGCTAACTTAAGAGCCTGGTAGGCATATCTCGAACCAGAACTCTGAAGATATCCTCCAGATTGACTTGCGGTCCATTTTGCTCCTTTTGTTTTTGAACCATTAGGTGTTCCATCATAATTAGTCCAGGATCCATCGGAACTTGATCCAAATGGAGTCGTAGTCCCATCTGTGAAGGTAGTAAACCTCCAATGATCAGTTTTAGCATCAAAGTCACCATTTAAAATAACAGAAGTAATTGGTTTATGCAGGTAAACATTATCGATGTTAAGAGTTGCAGCATCTTTTGCCATACCATCAGTACCTAATTCAAACTTTATTTCAGTAAACTGAACGACCGGCGCTGAAAAGTCAGTTGCTAAATCTAAATCTAAACTGATCCACTCACCGTCAGTTAAATCTAAATTATAGTCATACTCTGTAGTACCATTAACTAATGAGATTTTCAATTTATCAATACCAATAGCAAAAGCAGAATTAACATCTAAATGTAGATGAGTAGCAGCAACGCCAGTTCCGAATGCATCAGCAACAATAATTTCATCAAGTCCTATAGATGCTCCAACCTCGCTGCTAATACGAGAATATTGCATTACTTTATTTCCTGATTCCATAGTTACTTCACCCTGCTGAGCAGTTCCTGCAGTAAAATCAACTCCACCCGCTTTATATCTATATGAGATAAAAGCACCATCGTAAACAATCCCGTTAGAATAAATTGATAATACTTCCTCAAGACCTACCGTTGGTGAGTCAGGTGCTGAAGATACCGCTTTCACTTCGTGCTCAACTGTCAAATCTTGTATTTGAGTAACACTTTCCAAAACATCAGATTTAGCGGTTACTGTAATAGTATAAGTCGCTACTTCAACATCGTTAGGATAGTCGTAAGAAGCTGATTCTCCTGCTCCGATAGTTGCAACTGGGTCTCCGTTTCCAAAGTCTACATCATAAGAGTCAACTCCAATAGCTAAGGGCTCAACGGTTACATAAGTACCATCTTCCATACCATCTTCATCAGGGCCAGGTGTTGCAGTAAAACTAGAAAATGTAATTTCAGTTAAACCCTTTCCTACAGAATCTTCATCCTCTGGGAGAATTTCTTTATCCACTTCACATGATGATGCTATAAGAGCTATTATAAATAAGGCAGATATTCCTTTTTTAAATAAATTCATAATCAATTGTTTTATTAATTTTAACACACTACGAAATTATTTTGCTGCATAAACTTTAACATTGTCTACGTACAAATCCACATCGGTAACTGCATAAATCATTATGGCAACTTCACCACTTTCGTTCGTAGTAAATTCTTGTTCAACCAATGTAAAAGATGTCTTCCCTTTAACCTCATCACCAACATATTGACTAAGTGGAGTAGTAGCAACAGCATCGGCACCATCGTCAAAGTGACCATCTAAAATCTCAGAAATGACTCTATTACCTCCCGGCGCAACACCTGCTTGTTCTGTTGGCGTTTTTATCGCATATTCATATTCAAGAATATATTTGACATCACGCTCTACATTAGATGGAGAAACAATAATAGCCTGGTAAGCATATCTTGTATTAGAACTCAAATAGGCTCCAGCAGAAGTGGATTTAGTCCATTTTGCCCCTTTGGTTTTAGATCCATTATCTGTTCCATCGTAATTCAACCAAGAACCGTCAGAACTAGAGTTAAATGGGCTGGTGGTACCTCCAGTAAATGAGGTAAACTTCCAATCATTTTGACTGTCGGTAAAATCGCCATTAAAAATTGTGACTGGAAGCGGCACAAACTTATCTACTACATCAACCATCATGGTTAATGTGTCTGTCTCATCGTTGCCATCAGCAGCAATCAGTGTTACTGGATAAGAACCTTCACCGTCAACAAAAGTATAACTTGGATCTTTATCAGTTGAAGTATTTCCTCCTCCAAAGTCCCAAAAATATTTAATCGACTCTGTTGATAGGTTATTGAATTCTAAAGTTTTAAAATTCTCTGCATTTGGAATATAAGTAAAAGCCGCCACTGGCAAACTCGTATCTTCAATAGAACCAGCTTCTGGTAATTCATACTCAAAAGCGCTCTCACAGCTTACCGATAAAAAAACTACCGATAGGCACACCACCGCCATCATGGTGTATCTGAAAATATTTAATTGATTTTTCATAATTATAATGCTTATAAATTATTATTGAGGATTTTGAGTTAAAATACCATCACTTAAGTTAATTTCCCTTGCAGGAATTGGCAATATTAACCTCCTCATATTATAACTTGTATATCCCATTTCCTCAGCATGTGCACTTAACACATCGTGGGCTACTCCAAATCTCAACAAATCGAAGAAACGATGATTTTCAAAAGCCAACTCTACTCTTCTTTCCAGTAACAAATCATCTATCGTTAAAACATTTGGACGATCATCTACAGCATCAAACCCTGCCCTAGCTCGTACTTTCATATAAGAATCTATTGCACTAGCTTCTGTTGTATTTTGTCCTTCCATAATAGCCTCAGCGTGCATTAATAACACATCAGAGTAACGTAATATAATCCAGTCGTTACCAGCATTTGCAGGTGAATCTCCATAGGTTGGAAGGTCACTGTCAGAAATATCTGAACCATCTGGTAAGAACTTTATTACTTCTGCATTCTCAGGTACAGCTAGGTCTGCATCATCACCAAAAGCAGCATAAGAAACAGCTGTTCTATTTCCTCCATAGGCAATAAAATCTTCAGCAAGATTTGGGTTAACTATATTAAGTCCATCCTGACGGCCTTGGCGTTTATAAGAGGTGAATTCCGATGAAAAACCTTGGCTCTCATCTGGATTTCCAGATAAATACTGAATCGCAAAAATAATTTCGTTGTTTAATTCTTTGTAGAATACATCCCTGAAATTTTCTTCCAACTCTAAATTACCAGTACCAATAATCGCCTCGCATAATTCTTTAGCACCTGCGTAGTTTGGTGTTGGCAAGGTCAAATATACTTTAGCCAACATTCCCTGAGCTGCAGCTTTCGATGCTCTTGACTTATGTTTGTCATCAAGGTGCTGTACACCTTCTTGCAAGTCAGCTATTATTTGCTCATAAACTTTTGACTCTTCAACTCTAGTAAAAAGCAATTCCTTTTCAGTTGGCCCTACTACTGTAGTAACCAATGGAACAGCTCCATAAAGCCTTACTAAGTTAAAATAAGCGTAAGCCCTTAAGAATTTAGCCTCAGCAGAATATTTGTTAAGGTTTGCTTCCTCAGCATTATCTACATATTTTAAAACATTATTTGCTCTAAAAATTATCTCATACATCGACTGCCAATAATCTTCAGATTGAATATTATCATCCTCAACTATATAACGGTGAAAATCAGCTCTAGAACCTTCTAAGGTTTTACTTCTGGTGTTATCAGAACGGTGTTCAGTTAATAAGTACTCTAGCTGCACTCCTCTATTATACCTAGCATTACTTGATTCGGTATTTTCATTAACACCTTGCACAGCATCATAAATCCCTATAAGCCCAGCTAATACATCAGCATCTGACTGAAAAAAAGTTTCAGCAACAATAGCAGAGTCTGGCAATGGATTTAAGAACTCATCTGAATCACAAGAACTAAATAGAAATCCTGTGATAGCTACAATTAAAAATTTTATATATTTCATGATTTCGTTTTTTGATTAAAATTTAACATTTAAACCAAGTGAGTAAGTACTAAACAAAGGTGTACCTGCTCTTTGAGCACCATATGACGTAGGTGTATTATTACTATCAACAAACTCTGGGTTAAAACCATGATAATCATCAGACGTGATGTATAACACATTCTGACCTGTAGCATAAAGTCTTAATGATTCTAATCCTATTCTTGAGATTAAAGTATTCGAAAAAGTATAGCCAATATTTATATTTCTCAATGATAAATATCCTGCACTCATAACCACATCATTCGTGATAACTCTCGGCTTAAGGAAAGAAGCATCAGGTATAATACCAGCATCTACCACCGCTTGCTCATCAGTAGTAGCACCGTTCCAGTGAGAGAAAAAGTATTGATCGCCAATATTCCTCACTTCAGCTCCCTGGCTACCTTGAAACATAAAAGATAAATCGAAATTTTTATATTTGAACTCGTTAGTTATACTCCAGTTAATTTCTGGGTATGGATCGCCTAATATCGTTTTATCATCATCGGTAATTAAACCATCACCATTTAAATCTTTAACGATAACATCTTCTGACACCCCATTAATTGGAAGCCAAGGAGAATCCCAATACTCATCAGGCAATTCCTTACTTTCGTCAACAACAAATCCATAAAAAGAAGATATTGGACTACCCACAGAATTTATCCATTGAGAATTTCTGCCCCATCCATCCTCAGATAATGCGCCATTTGATTCACCGTAATCTAGTAGTTCATTTTTATTTGTTGAGGCTATAAAAGTAGTTTTCCAAAGGAAATTTGCATTTATAATATTTTTGGTTCTTAATTCTAATTCCCAACCACTGTTTTCAACTTTCCCTAAATTGACGATACCTTTATAAAAGCCGGTAACATAAGATACAGGATTGTCGAGTAACAACTTGTCGCTAGTTCTTTTATAATAGTCTAACGAACCTGTAAAACGGTTATTTAAAAACCCAAAATCTATACCAGGGTTAAATTCTTCAGAAGCTTCCCATTGTAATAGAAGGTTAGCAATATTTAAAGGAGAAACACCGGTTGTAATACCTCCGTTAATAATTGCATTGGTATTATCCAATTGCGCTAAATAAGGCCATGCATCGATGATTTCACTCCCTGTATCAAAGTTTTCAGAACCAGTCAGACCATAACTCACTCTAAGCTTTAATTTACTCAAAATGTCGCTTTCACTCAAAAATCCTTCATTATGCATGTTCCATCCCACAGATACTGCAGGGAAGTTACCCCACTTCGATTCTACTCCAAAAACAGAACTACCATCACGTCGAAACGATGCATTAACCAAATACTTATTGGCATAAGCATACGACACTCTACCAAAATAACCTATTTTATTCTTTTCAATATTGAAATCGTCTTCTGCAACTACTGTAGTTGCTCCTTCTAAGCTTTTAAGTAAATCGTTAGTATAACCTGTACCAACAATTTGACTTGTTTCTGATCTTCTTTTTTGTACGGTGAACCCTGCTAAAGCACTAATTTCATGATCACCAATTTGCTTGTTATATGATAAGGTATTATCCGAAATAATTCTCGTTCTATATCTGTTATTTAATAAATATTTAGCTCTACTACTTCCTGATGCATGGTGTTTTGTTCCATCCCATCTCGTTCTTTTTCGTTGTTCCAAAGTTACCCCTAAAGCAGTCTTAGCTGTAAGACCATCTATAATTTTATAACTCAAATAAGAAGAAGTTAATATTTTGGTGTTATACTCATAATGCTCTCTTTCGGCATATTGAGCATAAGGATTTGAATCTCCAGTAGTACGTGGTCTATTATCACTACCATTGCCATCTAAATCCAATTCAACTAAGTGATTTTCGTAAAAATAATCGCCCACTCCCACATTAGGGTAGGCGTCTCTATTTATAAATTGCAATGTTTCCTCGGTGTGATAAATAGGCAACCAAGGCGATTGTCTAATTGGATTATGAACAGAGGTAGGTAATGCTCTTCTTTTTGAGTAAGACGGTGTTGCACTCAAACCAAATTTTAATTTCTTACCTATTTTACTATCTAACTTCAACTTAGCAGAATATAGTTTGTAGTCATCTGTAAGAACAACACCTTCGTCAGATAGGTATCTTAATGAAGTAGAATATTTTGTATCTTTTGTTCCTCCACTTGCTGATATAGAGTGACTGTTAATGATTCCTCCATTGAAGAAAACTTCTTGCCAATCTCTATCAATACCAGTTACATCAACAATTTTTTGTGCATATAGGGTAGCTTCTGAAATTTGACCAGTAGCAGCTAACTCTTGAGCAGACCAATCTGATAGATTTTTCTTATAATCATCGCTTCCAAAGGCAGATTTATATCCAACAAACATGTCATATGAGAATACTGCGTCCCCCTCTTTACCAGTCTTTGTCGTAATCATTATAACACCATTTGACCCTTCACTACCGTAAATTGCTGCAGATGCGGCATCTTTTAGCACCTCAAATGACTCAATATCATTCATATCCAGATTTCCAAGAAAACTTGCATCAACCACAACTCCATCAACAACTACTGCTGGTCCAGAATCTGCTGTTATGGATCCAAAACCTCGAATTGTAATTGTAGGAGCAGCACCTGCCTCAGCAGAGGTTGCCTGAATATTTACACCAGAAACTTGCCCAATCAATGCATCGTCTACCCTTGCAACAGCAACCTGGTCTAGGTTTTCATTCACCACTTTAGAGATTGCTCCAGTAAGATGACTTTTTTTCTGAACACCATAACCCACTACAACAACCTCATCAAGGTCTGAAGCATCTGCTACAAGTTTTACATCAATACTTGTTTGAGTACCTGCTAATACCTCTTGGCTTGAATAGCCGATAAAAGAGTAGACCAGAATACTTGCCTCGTCTTTAACTGTTAAATTATACTCGCCATCTAAGTTTGTTATTGTTCCGTTTGTTGTTCCTTTTTCATAAACATTCACCCCAATAATAGGTGATCCATCAGCTGCATCTGTTACTTTTCCTTTTATATTCACCTGAGCGAATATGGATGTACAAATACAAACCATCATTAAAGTTGATAATAGGATTTTCATTGTAATTTTTTTTCATCAGCTAGCATACGGCCATGTTATTTTAACATAAACTAACACTTGCGTGACAATTAGAAAAAATAGATTTATTAGCTTTGCAGAATCACAATACATACTCTATTCAAACTGTACGTTCCAAGTTAGCAGTTTGATAAAGAGATTCTTCTAAGAAAATTTGTATTGCTGTTGATAGTGCGTGCAAGCGCACTATTTTTTTTATCCAGAGTCTGATTTCATAGTTACGTTATAATTTCGATTTACTGAATTTTAATACTTCTTCAAGGTGCTTTGACATGTGAAGATTTGCCGCTTCAACATCTTGATTTTTAATCGCTTCTAATATAAGACGATGCTCATTAACTGTTTTTGTAAAAGTTGAATCATCACATACATTATCTCTACGATAAATACTCAAAATATCGGGCAAGATTATTAGCATCATTGTTTTAACAACTGAATTATGGCCCGCTTCAGCTATTCTTAAATGAAATGTAAAATCTTCATTTTCTGCAGGAACACCTGTCTTGATCTTTAACTCGTAGGCATTAAGAGCTTGTTCGAGTTTCTCTATATCGTCTTTTGTACGACGCAAGGCAGCTTGTTGTACTGAAAATTTCTCCATCATAACCCTAGTTTCCACGAGTGAAAAGAAGTCGGGTTTTTCAATTTTCATAACGTTTGAGAGTAAACCTTCCATAGCCGAAATATCAACTCCATTGATGATAACTCCACTTTGCGGCAATGTATTGAGTATACCCAAAAACTCTAATTTTTTGATGGCATCACGAATATAAGTTCTCCCTACACCTAATTTTTCCGATAATTTTCGTTCAGATGGTAACTTATCACCTGGCTTTAAATAACCACCTATGATTAGTCCTCTGATCTGACGAATAATCTTATCAACTGGCGTTTCAACTTCTATTGTTTTGAAATTTTCTAACAATTCCATTCTATATTTTTTTAAATATTCTGCCTTTCAAAATTTGGCAACCAAAGATATCAAACACTTGCAAAACAAAATATTTAATAATCGAATTCAAATGTTCTTCTTTAGTCATGAACTTAAGGCTTTTACTAACACTTAAGAAATTCCATAATAGAAATGCACTTGAAAGGTAGTTTAGGCTTGTGCAGCCATAGCTTTTTCGTTTTAGTTTTCATAACTCTAGATTTATATTAATGATTCAATGGTATTAATTTGATAGTCGATTTATTTGATTCTTCAGCAACTTATAGCGCTGAACGTATTGATTCTCCGAATAAAAAATTACTAGATACATCTGAATCTCTTTCATATCGATTGTTAGCTTTTGGCCAAGTTCACCTTGAGCAATTAATCGACCGCTTAGGTCGCTAACCAAATACTTAATTGGTCGATAGTGCTCTTTAAGTATTTTAAAATGACACTTCTCATTTTCCATCTGTGCAATTACCATATCATTTACTTCGGTAATACTTGCGATGGACACATCCTCTTCTTGAGTGCCAGAATAAGGGCCTACATCTTCTTTATTTAGCGGATACCAATCTGCACTTACCTCTCCGTTATCACAGCCAATCGTTTTATTCTCATCACGACTTTGTTCCTCGATATCTGTGGCAACATATTCATAATTCCCAACTGCACTACCCAACAATACATTAGAAGCAGATGGACGCCACATATACGCTTTGTTCTCTAAATTTGGATTAACGAAAGATATTCCACCATTAACGGACTCATCAGATGCGTCTGCATTAATAACATTGCCTTCCCAAAGCATATTTATCGGCTCATCTTCAATAGTGATGTTGTTACTACCTGAGGTTTTATCAATTACATTGTTAGCCATCACACAGTCAAGTGGAGGCAATGTTTTTTCTGAATCTTCACCAGTTCCAATAGATATTGGCATCTTACAATTAACAATGGTATTAAATGCAACCACTGCATCTTTAACCTGAAAATAGCGGTTAAGCGGAGAATTAGGCACACCATTCATTAAGCAAATAGCTGAACGATAATCATCACCCTTTAAACCTTCAAAGTAATTATTATACACCTTATGACGCTCGCCAATAATGCGCACACCCCCCGAAGACTTATTTTCACCAACAAAATAATTTCCATATACCTCACAATCATTACCATGACGCAAGGTTAAACATCCATCATTATTTCTAAATGTATTATAGCGATAGGTGTTAAAGCACGACTTGTTGGATATAATCTCTATCTCACCATCACAAGCTTCAAACAAATTATACTCCACAATGGTACGCGATTCTTTCATGCTATTGGAGCTTGTACCAATACGTATTGCTTCACCACCATTGTAACCTAAATCAGGTCGGGCCCCAAAATAATTATGGTCGATGCTATGGTAATTAGGCTCATCACCAATCCAAATAACCAAAGTAGTCCCAGAGTGTTCTTTACCCTCAAAATGACAATGATCAACGCGATTATTCACTCCATAAACCGATACCCACTTGTAATCTTCATCCTTATCGGCTGGATTATAATTTAAAATTGAAGTATTGGTTAAACGACAATTGGTAGCTAGCTGCGATGAACTCTTTCTAAATTCAACAACTGCTCCGCCATCACTGTATCCATTCTCAAAGCGTAATCCATCAACAGTTAAGTACTCACCATATATCCTTAGTTTTGACGAACCAGTTAGTATGGTTTGTTGCTTACTTTCTACGGATAGAACAATGTTATTTTCTTTTGTTCCTACTCCTGTAAATAATAATTCTTCATTTGTCCAGGTACGTGCACTAAGCTTTACAGTGTCACCAGGATTTAATGAAGATGAAATAGCACTTAATTCTGAAGAGGTATTAATTATATAATTCTTCGCTCCTAAAGAACCAAAATTAAGCAACATGAATACAACTAACGTTAATAGTACAAAATGCCTATTATCGCTTTTGTTCTTATTCACACTACTTAAATTATAATTTAATACTCGTTTCATAAAAATTTGACTTAGTTATAATCAATTGCTTCGACCAACTTACAGTTTGGCATTGCATGCAACTGATTTACCACTCAACTGGTCGACCAATTTATTAACTATTTTATACCTAAACAAATTTTAACACATTAATTTTATATTTAAGTATTGCTAAATCACTGACCAACAGCAATGGAAACCCTTTACACTAGCGCAACAGAAGCATTTACAACATTGTTCAAATTATTTTTTCAGCAACAATATAATTGGTCTACCAATTATTACCAGCATCAGCATCTTCAAATTTTCGAAAACGTATATAGTATCATCAACTTTTAAACGACAACAAATACCAACTTAAGCACATCTTCATCAAATAAAATCATAGCGAGAAAGAGCAATCTTGCACAATTTAAATGAGTAGAAACCATTCAACATTATAAATACACTTCAATTATGTTTTTTTTTAATGACCGTTGGACCATGAAATACTGGCAACTTATAATCAATTTAAATAGAGTAACGGATGTATATATCTTTTATATTTTTCATTAATTTGTAATAATGAATGTTAAAAAGATTTTAAAACAGAATGTATAAATGTGTGGTTAATTAGAATTGATATAAATATAGATTTAATTCTTTAATAAAATTTGCCCAGCGGCCGTTTCAGACCTACATTTGCAGCCTTATTGACAAACAAATTAGTATTAATATAAATAAATAAAAAAAGGGATTCCTATGAGTACTATTTTTGGTTCCTCAATTGGAAGAAAGTTACTGATGAGCTTATCAGGACTTTTTTTGGTGACTTTTTTAATAATTCACCTCTCCATTAACTTGTTGCTGCTTGTTCCAGATGGTGGGCAGATGTTTAATGTCGCTGCCAACTTCATGGCCATGCCATTGATTAAGTATGGTTTGCAGCCTGTTTTAGCATTGGGTTTTATTGTGCATATTGTATATGCAGCAATTATCACTCTGCAAAATAATAAGGCACGTGGTTCAGCCAAGTATGCTTCTGGCAACAATACTAAAGATGTTATGTGGGCTTCGAAAAACATGTTTGTTTTAGGGCTAACAGTAACGGCATTTTTAATTGTTCACCTAGTTGACTATTGGATTCCTTTACAAATTACACACGGAGCTGAATCAATTACAATTGATGGTGTGCAAATGCACAATGCATATGCCTTAGTTAATGCAGCTTTTAGCGAAGCATGGCGTGTAGCTTTGTATGTAGTTGGTTCATTAGGATTAACTATTCACTTAACACATGGTTTCTGGTCTGCTTTCCAAACACTTGGATTGAGTAACAGCATCTGGCGTTGTCGTTGGACAGTAGCAGGTATCGCTTTTGCATGGATAGTAGGACTTGGGTTCGCTGCAATTGCTATTTTACAATTTGCATTCTTTCAATAGTATAGCCTAAAAGTATCACGATATGATTAATTTAGATTCAAAGATACCACAAGGCCCAGTGGCCGAAAAGTGGTCTAATTATAAAGCTAACCAAAAACTGGTTAACCCTGCCAATAAGCGTAAGCTTGATATTATTGTTGTAGGAACAGGACTAGCGGGTGCTTCGGCAGCTGCTTCATTTGGTGAAATGGGGTTCAATGTAAAGAACTTCACTATTCAGGATTCTCCACGTCGTGCGCACTCTATTGCTGCACAGGGAGGTATCAACGCTGCTAAAAATTACCCTAATGATGGTGACTCTGTTCACCGTTTATTTTACGATACAGTAAAAGGTGGTGATTACCGTGCTCGTGAAGCAAACGTTCACCGTTTGGCTGAAGTAAGTAACGACATCATCGACCAATGTGTTGCTCAAGGTGTACCTTTTGCTCGCGAATATGGTGGTTTATTAGATAACCGCTCATTTGGTGGTGCGCAGGTAAGCCGTACTTTTTACGCCAAAGGACAAACTGGTCAGCAGTTATTAATTGGTGCTTACCAAGCCTTAATGCGCCAGGTAAACGCTGGTACTGTTGATTTACATACGCGTACTGAGATTGTTGACATTGTAATGGTTGACGGTAAAGCTCGTGGTGTTATTGCTCGTGACCTTGTAACTGGTGAATTCCAGCGTCATTTCGGTCATGCCGTAGTATTAGCAACAGGTGGATACGGAAACGCATTCTTCTTGTCAACCAACGCAATGGGTTCAAATGGTTCAGCTGCTATTAAAGCTTACCAAAAAGGTGCTGCGTTTGCTAACCCTTGTTTCGCTCAGATTCACCCAACATGTATTCCTGTTCACGGTGAGTTCCAGTCGAAATTAACCTTGATGTCCGAGTCATTACGTAATGATGGTCGTATCTGGGTTCCTGCTAAAAAAGAAGATGCTGAAGCCATTCGTGCTGGCAAATTAAAGCCAACCGAAATTGCCGAAGAAAACAGAGACTATTACTTGGAGCGTCGTTACCCTGCATTTGGTAACTTGGTACCTCGCGATGTTGCGTCTCGTGCTGCTAAAGAGCGTTGCGATGCTGGCTTTGGTGTTGGAACAACTGGTTTAGCTGTTTATCTTGACTTTAAATCATCAATCGAACGTTTGGGTGAAGATGCTATCCGTGCTCGTTACGGAAACTTATTCCAGATGTACGAAAAGATTGTTGATGACAATCCATATGAAACACCAATGATGATTTATCCAGCTATCCACTACACAATGGGTGGTATTTGGGTTGATTACGAATTGCAAACATCTGTACCAGGATTATTTGCTGCTGGTGAAGCTAACTTCTCAGATCACGGTGCGAACCGCTTAGGAGCTTCTGCCTTAATGCAAGGTTTAGCTGATGGATACTTTGTTCTTCCATACACAATTCAGAATTATTTGGCCGATGACATTTCAACACCTCGTATGACTGGTGATGAGAAAGAATTTGTTGAAGCTGAAAAAGAAGCTAAAGAAAAATTTGAGAAACTTCTTTCTATCAAAGGTGAGCGTTCGGTTGACAACCTGCATAAAGAGCTAGGATTAGTAATGTGGGATTTTGTTGGCATGGCTCGTAACAAAGAAGGTTTAGAGCAGGCTATTGAGAAAATTGCTAATATCAAGAAAGAATTCTACAGCAACGTACGTATCCCAGGTTCGGGCGAAGGCATGAATGTAGAGTTAGAAAAAGCATCTCGTTTAGCTGACTTTATTGATATAGGTGATTTGATGGCTCGTGATGCTCTGCACCGCGAGGAATCATGTGGTGGACACTTCCGCGAAGAATACCAAACTGAAGAAGGCGAAGCTCTTCGTCAGGATGATAAATTTGCTTACGCAGGATGTTGGGAATACCAAGGTGAGGACAAAGCACCTGTAATGCATAAAGAAGAATTGACTTTTGAAGTTGTTAAAGTTGCTCAACGTAACTACAAATAATATTAGGTCTTACTAGTTAAACAGAGAAAAATGGAAAATAATATAAGTTTGACTCTAAAGGTTTGGCGTCAGAACGGACCTAAAGAGAAAGGTCGTTTTGAAACTTACAAATTAGAGACAGTTTCTACCGATAGCTCATTCCTTGAGATGATGGACATCTTAAACGAGCAATTAATTAATGATGGTAAAGAACCTGTAGCTTTCGATCACGATTGTCGCGAAGGTATTTGTGGTATGTGTTCGTTATACATCAACGGTCGTCCTCACGGGCCTGATGATGATGTAACAACATGTCAGTTACACATGCGAAAGTTCAAAAATGGCGAAACAATTACCATTGAGCCATGGCGTTCAGCTGGATTCCCAGTAATCAAAGATTTGATTGTGAACCGTAACGCATTTGACACAATTATTGCTTCTGGTGGTTATACATCAATAAGCACTGGTGGTGTACCTGATGCTAACGCAATTCCTATTTCAAAAATTGATGCTGATGAAGCAATGGATGCTGCATCATGTATTGGTTGTGGTGCTTGTGTTGCTACTTGTAAAAATGGTTCAGCCATGTTATTTGTATCTGCTAAAGTAAGTCACTTGGCTTTGTTACCACAAGGGCAAGTTGAAGCAGCTCGCAGAGCTAAAAACATGGTGGCAAAAATGGATGAGCTAGGTTTTGGTAACTGTACCAACACTGGAGCTTGTGAAGTTGAATGTCCAAAAGGTGTTTCAATTTCTAACATTGCTCGCTTAAACCGCGAATTCTTAAAAGCTAAATTAGCTGATTAAGCTATTTTATTATAGAAGATTAAAACGGTCATCTCTTTTGGGGTGACCGTTTTTTTTGCCCTGTATCCTACTTTAAAGTCCTGCTCCACAAACTAAATTAATCCTAATCATTTCACAAAACCTTTGAGATTGTACTCAACATCCGCTATTTTAGCATAAAATCATTAAGGGAAGTATTTTAAAAGATTGAATCAAAAGCTAAGAGCATGAAAGAAATTTTAATTGCTGTGGTGCTAGCTATGTCTTTTTCTGTACTTAACGCTAAGGAAATTCCCACCAATAGAGTTGTTCAGCCAAAAGACTTGCTCAAGTACTTAAAAAAAGAAGCGAAGCAACAAGCATTCGGAAACAACAAAGTGAACGAAGCCAAACTGGCCGCATATTTTCGAAATACGTATTCTAATAGATATTTTTTCAATTGGAACAATTTTGAAGAACGATTTAAAGAATACCAAAGTATCTACCTCGATAAAAAGCAATCGCACCTTGATCGGGCAGAAGATCATATGCAAAAATATGCAGACTCTACCTTGTGGAAATTACCTTTTAACTACCTAAATGGAGAAGCGGTTAATGCTTATGCTCTTCGGCATTTAGCACGACAACACAAAATGGTGGATATTGCGTTTCGTTATTACTATGAGAACAAAAGGCCTGAGTATATCAATTACTTTACAGGCCAAATGCACTCGTTAAATGCAGCTTTAACAAACAATAAATACGAAACAATTGAAGATGGCAACGGCGTTTACGAAGCCTTTCGATCGGGCTACCGCGTTCTTAATTGGCTACAAATACATGGCATGTTCCTTTCTCAAAAACACTATAACGATAGCGACCAATTAACAACGATAGCAACACTTTTACAACACGGTGCTCATTTATACATTAACAACCAAGAGTTTAAATCGGGCAACCATCAAACGCGTGGCCTTTCAGCTCTGGCCATGTTGTCAATTTTATTTCGGGACTTTGAAGGAACAGATAAATGGTATGAAAAAGCCATGTCTCTTCTTGAAGAGCATCTGCAGAAAGAAATAAACGAAGATGGCTTTCAATTTGAACGCTCAGTACATTACCACATGAGCGACATCAACAATTTCTATTACGTTTATCGATTAGCTCAAATTAGCGATTTACCTGTTAGCGACATGTGGACCAACAAAATGGAGTCGCTATTTACAACGCTGGCAAAAATTGCTTACCCCGATAAAAGTGCACCAGTACTCCAAGATGACACAGATATTCCCTGGGGTGAAAAAAATGACATATCGGGTGCTATTACCTTAGGTTACCTTTTGTTTGAAGATCCTGTTCTTGGCCATTTTTCGAATGATAATGTTGATGCTAAAACATACTGGTTCCTGAATAAAGCACAGCTTACAAAGCTAGATAACATCCAATCGGAGGCACCGTCTATGGGCTCTCTATGTTTTCAACAAACAGGTTATTATATAATGCGACAAGGGTGGGATGCCAATGATAAAATGATGATTATAAGTGCTGGACTTGATGATAAAAAACCCGACCACCAACATGGCGACATGCTAGGCATACAGGCGATGGCTAATGGCTCGGTTGTTTTACCTAATTATCAAGTACGTTACTCCCTACCCGATTTGGAGCAATTCAAAAACTCATTAACTAAAAATGTGGCTTTGGTAGATGATGAACTACAAGGTAAAAAATACACATCTAATAAAGGTGGAAGTGGCTTCGGTAAATTTAAGGAGTTGCCAAAACCAAAAACCATTGCCTGGGCAACCAATGAAACATTTGATTTATTCATTGGCACACACAATGGTTTTAACAACGTAGGAGTAGATTATACTCGAAAAGTGATATTTGTGAAAGATGATTTCTGGATTGTGAAAGATGATTTTAAATCCAACAAAGAACATACCTATAAACAAGTTTGGCAGGGACACTATACATCTGAACATAGCCCGCAGATTTTAAGATCATCCTTTGACAATGGTTCGGGATTAGATATTCTTCAACTAACACAAGTTGATAATGCTAAACAATATGGTGCTAGAGGAAAGCATTGGAGCATAATTGAACAGAAATCATCAGGCGATGGTGGTTTTATTACTATTTTACATCCCTTTTCGTCCTACTCAAAACGCATTAATGAACTGGATAGTAACCCTATTGTGGATGGTTGGAAGCATAACTCAGAAGAGTTTGTTTTAACTGGAAGTAACACAACATCAATAAGTAATGATGTATTTTCACTGTTCTTTAATGTTACAAGTATGACATCAAAGGACCTGAAGATTGAATTCGAAGACTTTTCCGATTTTATTATCGAAAGAAAAGGAAATAACGTAAGTATTACATCCACGAGTAGCGAAGCCATTGCATTAAAAGCTACCCTAAAACAACGCAACTCATCGGCTAGAATAACATTAAAGCCAGGAGAAAGTGCCATTCTATTTTCAAATTAATTTTATAATAATATAAATCGATCGACCTCAGACAAATAGTAAATTACGGAACTAGCACTTAGAAGTTATAACACTTTATAAAGCCTCGTTTTTTGCAAAAAGACAGGCTTTGTAATTTTTATTCGACTGATTATTAAGAAAAAAGTAACCTTTTATTAAATAATTCGTTTTTATGAACGAACTCTATTTGTTGATAAACAGATTAGTTTATTCGACGAATGAATTATTAATGATATTCAGAAAATGAAAAACAACAGACTTGTATCAATTTGTTAATGGAAGTTATTTTTTCTATTTTAGATGCGAACAGGTCTCTTTTAATCCAAAACATAATGCCATATCGTCGACTTCCAAATACTGATCAGGCTCGCTTGAGGGCTTTAAAAGCTGCTCTGCAAAAAGGTATGCAACTCAGTCCCTTTGACTTAGCATACAGCCAAAAGCTTTTTTTGGAACTTCAGTCATTTCTTCCTCAGTACGAACAGGCCATTAATCAATATAATTTCAGCAAGGAAAGACAAGCTAAATACGGAAAACTGTTAGGCGATCAATTTAAAATAACACGTTTATATGTTTCTCATTTTATTCAGGTACTGAATTTTTGCATTATTCGCGGCGAAATAAAACCAGAGGTTCGAAAATTATTTGGTTTCGACATTGATGACAAAGCAGTTCCTGAAATGGGCACTGAGCAGCAATTATTACAAATAGGAAAACAAGTTGTTGAAGGAGAAGAAAAAAGAGGCATGATGGGTGGTTCACGCATTTATAACCCGTCAATTGCAATGGTTAAAATTAAGTATGAGAAATTTGTTGAGTACTTTAATAACCATAAAAATTTGTTAGTGACAACTCAAAAAATGCATGATAAAGTTACTGAACTAAGAAATGCAGCTGATAGAATTGTACTAAACATTTGGAATGATATTGAAGGTCATTTCGACAATTATGAGGCTGATGAGAAAAGGGATAAATGTTCCAACTATGGTGTTGTTTATCTACTCCGTAAACATGAGAAAGAGGTTCAATAGTTATACTTCTGGCTCTTTTAAATAACTCAGCCTAATCACATACAGGCATCCTATTATTGCTATAAAACTAAAAATCACCCCAGCTCCCAAAGGGTTCTCAATTGGGATATCAAAAGGCGATTCGCTACTTTCTTTAGCCATAAGCATATAGAGCATGAGTGCCATAAAGTTATTGGTAAAATGTGCAATAACAGAGAGCCACAAATTCCCTGACAATACAAAAATATAGCCTAATATTATTCCTAGGGCAAATCGCGGTAAAAACGTCAGAAATTGCATATGTATGGCACTAAAAATTATTGCCGTAATAACAATTGCAAGGTGCTTATTCTTAAAAAAACCTATCAATTCCCGCTGCAGTATACCTCTAAAAATCCATTCCTCTCCAATAGCAGGCAATACACTCATCATTAGTATTGTAATCGATACCTGAAACCAGTTATCAAAACGAATTAAATTCCTTGTTAATTCTCCTGCTTCAGCTTCTTTGGCCGTCATCCATTGACAAATTCCCTGCATCGATTCTGGCAATTCTAATTGATGATTTAACCAGCCTGTGTAGCTTATAAAAGCCTGGCTTAATATTATTAATCCAACACATGCCACAAGAGCTCTAAAAGACAAAATATTACTACCACTTATCCCATTTTGAAATGAATTATATAAGTAATAAAAGGCAATTAGAGATGGAAGAACAAACAAACAAATGCTTTGTAGAATTTGAAATGTTTGCATGAATGACGCATTGCTTTGCATCGAAGCTAAGGATTGCATGTCTACATTAAACAAAGGATTTGCAACTACATGCATTATTAGGGCCGATAAAGAGCCTAATAATAACATGGCGGTAAACACCAGTGTTAATTTCAAAATTGGTGGTAAGTTCGACAAGCTCCCTTGGGTCATATACTGTTTTTTTGGTAAAAGTAAACATTCTAATCAAAATGCTACACGAATACCAACCCACGCACTACCAGCACTAAAACTATTGTACTTCTGCTCCCATAATTCAATCGTCTCTTCATTCTCTTCATCGTCAACAAAACCAAATTCAAACTCCCCAAATATTTGAAAATGCTTACTAGGCTTTATACTAACACCAGCCCCTAAAGTCACGAAATTAATTGAAGTCTTACTAAATGAATCTTCCGGTACAAATGAGCGACTTACAACGCCTCCTTTCAAAAACAGTGCAGCTCCACCTAAATCCATTGGAAGGATGCCTTCAAAACCAATACCACTAACATCCGATTTTTTATTTGATTCGCCCCACAATCGTAAATAGTTAAATAAATCAGCTCCATAACGATATGTTGCACCTTCAAACCCAGTGGTACCGATCATGGTATAAAAACCAACACTTCCAAAACCTCCACCAGGTGTTTCATCAGACTCATCGCTCAATTGAGCAGTTTCGCTTTCATAACTTGAAATCTGTGGAATACTATAGGCCATATTATTTAAATCATCAGCACGGGTAAAATCCTTGGTCACTATCACGGGCTTTTCTTCATCAACAACATACGTTTGCTGCCATGTTCCATATTCTGAACTAACCAAGGTTATCACATTGCTTCCGCATGAAATAGGAAAATCAACCATGGGTGTATAACCCACTTTTTGCTGATTGATGTATACTTCGGCACCAGTTGGTGATGAGTAAATATTAGCACTACCTGTTTTCGGAGTCATCTGAAAGTGATAATTCACGGTCTTATTTGAGAGGCATTCAACAATTGTATCGATTGTTTGGTAGTTGCGTTTTGAAATTTTAAGTAGGTAGCGAATTGCCTTATAATCATTAAATGTTGCGGGCGACTTTTTACGGACATCAGGAAATTCACTAAGCTCGATGTTTGCCGAAGAAGGCTCAGTGGAGATGAAAAAGTTGCCTTTTTCTTGACAAAAACTATTTAAGGTAAAAAGAATTAAAATGGTGACTAGGGTAAGTTTGTTCATCTTGTAATTTGTTAGATACAAGTATGACAAATGAAAATGGATGAGCACTTAAATTACTTTAGTTTATGGCTTTTAAATAGAAAAATGAAATAGTTTTTTAAAGTGATGATGTGATATAGTCCAAGTTTTTTTAATAATTGACCAAGTTTTAAGTGTGAGCCAATATCTTTAAAGGCTTCTGCTTGGTAGTTAAGGTAGTATTCTCTTTTATAGAAATTAGATTTCTTATAATAGTGCCACCAAACATCTCCAAATGGTCTTGGTGTATTCCAGGGTTTATCCATCGTATAATGAATAATAGCGGGGGCATCGCATACTAATCCATCTATTAGTTTTTGATAGGAGTAGTTGTACTTGTGTTCAAGATGTTGAATGTCGTCTTTAAAAATGATATTTAATATGTCCTGATCTTGATACATTAGTTTGAGCTTCGATAAATCGCTAACTTTTTTATTAAAGATGTTTATTTCTGCTCTTATCTTTTTTAGGTTAAAGACTAATATACCTGCATTAATATAGTCTTTCGGCGATAAAGAAAGAGAAATGATATGCTTTTGTTGAAAAACCTCCGCTTTCTCAACAAACTCAGGAACACCTGCTAAACAATTTTCTTTTAGATCAGTATTATATAGTTTACTTAAGTCTATTTTTACAATTGTGTCAATATCAAGATAAATAACTTTTTTTTTATCCTTAAAAATATTGGGAATCAATAAACGATAATAAGATTCTATCGTCACATTTCTTACCTCATATGATTCTTTAAATTCATTTTTAACATCAATAAATTTAATTGAAATATTTTCGTATTGCTCTTCCAGCTTTTTTATTAATTCTTTATTTTCATTGCTTAGTCTCGAGCTTGAATGTAAAACAAATACATCATATATCGTCTCAGGATTCGCATTTATACAAAGTGAGGTAAGACAAACTCCTGCTGGGATTGTAAAATTATCATTAAAACTTATTACGATTGGGATTGTCATGATAATGATTCTATTATAAAACTATTTCTTACTCCAATAATATGCAAAAACTCCGCAAAGCACAGAAAAGCTAAGTGTATTTTCTAAAAAATATGCAATCGTACTTCCTTCAATTCCTAACCTTGGAATTAATAGATAAGCTGTACTAATGAATATGATTCCAGACAATAATTCGGTTGCAATAAATGCAAGCACTTTTTCTTTAGCAATTAGTAGCAAACCTAAGAGCCAACAAAGAACTTTAAAGCCATCACCCATTATTTGCCAGTTAATTATTAATGAAGCTTCACTAAATTCTCGCGAAAGCATTAATTGTATAATTAAAATTCGACTAGCATATATACCAAACCCAACGATTAACAACAGGGGTACCAAGATTAGAATGGTCCGTTTAACCTCATCTCTAATCTCTTGCGCGTCTGTTAATCTGGAAAATGTTGGTAAAAAATAATAGCTAAAAGGCAATGTTGCAATCCCTATATAACTTGTACTTATTTTAAGCACTCCATCCCAAATACCTGCCTCATGAACAGACAATTCTTGTATTATTAATTTTCTGATTATGATTACAACGAATGGTGTTATAAGACCAGATATTAAAGCCATTAAAGAAAACTTACTTAATTTAACCGCAATCTGTCTATAAAAAAACAACTTCACCTTAAACCCAAGTTGTCGTAACTTTAATATACCTAACGAAAATGCGATAATCGATTGAAACAATACTGCCCAAAGTGCCCCATTTAAACCTAAAAAGTAAATTGAAATAATAAATATAAGAAAGCCACTAGTAAAATAAATGATATTTAGAACAACAAAAATCCTTAACTTTTGAAGGCCATTAATAATCGATAAAACTAAATTGAATAATGATGTAGAAATAATGTATATAGCAGCAAAAAAAATGACTTTTGAATAGTCTCTAGAATCAAAAAGGTAAATTGAAACAAAATCGTTAAAAAAAGCGATGATACCACTAACAACAACCGATACAACTATCACAATTGTGAAGCTTGTATTTATAATTGCCTGCTTATGGTTAGAGCTTTTATCAAGTTTAGAAACATGCTTAACAACTCCGCTATTAATACCAGCCCCTGCTAAATTTACTGAAAGCTGCAAAAAGTTCTGTAATTGACTAACTAACGCCAATCCAGTAGGACCAAGAAGTAAGGCTATAAGCTTAATATTTATAATTCCTATAAAAACCCTTACAAGTACTTGTGAAGAATTTTTAAGGGAAATAGATAAAAAAGCACTTTTTTTAAAAATGTTTATCATTGTTAATAACATAGCGTTATCTACATTAACGATAGCTCCCTTAAATTATTTGAATTTTGATATAACAAAAGCAATAATTTCCATAATGGAACGTGATATAAGGAAACTAAAAAGACTATGATACTTTCAGTGCTAATTATATGTTACAATCAAAAAGATTTTATTGCTTCCGCAATAAATTCTGTTCTGGAGCAAAAAACAAGTTTCGACTTTGAGATAATTGTTGGCGATGATAGTTCAACAGATGGTACCTCGGAAATAATTAAAAGTTTCGTTAAATCCAATGCTAACATTAAGCACTTCAGGCACGATTCCAACCTAGGACTAATGAAAAACTATTCTTATTGCCATAGTATTGCGAATGGGAAATACATTGCCTCTCTAGATGGTGATGATTATTGGATTGATTCATATAAGCTAGAGAAACAAGTAAATATTTTAGAATCTGATGAAAATATTGGGCTTGTTCATACCCAATATGACATCAATTATATGTACCCAAAATTTTTGGGAAAAAGATATGTTACTAAAGTTCTGTCAAAAACGAGTTTAGTCGAAAACTCAACTTTTAACGGCATTTACTCTAATAGCTCTATATGCTCTTCAACAGTCTGTTATAGGAAATCCATTATTGATAAAAGTCAACTAATGGATAAATTTGATAATGCCTTTTTTAAAATGGAAGACGGTCCAATTCATTTGCAATGTGCATTAAATCATAGCGTAAAGCATATTAATCATTCTACGACTGTATACAGAGTCCATAAACAATCTGTATCACATTTCACCAATGGTTCAAAACGTCTACAATTTATACAAGAAACACGGCAAATTAGAGATTACTTCTCAACCATAAAAAAAATTGACGACAAAACTCAATATGCTCTTGATCATAACAACAACCTAAGCCTTGCACACCACTATTATAAGAGTAATAACCTACCAGAATTTAAGCGAACATATAAGAAAATAAATCACAAGCCTTTAGCTATACGAGTAATGCATGCATTGTTATGGCTAAAAAACAAAAAGCTACTTAGGAACGAAAACATCTTTAAACATTAGCGGTCGATAAATTGTGAATAATCAGAGATGTAATCCGCCGAATCGTATTTACATGAAGAAAGAGCCAATAGAACGCAATCACAGCTAAAGTTTGTCAACTCATGCCAAATACCTGGTTTAATATGAAGTCCATTAAACGGTTTATTTAATGAAATTATTTGTTTCTCCCCTCTATAGTCTAAAATTACATCCAAACTTCCATTCAAAGCAATTAACAGTTCATGCTGCTCATAGTGCGCATGCCCGCCCCTTTCTGCACCACTCGGAATATCATAAGTATAATAAACACGTTTAATGTCAAATGGAACGTGTTCATTTTCTTCAATAAAACTTAAATTACCTCTTGAATCTGTTATTTTTGGCAATGTAATAAGTTGATACAGGTCTTTGAGTTCACTCATGCTTGTTTTCTAAATCATTTTGCTAATTTAAACTCAAATATTCAATAAATATTGTTCATGCATATCCCATTTCTAAGTCTTCGGCAAATAAATCAAATTTATCAACCTGATATTGAGAAAGCTCTCCAAAGGGTTATCGATTCTGGGTGGTACTTACAAGGCCAAGAAAACAAAGCATTTGAACATAAATTATCAACACTAACTGGGTGCACACATATAATTGGAACAGGCAATGGACTTGATGCATTGCGTTTAATCTTTAGAGCGTATACCGAATTAAACAAACTTCAGCCCGGCGATGAAGTTCTTGTACCGGCCAACACCTATATCGCATCAGTCTTATCTATTACTGAAAATAGGCTCAAACCAATATTTATAGAACCCGAAATAGACACTTTTAATATCAATCCGCAAGCGATTGAAGGGAATATAACCCACAGAACAAAAGCCATCTTGCTTGTACACCTATACGGCTTAGCATGCAACATGGACGAAATTAATTTCATTGCTAAAAAAAATAAACTGTTTGTTATTGAAGATAATGCACAAGCCATTGGCGCCAGCTATAAAGGCGCACCAACTGGAAGTTTAGGCCATGCAGCAGCATTTAGTTTTTATCCGGGAAAGAACATTGGCGCTTTGGGTGATGCCGGAGCTGTTAGCACCAATGACAAACAACTGGCAGATACCATCAGAGCAATTGCGAACTACGGTTCAGAAAAAAAGTACGTCAACAAATTCAAAGGGCTCAATTCCCGTATGGATGAGTTACAAGCCGCTATTTTAAACATTAAACTTAATGATTTAGAGCGCCTAACTCTTAAACGACAACAAATTGCCAAGTATTATTCCGATAAAATCAATTCACGATACATTGAATGTCCTATCATCCCATTGGACGAAAAGCAACATGCTTGGCACCTATATGTTATCAAAACACCTCATCGCCACAAACTAATTAACTATTTGGATAGTAAAGGTATTGGCACGATGATACATTACCCTACTCCTCCACATCAACAAGAGGCTTATGCGGAATTTAACCACTTGCATTTACCCATAACAGAACAAATCCATCAGACCGCGCTCAGCATTCCTTTGCACCAGTGTTTATCCACCGTTGAGATTGATTTTATAGTCTCAACACTCAATGCTTTTGACCCTAATACTGTTGAATAACAGTATTACTCTCCTCTTTTTTTATTTACTTTGCAAACAAAATTTCCAATGCAAACAACGATATTCAACCAACAGCAAAGCATTTTCAACCGCTTTGTAGCAGAAATTCGTGACACCTCGGTTCAGACTGACCCAATGCGTTTTAGAAGAAACATAGAGCGTATGGGCGAAATAATGGCTTACGAAATTAGCAAAGTATTACCGCATGAGGTAAAGGATTTCACAACGCCATTAGGCGTTGCCCAAGAGAATGTAATGAATGAAGAGCCTGTTATTGCTTCAATTTTACGTGCAGGCTTACCAATGCACCAAGGTCTGTTAAATTATTTCGACCGTGCCGAGAATGCCTTTGTATCAGCCTATCGCAAATACAACGAAAAAGGTGATTTCGATATTCACATCGAATACATCTCATCTCCATCATTAGACGATAAAATTGTGATTCTAAGCGATCCAATGTTGGCAACAGGTACTTCAATTGAATTGGCCTACAAAGCACTTTTGCACAAGGGCAAACCAAAGCATGTACATATAGCATCGTTAATTGCCAGCGAAGCGGGTGTGCAGTATGTACAAAACATGTTTAAGGACGAACCTGTAACCCTATGGCTTGGGGCTGTTGATGCGGAGTTAAATGCCAAATCGTACATTGTACCAGGTATTGGCGATGCAGGCGATTTAGCATACGGTAGCAAAATCTAACGATCGAATCGTTTCACACATCCAGCATCGGCGCAAAGCTCATTTAATTGCCGAATTGTTTGATTAAGTGTAGGGTGCAATAATTCCGACCAATGATCCATAAGGGGCAAGAGGGTAAAACGCCGCTCATGTAATTTAGAATGAGGAACTGTTAAGCGAGGAGTACTAATTTGTACATCATCGATAAACAAAATATCAATATCAATAGGCCGGGATTCGTAATGAGTTCCGGTCTTTGCTTTTCTACCCAATGTCTTTTCAATCGACTGTGTAAAATCAAGTAGTACCAAAGGAGATAGGCCAGACCTAAACTCCACCACCTGATTTATAAAATTTTGTGATGCCTCAAAGCCCCAAGGTTCACTTTCGTAATAAGCCGATTGAAGCATAGGCTTACCCAAACTTTCACTCAACAGATCAATTGCATCTTTTAAAGACTCAAGCACATTACCTTGATTCCCTCCTAACAATAATATTTGCCTATTCATGTGTTTATATTTAGTTATTTTATTGCCACATGGAACTCTCAAGTAATTTTTATCATCCACCTGTGTGCCGATTTGGATGCTCAAATTGACATGGTTGTTTCATATTATACTTTAACTATTTACGAACAAAAACCGACCAATTGGTTGGTGAATTTTACATTCAAATAAAAAACAATTTTGTAAGTATTTTTTTAATACTTTTGTTTTACTGCTGTTGAACAACTCAACACCACTAAACTCAAGTCTATTGTTATGGCAAAATTTTTCAAATACCTACTCGCCACCTTTGCTGGAGGTATTATTGCGGCTTTTATGCTGATCATTATTCTTATCAGCATGTTTTCGGCCATGGCCGCAATGGGCGATAAAGAAACAAAAATAAGTGAAAATACCATTTTACTACTAGATCTTAACGGGCCAATTGTTGATCGCGTTACCGAAGATCCTTTTGCTGATGCATTTGCTTCGATAACAGGTGAACCAACGCCTGAAGGCTTAAACCGCCTGCTTAAAAACATTGAAAAGGCAAAACGCGACGAAAACATATCTGGTATCGTATTGGAATCGGGCATGCTTATGGCAGGCTACGCAACCATTGAAGAAATACGAAATGCCCTGATTGATTTTAAAACTTCTGGCAAATTTATTTACAGCTTTGCCCCTATTTACACGCAAAAGGCTTATTACTTGGCTTCTGTGGCCGATAAGGTGTATTTAAACCCATCGGGTATGTTGGAGCTAAAAGGAATGTATGCCGAACGTACTTTCTTCAAAAAAGCACTTGAGAAGATTGGCGTTGAAGTGCAGGTATTCAAGCATGGTAAATTTAAGTCAGCTGTTGAACCATTTTTATTGGAAGAAATGAGTCAGCCATCACGCCTGCAAACTGAGGTTTACCTCAACTCAATGTGGGATCATGTAAAAGCAGGCATTGCCGAAGCACGCGGTTTAACTCCTGAGCAGGTATCTGACCTGGCCGATGATATGCCTATGTTTAACACTGATGAATCATTAATTGAAGCTGGTTTAATCGACGGTTTAAAGTATAAGGATGAAGTAATTTCGGAGTTAAAACAGTTGGTTGATGTTGATGAAAATGACGATTTAGAGGCTATTAAAAGCAACAAATATGCAAAAGTATATGTCTCAAACGGAAAAGGTTTTATCAGAGAAAAGATAGCCGTAATATATGCCGAAGGCGATATCGATGGCACCTCTGCAGATGGTATTAAATCAGGCAAACTATCAAAAACCATACGTAAAGCTCGTCGCGACAGCTCAATTAAAGCCATTGTATTTCGTGTCAACTCGCCAGGAGGATCAGCGCTTGGATCTGAAATTATATGGCGCGAAGTAGAACTGGCACAACAAGTAAAACCAGTCATCGTTTCAATGGGTAATTATGCAGCATCGGGCGGTTACTACATTGCTTGTGCAGCCGATAAAATTGTGGCTAACCCAACAACATTAACAGGCTCCATTGGTATTTTTGGTATGATACCAAATGCCGAAGGCTTAACAAAAAAGCTTGGTGTAAGCTTTGACGGTGTTAAAACCAATGAATTTGCCGATATGCCAAGTATCACACGTCCTTTCCGCAAAGAAGAAAAGGCCCTTTTACAGGCCTACATTGTTAAAGGTTACGATACCTTTATTGGCCGTTGTGCCGACGGACGATCGACAAGCAAAGAGGCAATTGATGAGATTGGACAAGGTCGGGTTTGGAGTGGCGTTAATGCCATTGACATTGATTTAGTTGATGAAATAGGTGGCCTAAACAGAGCTATTGAATTAGCGAAAGAAGCCGCCGAAATGGAAGAATACCGCATTGTTGAATTACCAAAAGCTGAAGACCCGGTTGAGCAGTTTATGAAAGAACTGACAGGCGAAGCACGTATGTTTGTTGGCAAATCGTTAATGGGCGAAGAATATAAATACATCCAAACGCTGGAAAACCTTAAGAATGGTTATCAAATTCAGGCGCGTATTCCTTACAACCTTGAAATAAAATAATAAGCGACATACTCAAATGGCAGGTTGCCTCCTTGGCAGCCTGTTTTTGTGTTCACTCAATTGCTAATAATGAAAATACGCAAACTGTTATTTCCTTTTACATGGCTATACAGCGCCATTACTAGTCTACGAAATTTACTTTTCGACCTAGGCTTTTTGCGTTCGCACAGCTACGCCACTCCTATCATATCAGTTGGCAACATAACAGTTGGAGGAACAGGAAAAACACCTTTAAGTGAATACATCATCCGCTTATTTAAAGAGAATTATAAAATATGTTTGTTAAGCCGAGGGTACAAAAGGCAGACTAAAGGAGCCCTTATAGCTAATAATAGTAGTACGGCCAGTACTATTGGAGACGAGCCTTTCCAAATCATGAGTAAGTTTCCAGAGATAAATGTTTGTGTTGCTGAGAAGCGAGTGGAAGGCATGGAAATGATCTTAAAAAACACAAATACCAATCTGGTGTTAATGGATGATGCCTACCAACACCGCCATGTTAAACCAGGCTTATCGTTGTTAGTGATCGACTACAACCGTCCGCTATGGAAAGATTGCCCTTTCCCCGCTGGCGACCTGCGCGAAACCCGAGCAGGTAAAAAACGCGCTCACATTATTGTGGTCAATAAATGTCCACTTTCATTATCGGAAGATGAGCGGGCCTATTGGCTAAAAAAGATAAAAGCAAAAGCTCATCAACAAGTATATTTCACAAGCATTAATTACGGTTTACCCACTCCTTTTTTAAACGACAATAAAATTAGTTTTCCTGGAGGATTACCAATATTAGCTTTGGCAGGCATTGCTCAACCACAGGGATTTTTTAATCATCTGGACAAGAACTTTAAAGTAAAAGAAAAACTTAGCTATGCTGATCATCATCACTTTTCGGATGATGAGCTCTCCAACATTTCGGAAAAAGTGCTAAGTGACGAAATTAAAGCATTAGTTACAACGGAAAAGGATGCTGTACGCTTGAGTAAACTACCACAAGATGTACTTGAGAAATGCTGGTACATACCTATTCAACTCAAGGTATTATTTAACGAAGAAGAACAATTTGACAATACAATACGCAACTATGTTAGAGACAATTCAAACCACAGCTGATTATCTTACTTCACAAAGTTCGATAAAACCCGTCATCGGCATAATATTAGGAACTGGCTTAGGCGGTTTAGTAAACGAAATTAAGATTGAGAAATCAATTTCATACGAAGAGATCCCCAATTTTCCTGTATCAACAGTAGAGGGACATAGCGGAAGACTCATATTCGGCACCATTAACGAAGTGCCAATTTTAGCAATGCAAGGCCGCTTCCATTACTACGAAGGTTACGACATGAAAGAAGTGACGTTCCCTGTTAGGGTGATGAAACAAATGGGAATTAATACGCTTTTTGTATCCAATGCCAGTGGCGGTTTAAACCCTGACTATGTTGTTGGAGACATTATGGTGATTAACGACCACATTAATATGTTTGGCGATAATCCTTTAATTGGTAAGAATAACAATAAGCTTGGGCCACGCTTCCCCGATATGAGCGAACCATATAGCAAACAGCTTATTGCAAAAGCAATGGAAATTGGTAAAAAAAATAACATCGACCTAAAGCAAGGAGTTTACGTTGGTACAACAGGCCCAACATTTGAAACACCTGCTGAATACAAGATGTTCCGAATTCTGGGAGCCGATGCTGTTGGCATGTCAACCGTGCCTGAAGTTATCGTAGCTCGTCACATGAATATGCAATGCTTTGGCATTTCCATCATTACCGATTCGGGTGTTCCAGGACAAATAGTGGAGGTGTCACACGAAGAAGTTCAGGAAGTAGCTGCTGCTGCCGAACCTAATATGACCCGTGTAATTAAGGAGTTGGTCAGTTTAGCTTAGATTTATACTACACTCAGTTTATCATTACACTATAAAACACTAGGATAAAACCTTATTTGAATGACAATACCAATAGATTAACGAAAGTACATCGTGAAATACGTTCGTTAATTTATTGGTTTTTTTATGTTCTTTTTTTGATAAACTCCAAAAACAAAGTCCGAATGGTTATTTAATAAATAATTATCCTCAAATAAAAATAACTCTTTTAAAACTTCCTTTTTTTCCTTATCCAAGTCATAAAAATTATGAGCGATATCCTTAAGAGCATTCATAAGTATATTACCGCCGTATGGCTTCTCTATAATTGGCTCAAAATACTTATGCACAGCACTCATTATACTAATGGAATCTATACACTCCGAGGGATCAGCAATAATCATTCGCAGATAACCAGAGCCACTAAAACTCCGTTTATATAATGAAGATTTATACCTTCTCCGGTATTTTTTAGGAATTAATTTGATTGCTTCATTAACTCGAATAATCTGTTCTTTAGGAAATTGAAGTCTATTGGGACCAACAAATTCATTTATCACCAATAGGCCTGAATCTTTGAGGTAATTTATCACTTCATTTGATAATAAAGAATCAACATCTTTAAAATGATGAAGTGAGGCATTAAATAACACAATATCAAAACTTTTGCTATTCAAATTAAGTTCCTTTATATCAGAGCAAATAAAATCGATATCCTGTATCTGTTTCTTTTGAGCTGCAGCTTTTGCTTCTGCAATGCTCGATGCCGACAAATCAACACATGTTATTCTTTTAAACTTTTTATACTTCGCCAACTCTATTTCATGTTCACATGTACCACTTCCAAGAGAGAGCAACGTAAGCTCACTTCTACCACTCAATACCGTTTGAATTAAGTACTGCTCATAGCTGGTGTTTTCAGATCCGGTGATCTTTTCATTCCACCTCAATCGCACAGAAGGTATATCCCACCAATTAGAACTCTGCTTTGCAGTTTCATTAAAAGCACTTTGCGTTCGAGCTAATCCCGAAAATGTAAACTTTGAGAGTATAAATTTAATTCCTCTCTGTCTTCCTTTTAGAAAGATATCAATGATATCATCTTTAGTAATCACCCTTAGCATACTCCTCATTACATTCCCTTAGTTCATCAATTACCTTCCCTTATAACTCTTCACATTCTCCAATGCCTCTTCAATGGAGAACATATTAATCTTCATCTCGCCATGTAATTTGTCAGCTGAGTATTTCGATTGATTTTGCGATGTGCGGGCTGTTTCTTTGGTCATTTTAGGCGCTTGCCCCCAAAGCATATATTTCAATCGCTCTAATCGCCAGGCAATGCCAGTTAATATACGGTTGGCTTTTACTGTTGGTGCTTTCACATCGAAAACTTTAGCAGCCGTTTGCATCAAGGTCTGATAACTCAGATTCTCGCCGTTAACAATAAAACGCTCATTCACTTTGCCAGACTGCGCAACAGCAATCATGGCATCCACCACGTTGCGTACATCAACAAAACCAGTACCGCCACCAGTATAAAAGGTCATGTTTTTACTCAAGCTATGAATCAATTGACCTGAACTTTTATCATCGGCACAAGGACCAATAATAACCGACGGATTCAGCACCACAGCCTTTAAACCCTCTTTAGTCCCTCGCCACACCTCCATTTCGGATTGGAACTTGCTTTGCGAATACACCGAGTGGTTATCATCGTTCTGCCAAAATGATGACTCATCAATTAACTCGCCATTAAGCGATTTACCCAAGGTAGCGATGGAGCTAACATGGCAAAAACATTCCGTTTTACTTTCAATGGCAGCATTTACCAGGTTAGCCGTTCCTTCCACATTCACATTAAACATGGCTTTACGGTCGCTTGGCTTAAATGAAACCATGGCCGCACAATGATAGATGACTGATACATCCTTAAGAGCATCCATTAACAGAAAGTAATCCATTAAATCGCCTTTGAGCCATTCAATTTTTTCGAAACCCTCTACTTTGTAATAAGAAAAAAGCTCTTCAACACCTTTTCTCGTTTTCTGCGAACGATAAAGAGCACGAACGAATGAGCCGTTTTTAATTAGTTCAATTAACAAGTGTGATCCAACAAGCCCAGTTGCTCCAGTAACCAATATCATACTTAGCAATTACCAGTTAAAACGGATGGTTTGTTTCAAATCAGGATGCACACTTAAAGGCACAGGACTCGTACCTGCTACACTTTCAATCAGCGCTTTTTCCTCCATCGAATATGCTTTATTGGGAAAGTTAAATTCCATAATCACTTCAGATACGCGACGTGGATTCTCAGCCATAATTTTAGTAATATCCAATTCAGTGCCTTCAATATCAATATTATTGTCCATGGCTTTAATCCCCATAATGGTCATAATACAATTACCCAAAGCCGTAGCTAACATGTCTGTCGGCGAAAAAGACTCGCCTTTACCGCGGTTATCACATGGGGCATCGGTAATAATTTTGGTGCCTGATTGAACATGAATATTCTCGGTTCTAAGACCTCCTATGTATTTTGTTTTTACAGTCGTCATGCTACTAAAGTAATTGGTTGATGATTGTCATTACGGATTTGCTTATCAAGCTCCGAAAAATACGAATAATATCTGTATTTTAGCGGTTCAGATAATCAGATAGTTTCTAACATAAAGAGCTTTAAAATGTTTTCAGGTATTGTAGAAGAAGCTGCCGTAGTGGTGGGCTTAGAGCAAGATAAGGGAAATCTTCATGTAACCATGGAGTGTTCATTTACTGATGAGTTAAAAATTGACCAAAGTATAGCGCACAATGGAGTGTGTTTAACCGTGGTTAAAAAGGAGGGCAAAGCCTACACGGTAACAGCCATTAAAGAAACACTTGAGAAGTCGAACCTAGGTTTGCTTAAGATTGGTGACAAGGTAAACCTTGAGCGTAGCATGATTATGAATGGTCGTTTGGACGGACACATTGTGCAGGGCCACGTAGACCAAACAGCAAAATGCCTGGAAGTAAAAGAAGCTGACGGAAGCTGGTATTACACATTCCAATATGTGATTGATAAAGAAAAAGCAGCCGAAGGATACATGACTGTTGAAAAAGGATCGGTTACGGTTAATGGTGTTAGCTTAACAGTTGTTAATAGCAAGGATGACCAATTCTCAGTAGCTATCATCCCTTACACGCACGACTTTACTAACTTCCACCAGATTGAAGCTGGCTCAACCATCAACATCGAATTCGATATTCTTGGTAAGTACATTAGCCGCATTATGGCTATTCAGAATAAGTAAACGAAACGCTAAAATATTGAAAGGACTGCATGCTTAACGTGACTACAACGTTATGTTGCAGTCCTTTTTTTTGCCGCAATGGGCAGCATGACTTCCAAACATTTGGAAATAGCCCTGCCTTCGGCAGCATCGTTTCCAAACATTTGGAAATGTTCCTGCGCTCGGCAGGACGACTTTCAAACGTTTGGAAACGTTCTCGCTCACGGCAGGACGGTTTCCAAATGCATGGAAAGCTTCTCGCCGAGGGCAGGAGAATAATTTATTATTGACTATAACTGCGCCACTAGGCGTTTAAACAGCTTAATCAAGCCTTTTTCGGCCGATGCTGCCACATCTAAAATCTCTTGCAAACTTACAGGATGTAGATTATCTGGATCGCACTCATCGGTTAATACCGATACGGCAATACAAGGCAAGCCCATGTGATTAGCCACAATAACCTCGGGCACCGTTGACATACCCACTGCATCAGAACCAATGGATTTAATGTATCGGTATTCTGCACGTGTTTCCAAATTTGGACCAGGCACCGATGCATACACACCTTGATGCAATACTACTGCTTCCTCTTTGGCTGCCGCTAGCATTAGTTCATTCAATTGCTTATTAAATGGCTGACTCATATCGGGAAAACGAGGCCCCAATTCATCAATATTTTTACCAGTTAAAGGATTTTCTGGCAGTAAATTAATGTGGTCATCCAACAACATTAGCGTCCCTTTCTTATACCTAAGGTTAACCGCACCTGCTGCATTGGATATTAATAGATTTTGAACACCCAACAGTTTCATTACCCTAACTGGGAGCGTAATTTGTTGCATGCTGTAACCCTCGTAATAATGAAAACGCCCCGACATGGCCAGCACACTTTTACCAGCCAGCTCGCCATAAATGAGCTTTCCCTTGTGCGATTCTACTGTAGAAACAGGAAAATGCGGTATATCGGCATAATCAATCTCTTTTTGAATTGTGATATCTTTAATTAAGCCACCTAATCCAGTACCTAAAATAATACCCACCTGAGGCTTGTCAATACCTGCCGACTGAATAAAGGCAGCCGATTCCTGCATTTGTTTGAATGATATATCCATTGCTTGTTTTTGTTTGTAAAGGTATGCTCTACCCCCGAAAGTTCAAACACAATTATTGTTGCTTCAATAATTTAATGAGGTAGTGAGATAATAAATACTCCCTTTCAGTAGAAGTTAAAGTTTGTAGGCGTGATAGGTGCTTTTGCAAAGCTTTTATCCAGGCATCAACACCATTACGTTTTTCCATAAAAAAGTCGAAGGCTGAATAAGATATTTCTTTTAAATCCATGCCAAACCACTCATACAACTGATGAAAAGCAAGAGGCGAAATGTGCGTGATACTTACCTCATCGTACCAACGATCTAACTCATCCATGTCAATGGCTGATACATTTTCACACGACTGCAAATGTTGAGATATGGCTTGCCAATTGGGCAGCTCAGTTTCTTCGTAAAAAAACTGTTGCTGCACTTGCTCCCATGCTAAACCTCCATCAATTTTTAAAATAAATAGCATCAATGGCCAAAACGAAACTTTGTAATCTGTCCACACAACGCCTCCTTTGGTTTGGGCTTGCTGCCCATTTTTAAAAGGGTAAGTTGATGGCAGTAACAAACGTTGTGTCCAAGTGATACTTTGTTTAGGCACAAAGCGTTTCTGCTTGTTGACAAGATGTGGTGCTTTCTGTTGTAACATTTCAATCAATTGCATCGACTCCTCCACTTGTTTGGGCGCAGGCATTGCATCACACTCATGTGGCCACAGTAAAAAATAAGATGCTTGATTAATCACGTAGAAGCAGTTTACTTAGAAATGTAAATAGTTTATAATGGGACTACTTCCCATTGTTATCCCTAACCTTTTTAAAGAGTTTTGAGGCAAAAATAAAATCTTCCAAGGCCTTGTTTTGCACATGAAAAATATCGTCTTTGGTTCCCTCCCAAAGTTTTTCGCCCTTGTAGATAAACACAATATTCTCGCCTATTCCCATAACTGAATTCATGTCATGGGTATTAACAATGGTTGTCATGCCAAACTCCACGGTTATCTCATGGATAAGTTCGTCTATCACTATGGATGTGCGCGGATCGAGTCCTGAATTAGGTTCATCGCAAAACAAGTACTTTGGATTAAGAGCTATGGCACGGGCTATGGCCACTCGTTTTTGCATACCCCCACTTATCTCCGACGGGAATTTAGCGTTGGCATTTTCCAAGTTCACACGATCGATACAAAAGTTAGCTCTTTCGCGTCGCTTTTCCATACTCCAATCGGTAAACATATCAAGCGGAAAACGAATATTCTCTTCCACCGTTAATGAATCAAATAAGGCAGAACCCTGGAATAGCATGCCAATATCCTGTCGTAAGCGTTTTTTGCTTTTATTATTCAACTCAAGAAAGCTATTACCATCGTAACGAATATCGCCCGAGGTAACATCGTGCAAACCCACCAATGACTTAAGCAAAACGGTTTTTCCCGATCCACTTTGTCCGATAATTAAGTTCGTCTTTCCTTTTTCAAAAACAGTTGAAATACCTTTTAATACTTCTTTATCGCCAAAGGATTTATGTACATCAATCGCTTCTATCATGCTAACAATAATTGTGTAAGGATAAGGTTGAATAACAAAATTTGAATACTACTTGACACCACAGCTTTGGTACTGGCGGCTCCAACTTCAAGGGCTCCTCCACTCACATGGTATCCCCAATATGCCGAAATAGTAGAAATAATAAAGCCAAACACCACTGATTTTATTAAAGCATAGACAATGTAAAAAGGAATAAAAGCATATTGTATCCCATAAATATATTCGGGACCAGGCACTTCGCCAGTAAGCGAACCCGCAACAAAACCTCCTAATATTCCAATTCCCATACTAATAATCACAAGAAAAGGAATGATAAAAACAAAAGCTAAGACCTTAGGCAACACCAGATAGCCTGCCGGGTTAATACCCATTATCTCCAAAGCATCAATTTGCTCTGTTACACGCATGGTACCAATTTCGGAGGCAATGTTTGAACCTACCTTACCAGCTAGTATCAAGCCAACGATAGTGGATGAGAACTCAAGAAGTATAGAGTCACGAGCTGCCAATCCAATGGTGTATTTAGGTATGATGGGCATTTCAAGATTATAGGCTGTTTGAAGCGTGATTACAGCACCCATAAAAACAGAAATAATCATAACAATACCCAGTGAGTCAATACCTAGCTTATCAACTTCGCGAATAATCTGCTTGACAAAAACACTGTGCTTCTCAGGTTTTCCGAATACTTTTTTTAAAAAGAGCGTGTAACGACCCAGGTGGTAAAATATTCTCATTGCGATATGAAAAATAGTCCGTAATTTAGTGTGATAAAAGTAATAATAATCCTAGTTACTGAAGCAAGATACAACATTCGTATTTGTAAATAAACAAATCTATGAATAACAACACACACTGTGTAATAATGGCAGGCGGCGTAGGTAGTCGCTTTTGGCCTTTAAGCACCACCCAAACACCCAAACAATTCCTCGATATTCTTGGCACTGGCAAATCACTTCTACGTCAAACTTTCGAACGTTTTGTATCCATTTGCCCCATCAACAACTTTTTAGTTGTTACCAGCCATAGCTACAAAAACTTAGTACTTGAGCAGCTACCAGAATTAAAGCCCGAACAAGTATTATCAGAACCCTTACGCCGCAATACTGCTCCATGCATTGCCTTTGCTAATGCAGTTATTAAAACGCAAAACCCAGAAGCCAATGTGGTGGTCACTCCTGCTGATCATTTAATATTAAACGAAACAGTATTTAGAGATAAAATTACTGAAGGGCTGAAGTTTGTAGAGGACAAAGACACCTTACTTACCTTGGGCATTAAACCCAGCAGGCCCGAAACAGGTTATGGATATATTCAGGTGGAAGAAAAGGAAGGTCTGCCTGATAATTTCAATAAGGTCAAAACATTTACCGAGAAACCCAACCTGGAAATGGCCAAGATACTGCTCGATAGCGGAGAGTTCTTTTGGAACTCTGGTATCTTTATTTGGTCGCTAAAGAGTATTGAAAAAGCCTATAACAAACACCTAAAAGAGATTGCCAGTTTATTTACGGCTTATGGCCCTAATATAGGTACGGACAAAGAAGAACAGAGCTTGTACGACACCTATATGGACTGTAAGAATATTTCCATTGATTACGGTGTAATGGAAAAGGCCAATAATGTATATGTTCAAATAGTTGACTTCGGATGGTCTGACCTGGGAACATGGACATCGCTACACGAAAACTCGGAGCGAAACAACCGCGACAATGCCGTCCTAAGTGGTAAGGTATTACTTTACGATACCGAAGGCAGTGTGGTTCACTTACCCAAAGATAAGGTGGGCGTCATACAAGGGCTCAAGAACTACATTATTGTGCAGTCGGATAAATCGTTATTGATATGCCCCAAGGAGAATGAGCAACAAATACGACAATTTACCACCGACTTAAAAACAGAGTTTGGTTCGAAATAGAGGAGTTTTACAGAGACTTAAAAAACGGATGCCATCTTTATTTGCTTTATGCCAATAAAGATGGCATCCGTGCTTTTTGTACGATATTACTTTTTCTTAAATAAGTCTTTCATTTTCTGAAGAACACTTTTGTGATCTTTCTTCTTCTGGTCTTTTTTAGCCTTTTTCTCTTGCTGCTTCTTAAGTTTAAGCGAGTCGGGCTTATCAAATCCCTCCAATAAACTATCGAAAAAGCCTTTATCAGGATCTTCCTCAGCGAAATCGTCACACATTAATTGTTTTTGTAAACGCGATGGCACCACATAAAATGATCCTTTATGGTATTGGTAGCGACTACGATCTTTCTCAAGGCGCTGCATAAAACGGGCAAATATTGGCAAGGCCATGTGCCCGCCACTACCTAAAGCCGTTGAGCGAAAACGAATGCTGGGTTGATCGTTCCCCACCCAGGCACCAGCCACAATATTTGGGGTGTAACCAATAAACCATCCGTCGGAATTATCCTGGGTTGTTCCTGTTTTACCTGCCAGGTCGCTTTTAAGGTTAAAAACACTGCGAAGAGAATTGGCCGTTCCTCGTTCCACAACTCCGCGCATCAATTCCACTGCGAAATAGGCCACATCATCGTCATAAACCTCATCTTTTGGCAAATGCCCCTCATTCTGATAAAGCACATTGCCATTCCTGTCTTCAATTTTTAATAACATGGTTGGCTCAACAGGGCGACCGTAGTTAGGAAATGTCGTATAGGCACTTACCATATCAAGCAAGGATAATTCAGCTGTACCCAAGGCTATAGAGGGATAATAAGGAATATCCTCTTCAATACCCATATCCTCGGCCAGGTTGACCACCTCGCTCACACCAATTTGCGTAATTAATTTAGCACTTACCGTATTAACCGAATTGGCCAATCCGCCTTTTACCGAGTAGTAGCCCTCGTGCTTGCCATTGCTATTGGATGGAGCCCAATCATCATAATCCTCATACACCACCTGTTCATTGGATATAAAATCACAAGGCGACACCCCATCCTGCATAGCTGCCGCATAGACAATGGGTTTAAAAGTAGAGCCTACCGGGCGACGCGATGTAACATGGTCGTATTGGTACGTTTTATGATCGATGCCTCCCACCCAAGCCAACACATGGCCATTACGCGGGTTCATGGCCACAAAACCAGTATTAAGCAGCATCAGATAGTGCTTAACCGAATCAACCGGACTCATGGTCACCCTTTTTTCACCAGCATGAGTAAAAATGGTCATGGGCACTTTCTTCTCCATCGCTTTAAATATCTTCTCATCGCTGTGCCCAGCATCTTTCATTTTTTGGTAGCGGCGCGACTGCCGCAAGGCATTGGTATAAACTTGTGGATGCTTGGCCCAGGGCGAACGTCCTTTCCAATGATTATCAAATTCGCCTTGTAAACGATTCATCTGCTGATCTACCGCCTTTTCGGCATATTCCTGCAAGCCAGCATCAATGGTCGTATATATCTTTAGGCCATCGGAATAAATATCGTATTCATCACCATATTCATCTTCCAATATTTGCTGAGCCTGTACTCTAATCTTCTCTCTAAAATAAGGTGCGATACCTGTGTTGTGATCAATCCTACGGTAGTTCAGCACAATCTTACTCTGTTGCCATTTACGATACTCTACCTCCGAAATGGCACCATGATCACGCATTCTTTTCAGCACAATATTGCGACGTTTAATACTTCGCTCAGGATTTAAACGAGGATTATAGGCTGTGTTGGCTGCCAACATTCCTACCAAGGTGGCCGCTTCAGCTGGGTTTAAGTTTTTCGACTTCTTTCCAAAAAAGCGTTTGGAAGCCATTTCAATACCGTATATATCCTCACCAAATGGAACTGTATTGAGGTAAAGAGCAAGTATGTCGTCTTTTGAGTATACGTTTTCTAAGCGGGCAGCCGTAAATATCTCTTTGGTTTTACCCACAGGTAAACTCAAAAATCCCAATCGCATACGCGGATAAAGGTTTTTGGCCAACTGCTGACTAATGGTGCTTCCGCCGCCTTGTGCCCTGTCTCCAAAAATAATGGTACGCACCACCACACGCCCCAAACTAATAACATCTAAGCCATTGTGCTCAAAAAAACGGCTATCCTCAGTGGCCACCAAGGCATCTTTTATGTAAGGAGATATTTGATCGTTGGCAATGGTAAGGCGATGTTCGATATAATAACGCCCCATCAGTTCGTCATCAATAGAATAGACTTCAGAGGCCGAATGGTTCTGAATCTTCGACAATTCTTCTTCGCCTGGTATAGCGCCAAATAATCCCAAGTACACAAAAAGGCAAAATACAAATACACCGGCTATACTTAGTACTCCAGCTTTTAGAAGAAATAAAAACAGACGCTTTTTAAAACTCCTCTTTGTTTTAGCTTTTTTACGAACGGCAGTCTTCTTTTTGGATGCTGATTTCTTAGGACTTTGCTTTTTTACGGCCATTGAGCATTAGGATTTTTAGAGAGCGTGAAAATAATTATTAATTTTCAATGCAGCATGATGCAAAACTCATCGTCATTAATTATTCTCCCCATTCTTTAAAAAACTGCTTTAAATACTCTTCCATAAACTGATGCCGTTGAGCAGCCATTGCCATTCCGCTTTTGGTATTCATCTTATCCTTTAGCAACAATAACTTTTCGTAAAAATGATTAATGGTAGGACTATTACTGTTCCTATACTCATCGGCACTAGCATATTCTTGTGGAGGTATGGCAGGGTTATAGAAATCGCGACCCTTATGTCCGCCATAGCTAAATGCACGGGCCACTCCCACAGCTCCAATGGCATCTAAACGATCCGCATCTTGCACCACACTCAGCTCCAGCGAAGTAAAAGATGTATCACACCATTGTTTAGAAAACGATAAGTTTTGGATTATTTTAATTACATGGTCGAGCACTTCAGCATCAATATGGTGTTCTTTAAGCTTTCGCTCGATCAGCATTAGAGATTCTACCTCATCAAAAAACTTGGTGTCGGCAATGTCGTGCAGTATTACAGCCAGCAAAATGGTATTCCAATCGCCGCCCTCAATAGCATGAACTGCTTTTGCATTATTTCGAACACGTATTATGTGCCACCAATCATGTCCGGCATCGCAATCGGCTAACATTTGTTTGGCCCATTGCTCTATTTCAAACAGTATTTTATCGTTAATCATGAGTTTAATATGTAGGATGATGAATTAAAAGTCAATGTAATTATAATTAATTTCTTCAATTGGGCTATCCGCCCAAACTGGACTTACTTTTTGTTCTTGATCACAAAAACTAAGGAAAAAGGATCAAGGCTTCTTTTTAAATAACTTTCTTTTTTAACTCAAACTTAAGTTCGGCTGGGCGATTTCCGAAACAAGTTCGGAACTTCCCAGTCTCTCTAAAGTTTTCAATAAAACAAAAGCCATTTAAAAATAGGCCACACTGTACAACTTTTAAAAAGCAATAGTCAAAAAATTATATTTTATCCAATAATCATTTAACACACTTATGAATTAAAAATAATAAAAAAAGGGAAGCTATAAAGCCTCCCAATTTAAATCCCACCTAAAAACCTCCTTAATATCGTTGTATATTATTGGCGATTTCATTCAATAATTGTTCACTCATTTCCTGAGTAAGGTCACCACGGGAACACAGTATGTAATTCCCAACCTGCATCAAACCAATATCTCCATTATACCGATCATTGATAGATATAAACTGATTCTTTGCAACATCCTTAATCATTTTGCTTGCTTCCAAGTAAGCCTGTAACATTCGACAAGCTCCATCCTCGGTGTCACTTTTAAGCATAAACAAGGTGTATTCTTTTTCGCCATTGCGGTACTTCACTTCAAAAGAATGTTGAAGAAATGAATAGGCCATCACACTCACATTAATGTATCTCTCACTAAACCTTACCTTATTTTTCGTAGGAAAGTAGTTGAATTCCTCAGGAAAGACAGCCTCACCGTTTAGGTTCTTCTCCAGTTTTGAGATGATTGCTTGCATGGCATCTTTACTTTCATCGGTCACTTTTAAAGCACGCACCTTTATGTAGTATTGTCCAGCTACAAAATAAGTATAATCGGATTCACCAAAACCTTGCACACCAATATCGAGGTATTTATCCTCCTGCGGTCGTTCCATGCTGTAAACACCAAAAGCATCAATAGGCGAGGCATGCTTATACAACTCTACGGTAATATAATTGTCGTTGTGCAGATAGTCGGCCGTGGTCATTCCTTCAAAATTATATTTTAGGTATAACTCAGAACCACCATTAATGGCATTGTACAAGGTATTGGTATTGTAATGGTCTATTTCGCCAATTTCCCAATAATCAATTTTAGGAAACAACTTAAAAGGCTCCGATGCCAATACCGTATTTAATAAAGATGCATAAAAGAGAATCATCACATATTTAGTCATAGAAATACATTAAGCGTGTTGAAAGTTTAATTCTTTAAGGGCTTCAATTCGTTGCGATAAGTTAAGTGAACGCTTGCATTGGGCACTGCATTGACCACAATCTTTACAGTTGGCTAAACCATATTTTCTAGGCATTGCCTTTTCGGTGGCAAGTGCTTGTTGCATATTGTCGTACTGATAGGCATACATATAAGTACGCATAAGCGTTGGAATATCGTTACGATGAGGACAAGAGTTAACGCATTGCGAGCATTGAACACAAAACGATTGCGCCAATTGCACATGCGCTTTATCCAGAAAATCGCGCTCTTGCGTTGTAAATGCCAAATTATCGGCGACCGAAAAATTTTCGTCCAATTGCTCATAAGTTGTATAACCTGGTATGGCCGTAGCAATATAATCGTGCTGCAACACCCACTTCAACATGGCAGTATGGTTTAACGTACCAATGGACTGCCGACTATCTTCGTGTTTTTCCCACCACATGTATCCACCGCCACCACATTGTGTTTTCATGGCTATTATTCCATGCCCCGCTTCGGCCGCCTTTTGCATTGCTGTTTGTAAACGCAAATCATCGGCATACGCGATGTTAAACATCACCATAATAATATCGTAGAAGCCTTTTTCGCGCACATCGTCAATCAAGGCAGCATCATCGCCATGCAACGAAACCGCACAATGCTTGTACTTACCTGCTGCTTTTAATTCAGTCAAAGCCTCTATAATGAATGGATTATTCTGCTCTTCAATGGTACTTGCAGCATGATATATAAGTACATCTACATAATCGGTTTTTAATCGTCGAAGACTTTCTTCAAAGCGTTCAATAAACACGGCTTTTATCTCGGGCTGATATAAGTCGCGTTCAGTTTCTTTCAAATAGACTTTGGTAACTATCTTCACATCATCACGCAGCTTATGCTTATCCAAAGTTTCACCCAGCATTTTCTCGTTCATCCCGTTCTGGTAATACCAAGCAGTATCAAACAGTCGGATTCCCTTATCGTATGAGCGAACAATTAATCCAGGTATATTCGCATTCATTACGCCCATGCTAACAACAGGAACTTGCAAACCTGTTCGTCCTAAGGTGCGATAAATAATGTCTTCGGGTGCTACATTCTTATACTCTTTCGAAAGTGTGGGAGCTGCACTCGCTAAGCCAGCTACATTTAGTAAAGCCAAAGATTGGCCCGTTCGGGTAAGAAACTTTCGTCTGTCCATAATGAGGGTTATTTGTGATTATGAGCTTGAATTTAATCACAATAAACACTCACACTTAAGCTGATAGACGTATGGTATAATTAAGAAGATGAAAAGCCGAATTATTAGCATGAATGTTTTCATGAAACTTAGCTGTTTACACTTCTATCAATCTAATTTTTCTACCTTTTAGATTTCTAGCCTTAAAACAACATCTGAAATCACTTTTACTTTAAAGGAAAGAATAAATTTCTTTGTGATAATTCGAAAGATATTCATCCATTCGCCTTTCTATATGTAATTATTTTATGGGATTTTTACACCTTTTTAACACTTACTTAATGAACAAATGGTTTTTATACACTATTTGAGATCATTTAAATGATTCTTGAAAAGTCAATAAAACGACATTGAGGTATGAAATACATGTTTTCAACTTAAAAAGCAGTAAGAAAATAAGATTTTCAATCATCACCCCCCTAAAAAAGCATCAAATTCATATAAAAATCACCAAAACAACTCAACACCCCCTATTTTGGTCGTCGAAAATTGTTGTTTTTATATTTTTAACAAAAATACCCCCTAATTTTTACACATAGTCTCAAAAAACATTCTACTTTTGTACCGTACCCCACTCAGAAAAGGGGTCATAAATAATTATTAACTATTAAAAACTATTTTACGATGAAAAAAGTAAATGTATTAAGGAGGTTGTTGCCAGTAGCTGTATTGGCCTTATTGTCCACAGGAGCATTCGGAAAAGGAAAAATCTTTATCAATTCTTATTTGAAAACGGATTATGCCGTTATAACCGCACGTTATGATGCCGCAGAGAATTTCCGCCTTAAAATTGTTGATCAGGATGGTTCAGAACTTTACTCTAGTTCACGCATTAACGGAGCCAGCTCATTTCAGAAACTATTTGATTTATCATCGCTTGAAGATGGCGAATACACCATTGAATTGACTAGTAAAAATGAAAAATCAAGTGAAAAATTCATTATTACTAATCACGAACTGATTAAAGCAGATAGTAAAGAATCTGAAAACGAAGCACTAAATGCTTTCTTTAGAGTAGCCGAAAACAAGCTTTATGTAAGTCATATGAACTTCGACAAAGCAGCTTTAAGTATTAAAATTGACGATAAATTTGGAACAGAGATTTACAACTCGAGCCTACCAACAAAAGACACGTATTCTGGTATGTTTGACTTGAGTAAACTACCATCAGGCGAGTATCAGGTATCCCTTGTTTCGGGTAATAAAGAATACAGTTATGGATTTGATAAGTAATGATGAAAGTGACCAAGTAGACCAACAGAACTGGTTTGCAGAACGAATAAACGGTGTAACCAAAATTTAGGTACACCGTTTTTTTTGTTTTAAAATGTAGCTTATAAACTCCAGTAAGTCAAATCCTTTATCGCTCCTTTATAAATTCCCTTTACATCGACAAAAAGCCCTTGCTCAACCATAATTGATTTAAAGTAATCCTCATTGAGTTGAATGTATTCATTGTGATTTACAGCAACAATAACAGCCTGATACCTTTCATCAATCTGGTCGATTAAGCCGTAGCCATATTCATGTTGTAGTTCTTCGGATGAAGCATGCGGATCAACAACTTCCACATCAATACTAAAAGATTTAAGCTCGTTTACCACATCGGCCACTTTGGAATTTCGTATGTCGCTCACATTCTCTTTAAAAGTAGCGCCCATAATTAACACCTTAGCTCCGTTAATTTTAATACCATTGGAGATTAACTTCTTCACTACATTCTTTGCGACATAACTACCCATCGAATCATTAATGTACCGTCCTCCCGTAATTATTTTCGAATGATAGCCCAACTCATTGGCCTTGTAGGTAAGGTAGTAAGGGTCAACTCCAATACAATGCCCTCCCACAAGCCCTGGAAAGAAGCGCAGGAAATTCCATTTAGTACCTGCAGCTTCCAACACTTCAAAAGTATTGATATCCATTTTATTAAAGATAATCGACAACTCATTCATCAAGGCAATATTCACATCACGCTGCGTGTTTTCGATGATTTTTGCTGCCTCAGCTACTTTAATACAACTGGCCTTATGAATTCCTGCTGTAATAATACTAGCATAAACATCTTCAATCACTTCAGCCGACTCATCATCGCTACCAGATACAATTTTTAGAATTTTGGTTAAGGTATGCTCCTTATCACCAGGATTAATTCGCTCAGGACTAAAGCCTACTTTAAAATCGGTATTTAGCTTCAAACCTGATTCAGCTTCCAATATGGGCACACAATCATCTTCGGTACAACCCGGATAAACGGTTGATTCAAAAACCACATAATCTCCTTTTTTAAGAACCTTACCAACCGCACGCGTAGCGCTCAAAAGTGGCGTTAAATTAGGTAAGTTATGTTTGTTAATAGGCGTAGGCACCGCAACCACATGAAAATCAGCCTCCTTTAAATCACCGGCATTACTTGTATATTTTATATCGCAACCCACAAACGCTTCCGATTCCAATTCGTTACTTGGGTCAATTCCATTTCGCATCAAGTCAACACGGTCTTCTTTTATATCAAAACCAATAACTGACATTTTGCGCGCAAACTCCAGAGCAATAGGCAATCCAACATAACCTAATCCTATAACTGACAACTTTTTCTTTTTGGCTAATAGTTCTTTTAACATAGTTGTATGTATTTAAAAAGTGGGTTAGTATTTATCACATAAACCTCTCAAGCTATACCCATAGAGGCAAAGAGACTAAAGTTTAGCTTTTAAAATTACCGCGAATGTTGTTAAGGCGCAACGGCAACATTCTAAACCTGTCTTATTATCAGAACCCAAAATTCATCCCAAAGGAAAATATATTATCTCCTTTCAAATAGTAGGGATTGGTATATAGATCTTTATCGGGTCCACCAAAGCTATTATTCGTTGCTTCAACAAAAATAAATCCATCATTAATAATCTGGTAAGAAGCCTTAAATGTGATGCTTTGATTAGAATACCGCTCTTCATTAATAAAAGGCAAGCCCCACCGTTCTTCATCGGGATTAATTTCGGGATGCTCATCAATCTCGCCATCGTTTAATATTTGCATATAATCCTTACCGCGTCGCATGCTTGTGTATGTGGCCTGTAAATCCAAACCCCTGATAGGCTTATAGCCAATAGCCAGATACAACTCCTCTGCATTATCGCGCATATAGCTCCCAAGCATAAAATCATTACTTCGAAAAGTGATGCTCGGCACAAAATTATCGTAGGTCATCGGACGAACACGTGTGTATTCGGCAGTTAAAGATACATCGGGCAATAAGTCATTTACCTTTGCTCCAAACTTAATGGCCAGGTGATTCGACTGCAGCTCTTCATCAAACATCCGCTCCAAGGATATTTCATCGATAAACAAAGACATGTACAAATGAAGATTTTTGATTTGCCGACTGCTCACATCTAAATACATTTGAGCATTATGTCCAACCCAATTATCCCATGAATTATAAGTATGATCGGCTGATTTATAAAAAAGGAATGGCACCATAAAAGTGGGGTTAAAATCAGTATCTCCAACAATAATAGAGTTACCAAATGAAATATTCAGCTTTTTCATCGGCTTTATGGTAAACATATTGGCCGATATAAATTTATTAGCATATACATTTCTATCATTGCCATAAACAGGATAAGTGCGAGACGAATCAATAACTTCGCTCACCAGCCAACCATGCATATAATTAAACTCCAACCATTTTACTGGATTCATCTTGAACGAAATGTAGCCATACGATGGCGCCAAACCGCTTAATATAATGGCATCACTATAACCACTTCCCCACACCACATGATCTTTGTGTAAACCAAGGCTACCCCATTTCCACGAATAAGTTATACCACCGCGTGTTTCTGAGTAATCTTTATCATCGTAATCGCCTTTATAAACCGCACCAGGCCTTTTACTAATATATTCGCTTCCGCCTAAAAATTGCGATTCATGGTTATCTCTTAAACTCCCATAGATACCAACATTCTTACCTATGCTTCCGTAAAATTCAGCACCGCCCCAACGATGATACACCAGATCATCGCCATTATGAAAAAATTGCCCGCCTAGTATAGGATTAACAGTTACTTTAAACAGAGAATCGCTGTAATAAAACACATCGAAACGTTTGTCAAAGTCTTTTCCAATGGTCAATTCCTTGCTAAAGTCCTTGAGGTAAAATGCAAGTTCTTTTTGCTGCCTTTTTGTGAGCGAAGCGTGTCCATTGGCTTGCTGAAGAGCTTTCGCAATAGTTAACCTCGAATAGGGCTTAATGGTGCTATTAATTTCGATAATTCCTTTATTGGCCAATTCATCAATAAAATCGTAAATAGCCTTATTGCTGATGTGATGCATTACTTCTTGTGCCGCAGAAGTTGAAATATAAAACACCAATAATAAAAAGGTAATGATTGTTTTTTGCATTAGAGATTGCTTTGATAAGTTCGAATGTAACCAAAAGTCATTATCAAATCAAATAGAGCTACTTAGCTTTATCACACAAAACCGATGAATAATCAGTTGGAATCATCGCTTCAACCTAGCCAATGCCTAATTCGCCAAAAAAATACAACTCGCATGCTAAATTCAACCCCACTTATCTTTTGAGTGCAAGCTACTAGAGTTAAATCCGCTTATTCATGTGATATATTTTGCTTTCTATTGCCACATGGAACTTGCCAAAACAAATCATGCTCCTGTGTGTGAAGCTATTCTCACGGCTCGTTTCAAATCACATAAATTTAGTTTTTAGATGATTCCCTACTTCTCAACGAGCGCTTTCATGATCATAAATATTCATCTCTAATTTATACATGAGGTCACCAATTCATCAATAATCAAACACTTATATTTCAACTACTTTGGCAACTGCTTAGTACTGTTTTTTCATTTTCATGTAAAGTTTTCTATTTTTGTAAAAGAACAGGTTAAAAACAATCATATATTCTGACCATGCAAGAAGAAGTAGATTTGATATTGGACGATGCCAAAGAAAGAATGGCGAAAGGAATTGAACACCTTGACAACGAACTAGGTAAGATTCGTGCAGGTAAAGCTAACACAAAAATGCTTGAGGGTGTTTTAGTAGATTATTACGGTAGCATGACGCCACTTTCACAAGTTGCCAACCTTAGTACTCCTGACCCTCGCACCATTGCCATTCAGCCATGGGAAAAACAATTAATTGGTGAGATTGAAAAAGCAATTATGGGAGCCAACTTGGGCTTAAACCCAGATAACAACGGTGACCTTATTCGCATTAACATTCCTCCGTTAACAGAAGAACGTCGTAAAGACCTTGTTAAACAAGCAAAAGCGGAGTGTGAAGATGCTAAAATAAGCTTCCGCAACACCCGTCGTGACTGTAACGAAGAATTAAAAAAATTAAAAAAGGAAGGTTTATCTGAAGATCTTGAAAAAGATGCAGAAGCCGAAGTACAGAATATCACAAACGACTACTCAAAGAAAGTGGACGTTATGTTTGAAGCTAAAGAAAAAGATATTTTAACTGTTTAAGTTGAATATCGTTAAGAATACAAAAGAGGCTGTTTCATTATTTGAGATAGCCTCTTTTTTTGTGCATAACTTGCTAATTGCTTTGATGCAGCATTGCATTATCGACTAACAGTTCATCATAACAATCTCAACATCTTTTGACTTGACAAAAAAAAGGGAGAGACAATTCATTTGTCTCTCCCTTTATTCCATCTATAATATTGTTATTATTTGGTATCGTAGCCCCATTTAATATAAATAGAACCCCAGGTAAATCCAGCACCGAATGCCGCCAAAATAATATTATCTCCCTTTTTCAAATTCTTTTCCCACTCCCACAAGCAAAGCGGAATAGTTGCCGATGTCGTATTACCATATCGCTCAATATTTACCATCACTTTTTCTTTTGGTAAATTCATACGATCGCCTGTTGCACCAATGATACGCAAATTAGCTTGGTGCGGCACAAGCCATGAAACATCATCAGCTGTAAGGTTGTTGCGCTCCATAATCTCAACTGAAACGTCAGCCATTTTAGATACAGCATTTTTAAATACAGGTTGCCCCTCTTGGTAAACTGTGTGTAGTTTATTATCCACCGTTTCGTGCGATGCAGGCATAACAGATCCACCCGCTTTCATGTGTAAATGTACACGACCAAAACCATCACTACGCAAAATACTATCACGAACACCAATCTCTTCTTCAGTTGGTTCAACCAAAACTGCCGCTGCTGCATCACCAAAAAGTACACATGTGGTACGATCAGTGTAATCAACTATCGACGACATTTTTTCAGCACCAACAACTATAATTTTCTTTTTAGTACCAGCTTTTATAAACTGAGTAGCCGTATCTAATCCGTATAAGAAACCAGAACATGCGCCATTTAAGTCAAAACCATGGCCATTTTTTATGCCACATTTATCAGCAATAATATTAGCTGTTGCAGGGAACGGATGATCAGGAGTAACAGTTGTACAAATTACCAAATCAATTTCCTCAGGCTTTACACCTGTTTTTCTGAAAATATCTTTAATTGCTTCAACACCCATGTCCGAAGCACCAAGTCCTTCGCCCTTTTGAATGTGTCGTTCCTTAATACCCACTCGGGTCATGATCCACTCGTCGGTGGTATCCACCATAGTGCTCAATTCTTGATTGTCAAGAATATAGTCAGGTGCATACCCCCCAACTGCTGTAATTACTGCATTGGTTGTTTTCATTTGACTTTCTATTTTTTTCTTGCACATGCTATTCTTCAACAACAGCACAAGTACATGGAAACATTAAAAAATGAATAATTAAACTCCTTTAATGAATTACTTTTTCCTGTTTCCTATATTTTCAATACATCGTAAATAACACCACACATGTCACTTACGACAAAAATATTTGATTTTAAACTAAGCTAATAGACTTATTAACGTTTGGTTTGGGCAACTACAAATGTAAGAAAACAGCCATATTATCCAAACGAATAATTCAAATGCCCAAAAACAAAATTTGCCCTCAAATTTCTTTGAGGGCAAATTTTATTGAATGCGAATTCAATAAATTATGCTGTTACATCTTTTTCAACAGCTAATTTTCCACGGTAATATCCGCACTCGCCACAAACTGTATGCAACTTCACTGTAGCGCCACAGTTTGAACATACTCCCAATGCAGGTGCTACTGCTTTGTAGTGTGTTCTTCTCTTGTCTCTTCTCGTTTTCGAGATCTTTCGTTTAGGATGTGCCATTTTTCAACCTATTTACTTGATTTATCTACTAAATTTTTCAGAGCCGCCCAACGCGGATCTATATCATCGGCCTGCTCCTCTTCCGTTCTTTCCTCAACCAAATAATTATCCAATTGATTCAGCATTTCAGCATTACAGGTTACGCTGCCATCTTCATTTTCGGGGTGTACATGCCTAATTGGCAAAACAACACAAATAAACTCATAAATCAATTGTGCTACATTGATTTCATTCTCTTCGTGCGGTAAAACTATAATCTCATCTGTTGGTTCATCATATTCCTCGCCAAACTTAATGTACATTAGCGATTCATTTTCAACAGGAAGAGTTAAAGTTTCCAAGCAATTGTCACAAACGGTCTCAACCTCACCTTTAACTTTAAAGGTTAATGTTAATAAGGCAGAACTTTTATTCAGCTCTACATCAGCTATCAACTTTCCTTTTTCGATTAATGGCTGTTCAAACAATTCGAAAAATTCAGCACCTATCTCATAGTTAAACAGGTGTTTACCTTCTTTTAATCCTTTGAACGAAATGCCGTAGTTTCTCAATCTGTCCACATTTCCCTTTCTAAAAACTGTGCAAAAGTATAAAATAAACCAACGTGAGAAAAGAAAAGCACTCTTTTTTCCTTGTCTATTTTTAATAAGTGATGAAACATCAAGCTTTTGGCAGAGTTATTCTAAAGGTTGTTCCCTTACCAATTTCGGATTCTTTAACAAACAACTTACCTCCATGATAACCCTGAACAATACGCTTAGCTAATGATAAGCCAAGTCCCCAACCTCGTAACTTGGTTGTGTAGCCAGGCTTAAACACTGTAGCAAACTGATTTCTATTTAGTCCTTTGCCTGTATCTTTTATATCAATATGCACGTGCCCATTATTGCGATGTATTTTAATAATAATTGAACCTTCTCCACCAATAGCATCAACAGCATTTTTACAGATATTCTCTATTACCCACTGAAAAAGTACCTTATTAATATTTACCATTAAATAAGGCACATCGCCAGCATCCACCGAAATGTTGATATTCGAAGCCGTTCGCCTACTTAAATAATCAACAATCTCATTTATTGTAAGTATCAATGGCTGCTCTTTTAACTCTGGCTTAGAACCGATCTTTGAAAAACGATCAGTAATTACCTGCAATCGCTCCACATCCTTTTCAAGCTCAGTTGTAATGTCTTCATTCCCCTCTTTAAGCTTAAGCAGATCGACCCAGCCTAACAACGATGACGTTGGCGTACCAAGCTGATGAGCTGTTTCTTTTGACATACCAACCCACACCTGATCTTGTTCTGCCTTACGAGCCCCATTAAAAGCGATGTAGGCAATAATAATAAATAGAGCGACGATAGACAGCTGCACAATAGGAAACCATCCTAGCTTTTTGATCAGTATTGAATCATCGTAATACAAATACTGAATCTCATTTTCGCCCAAATCAATAATTAGAGGTTCTGTTTTCTCCATTAACCTCTGCAATTCTTTCTGAAGAGCAGCATCTTGCTCTTTTTGTGGCAAATCTATGTTACGATGAGAGTTAATGCTTGAATCTGCTTCAACAATTATAATTGGGATAGTGGTATTCTGACTAATGATTTCAAGCGTTAAACCCAATTCATCTTCACCCGTTCCACTTTGAGTAATTTGCTTTATGGCCTGAATCCATATTTCAACACTTTTGCGCTCTTCCTCTTTTAACTCGTTTGTTAAATCATCGGTATAAACCAAGGTAAAAAAGCCAATGGTAATGGCTCCTATGAGGAGGAATAATTTCCAGATACGCTTGTGTGTATAAAAGCTCATTTTCTATTCTGTTAGAAGTATATAACTGGAAACGTGTTGCTTTTGTAATTATTGTTAGAGCTGTTAAACATGACACCATTTCGCAATCATACGAGAAAGATCCTCGGCTTTGGTTGGCTTGGTTATGAAATCATCCATACCAGCATCCAAAACTCTATCGCGTTCACTCTCCTCAACACTAGCAGTCATTGCAATTACCGGGCATGTTTTATTACCCGATCGAAGTTTTTGAATAGCTTCAATACCATCCATTTCAGGCATTAAAACATCCATAAAAACGATGTCGTATTGAGTCTGATTAATCTTATTAATAGCTTCTAAACCATTATTGGCTATGTCAATTTTATAACCCATTTTACTAAAAAGGCTTTTAGCCACACGCTGATTCAAAACATTATCTTCAGCAACCAATACTTTTAAATTGCTGGATCGGTTTACCCCCAAGAGTACTGGTTTTTTATCCTGTATTTTAGGAAAGAAAGTTATTATATACTCCCTTAGTGTTTTTAATTCGACAGGTTTGCGCAGGTAAATATCAGCCCCTAGTTTCTTAGCCAACGATGTATTAGAAGGTTCGAAATCCGAACTTTGCATAATAATAGGCATACGCCTGTGCAAGCGATGATTATAAACATTCTGCAAAAACTCCAATCCGTTAAAATCAGGACGATGATCAACAATTAATAGATGGTGTTTACTATCGGTTCTGATAATATCAATCGATTCATTGGAAGGCGGCAGAACCTTATAATCGATATGCAAGGATGCCAGGTTTTTCATCAAAATACGCACCTGCAAGGGCTCATCCGATATAACAAAAGCTCTTACTTTTTTCAATGAGCCAATATGATTGTAATTAAAGCTTTTGTTATGAGTCTTAGTTCGGTATGGGATTATAAAAGCAAACTCAGCGCCCGGAGCATCACTATCTTTTGACAAACCAGATGGGCTGTTCACCCATATTTCGCCACCCATCATATTTACCAACTGCTTAGATATGGTAATACCTAAACCACTACCGCCATACTTACGTGTTGTACTCTCATCTTCCTGTGAAAAAGATTGAAATATTGAAGATAACTTATCTACCTTAATACCTATGCCTGTATCCTTAAGCGAAAATTGTATGGCAGGGGATCCATTTATACCACGTGTGGGTTTCACGCTCAAATGAATACGACCATGATCGGTAAACTTTATAGCGTTACTTATCAAATTATTAAGCACTTGTCGGATACGAATTTGATCGCCTAAATAATGCTCTGGCAAATCTACCATCGATGTCCATGTGAGCTTCAAACCTTTTTCATTTGCCTTAGGCAGAAATGATTGTATCGTACTTTCAATTTCTTCACCCAGATCAAAAGGGATCGCCTCTATCTCAAATCTTCCAGCTTCAATTTTAGAAAAGTCAAGTATATCATTTATAAGCAACAGGAGGGTGTCGGCAGAACGTTTAACAATCGACAAGAGGTGGCGATCACTATCATCTTTCTCAGATGACAACAAAATATCAGTCATACCAATTATACCATTAAGCGGCGTTCTTAATTCGTGGCTGATATTGGCAATAAAAGTGGATTTAGCCTTATTGGCCATTTCTTCGCTTTTACGCTCTTTTTCTAAGGATGAAACCTCAACAAAAACCTGAATAGAATACTTCTCACGCAAGAGATGAAATGGAATTTGCTCGTGCAAAACAACCGACTCTTCGTTGGTTTTACTTTTTAGTATGTACTTATTGGAATGGGCCGAATAGGTTGTTTTATCCAAGCGTATTTTGTTCTCAAATAAGATTTGGTCACTGGCAATACGCCCTACCAACTGGTCTTCATCATCAAAAGAAAATAATTTTAAGGCAGCCTTATTAACTTGTCTGATACGGTTTTTGCTATCCATCAAAACCACACCAACGGGCATATAATACACCATTTTCCTTAGTGCTTGTTCCGATTTCTTCAATGATTTTTCATCATCGGCACTTCTGCGCAAATAGATACTGAAAACAAATACAATTAAACAAATAATAAAAAGCGAAATACCACCAACCAGAAACGAATAGCGCGCAATAGACGCTGTTATGATATTCTGTGGCATTGAAAAAGCCAAATAATAACCAACACTATTAAAATAAAGCTTACTAAACATGGTTAGCACCTTTATTTGCTCACCGTTAATTTTAACGCGATGCACTTTTGCAAAATAATCTTCTTTACCAATATGCTGGTCTACATCGGGTAAAATAGGAATAAACTTATTTTGCTGAAGTGTATTGTAAACAACTTCTCCATTGGGTTTCATTACCCACTGATAGTGAATGTCTTCAACATGAAAATTATGAAATATAGAATTAAAGAACTTATCCAAGTCCATGTCGAACTTGATATATCCTATTGTTTCATCTTCATCCCACAAAGGCTGTAGGTAAGTAATGCAAGTGCCCTGGGGGTTTATCAAAACTTTAGCCTCACGAATATTTATTTGATCAGTATGAGTGAAGGCTGAAATGAATGTACCACTACCAGAGCGCTTCAACTCAAAGGCATTGCCCATGGTGTCATAAACAGTTAACTCATTTAGGTGCTCACTAAATTCGTTGAACAAGAGCTGCAGCCTCTTTTGAATTTCGATGGATTGACCGCGGTCAACAAATAAGCTTTCAAGTTCTTTTTGAGCTATTAAAACAGAAATGCCCGTATGTGTTTTATCGGCAAATTGACTCAGCTTGTCGCGAACCATCAGCGACTGCTTTAGAAGGATATCCTTTTGCGTATCGATCTGCCAACGATAGGTATCTAGGTAGTAATAGACATTTGATACAATCAAAAATGCTATACTGATAAACGCTATAACAAAGGCTTTCTTCATTGGCTCTTGATTGATCGCAATCGTCTTTATCTATATTTTTCGTTTCGGTCCAATAATATACTCAAGTAGCTTTCATAACGTGAATAGGCAATTTGTCCATTCTCAACCGCCTCTTTTACCGAGCATTTGGGTTCGCTGTAATGTGTACAATTATTAAAGCGACAATCTTGAGCGTACTCAAAAATTTCTTTGAAATAATGGTATAGTTCTTCTTTTTCAATGTGAATCAATCCAAAACCACGAATACCTGGTGTATCAATAATAAAACCTCCAAATTTAAGAGGATGCATTTCGGCAAATGTGGTTGTATGCTTACCAGACTGATGACTCGATGAGATTTCGGCAGTTTTAATGTTAAGATTAGGTTCAATTCGGTTAATCAAAGTAGATTTACCAACACCCGAATGACCACTTAAAACCGAAACTTTATCTTTTAAGAGCATTTCCACTTCGCTTAAATCAGCTTGTTTTTTAGCCGACACAGCCAGTGTTTTATAACCAATGCTTTCATAGAGTTCACGCCATTCCGATAATATTTTTTGATGCTCCGGATCGTAGCGATCAGTTTTATTAAAAATAAGAGTCACCGGAATACCATAAGCTTCAGAAGCCGCTATAAAACGATCAACAAAAACTCGCGATGTCATTGGATAGTTTATGGTCACAATTAATACCGCCTGATCCACATTAGCCGCTATAATATGTGATTCTTTAGATAGGTTAGTGGCTTTTCGAATAATATAATTCTTTCGCTCCTTAATTTCACTTATCACCCCCTCTTGCTCTTCTTGCTCGTAAATCACATGATCACCCACCGAAATAGGATTAGTACTTTTAATACCCTGCAGGCGTATTTTACCTCTTATCTGACAAACAATTACCTTACCATCATCAGATAAAACCATATAGCGACTACCAGTAGATTTAATTACTAATCCATTCTTTTTTTCCATCCAAAAAACATTTTTCTCAAAAATAAACGAATGATTTTAAAATTAACCATTTTACAATAAATCTTTTAAATGAAAGAATATAAAAAGAGAGCCTCATGGGACCTGACATGGTAAATAGTTCAATATTTTACACCAACTGCCAAATTTCGTTTAGCAATGAATGCGTAAGCGCTTATGAATTAATTATTTTTGTCATAAGATTATTACCATTACGCATCGACACACATCACATATTTTAAAGTGGAAATTAACAAAGAACAAGCGTTATTAGCAGAGAATGCACGACTCAAGCGCATCATGAAAAGGATGTATCAAGGAGCATGGGGCTTGCCATTCGTTTCAAAAAACAATGAAACGATTTCGGGAGGTAATCTTCCGCTATACCTATCTTCTTTATTAGCTTCTAATGTGCCATTTAAAGAACGTGTAAATCAAACGCTTTCTGAGCTAGGCCGCTTTGCCGATGTGAGTCGTATCTATATTTTTGAAAACCAGACTAACTCAGAATTATTCTCAAACAGCTATGAATGGTGTAATGACGGTGTTCAGTCGACAAAGGCCGATTTACAAGACCTAAGCTACAGCCATTTTACCGAATGGAGACGTTTGCTTGTTGAAGATGGCAGTATCCAGGCATCTGACATACATACATTACCCGAAGAGGTAAGAAACACATTATCAGATCAGGGCATTTTGTCAATACTCGTATATCCTTTGTGGGTCAAAGACGAATTCTATGGTTTTATTGGATTTGACGAATGTAGTTTTAACCGCGAATGGATGCCCCACGAAACCGACTTACTACAACTGGCAGCACGACTTATTGCAAATGCCATTGAGCGCGAAGCAGTAACCAATGAAATACGTGAGAACCATCTTAAGCTCATACAAGTAAATGAAGAACTGGCCGACAAGGAGCGCTTTTTGCAAAACATACTAACATCTGCCCCACTTGGCATTATATTGGTGCGTAAGCGAAAAATAGAATACATCAATAATGCAACCATTGCCCAGTCGGGATACACTCAAGAAGAACTGGTAGGGAAATCATTAAGTGAATTGTATTTTGATGGAAAGGAAGATCACGAACAGATACAAAGATTTTACAACGAAATAGATAAAAATGGTGTTGCCAGTTTAGAGGCACACATGAAAAGTAAACACAACGACGAGTTAATTCTTCGCGTTCTAGGAACACCTGCACCGCAAAGCGCAGGAACAGGCTCTTATTTGCTAATTGGAGAAGATATTACGCACGTCAAAAATACCGAGTCGCACCTGCGAGAAAGCGAAGAGCGTAACCGAAAATTAATTGAAGCCACTAATGATGGTATTTTCATCATCAACGATAAAATGCAGTTGGTTTATGCCAATACATCGGCTTGCGAAATGTTGCAGCACACACACGAAGACATATTCTTACTAAATGTGGAGGATATTTTTCCATCAAAAGAATTTATAGAGCGCTTTTACCATACTATTAAAAGAGTAAATGATGGCGTTGATTATAAGGGCGATACCCAACTAATCAATAGTCAAAAGGAAATAGTTCATGCCGAGATTTATGTTACCAACCTCAACCTTGAAGGCAACCTGCATTATTATGTTTCCATCCATAATATTACAAAACGGAAACGCAATGAAGCTTCGTTAAAAGGTAGCGAACAAAAATTTAGGGCATTGACTGAAAATTCGCCTGATCATATTTTACGCATCGATAACGATGGAATATTATCCTATTGCAACTCGGCCTTTTATAATGACTTTAAGCTAAGCGCCCTTCAGTGCATTGATAAAGAGCTCAACGAAGTTCATGAACTACCAAAGGAACTGGTTGACGGCTTAAAAGCTAAAGTAAACGAGGTACTACAAACAAAAATGGCCACCAACCTTGAATTGGAATATCGTTTTGAAGATACCATTAAAGCATTTGACTGGACCATTACTCCAGAAACAAGCAACTCGCAGCTATCGTCAATTTTAATAGTGGGGCGCGATTACACGCAAAAGAAAAAAGCTGAACAAGAGCTACTCATTGCCAAAGAAAAAGCGGTAGGTGCCGATCGATTAAAGTCAGCTTTCTTGGCGAATATGAGTCATGAAATACGCACGCCTTTGAATGCCATTGTTGGCTTTACCAACCTATTGAAAGAAGATAACATATCGGAAGCCGAGAAAATAGAATACATTGACATTGTCAATAAAAGCTCTGAAAACCTGATGGAGCTGATTAATGACATTGTAGATTTGGCAAAAATAGAAAGCGGCGAACTACGCCTAACAAATGAAGAGTTCAATGTAATAGAATTACTTCAGGAGCTACACCTTGTGTTTGAGAAGCGCATGGCTATTGACCGTAAAATGCATTTGAAGTTTTACATTAATCTACCCGATCAACGACAAACTCTTCAGTTAAAAAGTGACCACCGCAGGCTACGTCAGGTATTTATTAATCTACTGGGTAACGCCTTTAAGTTTACGCAAAAAGGATTTATTGAATTTGGTTATGAATTGCAGGCAGAGAGCATACGCTTTTTTGTGCGCGATACGGGCATTGGCATACCAGCCGATAAGCAATCATTTATTTTTGAGCCTTTCAGACAGGCAGATGAAAGCACTTCGAAAAATTACGGTGGAACAGGCTTGGGATTATCCATTTGCAAACGTTTGGTAGCTGCTTTGGGTGGTGATATGGGTTTGAAATCAGAACAAACAACTGGCTCTGAATTTTATTTCAACATACCACTTACTTCAAAAATTGCATCAAACAATAACGTTAATGGCAATGGGGCCAGTAAAAAACTTTCCAGTGCTAAAGTAGAGATGTCGGCAAATTACACCTGGCCTAATAAAATGATGTTGCTGATTGATGCGACCAGCACAGCACAGCTTCAAATGCGCAAGGTATTGGACCGAACCAAAATAACACTGATATCGGCACGAACACAAAAATCAGCTCGTGAATTACTGCTTAAGCGTAACGATATTCATATTGTGTTGCTCGATTTGGAAATGCCTGGCTTGGAATTGGATGAATTCATCCCAAGCATTCGACAAATGGGAATATATGTGCCATTTATTGGGCAAACCAGTCAAAAGCTGACGGATGCCGATAAAGAAAAGTACCGCAAAATGGGCTTTAGCAACATCTTTGAGAAACCAGTTAATAACAACGAGCTACTGCATGCTTTCAATGATTCACTCAATGGCGTTTCGGTTGAATAACGACGATACATATCCCTTTACCAAAAAATGATAAAAAGATATAAACCAGATCAGGATTAGATATCAATACCTTTCTTAGCCTCATCTATTTGCCCTCGAAGCTCATCAAACTGCAAATAAGGAAAAATAGCTGGAGCAATGGATTTGAGTGGTTCATACAAGTGAGACGACTCTTTCTGATCCTCGGGAATTACACTGTAGGTACGTTCAAAACTACCCAAAATAGCAATGATAACACTGATGATAAAGGCGTATTTCAGCAAACTAAAAATTGCTCCCAGTACGCGATTTATCATACCAAGTGCTATGGCCGATACCAGCTTATCAACGGCTTTAGCCACCAAATGAACTCCAACAACAATGAGGGCAAACGTGGCAATAAAAGCAACAATGCCAATATACGATGAATCGATATACTCAATCAGATAAGATTCGGTTATACTACTGAATTCAATAGCGCCATACAGACCTAACACAAGAGCTGCCAGCGATGCGAGCTCAATGATTAATCCATTTTTAAAACCTTTTATAATGGCCAGTACTAAAAGTATACCCGTAACAATGTCGAAATAATTCATAGTGATGTGCTTGGCAGAGCTCCCCTTGATGTTCTGCTTTTGAGTTTGTCAAAAATAGAAAAAGAATTGAGTATAGCGAAGACAATTGCTTTTTCGATTTTGGATAGCTGTGCTTTTTCAATCAATGTGCATTGTAAAACTAACACTAACCAACCCTGCTTACCTCTTCCAATCCTTTAGTGCTCTTTATTACAATTTTCTTATTCTCGATACTTAGCAGGTTTTCCTTTTCAAACTCCTTAATAAACTTGATGGCACTTTCTATGGTGATGGAGGCAAAATCAGCAATCTCCTGACGCGTGAGGTATTCAAACACATCTTCATCGTGAAACTGCTCTGAGGATAAATACAATAAAGCAGAAGCCAACTTACCACGCATCTGTTTATAGGTCAGATCATAAATTATATCCAGGTAACGGTGCTCTCTTTTATAATTGCGCGAGGTCATCTCAAGGGCAAACAAAGGATTTCGAACCAACAACTCCTTAAACGTAAGCTTATCAATCATGCACACCTTTGTTTCTTTCAAGGCAACAACAGAATAGGGATAAATATTTTCACCGAAAATGGTAAAATAGGCCAGAAAATCACCTTTTTTAATCAGGCGTAAGTTAATTTGTTTTTGTAAGCCCTTTTGATTGTACTTTCGGGCAAGACCATCGTTAACAAAAATAACATAATCGGCAAAGGCTCCTTGCTTTATAATGGTTTCGCCCTTGTAATAAGTTACCTGTGTTTTCTGATCATTAAAAAGTTTAATGTCTTCTTCCGACAGGTTTTTAAAACACTCGTATGAATTAAAAAAATCTTCCATTGCTATTTGCTGTATGACTGCAAAAGTATGCATTTCAATTAAAACCACCCATTGTGCTACTGACTCGTTTCCATGCTAATAGATGCATATGCACCAAGAGCGTTATTATTTTTTGTGTGAAAATTCATATAAAATTATACAATTATATAGGTTTTATCACAACTCTTTTTGTTTTCTGGGGATAAGAGTACAATCTACTTTTGTAACCTCATAAAACAGACGACATGAACAAAAGAATTCTGACCATTGCACTGCTCCTTAGCAGTATAGTTACCATAAGCACTGCACAACTAAACATTAGTGGCGAATTAAGAAGCAGAGGCATAGTTGATCATGGCTTTAAAGTGCCAGTTTTGAAAGACACAGATGCCAAAGCTTATTTCGATCAACGCACACGCATTAAGTTTGACTACAGCAAAGACAGATATTCAACATGCATTACCTTGCAAGATGCCCGAATGTGGGGCGGCGACGACATTGTCAACAAGGTTGGAGCCTTTGGTAATTCAAGTTCTTTCGGGCTATACGAAGCATGGGTTAAACTAAATATAAACGACCAGTCATCACTTAAAGTAGGGCGTCAGGAGTGGAACTACGACGACATGCGCATTTTAAGTTTTCGCGATTGGTTAACAGCAGGACAGAGTTACGATGGATTACTGTATGAATTGAAGAGCGGCAAAAGCAAGCTGGAAATTGGCTTGTCGTACAACAACGATGGTAACCGACAAGGCATACCCGATAACTCGGACTGGGACCCACTGAAGCTAAAAACTATGAACTTTGTTCGTTGGCACCGCATGCTTGGACAAAAAACCAATATAGCGGCAATTGCTACTTTATCGGGCAAAATGGATACCACTAAAGACAATCTGTTAGCAACAGGCACACACGGCATCAACCTATTACATAACTATGGTAAAAAAGGCACGGACGGCTTTTTAATGCGTGCATCGGCCTATTACCAGCACGGAACAGATGTTAACCGCGGTTCGGATAATTCATACAAAAGTATTTCGGCCTACCTTATTTCGTTTGAAGCAGGACTGCGCACCTTAAATAAAAAGCTGGAGTTAAAAGCTGGAGCTGAAATAATATCAGGACACGATTACAAAAATACCGATGGCGATTACAACAATACGCGCCACACTTTTGACATGCAATATAGTGCCATACTTCCGTATTATGGTGGTAACATGAATCATTTTGTTTTTCAGGAGAGTTACAAGTTAGGAACAAAAAGCGGCGCATATTTCGATCCTTACATCAAGGCAAAATACCGTTACAGCAAAAAAGGCTTTGTTGAAGCAGCTTTCTTTCTGCCCTACTTAACAAGCGATGTTAGAGCACATACCGCTATTGACCCAGTAACGAAAAAGCCCACAGGTGGCGAAGTAGACGAAAATGGCAATCCTGTATTCTGGAAAGGTAACTTAGGTCAGTATTTCGATGTGAAAACTGTATATCAATTATCGCCCGATATTAACCTAAAGGCTGGTTTTAGCTATGGCGCTATTACCGACATTAAAAACCAAATGGTATATGGTTATAAAGATGCAGCCAACAAAGAGTTGTACGAAGCAGGACACAACTATTTTGGCTGGATTATGCTAACGGTAAAACCTAAATTTTTATAAGCAAGTAACTACTTGCAGTATCCTCATCATCTGAAAAATCGCAAGGCTCCTGCTTTAAAAATTTTATAACATTTAAGTCAATCGATTCATTATGGCACCAACAATTAATTATTCAACACTAAAGCCAGCATACAACATAAAAGCGAAGAGAACTTTTACTGTTGTAAGAAAATACTCCTTTATTTTTACGCTGGTAGTGGCTCTTGCAGGGCAGTTTGAGCCAAAACTGGGTTTACTGGTCATCCCAATTATGATTGGATTATTGATCGCCTCCTTTTTTAAAGGACGTTATTGGTGTGGTAACATTTGTTCGCATGGCTCCTATTACGATTCCTTGCTTTTGCCTTTTAGTCGCAACAGTAAAATTCCAAAATTTATGCAATGGACAGCCCTTTCGCTAATTGTATTGGCATGGTTTGGCTTTCGCATGGGATCGGGACTAATGCACGCCGCCGAATCGTATGGCACAGCCAATTTTTGGGACAAAACAGGTGTTGTATTTGTAAATGCTTACATGATGGTGGTAATAGTAGGCACCACGCTCAGCCTGTTGTTTAGCCCACGCATGTGGTGTAACGTATGTCCAATGGGTTTGATGCAAAAGATGTCGCACTATGCAGGTAAAAAAGCAAAAGTGACTCGAAGCACCGAAGAAAAAGTAACCATCTCTGATGAAAACCAATGCCATAAATGCGCCAAGTGCGCGCGCGTGTGCCCCATGCAGCTAACGCCTTATAATAGCTTTAACGACAAGAACCAGCTCGACAGTAACAACTGTATTAAATGCTCCACTTGTGTGGGCAACTGCCCAGCTGGCATCCTTACTTTTTCAAATGAAAACACGGCTCAATTTATCACGAAGCATGTGAAAAAAGAAGCAGGCGAAAATCGTCAGCGATACATCACAAAAGTTCATCGTATTACGGCACTTAAAGAAGATGTGAAAGAGTTTATTTTTCAGCTGCCCGATGAAGCAATAACCTTTAAAGCTGGTCAGTTTATTCTTGTTAAAATACAAGATGAACCTGAAATGTTCAGAGCCTTTTCTGTGTCGCATTACGATGAAGCGAACAAGCGCATAGGTGTTACCGTAAAAAAAGCACCGAACGGTTATGGTTCCGAAATTTTGTTTAACGATTTTAAAGAAGATATGACCGTGGTACTTGAAGGACCACTTGGCGATGAGATTGTGATTGACGAAAAATCGAAAAAAGCCATTTTTGTTGGTGGAGGAATTGGCATTACCCCTTTTGTTCCGCTTGTTGAAGATGCCATTAAGCGTGAGCAAATAGAAGAAGTGAAACTTATTTACGGCGTAAATAAAGAAAGCGAGCTTATATACATCGATAAATTTAAAGCCCTGGCAAAAGAACATGCCAAATTTGACTTTATCCCTGTTATTGCCTTTGACGATAACTGGCAGGGCGAAAAAGGCTTTGTGACCAATGTACTTGAGAAGCTAGACCTAAGAGACAACACCATTTATATGTGTGGGCCTAAGCCGATGATTGATGCCTCGCTATCGACCCTTAATAAGTTGGGCGTTGATGACAAGACCATCCGTTACGAGAGTGCTTAACAGCGGGCATATTATTACAGAATAAGTATTTGGCTGGTGAATGGGCCTTATACTTTTACTATTTGAATTTCGAGTGGTAGTGTTTGTTTATAAGTTGAATGAGAAAAAACCTGAGTTGGTAGGCCTCAGGTTTTTTTTGCGTTAAAAAGGATGCACCAAAAGCATGACTTGTAAGAATTAAAAAGACATCGAGAACAAGGCATGCATTGACTCCAAAGCTGTGCGAATGCAATATTCATAATATTAATTAGCGTTATGCGCAAGCAGAGTAATCATCTGCATCTCAATTATCACACTCGAAGTTTAGGTATAATAGTTAGATCATTTTCTTGCTAACAGCAAATAAAACAACAAAATTAGCTTTTCAAGTACTTCAGAGCTGAAAAATAGTCAACTTACCTTGTAATCGATGTTGCTTTGATAAGAATAATGTAAATGTTATTGCAATATTTAGTACACGTTAAAAAAGAGATGTATTAAATAAGTTAGCATAATTGACTTATGCATGCCTAAGGGCGGAACTTGGCTTAAATAGTGCGAATTATATAACTCAAGTAGCAACTTACGTTATACGCAAACCAGTTAATACGCAGAACCACAAGTTAAGAGGAATAGTCAACTGCATAACAGTTGATATATTTGACTTTTTTATTTCAGCTGTGTCTATCAACTAAAAAATAAGGCTGAAAAAACAAATGTTAGTTGTGCGCCTTGTCTCATAAAGGCTTGCGGCTTCCTTGTCTCATGCCAAAATTGAGAAAACATATGTAACCCAATGTACGATACTGCGTAATAATGGCATTATAAATTACCTAAACATCACAACATGTTAAAAGTATCATTTTTTATTATTGCATTTATCATGATGCATAATCTTGGCTTTGCCCAAACAGTTGTACGACAATCCATCGGCACAATTGGCAAATCGATAAATACGGATGAGATTAGCGTGCAACAATCCATCGGATTGCCATACAGTACATCCAGAACATCAGGTGTAAAGCCAGGCTTTATTCAATCCTCACAATTCGAAGTAGAAAAGTTGTCATCAACATTTAAAATGGAGCTTCAGGTATATCCAAATCCGGTTGGTCAGGAGTTGAATATCAAAGCGGGTACATCATTAAAAAATGCCCATATTAAAGTAATTGACATGAGTGGTTTGCTGATTTACAGCAACACTCAATCGTTATTGAATAAATACCAGTTAAACTGCAGCAATTGGCCTGCAGGGATTTATTTTGTCATCGTTTCCGATGGTAAAAACACACATAAATCAAAAGTTGTAAAGAAGTAAGCACAGAGGGGTATGGCAATCCATTAATGTCGTATTTATAATGGATACAACCTTGGTGTGGTATAGCTTAATAAGCAGAAGTCACCAACCTGAATATTCAGTTGTGTTATGACTAATCTGGTTATTAGCTTGACTCATTTATTTATCTAATAATTAAATTAACAATGAAATTAATTAATAAAATACTTGTTGGCATTTGTTTACTGGCAGGTGTATCAACAGCATCGTTGGCACAACATAGTGTTACAGTCGATGTTTCTCAAAACATTACTAACTTCAGCTTTACTAATAGTGCAGGTGAAGCCATTAAGGATTATAATCCTGCCTATTCAGGTAGTTATGCATTGGGCTATCGTTACTCAATGGAAAACGGATTGTTTTTCCCTGCAAAACTAGGTATGCGTAAAGCAGGTGCTTCTTATATTTATGATACATCAAATTATATATGGGATTTACGATATGCCGATGCCCGTTTGGGAGTAGGATACAATTATTCGTTTGGCGAGTTTGCAGTTCATGCATCTGTTAGTGGGTATTATGCCTTTCTGTTAAAAGCTAATCAGGTAATTAACAATGAACATTACGACATCAAAGAATCCGGACAGATTAGTAATAATGACTTTGGTGTATTTATCAGCCCAGGTGTCAACTATTCGGTGAGCGAACACATCTCGCTATTCCTCGATTTAAATTACATGATGGGCTTGCAAAATCTGGAGACCAGTGGTGAACAAGAATCTGCCAATAAATTATTTGGTGCTTCTGTTGGAGTGGCCTTTACATTGTAATTGGCGAGCTTAAAAAAAGGTAGGACACCAATGTGTTTTGATTCTTCTGCATGGACAAGAGCGACAAAAAACCATTGCGTGTTACACGAAACAAACGAAAATAAATTTGAAGAGATGAATAAATATATAGTTTTAATAGCAGTTTTCTTATTAGCCGGATTAGCTGTAAAGGCACAGGATAAAGTGGCTAACCTGGAGGGAATTAATTATCAGGCGGTTGCCTTTGATGATGAAAACCATGAAATAGTTGGTGCTGATGTGGTTAATAAGCCATTATTTGAGCGTGAAATTGGCATTCGCTTTACAATTACAGATGGTCCTTCGGGGGTGGTGACCTACTACGAAGAGGAGCATATAACTACCACAGATAAATATGGAATGTTTGGAGCGACGATAGGTCTTGGAACAGCAGTGGGTGGCGACTATGTCAAGTTATTGGATATTCCATGGATTAACGGCGATCAGTGGTTAATGGTTGAGGTATCTAAAAATAACGATGGCTCGTATAAGCAGGTTAACTACGACAAATTAATGGCCGTTCCGTTTGCTTTTTATACCGATGATATTGCAGATAACTCCATTACTACTCATAAGATTGTAGATGAGGCAATTCTAGCACAGGACATCAATACGGGTGCCGTTGAAACGTCAGAGATACTTGACGAAACAATTCAAGCCCAAGATATTGCGACCGGTGCTGTTGAATCATCAGAGATTTTAGATGAGACTATTGTGGCTGGTGATATTGCAACAGGAGCTATCGAAAGTGCAGAGATTTTAGATGGAACAATTTTAAATGAAGACATCGCAAATGCTACTGTTGATTTAACATCAAAGGTGACTAATATTTTACCAGTGGCAAATGGTGGTACCGGTTCTGATGGTTCCAATGTAGTGGATGGTCAGATATTAATTGGGGATGCAGCCAGCGGTCGTTTTGTGCCTACTAAGATTACACCGGGTGATGGCATTCTAATTACTGAGACGGCAGGACAAATAACCATTGCATCGCCACCTATTTCTGCCAGTGTGGATTCAGATGGTACTTTTACAATTCCTGTAGGAAGTAATGGTGATATATCGGCGGGTCAATCGTGGGAATCACCGGCGAGTCTTCAGATTCCTCCTATAGAAGGAAAGCCTTTCGAAATGGGCGACCTTTTTCTGGCATCAGCAAATGTTGACCTAAAGGGTTGTTTGCTGTCTGTTTACCTTCAAAGCGTTGCCGGCGGAGGAGATGCCAAATTAAAGGTTATTCTTTTTAACCCAACAAACAATACAGTAACACTGCAAACGCCTGTTACCTTTAAATTCTTATTAGTTAAGTAAGTTTTGGTGTTTGGCACATTTGTGTCATTTTTTACATATGAAGAGCTGCAGATATAAACCTGTGGCTCTTTTTTCATTAAGTAAATATGTAGTTAGCCACTATTCATTCGTTAATCCAAATAATAACGGCTTTAAAATCACCAAAAAAGTCCATAAGAAACATTTCTTATGGACTTTTTACTGTGGGAATATAGAGGGATCGGGAATCTATATTTCTATTTATGATTTCAAGGATCTGCATCGCCTGCATCCCTTTGAAAATCATTTAGTCAATTTGACGAGTAAAAACCTGTGGTTCTTCGCCTTCGAAAGTAACAGTCATCTCATCGCCACTTACCTTATAAGCAGCTGTAACAGACTCTGCCATTTCAACCTCTTCCAAAGCCATAGCCCAGTTCTCATCACCTTTATTCACATATGTTAGTAAACCATTTTCTCCCTGATAACCAATAACGGTTGGGCTTAGTGTTAGTTCGCCATTATTTACCGATAAAGCTCCAGTGATATCACTTACTGTTGTGCCTCCCTGTATGTTCGACAACAACTCAAATGTAGCTAGATCTAAACCTAAAGTCGTTTCAATAGTAATGTTTGTATTTTCATTTATTGGAATAACACTTTCTGTATTCCAGTAACCAATATGCCCAACGGCATCGTTCACTTCGTCTTCAATTTTATCAGCTATTCCGCAAGAACTAAACGTCATAGAAACACTTGCAACAAATAATAAACCGATTAAAAAATAATTCTTCTTCATTTTTAATTTAATATAAATTGTTAATCATCAGTTATCGATAAAGATCACACATAACAATACACTTCATCAATAACTAGGTTAATATGAATAGGAATTAGGAGGGGTTAATACGGGAAATTATTGCTTGATATCACTCTTTAAAATCCGCGACAAATGTAATTCATATTTCCAATAAAGCACCATTCAGTTCGATATAATTATTACTCAAACACATCCTCAACTCACTATCTATCTTAATATCTGCTCTTTATATTCTAATAAAAATCTTTAAAACACCATATAGTACAAAACAAAACCGATAACTCACTTATACAAGAAATAAAATAATTATTACTTTCGCACAATAGCAATTTCTAACCTTTGAGAGCTAAGCATATAAAATTTCAATCATTTAGTCCCAAATTGCCACATAAAACACATTTGAATTACCTTTATACCTCGTAAAATATTTTTTCAGACATGATAAGTTCAAGAGAGAAAAAGGCCATTGCATCAAAAATGGCCTTAATGAAAACAATTGGTAATGTACTTAAAGAAAAGAGCTTCTCTAAGTTAAGCATCAATGTTATATCAGAAGAGTCAGGGGTTGATAAGGCTTTTATCTACCGACACTTTACCGACTTTGAAGGCCTCTTGAAAGCATACATCGAAAAACGGGATCATTGGTTGATCAACCTGAAAGAGATTTCGAAGCATCCAATTTCTGATCATCGAAATTTTATGAAAGAGCTCTTAAGCGCTCAGTTTAAAGAAATTTATGCCAATGAAGAGTTCCAACAGTTTCTGGTTTGGGAATTGGGCGATAAAGTTGGATTTACATCTAAAGTATCGATAGAACGCGAAATACTGGCGCAACCTATATTTGAACAATGCAAAGATGTATTTTCCAGCTATCGCATTGACCTCAACGTTATATACGCCTGGTTTGCAGCAGGCATTTACTACCTTATTTTACACAAGGATGTATCTACTTTTTGTGAATATGACTTTACACAAAAACAAGATGTTGATGAATTTTTAAAAACCCTTAATTGGGTTGTTGATGTGCTATTTGATAAACTTGAAGCTGACGAAAAGCTTGATCAAATAGCCATTAAAGCACACGCCAAAGGCCTTAGTGTTGACGACGTAGCAGAAATAACAGGACTCTCTAAAAACAGAATAAACGCCTTAGTTCATTCCTTTTAATAAACTGACATTAAAAGAACAAAGGTGCAATACCATTTAGAATACATCAGATAATTAATCAAAACCTACAAACTCACAATCAATTCTTTACAAACACACCTCCATCTGTACAAATAAACCTTTTGGTACGCTTAGCCATAGATACCAAAACAGGAACCTATTTTTTTACGAATTAACACGAGGCAAAAAAGTCCATAAGGAACTTCCCTATGGACTTCTGAAAACAAACATTGTGGACAATTATTTACTCAGCTTTATTTGAGCGTTTCTTTACATTAATATTATTGACTTCTATTATTTGAGCCATGGTATCGAACAAATCACGATACCTTGCCTCGTCTACCTGTATCATGGCACGCAAATACACCACCAACTTATCGTTAATGTTGTTTAGTAGCTCCTTCTTAAGTTCGGTGGCATTGGCCTGGTTCTCATCACTGGCCTTATTGGCCAGGTAGGTAAGGTTGGCCTTCTTAACAACCGCTTGCGAATCTTCGAGGCGCGCTATTAACACACTCAGGCCCGAAAGAGCATCAACAGATGCTTGGACATCTGTTGTCTTCAGGTCTTTTAATAAAGACTCAGTCAACGACGACTGTATCGCATTACTTTTTCTCACCATTTCAAGCGTGTACTTGTCAAGCACCGCCTGCACCGTCTGAGCAGCTTGCTGTGTGGCTTCGTCAGGATGATGCAAAAAGCCCCTGGTGAAGTAAAACACATCTCTGGTATCTGTGTCGCGCTTGTCGTCGTTACTGTCCAGTTCTGATTCTGACTTATCGCGTTTTATGGCCGTATTCAAAGCCTCTGAATTTTGGCTAAGTTCCACCTGCAAGCTACTCAGGTGAGTGTCGGCCGACCAGTCGCCTTTTTTTATGGCATCCAGTATTTGTCTGCCTACACTGTCCACCTCGGTGGTACGGCTCGATGATCTTAATTTTTCAAGCATAATTTGAGTTTTTAAAGGTTTAATATGAATAGTACAATGTTTGTGGCATTACAAGTTGGTATCACCATGATACTGGCACAAATCGTTTTTCTCAGAATCATGGTGACGTTTGGTGAAACAGCAGCGCGAAGGCAAATGTCATGATGACATTGGGCCGCGCGTCGTCGTTTCTTCAAATGTCATGATGACGTTTGAAGAAACGGTGCGTTTTTAACATTTGTCACCATGACAAAGCATAAAACGCGACCGTTCGGCCATTTGTCACCATAACGATGCTTCAAACGCTATGAAATTGCTATAAATCTCTTTGTGAATCAACCAGAAAGCTGCTGTACTGGCCCCAATGGGCTTATATAAACGTGGCTGATGAGTAGTGATGCACCGATAAGCACTGGCGCTATAGTGGGTTTAGGGGAAGTGCAATAATACATGATTAGGTTAAGCTGTTATGTGTTTAGTTGTTTGATTTCAATTGACTAATGTAAATATAGTATGAATGATAATAATTATTGATAATAACAAGTGATTTTTTAACGGAAAGTGGGTAATAGTTGGGTTGGTGTTATTGATTATGCTTAGGAAAGGATACTAAAGAAGACAAAACACGCATATCTGAAACCTACATAAACTCTATTCTTATGTTGTTGCAAACTCATTCATTTGATGAATTGATACAAATAAAAATAATATCAGCACGCACTAAGTATAATTATATTAAGGGGCTCTATAAGATAGGATTAAGTAAAAATCATTTGGCTGTTGATAGTGTGGAAATTGAGAAGAGTGAGGATTTTGGGATGTATCATAACATAATATCATAATTTTGTATAAAACGAAAAAAAAATGATTATTTTTCAAAAAATAGAAATTGCAGAAATAATTATCTATGAACGAATCTACAAATACTGATTTTGATATTAATAAAGTTGCGGCTGAGTTTGTTAGCCTTAATTTAAAAGAGATTTTTGAGTTATCAGCAGATGTTTATATGGGTGCTAAAAAAGGTATGCAACAAAAGCTGAAGACCATATATAAAGGATACCTAATGAACGTTATGGAAAGTCAAAAACATTCTTCATAAGAGATGAGCCCCAAAGGCTTGATACATTTTATGTACCAGTGGGAATAAGTACAAGTAAGATAAATATAAACACTGTTAACCTTAGAGCGATACTTAGTCACAACAATAAGTCAGTTATTACTGGTACCGCAGGTGCAGGGAAATCAATACTTCTTAAATATTTATTAATTGATGCACTTAAAGAAAAAAAACAAGTTCCTGTTTTTATTGAACTTCGTCATGAAGATGGCACTGAAATGTCATTGATGGATAGTGTTTCTTCTAATTTGGAATGTTTTGGTCTTAATCTTGGGCAAAAATATATTGAAAAGGCATTTAGAACTGGCCAATTTATTTTGTTCCTAGATGGATTGGATGAGGTGAATTCCGAAAAAAGGGAACAGATAGTTAATGAATTAGATGAAATTTGTAAAGAATATCCACTAACAAGTGTTTTGATTACATCACGTCCCGATGGATATCTTGCTGAGCTTCAAAATTTCACCATCTATAAAACTCAGCCTCTGTCAAAAGACCAGAGTATGTTGCTTGTTGATAAATTACCAGCAGATGAACTGATAAAAACTAAGTTCGTAGGAGATTTAGAAAGTGGGCTTTACGAAGAGCATACATCTTTTCTCTCAAATCCACTGCTTCTTACGATTATGTTATTAACATATGGTTATAGTACAGAGATTCCAAACAAACGTACTGTATTTTATAATCAAGCCTTTGAGGCATTGTTCCAAAGGCACGATACAATGAAAGGAGCTTACAAGCGCAGACGTGAAACCTCGCTTGATATTCAGGATTTTGGAAAGATTTTGAGCGTTTTTTGTATACAGACCTATGATGATGGAAAGGTGCAATTTTCAAAGCAAGAAGCCTTGAAATATCTAGATAAGGCCAAAGAACTGATTAATATTGATTTCGATAGTGATAATTATCTTAATGATTTAGTACAGTCGGTTTGTATAATTGTTGAAGATGGATTGTTTTTGACTTTTTCACACCGTTCTTTTCAAGAGTACTTCACAGCATTATTTATTACCAATGCAGATTCGAAAATGAAACAGAGACTCTTAGAGAAATATCGTGCTGAGATCATTGATGACAATGTTTATGAATTGTGTCACGAGATGGACGCAGAATTCATAGAGTATGATGTAATATATCCTTTTCTTTTAAAGTTATTTGAAGATTTAAAAATTAAGAAAAATATTGGTATCACTCATTATGCTAGGTATATCAAGCTTATGTGGACTAGGATATATTTTAGGGACAGTCTCGTATTCGGAACGATTAATCGAAGTGGTGATACGAATAGAGTTATCAGATATATCTATAATTACATTGCCAAAGATAGTGATAGAGAAGGTAGTGCGAGAGGTACTGGAAAGTCTCATTACTTAGAGGAGCTTAAAAAAGAATCTAAAGAGCTAAAGACTGAAATTATATTTCCTATCAATGAATTAAACTCTAAACATCCCTTAGTAATAGAATTGTACAAAGGTGGTAATTATTTGTCAGTAAAAACATTGAGGATAATGATGAAGGTTAAGAAGGAACTTGAGCTTAAGAAGTTGAACAGAACGCAAAAGCTAGAAGAGTTTCTTTTTAACAAATGACCTATAAATTGACACCACATTTGACACCTCAAAAATACAAAAGCCTGCTAATCGAATGATTGCAGGCTTTTTAGTAGTCCCAACCAGCCTAATGCCTGTAGTTTCAATCGAATGTATCGTAAAGCATTACAAAAACTCTCTAATGAGTTTATTAAATAGTACCTGTATTGTATTTTCAGACCACCCCTGACTGTGCCCTTTCACAAAGAACTGAACAAACACACATAAACTGGGTTCTATATAGAGTTCTAACTCTAAATCAATTAAGCATGAAACTATTGCTATTTATTATTGCATCGGCCTTATTAAGGGGATGTGCTGGATCTAATTTTGATGTGATTGTTGAAGATACTCCTTTGGTGGGTTTTGAACACCAGTATAAAAGCGAAGAACATGGCTTACTGCTCAATTTGTATAGCGGCAGTAGAGACGAATTAATATTGTTTCAGAAAGGACTTACTTTCAATGCTAAAATAGAAAGTATTAAGGGTAAACTTGAATCTCACCCACTCCAGAAACTAAATGGCAAACGGATGCACTATCCCTCCTTTAATGTATTTCAATCGGATAGTATCAGCATCATCTTTGAACGGCGGCAAATGAATGATAAAATGTACGTTGTAAATGAGCAGCGTGTTGTAGATTATTTTGAGCAAAATCAGCTTGAATAATATTGGAAACGTGTATGAGTGCCTTGTCGCATAGAGAGACTGAACAAGACGAACAAAAATACAAAAACCTGCAAATCAATTGACTGCAGGCTTTTTAGTAGTCCCTACGGGAAGACGAATGCCATTTTAGTAACTTTCTCATCCACTTATATTTCCAAAAATAAATCGTCACTAAGCCCTGTTTTACTGTACATTAACAACGTCTACTTACGACAAGAGAAGACATTAAATGTCAAAGTACGACAACTTTTCAGGACAAATACAGACCATTTTTTTGTATATTGTTGGAAAATCTTAATGCGATGGCCACATTCAAAAATTTAATTAGAGCAAAGGGAAGTGCTGTTAATATTTATATCCGAGTTACCGATTCATCAAAAGGCGTTGACCTAAAGAGAAAAACAGGATTTGTTATTAATTCAGATCATTGGAGCAATAGCAAAAAGGTCGTTAAAGCACTTATGGTTGAAAAAAACAATGAATTGCAGAAGGATTTACGCAGGCAAAAAAGCTACATAATTAATGAGTATAATAAACTTACTGCAAGTGGCAGGGTCGCTTCCAATGAATGGTTGGAAAAGACTATTCGTTCATTTCTTGGGAATCCTCAAAAAGACACTGATTTATTCCTTAATTACTTTGAGTATTACATTAAGTCTATAATGCCATCAAAACTCAATCTATCAGGCTCTAAGGGCTTAAAACAGGGCACTGTTAAGCAATACAAAACCGTATATGCAAAGTTTAAATTATTTGAGAAACAATCTGGGACAAATCTAAGAGTTATTGATGTAGATGCTAGTAAGATAAAACAATTTGAAGGCTTCTTACTCAATAGTGAAAGGCTATCTAATGGAACAACTGGTAGGTATCTAAAGTATATTCTTACAATTATTCGAGCTGCAAGAAATGAGGGCAGAAGAGTCTCTAATGATATCAACTCCGTAAAGGGCTATAATGAGAAAAAACAATACATTATTACGCTGTCATTATTAGAACAAAAGAAAATCCATTATACACCAATGCCATCAAAGCAATTACAAGAGGCAAAACACTGGCTAATAATAGGTTGTAACCTAGGACAAAGAGTCTCTGATTTGCTATTGCTTACAAGTAAAAATATTTATCATGACAAAGGCAAGTCCTATTTACAATTAACGCAAATGAAAACTGGTAAAACAATCGCTATACCGCTTTTTAAGCCTGTTTTAAGCGTTTTACAAAGTAATGATGGATGCTTTCCTAGCAGCATGAATTCTGTGACCTATAACAAGCTCATAAAAGAGGTTTGCCAAGTTGCAGGCCTTACACATTTAGTAAGAGGTAGCAAAATAGTAGATAAGAGAAAAACTATTGGTTATTACCCTAAAAACGAACTTATTGCCTCTCACGTGTGCAGAAGGTCATTCGCAACAAATTTTTATGGTCAAATACCAACTGCTTACTTGAAGGATATAACTGCTCACAGCACAGAAAAACAATTTCTAGAGTACGTCGGAAAGGCACCTACAGATTCTGCTGTTGAGGTCGCTAAAATGATGGAAACAATAGATTACTAGCTAGTTATACCACTTTCAAAACCACTACAATTACTACTTGACATATAAAAGAATTGAAGAATGTTCGTTAAGCAGAATGATTCTAGATAACACTAGGGTTTTTCTGCTTTTTTGTACGATATAAATCAACGCTATTCACTAATTAAATTAACCCTAAAATCTATTTATTTAACACTATGACTACCAAGCACTTTGATTAAGGTGTAAAATCCTATTTATTACTTTGATGATAGATATGCTAGAAATATAAAAATACACAACCAACACTTAATAACTGATTTTGAATACTTTACGGAAAATGTGCCTAATGTTTATAAACTCTTGTTTTATGGATATATATGGTGCTTTACCCCTCATCATCAATTATCGTAGTGAGATAAAAATCAACTGTGGGAGGCAGGCCAGATGAGTCTGTCTAATCGATTGAAGTTTTACATGTTGTATGCTATTTTTTTAAATCCTTGCTCTGACTACGCCGTCAACTAGGTAACCGACTAGGTATACAAAATGTGTCAAAACGTAATGCAGAAGTGCATATACTACCCAAATGGGTCGGGAGGACTTTCAAAACTAACAATCAGTAAAAGTAATTTGCTTTTAAAACTCTTAATTTAGTTCTCTAAGTCGGGAGTAAAGGGCGAACTATGCCTAGCTGTTTTCTTTCTTTTAGTGTAGCATAAATTAGTAATGTTTCAGCCTTTTATTAAATTTATGATCAATTAAACTTATAACCATTTGATTATGCCATTATTGCGTATTGAATCAGTGTCTCATGCATTAGAATTTCGTTATGAACTAGGATTGACAAACTCAAATTTTCGTTTTAGGGGACAAGCGGATTATTCTTGGACATTGATGCCATCTATTTACCGATATTCTAACTTTAACCGTTTTCAGACAGTCGTATTCGAGCATAATCTACTTAACTCAAAACCAAACCATCCTATTCCGCCAATTACTAATACCAATTATGATATTGAATGGATTATGCTATGTCAACATTATGGAGTACCAACAAGACTATTGGATTGGTCACAAGACATTCATATCGCTCTATATTTCGCTTGTTGTGAGAAAAAGTTCAAACACAAAGATGCTGCACTATACATCTGCAATAATGATGACTATAATGCTTACGGTAGTTATGAACAGGATTTAATGGATGTACAAGAACTGTGTTTTTTAGATACTTGCATTAAGAATCCTCGGATGAGGACGCAATCTGGTAGTTTTATGCTTTGGGGACACTCTCCACTTCAAACTGATGTCACTGAAAGTTATGATTTATGGGATTTTTATAAACAAGGCAAAACTGAATCGTACATCAAAAAAATCACTATCCCAAGACAATTTAAAACTAAAATATTAAAAGAACTGAGTAATGATTATGGGATTGACTACAACTCACTATATCTTAAAAGCACTACATTTGATAAAAGAATAGAATTCAGCAAGTTAAAAGATCGCATTCAATTACAAACTCTTTTTACCACTGATTCGAGTAGACTTAGTATAGTTGACAAAAGAAAAGCACGATCATATTTTAATGCTAATGTAGAAGATGCTTATAAGGGTTGCATTAGACTAAGCTCTATAAAAGGTAGGATTTAATGTACAAATGAAAAATACATAAAAAAGTCCATATTCAGACCAAAAAGAAAGTCAACCTCATCTAAGAAGCTGACTATCAGGTGTTTTGATTTTGCCAATGTAGTCCCGACGGGAATAATATTAAACCTACAATAAAAATTAATTAAATTTTAAAAGCATCTCAAAAGCCCTATTAATAAAGGAATAGCTATATTTGAGTTTCAATGTCATTTATTGCAATTCAAATGAATTAAGTAATATTTGCCACCACATTTGCCACCACTTTAAATATGGGCTATGAAATATAAAACTAACTCACTTGTAAAATTCAACCTTAAAAAGGTGCCTAATTCAACAAAGCCATGTCAAATATTCTTAGTTGTCGTATATAAGGGCAAAAGATTACGTCATTACATAGGTAAACGTATTGAGGAAAAAAACTGGTTACCTTTGAAGCAAAGAGCAAAAAGCCAATATTCCAATGCTACCACTTTTAACGCATTCCTTGATAAGTTGGCATATTATACAGAGGATGAATACAACAAGTACTTAGTAGAAGGTGAGGTGGTTAACCTTGATAAACTGAAAGAAAAAATTAATGATTTCCTAAATCGTGAAGATTCGGTGGATGTTATCACACATTTTAAAGAATACATTGAAGTATCTAAGAATAGTAAAAAGCCCAACACAATAAAAAGCTACCAAACCACACTTAGTCACTTAGAGGACTTTGTAAAAGACACCAAATATACTTTAGCTTATAATTTAATTGACAACTCGTTTCATGAAGTGTATGTGGACTACTTGCTTAATAACATGAAGTTAGCAAATAGCACCATTGCAAAAGATGTGAAGAAGCTAAAAACGTTTTTAAATTGGGCAACTGAAAAAGGCTACAACAAAAACACAACTTACTTAAAGTTTAAGAACGTATCTAACGAAGGGCAAATATTCTTCCTGACTTGGGATGAATTGATGCACCTAAAAGATTATGACCTTTCAGATAATGATAGACTGCGAAAAGTAAGAGATGTATTTTGTTTCATGTGTTTTACTTCTATGCGGTTCTCGGATGCGATGAATCTTAAACATGAGAATATTAAGGATGATTATATATTTGTTACCACCATTAAAACGAGTACACCTGTTGCCATACCGCTAAATCAGTATTCAAGAGCTATTTATCAAAAGTATGAAGGTGAAAGGGGTAATGTATTTGAAGATATAACTAACCAAAAATTCAACGAGTACTTAAAAGAATTAGGTCGGCATGTAAAACTAAACACGCAAGTACAGCTTGTAAAATACAAAGGTGGAATACGAGAAGAAAAGATGGTTGATAAAAGTGAAATATTATCTTCGCATATAGCTCGAAAAACCTTTATCACAAATGCGATTGCAAGAGGCATGAAAACAGAAGTGATAATGGATATCACCACACATAAAGATTACAAGGTATTTAAACGTTATTTTGAAGTTGTGGATGAGCATAAGAAAAGTGAAATGGACAAAGTATTTGGCTAATGGGTTGGACAAGAAAACTAGGAAAATACAAAGGCGATATATTTAAGGCGTTTGAGGAACATAAATTTGAAGAACGATTAAAAAATCTTGAAAATAGGGAGAAAACTAAACCCAAAAATACTAACCAGGGCACTACACGACAAACCACCCTTGCAACTCATTACATGAGAAAAGCAATGCGCTTTCCAAGAACAGAAGGTACACACTCCGTTGATGCTGGGTTTATACAATTTTTGACAGGTCGTAACAAAGATGAGATTAGAAAACTATTATCTAATCCGTTAAAACGTTCGGACGAAAAAGATGGAAAAGCAACTTTAGCACTCATCAAAGATTTAGATGTGGTAAAAGAACAATTTCAAGCTATCGGCTTTTTTGATGGAGTTGATTTAATAAATGATGATATTGAAGTTTTACAAAACGACCTTAAGACCTTCAAAGAGGTTTAGGCTACTACATTAATCATTTTTCTACGTCTTGCCCTTACCCTAAACAACCTCTCGCGATATTGCATCAAACCGAAGGTAGGCCACAAAGAAGGGCAGGCCTAAGTTATGCTCTTAAATTTCTGTTTATGTTCGAGTTAGTGCTTTGCCTAACGAGAATTTCACATTAAAGATTTCATCTTAAGTACAGATTATTTATAGCCTTGGGGGTACCCAATCGACCTTACCCAAGCATGGTTTCGCAATGAATTTTGACTCAAAATCATTAAAAAAAAGAGTCAGAAATGAAACTAGAATTTACTTTAACACAAGAGTTTAAAGATGAGATTAGAACTCTACTGAAAGAAACAATCAAAGAAGAACTTAATACTATAAGTTCGCCACAAGAAAACAAACAGGCAGATGAAAAAATGCTGTCACGTGAAGAAGCAAGTCAATTCTTAGGCTGTTCACTTACTTCGTTATGGCATTATCAAAGGAAGAACCTAATTCCTTATCATCAGGTAGGACGAAGAATTCTATTTAGCAAATCCGATTTAGTTAACCATTTAAAAGTTGAGGCAATCAAGTAAAGGACTTCTGCGAGCTTATAACATAGCAGAACCTGTGCAAGATTTTCACTCAAAGAATAGAGGGAGGATGAGCAATGGTAGATACAATCGTTTTAAGAATAAACAACTTGCACCAATACCCCAAAATATTGGAAGCATTAAGAAAAGAAAATCAAGGACAATATTCATATGTAAAAGATAGTCCACATGACCAAGAAGTAGTTGACATTGAAACCGGAGAAATATGTAAAGACCGGTTCTTACAAATTAAACAAGTGCATTATGCTGATACAGGTAAGACATTCACATCATATAGAAACAGGGTACTTACACCTTCATATTATTACTTAGTTTATAGCGTAAGAGTTGACCGAGATTATGTAGAAATGAATTTTTCTATTCCAAAGTATATATACGGAACTAATATCATGCAGTTCGTACCACACAATTTTGAAGAGCATCCATATAGCAATGAAGACTTAGATTCTTTAGAATTCAATGCTGATATTACTTATGAACGGCTGATGGTATTCATTGATAACTTTATGAATCATTGGTTTAAGGATATTGAAATCGACAAAGAAGATATTGAGATAAACGGTCTTGACTTGTGTTATAATCAATATTTTAAATCAACGGAAGATTCACTTAAATACCTCGATTATCAAAAACGCATAAAGAAGAAATACTTAAAAAAGACTACTAAAAATAAGGTAGATTGGGAGACGTCAATTTTTTTGTCAAATGCACGCTATGCGGCAAAGATATATCATAAAGGCTCTGAATACGCAAAACCAAAAGGTGATCGTCAACACCATTTAGCCATGAATAAAAAGTTAGGTAAGGAACATTTTGAGGTTGAAAGTAAGTATGAAGAAGGTGTTATGGTTCGTGAAGGATTGGAAGATACAGCCAATAGAATACTGCGTTATGAAATATCCTTTAAAAAGTCCTATATAAGTTACTTATTTAAAAAGTATTTATTTGCTCGTGATTGTACAGCATGGCAGCAGGCACAAAAGGATTACAAAGAAGTAAATAGGGTTGTTAAAAAAATAAGAGAAAACAGGATTAAAGGCTTAAGCATTTACCATCTTGAAAAACAGTATCGCAACTTTTCACCTGAAAAGCGAGTGTATCATAAAGCTTATTCAAAGATTCTTAATCGTAGTAATACATTTAGATTGGCTATTACTGAAACAGATAGGAGGGAGAATGAATCACTTAACGCTTGTTTAAGAGATAACAAAGGCAACTTTGAACCACCTAAAGCGGCTTTATTCACAAAAGAGCTATTGAATGAGATGTTTAAAGTATTTCTCAATTTTAAAGAAGAGTTTCGTATTAGTTCAATGGATAAGTTTACCGACACCACTAAAAGAGTGATTGCCTACAATAGCGATGTGGAGAAGTATAACAAAAACCTACCAAAAGGTTCAAAAGAACGTAAAACGCGAATATCAGAAACTTACATAAATGGGATTCTTATGTTGTTACAAACGCATTCGTTTGATGAGTTGGTACGGTTAAAGATTATATCAGCTCGAACAAAGTACAATTACATTAAGGCACTTGATAAAATTGGATTAAGCAAAAACCATTTAGCTGTTGATAGTGTAGAGATTGAGAAAAGTGAGGATTTTGCAGAGTATCATGAAATGTTAAATTAGATAAGTTGAGTATATATGAAATGTAAAGTATTTGGATAAATATATATTTAATATAAATTTGATATGCTTTATATTGTGCTAATGTAGTACGATATAAAGCATATTACGTTTTACGTTATAAAATAATAATATGTACAGAGAACTAAACAAAAGATTTGCAGGAGCAGTTTTTATGCTCGCTAAAAAAACAGAAACAAATGTCGAATTCCTTGGAACAGGTTTTTTGGTTTCACGTCAAGGTCACATTATGACATGTTCACATATTATAAACCCGATTGATTCAATAGTAGCTATAAAGGTTGGAGATGGACAAACATTTAACCCAATGACTCTTACTAGGGTGAATTTCTATGAAGTGACTTTAGTTCAAAATGATGCTCAACATGACGTTGCGTTACTTAAGTTGAAGAGTGATATTGGTGCACAAGTGCCTGATGATATCTTTGGTGATACCGATCAAATTGAATGTGGCTCCAGTGTTGCTTTAATTGGTTTTCCTTTTGGTGATAGGGGGTTACACGTACAGACGATTGCTCATGGAATATTAAGTTCAAAGGTAATTGATTCTTCTAACGTAAAGTTACTACAATTCGACTGTATGATTCATGAAGGTAATAGCGGTAGTCCCTTATTAGATTTACGAACAAATAAGATTATAGGTATCGTTACAAACAGGTTTAACCCACTTGGTGGAGGTGGTGGTATTTCTATTGGCAATCGTCAACTGGGAGTTGATACAAATATATCATACGCTGCATCAATCGAATACGGCATAGAATTATTGGAAAACGAAAAATAAAGTGTAATGTTAACATTTCAAGACTCAGAGATTAAAGATTTTATCAATACAGATATTCCAAGTTATCAAAGAGGAACTTTACTAGAAGCAATTAATGCTAATTCAACAGAAGCTGATTTTTATGATGTAATTGGCCGTCAATTAACAGGAGAAGGTTCTAGTAAAACTATGTTGCTTAATACAGGTCCAGCTATTAGCAAATCAAGCTTTTGGGATAAGGTAAAAAAGGAGGTGTATATTTTTATTTGTACGAGTGACAAGAAATATAAAACTGAAAGGAATTTAATAGGTAAGAACTTTAAGGAAGTTGCAACAATAATTGCAACTGCAATTGCTGGAACTTTCTCATTAGGAACTGGAGTTGTTGTTGGTATTGTAACTAATATTTTAATATCGATAGTTAAGGTTAATCAAAACGCGTGGTGTGAACTGCAAAAAGAAAATCAATAACACCCCATTATAATGGCAAATAAAGCATGGGCTTGTCGCAGCTGCAATACAAGCCCACGCTTCATGGACGAGTGGTCAACTTCCATTAAAAATAAGAAATAGCATATGGCAAAAACAGTTTTTATATCATCAACATATCGAGACTTAATTCCTCATAGAGATGTGATTTGGAAAGTTCTGCAAAACTTCGATGTTAAGATTACAGGAATGGAAGCTTTTGGGGCAAGAAGAAGTAATCCTTTAGATACTTGCTTTGATGAAGTTAAAAGCAGCGATATCTACATTGGTATAATTTCAATGTGCTATGGAAGTATTGATGATTTAACTGGTAAATCTTATACGCAATTAGAGTATGAAAAAGCAAAAGAATTAGGACTTGAAATATTGATTTATCTAATAGATGAAAGTCAAGGAGTTATTAAAACTGGTAATATTGATTTTGGTGATAAAAGTTTAAGATTAAATAGTTTTAAGAATATTCTAAAAAAGAATCATACTGTAGATTTTTTTAATAATGAAACTGACCTAGGTAGTAAAATTAATAATAGACTTGAAAAACTTTTACCTACTCCGGGTCAACTTCTCACACGTCCAAAATCTATTGAGGCTAAGGTGAATAGAATTAAGTTGGATAATGAGAGTTGGATAATCTTCATTGGTTATTATAATGGCAGACCATTTGAAGTTTGGTCTGGGATGGCTGATGATATGGATGGCATATTATTGCCAAAATCAGTTGATAAAGGGCTATTAACCCAAAGGGATTATAATGGAGTTACTGACTATGATTTTACATTTCAAAACCAAAGAGGTTACAAGACGACAATTGAAGGGATTAGTCATATGTTTGATTTTCAAATTAACACCTATGACAAGGTAGTATCAAATTTATTGCGAAGTGATGTGCACTTATCAGTTATTACGAGTACTATTCAAAATTTAACAATAGAAAATAAAAAGCATAGGTCTTGGAATGAAAAATTAATTGAGATATTGGAAAAATAAAAAAAAGTCCAATAACTCGTATGATGCCCTTGTTTCATGTTCTGACCAATAAAAAACAAACAATCATTTGCCACCAAGTTTGCCACCTTAAAAACACAAAAGCCTGCTAATCAAAAGATTGCAGGCTTTAAAGTAGTCCCTACGGGAAAAGTATCATAAGTGTAAATCACATCTAAATCAATCAGTTACAACATGGTGTTTTTCATGAGGTCATTAAATAGGTCACGTGTTAAATGAAGTGACATGGTGCTGATTGTTGTCCTTCGACAGTTACAAAGATACGGAATTGTATAGTTTGAAGCTATTTAAAATAGTGTAAAGCAAGTCAAATATTATTAAGTGAGGTGACCTAAATTGTGCCTCAGCTGTAGATATACACCCTAAGGTTAGTGATGGTTAAAGTATGTTGGTGTTGTTTGAATAAAAATATATTGATACAGGCTATTTGAGGGAGTATAAATTTAATGGGGAGTGAATGTACTTTGCCTGTTAAACTAGTGAAATGACTAGCCCTTAATCGGTGATGTACTGAAGAACCAACTCTTCTTTAATCCCTGTATGGCTAGCAAACTCATCAGTAGTTATAAATTGATGCTCTTGCTTGCCAAGTGATGCTTTAATCCTATGCAGTAAGCGCCGGCTTGCCTTCTCACTTTTTCCAGTGATGCGTTGTACATCTTTGGGGTAAATGCATAGTCGTGTTAATTTCATTGTCATAATACTAGTTTACTACTGTATCTATACTTCATCCTTACTTGGACATTACTTCTAATATACTAAAAGCCTACTTTACTTTATGACTGTTTACGGTCATAATTACCAACAAGTGCCATAAGGGACATGCTTATTTGAATTGCCATTAATGGGATTGTATTTTGAGGCTATTAATCCATAAAAAATGATGTTATGGCAAGGCAAAAAGGAGTGATTAAGTTGGAAGGGCGCGTTGGTGATTTGTCGTTTTACAAGAGTGGCAATGAGTACCTGGCTCGTGAAAAAGGTGGCGTTGATGGTGACCGTATTAAAAAGGATCCTGCATATGCCAGGACGCGAGAGAATGGTGCTGAATTTGGTCGTGCCGGTAAAGCTGGCAAAGAGTTGCGCAATGCTTTGAATGAAGTATTGGTGCGATCAGCTGATAAACGAGTGTCTAACCGTTTGGCTTCGGCGATTTTGAAAGCTATACAGGCCGATACGACTAACCGACGTGGTGAGCGTAATGTGCTAGATGGTGATTTGACCTTGTTAAAAGGTTTTGAGTTTAACAATGTTGCATCACTGGAGTCTGTATTGAAGCTTAGTTACACGGTAGCTTTTGATCGTGCAGCAGGCGGCTCTCAACTCGCTATTGAGGCGTTTAACCCAAGTAAGGAAATTCCAAAGGTAGAAGGTGCGACGCATGTGCGTTTTATCCTGGCAACTGCTGCTGTTGATTTTAACAATCAGAGTTACGAAGTGGATGTACAGGAAGGGGCCGATGTTGAGATTACCGCTTTGGAACAAAATGCTCTGAATGTTGACTGTGCTATTTCAGCTGATTCACCTCATCCAGTGTTTATTGTTGTTGGTGTGGAGTATTACCAGGAAGTTAATGGGCATATGTATGCTTTGCAGACGAAGACTTATAACCCAATGGCTATTGTTGAGGTGAGTAAGGTGTAGGCTCACTAAGCGGTGAGATTTGAGCGATGAGAAGAGAGGGAATTAGCAGCATGGTAGTTTTCTCCCGCTGATTGCGCTGATTGGCGCAGATCTAAAATTGTTTGGTTTAGGTCAAATTGATTTACAGCATGGTTAAGTTTTAAAAGTGCAAGATTATGAGTGATGCTTCATTAAGTGGTAGTGGAAAAGCGGGATTTTTAGGAGGTACTTTGATTAGTGTGCTGAATGGTATCTCATTTGAAGGCATGATTGAGACTGTGTTTTACACGATTCTTGGAACAGTGGTGAGTTTCATTGTGTCTTGGTTACTGAAGTATTTTGTGAGGCATCACTCAAGGAAGGACTTATAGTTGGTTTTGGTTTGTGACAGCAACGGCTGTTGATATGTGTGTTGATGAGCCCTTGGATTGTGTGTTTCCAAGGGCTCTTTTCATTGAAGCGCGAATTGCGCTATTGAATGCGAATTAAAAATGGTGATTATGAAGTTATTTGAGAAGATACAGGCATTGCTTGGGGGTGGTTTAGTTAAGGATGTGGGTGATCTCGTTGACCGATTTGTGACGACTGGTGCTGAGAAGCAACAGATAAAAGCGGAGCTGATGGAACTGAAGCACCGGCATGAGGTGGACGCTTTGAAATTGACCATGGAGGCAGAGCAGGAATTTAATCAGCGTATTAAAGACTTGGAAGGAACGGCTAAAGACTTGCACCAATCCGGCTGGATGGGTAAAGCGGTACTATTTATGCGTGGTGCTCAACGGCCTTTGTGGGGTTATTTTGTGGCGTACATGGATTTTATGGTGTTTGCTGGGCGTTGGAACCTCAACAACAATGAGCAGTTGGAATCGGCCTTTTGGATTATTAATTTTTTGGTGTTGGGTTTCTTGTTTGGGGAACGGGCGGTTAAAAATGTTGCGCCGTTGGTTGGGGAAATGATGAGTAAGAAGAGATGAGATTAGAGTTGTGAGAAGTGAGACTTGGATATAGATGATTGACATCTTGGTATTCGCTTAAGCCGCGAGGGCTCAAACTTTTTCCTTGATGAAAAAGTTCGCAAAAAATCATTGACTACAGCACTCGCTGACCCACTAAAATTCATTGATGAGACAAAAAGAACTCGCTACGCTCAGACAGCTTTTTGTCTTTGCATCAATTTCATTAAGTGGGTGCCCAGCTACGTTGCTGAGGTCAGGGTGATTTACATGATGGTTAAAATTTGAAATAATGGAATTGAAAGTAGTAAGATATAGTAGTTCTGAGGAGAGTACTTTGGGGCTGTTGCTTATTGATGGGGTGTTTGCTTGTTATACTTTGGAGGATGAGCATCGAGATGTGAAGGTGGCAGGTGAAACGCGAATACCTGCTGGGCGGTATCGAATTCAATTAAGAACCTTTGGTGGTCATCATTGGCGATACATGAAGCGATATGGTGCAGAGTTCCATAAAGGGATGCTGCAGATAATGGATGTGCCAGGCTTTACGGATATTTTGATTCATAAGGGCAATGACGATGACGATACGGCTGGTTGTTTACTTGTTGGTGATAGTGCTACTAATAACCAGGTAAAGGATGGTTTTATTGGGAGTAGCACGGTGGCCTATAATCGGATTTATCCTGTTGTGAGGGATACTATTTTAAAAGGAAGTGAAGTGTTTATAGAGATGAGAGATGAGATTTTAAAAAAAAGGCACTGATTGCAAATCAGCGCCAGCGAGTAAACGATCGTTCATGCTTAATGATTTATCGTTTTGTTAAAAGCTCTACTAATTCAATATTTATATAATAGTTACCTGTTCCAAGCTTCTCTTTTTTTAATATGCCGTCATCGGTTAGCTTATTTAAATAATTTGAAGCTGTTAAGCGTGTTACACCTAAATCTTTTACAATAAATTCAATTTTTGTATATGGGTGTTTAAAGAGGTTGTTCAATAAATCTTGACTATAAAATTTGTAGTTATCACGTAAGCGATGCTTGAAGTTGAGCATTAACTTTTTCATGCTAAGAATTAGGTCAGTGATTTCTTTTGCTGTTTCTTCAACTCCTTTAATCATGAATAGAATCCAGTCTTCCCATTGATTCTCATCTCTAACTTTTTGTAAGAATTCGTAGTATTCGGCTTTGTGTTTGATGATGTAATTACTGAGATATAGAATTGGTAATGCTTGTAGGTTCTCAAGTATTAAGTACAGGATATTGATTATTCTTCCCGTTCTTCCGTTACCATCATAGAATGGATGAATGCTTTCAAACTGAAAGTGGATGATTGCCATTTTTATTAAGGGGTCAATGTCTTGAAATTCGGACTCATTGATGTACCGCTCAAGGTTAGACATTAAGTTTTGGATTTCATCATTGCTTTGTGGAGGTGTGTAAACAACTTCACCTGTTTTAGCATTCTTAAGTTCCGTGCCAGGTAGTTTTCTATATCCTGCTTTATTGTCTTCTAAGGCTTCTTGTATTTCGAGAATGGTTTTGTTCGTAAGGAGTCCACTAACTTTAATTAATTCAAATCCTTTCTTTAATGCAGTGATGTAGTTTTGAACTTCTTTGGCATCGAGAGACTTCAGTGTATCTAAATTCAGTTCGGACTTATATAAGTCATCGTGCGTGGTTATGATGTTTTCAATTTCAGAACTATCTTTTGCTTCTTGTAAACCTAATGTGTTGATTAATATGCTTTGGTTGGGTATTGAAGAGGCTATTCCTTTTAATTCAGCCAGAGCAAAGTGTGCCTTGGGAAGCGCCCTTAAAATATTCCTTGTTTCAAAGTCTACGTCTAATGGTAAAGGTTGAAGCTTCCAGCTATTCATATGTATAGTTTTTATAATTTTCTATACAAAGTTATCCTATAATGTATAGAAATCAAGAAAATCTATACAAAGTATCCTTTTAATGTATAGATTTTAATGGAGATGACACATTGCATGAATGTGATAGAAGAGAATACTATTAGCCTTAAACCCTTAAACCACCTTTTTTCCAGACTGGCAAATGAAGTCAAGGTTGAGGAGCCGTTTAAGAGATGAGTTATGAGAAAAGAGAGGAGAGAAACAACTTAAGTAAGAATTAGCATCTGAAACCTTAGGAATGCAATGAGTTGTGTGGATTAAGATGAAGCAGATGGCTCAAATTATACGGAGCCCCGAACCCGCAGGGCCTGACCTTTACTATTTGCCAGGCTGGGAGATCTTTGTTTAAGGATTTGGAGGCGGTTAGGGACGCGAATTTTCAAATTAAAACGAATGGTGCGAATGATTTGGGGGATGCACAAAGTCAAAATATAAACGCGCATTAATAGAGATAAGGGGTATGAGGTGAAAAACGAGCTTTGTAAATGTAACTATTTGACAGTGCAAGCGTAATGGGTGTTGGTTTATAAAGTTAACATTTACTGATAAGACAGAATTCAGATCAAAAGGTGATGCAAATGTGCGTTACCTTTTGTTGTTTTTACTACCACATAAATCCCCTGCTTAGCTAATCGTTATGAATTGAGTAAGCTAATACATGGAGCTCAACAGGGAATAATAATCAACCTCATCAACGCATAGCATATCGTCCAGCCAAGTTAATGCCCAGGAATATTGCTAGCTTATAGAGCAAAAAAAAGCCTATCAAAAATGACAGGCAATTTCTAAATTGTAAAATATCGTGTTGGATTACAATACTTTCACATTAACAGCATTCAATCCTTTTTTACCTTCTTGTAAATCAAATTCTACTTCGTCACCTTCACGGATTTCATCAATTAATCCAGTAACGTGTACGAAGTGCTCTTTACCATTGTCTTCTGCAATGAAACCAAAACCTTTTGCGTCATTGAAGAATTTTACTTTTCCTGTACTCATCTTTATTCTTATTGAAATTATTAAATATTAATGCAAGTGTAGTGAATATTCTGCACATAATCTGATATTTAGAACTAAATCACATAATTAGGCCAACTAATTTATTATTTAAAGTGAATGAGGGGCTGTGCTATGGATAAATACGAATGGTTCGGATCTAATGGAATAGGGACAGGTGCCGCTATTGATTTGCGATTTACGATGATGGATATATGAAGGAAGATATTTACATGTTAAGATTATGAAGGTTTATTCTAAAAGGGACAGGTGCCTACAGCTAGCGATGGATGGAAGCGCAATGAGCGAATGAAGTTGACGTAGCGGGACGCTACGATTAACGAATGAGTGGTTTGCGGTGGAATGGCGGGTCGAGCCGACTGCGAGTGGAGCAAGGGTGTTAGATTGAGAGTGACCATCGGGAACGGGAAATGGCATATGTTTTTTACACGAGGGATGGCGGATTATTTGCTCTGAGACGTAGTGAGACACTACGCCTAGCGCAGTGGGGAAAAATAAAGGTGCGAGAATGGTAATAAGTCTTAGCTCGTAGGAGTTAGGCTTTAGTGGTAAAAAAGTTAGTGGAGCACTTTTATGCGGGGTGACGAAGTTGCAGTGGTGAGATGTGAGATTTTTAGAATTGAGATAAGAGATGATTTTCAGCTTGGTTTGGTATAAGTGAAAAAGAAAAAAACTGCTACTGCAGGCACTTTGGAAGCGGAGTGTGAACGGAGGCCATGCAAAAAATGTGACAGCCCGCAGCCCGCAGCGACTAGCAGGCGAGCCAAACACTGGCAGCGGTTGTGCTTTTTAGTTTATTGGATGAGGTGATGAAGCGGTACGCGAGGCAGTGAGTACAATGTGCTAAAAACACAAAGGAGCTGCCGTGACGAAGACCGTTGGAACTGCAAAGGGCATGACAGGCTCATTTTTATTTGATGGGTAATGGAACGCGAGAGGACTCGCGCACCAGCAATAGTCGAATTGATGAACTTAGCCGACGTAGCGGGACGCTACGCCCAACGAAGGAACGGACATTACCCATGAATAAAATGACTTTAGTGAGCAGCTCTATTTGAATACCTTGGGAAACAAATACTGAAAATAGGGCTGCGAAAGCCTGGCGTGACCTTTTGCTGACGAGGAATGAGGAACACCGATGGACCAATCGTTAATCTCATCAGTTCTTCCATCGTAACGCATATTAAATGTCATCACTTTTATTTCGTCACTTCTAATACATGATGAAAGAATGAATATGGAGATAATCAATAGAATATAATATTGAAGATATTTCATTGGCTTCACCTATTGAATTTTATTGCTAATAAACCCGGAAAAAGTCAGTACGTTTACTAACCTTTTTCCGGGCTGAAACATGTGCTTTATTTAACCAATACTGGTTTTGTCATTTTTGAAATACCATTCTCATTAAAAGCCTCAATAGAGAAATAATAGGGTGTATCGCGATCCAGACAACGCATGAAGTGTTCGTTAACATCATATATCATCCACGATTGATATAGTTTATCGGGTGCAATACCCCAACGAATATTATATCCCTGAGCGCCTTTTACGGGTTTCCACGAGAAAGAAATATCTCGTCGATCATCATTTCTGTTAATTGTTAAACCTTTCACCATAGATGGCAATTTGTCATTTCCACGTCCAAATATTCTGATTTCTGACATGGCTAGATTTTTCCCTGGCACTTCGATGTTTAGGTAACGTACAAACTTAGCCTCCATCGGCTCCTTCAGTACCATGTATGCGTTGGGAGAATCTTTAAAGCTATTACTTCGGTCAATAATATTCTTCCAATTTTGCCCATCGTCCGATACCTCAATCAAGAAGCGGTGACATAATCCTTCAGTACGCGTATAAATTCCTGATTCTTCATCGTGATAATTGAGTTGAATTGCATATATTTTTCCCGGAGTTAATAGTTCCACTTTAATCCACTGATTGGCATCGTTCTTATCAGCCACCCAATAGGATTTTGGGCTTTCATCGGTTAAAACTTCCGAAATAAACCCTCCGTTAACAGCTTTCTGTATAGGCATTTCAGTAATTTCGTATGCATCATCGGTTGATGTACTTTTCTTAATCTGCTTTTGTGATGAGGAAACAGTAGTTTTTCCCTTGTAAGACAATAACATCCAGCCACAGTGTTCACCGGGATGATAAGGGTGATCTGGTGCATATCGAGGATAATCACCATAGTGCGTAGAGGAATACATCAACCCTTCGCTATCGAAATAAGTAGGAAACATACATAAACGACGTTCCCAATGGGAATTTGATGCCAATGCCATTGTTGCAAAGTGCCAATACTGACCATTGGTTTGCTTAACGGTAATGCCATGACCGGCTCCATTGGCAAAACCACCTGGCTTGAAGCACATTGGATTACTCTTCATGTATGTAAAAGGGCCTGTTGGTGAATCGCTGATATAAACTCCATCTGCGTAAACATTAAACTGAGTACCAGGAGCTGCATATTGTAAATAGTATTTACTTTTATGCTTGGTCATTGATGCTCCTTCCATATACCCTTCCTTAAGAGTTGGATGAAAATTATTTTCACCGAAACGCTCCCAACCATGTTCTTCTTCCACAAGATTTATTAATTCTTTCGGTTCTCCTAGTTCTAAAAAACGATCGTCTCTATTCAGCTGCTTTACTTTTATTGGATAAACATTTGAAGAGCCCCAGTACAGGTATGCTTTGCCATCATCGTCGATGAATAATTCTGAATCCTGAACATTATTGGTGATTGACGCTGTAGGGGTCCATCTGCCACTTTGCGGATTATCGGTATATAAGATACTACCATATCCAGCAGGGTCGCCGGCAAAATATAATAGCGAGTCTTTATAATTAAAAGCAGTTGGTGCATTACAGCCTTCAAAAAACCATTGCTCAGGTCTTATAAATCTCCAATTAATCAAATCAGTAGAATGCCAATATCCAAAGGAGCGTGTTACAAACATATAATACTCACCTCTGAACTCAACAACAGCAGGATCGGCACCAGAGCGATATGATATATTCCTACTGGAATTATATACCATATAGGTATAATCTAAATCGATTGGATTACAATACGTTTGTGGAATTATTTCTTGTGCATCAGCCATGCCAACATGGCTGAATAACACAACTATCAACACGTTCTTAATTATTTTTAAAAACTTCATTTTTCTGCGTATTTAAACCCTAGTTTCTGAAGACCATTTTTTACATCATCATTCTTCATAAAAAGATTCCAGAGTAAACCTGTTCGGTAATTTTCAATCATAACAGGAATTGGTCCTTGATCAATGGCCAGATATCGAGGCAAATACCAATTATGACTATGGCTGTAAGCATCATATGGTCCATATTTACCAACTAATGAATCAGCCTCTGTATACAGGTATTTTAAGAAGCTCATAGATTCAGCAGGAGTATATGGAAACGAACTCAAAGCAGCCGTTGGAGATATCACGCCCAAATCCTCATTACCAGGGTGATGACCTGCATAACCTTTCATGGAGTAACTTGATGTTAATCCCCATTGATTTGGACCATAACCTTTAAAACCACCAGGGTTATCAACACAATAGCGATAATGGATTTTTGCATGATTAGTTGTTAGTTCATCGTAATCAGCGTATTTATCTGAAAGTCCCTGGGGGTTTAAACCCAAATATGAATAATGAGCCCAAAACAAAGGTCCTATGGCATCATCGTTATGCTCAAAATAATTTAAGACAGTAGGTAATTCATAGTAGATGGTATCCTTTGTAATTTGGCCATTGACTGTCCATCCTTGATGATAAACTTCTGGCTTAATTGGGTATGTTGGTGAAGCTGCTGCCAATACATACATAATCAGACACTCATTATAACCTCCTACGGGAAAGTTCATTTCCCAGTTATACTCAGGCGACCAATGCCAATACAACACATTTTCGCCCCCTTTCGTGTACCAGCTCCATTCTACATCGTGCCACAACTTTTCAATATCCCTGACTAGTTGTTGCTCTGCTTCATTGCCCCCTTTAAAATATTCGGCAACAGTCAACAAGCCTTGAATCATAAAAGCTGATTCTACTAAATCACCACCATTATCTTTTTTTCCAAAAGGCACTACTTTTCCCGTTCGGCCATCCAACCAATGTGGCCAAGCTCCATGAAAACGGTCTGCATTACCCAAAAAATCAACAATCTGTTGGTAACGCACAAGCGCCTCACTTCGGCTAATAAAACCACGTTCAACACCCACCAAAATAGCCATTACCCCAAAACCAGAGCCTCCCAAAGTGACCACATGTTGGTCGTTTTGAGGGTATATTTCATCCATATGGATGCGTTCACAAGCCATACCTGAATTTTTCTCAGCACCTGACCAAAAATATTGGAATGTCTGATATTGAATAGTATCCAATAATTGTTCATCATTTAACTGTAACTTGTTACTTGCCTTGACAGATTTGTTATTTGTCTGTTTGGATGAGGGCCTACACCCCATTATTAAAACGAATGCAATACTGTAAATCAGTAAAATGCTATAATTTTTGTATTGGTTCATATTCTGTTTTCTAATATTATTAAACTAGTAACTTATTATTTAAAGAATGAAGCTGCCAAAACTTATCTAACCAATATTTTAGCAGCATAAGTATCATGATCAGTAATGACAGTAACAATGTACCATCCGGGTTCAATATCCATTACCTCATATAGCTGCTGGTATGACGATGAATGCATGGTTTTCGTGTATGTTTTTTGTCCCTGAATGGTGTAAATTATAATTTCTACTACTTGCGGTTCTAACTCTGGAAGTTTCACAGAAAACCGACCTTTATTTGGGTTTGGAAAGATATCCAGAGACTTAAAATGCTTCGGTGTAAAAATCCCAACATAACCGTCAAAATCAAGGTTACCCAAACCAAGCTGTACCTCTTCATCCTTCATAACATTATTCCACAATAAAGCAGAGCGATGATTTTCAATCATAACAAGGATTGGCCCTTGGTCGATACCGATATAATCATGTTTTACCCAGTTCTGATTATCATTAAAAGCATCGTAAAAACCATATTTTCCAAATAACTGTCCGCCACGTTCCCTGTAGAAATATTTAATTGCCTTCATTGATTCTTCAGGGGTATAAGGTATAGATGCTATTGCTGCTGTAGGAGCAATAGTACCATTATCATTATACCAAGGCTGATGGGCTGCATAACCTTGATCAGGATCATCACTAGCTGTTAAGCCCCAACATTTATCACTGTAATTTAAATGACCTTTGGGGTTATCTACCGCATATGCATGATGTATCTTGACTGTATTGACAAGTTCTGTCCAATAATTAGCATATACATCTTTTAATTCACGCGGATCAATGCCTAAGTGTGTATAGTGAGTCCAGAAAAGTGGCCCACCATAATCGGGCGAAAGTGAGATATTAAAGTCATAATATGAGCGAGGATTTACCATGTTGCCATTTGCAGCCCAACCTCTATCATATACACTTTGACCAATGCTAAAATCAGGTGATGAAGCTGCCATTAGATATGTAATCAAAGCTTCGTTCCAACCCTTTATTTTCATATTCATTTCAAAGCCGTAATTTGGCGACCAGTGCCAATACAATTGATCTTCACCATTTTTCTGATACCAAGTCCATTCGATTTCACGCCATAGCTGCTCGGCTTTCTCGCGTATCTGTGCCGCTTTAATATCCTCACCGGAAAAATAATTTCTTAAAGCAATTAACGCAGCAGCAACAAATGACGTTTCGACCAAATCTCCTCCATCATCTTTTGGTGAAAAAGGTTTCGTGGTACCATCAGAATTATACCAATGAGACCAGGCACCATGGTAACGATCACAATTTTCCAAAAAAGAAAGCATCATTAAGACCCGATCCTTGATAGCATCCTGCGCATGTAAATTTCTTTCATGCGCAACTATCATCGCCATTAATCCCATTCCACTGGCACCTGATGCAATTACATTGCCACTTGTTCGCTCTTTTGCCATTCCCGTATTTGAATCAGCCCCTTCCCAGAAGTAACGAAATGTGTATTCCTGAATCATTTGCAATAATTCCTCATCAGAAAAATCACGGACCTCAACCGTAATTGTTTCTCCTGCAGAAGTACTTTCACCAATGCGACTGATAATTTTATATTGGATTGTTGAGTTACGAGCTGATTGAGGAAAGAAGTGTAAGTATGAGGTATCAGAAGTAGTCGTCAGATAATTATAAACATTACCTCCATCTACTGAAGCTTTAATGTCAAAATTCATATTCGGCCATGGCGATTGCCAGCGTAATTCTACATGTGAATCATAGCCTAAAGCTGATAAATCTTCTACTTCGGGCACCTCATCAACCTTAGTATAAGTTGAAATTTCATCAACATAGAGTGTTCGTTGCGTATTAGTAGTTTCTGATTGACTAAAAACAATTCCTTTGGTCTCAGTGAAGTTTAAAGATGTATTTTGAGAATCGTCAAAAATCGGTTGTAAAGGAAGGAGCACCTGAGTCCATGTTTCAGCAGGTATTACGGGGTCATTTGTTTCAGGTGTATAAAATGGAGTTATTTGGTCTCCTGAAGCAGCATCCAGGTTAGCTTTAATAGCAATAAGAGGTAAGCTGGCAGCATCTAACTCTTCTGTTGCATATACAAAAAACGAGAGAAAATCTGAGGTTGTAATGTCTGCTGTTGACCAATCTTTACGATACACGGAAGCCATCCAAGTTCCTGCATCCGAAGAGAAATAATTAAATACCAAGGCAGTATTGCCTCTATAAGCACTTGTAACGCAAGGAATCTTATCATTATATTGGGGTGCCCCAGGAGGATAAGTATGTTCAAAGGTACTACTTCCCATTTCCCCTACATTAACAATACCTTGATCGTAATAAGTATGATTGGTTCCTTCATCAAAGAAGATTATCTGGCCACTAACTGTTGTTGCACATATTGCAATAATTAAAAGAAAGAATGTCCTCATAATCTTCTATTTTAACCATTGGTTGCCCTCTAAAACGAGGGCTACCAATGGTTTTTTAGTAATATTTATAATTTACAATCCATTACTTCATGGTTGCACGTACTTCATCTGCAGAAAGAGCTTTTTTATAGAACCTCAGTTCGTCCATAATACTGGCATCATATTTATGCCCCCACTCATTAAAGTAAGGATCACCTGACATGACAGAAAGTATTTCACAATTTTCCCAACTTACCCCAGTAATATCATTGGTATTGACAGCTACTCCGTTGATATAGACTACGCTATTTGTTGCAGAAATTGTAAACGCAATATGAACCCATTGTCCATCCACATCAATTTCTCCTCCATCATTCCAAGCATCACTCACTCCGTTTCCAACATTCAGTTTAATACGTTGTTTTTCAGCATTGCCTTCACGGAATAAACGGAATCCAAAATTTCGGTTGTTTTGTGCATCTGCAGGTTTACCTGTATCCGGAGCACCTACAACTAAAATACCTGAGCGGTCAGGAGTAGCATTTACTTTGTACCAGAATGTAGCTGAAACCTCACTCGACAAGAATCCAAGTGTTGGAACAGTTAAGTATGAATCTGCTGCCCCCTGGTAAGCTTCTCTTGAGTAACCGTCAGTTACATATGCTGGCATCCCAGTAGTTGTAGCCGCCATTTCTGGCAAATAGTCACCATCGAAGGCCATATAATATGTCTCACTATCCAAAACATCCGGAATATCAGCCATTAAACCACTAATCTCACCAGCTGTAAGCGCTTTATTGAATAGTCTTAATTCATCCATTAAACTATTATCAGACTTATGACCCCATTCATTAAAGTAAGGATCTCCAGCCATAATCGACATTACCTCACAGTTGTCCCAACTTACACCTGTAATATCGTTTTGATTGACAGCCTCTCCATTGATGTATACAATTGAACTAGTATTAGAAATTGTAAAGGCGATATGAACCCATTCATCATTTACATCAATTTCTCCTCCATCGTTCCATGCATCGCCTTCACCGTTTCCGACATTTAATTTAATACGTTGCTTTTCTGCATTACCTTCTCGGAATAAACGGAATCCAAATTGGCGGTTATTTTGTGCATCTGCAGGCTTTCCCTGATCAGGTGCTCCAATTACGAGAATGCCAGAACGGTCAGGAGTTGCATTGACTTTATACCAGAATGCAGCTGAAAATTCATCAGAAGTTAAGCCATTTACCGGCACAGTTAAATATGAATCTGCGGCACCTTCATATGCTTCATTCATTTTTCCATTGTCATTAAAGACAGGAGTTCCAAAAACAGAAACCATATCAGCTCGATAGATAAAACGATCGATATTCTCTCCATCGAATGGCATGTAGTAGCTTTCGTCTGGTAATGGCCCAACCATACCAAGATCTGTTACTCTTAGGAAATTAACTGTTGATGTGGCTGTTTTATCAGTCATATCGGTTGCCGTCACAGAAAGAGTATGAGCTCCAACCTCAAGAGTCGGGTAATGAACATCCTTTTTAACAATCATGTAGTCAGTAAAAGCTGTATATCTCTCAATCTCTTGACCATCTAATTCTACAATTACCTCTTTCATTTCTACATCATCGAGGGCTGTTAGTTTGAATACTACTGGAGCTATCTCCAAAGAATCTTGCACCAAATCGCCTTCTTGAGGATAATTAATCGTAATTACAGGAGCTAATTCATCTACCCCTTTCGGAACATGTGAAATAGGATCGATTCCATCCTCACAAGCTACTGCTATCAGGATAGTTAATCCAAGTAATATTATATTTTTAACGCTCTTCATATTTGCATTTTTTTATATTCTACATATGATATTTAAACCTGAATCAAGTAACTATTGCTGTTCCGTTTCTTTAAGGATTGGTAAAGCATCGGATTGCTCGAGCGGATAAGGCAAGTAGACTTTATCTTCAGTAAATGTTCGTCCATCATAACTTAATTCATCATGACGTTCTAAGCGCACCATATCATAAAAACGGATTCCCCATTCCATTGCCAGTTCAGCAAACTTCTCATCCATTACCTGATCAAGAGTTACCCCTGAAAGATTAGCTAAGTTGGCACGATTACGAACCGTATTAATGGCTTCATCTGCAGTCATTGTATTACTTGAGGCGCCTTGCACCAAAGCTTCGGCATGCATTAATAGAACTTCAGCATAGCGAATAGCGGTGTAGTTTTTGTTAGAACCATATTCTGTTCTACCCGGAATTAACTGAACTGATGGCAGATAGTGCTTACCACTTGCAAAAAATGCACGAGCATAATCATTTATGACATCACCATCTCTTGTTGTATTACTCACAAATGAAGGTAAACTTGAATAAGCTGGATCCTTTTTAAGCTCAGCAATACCTCTGTCGGTAAACAATACACTGGTTTCTAACCTAATCGTTTCACCCCTATCAAGCATAAACTTAATATACTTAAAGCTGGGCTCATAAAATCCCCATCCAGAGCCTGCACCTTCAACCGCTGGCGTCCAGTTTTGAGAACCATAAAAACCAAATAGATGTCCGATCCTATCACCAGTACCTTCATTAAAATCGGAATACTGTAATTCAAGAATATTCTCTTTGTTTAGTTTACCAGGCGTTTTAAATAATTGGTAAAAATTATCTTCAAGTTCGTAGACCCCATCACTGATAATTTGGGTAGTAGCATCTGCAACACCTTGGTAATTTTTCAATTCTAATTGCGCAATTGCCTCAACCGCCAATGCAGTATATTTATTCACTCCTCCAGGGATATCAGCACGTTGACCAGGGTGAGTAACTTCTAAGTTATTCCTCACAGCTTGCATTTGAGCAACTATATACTGCATCACTTCGGCCTTTGTCTTTAGTTCTAAGCCATAAAGTTCACTCGGCTGTGATGTTTCTGGTGTCATTATGGTACCAAATGATCTTGAAACCTGAAGAAGACAGAATGCCCTGAGTACAGTAGCTTCGGCGATGTATTGATTAACGAGACCTTCAGAAACACCCGCCTCTTTATATTTTTCAAATTCTTCAATGGCACCATTAAATTTAAATATATCACCATAAAAGTTTTTCCAAACAGAATTAATCATCCAAAAACCTTCGTCGTATTTGAAGTTATCCATGTCTGCAAATCCCTGCTGATCTCCTTCTCCTCCATGATTAACATCATCACCACGTACCGCGACAGCAGGAATGTCTTCCCAGCCTCTTGACGCGAATTCTGAATAAACACCAACTAAGGATGCATACATGTTTGATGCGTCTGAATAATCAATTTCTTCTACATAGGTTCTGTTTTCAGGTAACTCATCAAGCAAATCGTGACAAGAGGTTCCCCCTATTGCGATTACCAAAAACAGTATTCCAAATTTGATTTTATGAATTGCTTTCATTTTTGTCATTTTTAAGTTTCTCTTAATCATTTTCCTTGACATCATTAGAATTTAATATTTAATCCTAGCGTATATGAAGAAGGTATTGGATATGTTTGTGTATCAATACCATTAGATACTTCTGGATTAAATCCATTGTACTTAGAAAACGTAATAGGACGATCAGCTGTAAAAATGATTTTTGAATTTGGCACCTTCACACCAAACAGTGATTTATCATTCAATGTGTATGATAGTTGTACATTCTGAATTCTAATGAACGAAGCATCTTCAACAAAATAATTACTCATTTTTTGATTCCACCCTTTTCGCAAACCGGCAGAAGAAACATATTTGTTGGAAGTACCTTCACCTCTCCATAAGTTATTTGCCAATTCAGCATCCATATTTACATCGGATGTCCAAAGAATCTCACCTCGTTTACGATTTAAGACCTTATTTCCTTCCTGCCCATAGAAGCTTGCTGAAAAATTCCAATTTTTAAATGCAACTCCAAAATCAAACCCATACGTAAATGATGGGATATAAGCTCCTAAATAAACCCGATCCGTATCATCAATAACATCATCTCCATTCTGATCGACATAACGATAATCTCCTGGTTCCAAGCTATTAGCAAGCGCTACTGGATCTGAATCTATTTCACTCTGATTTTGGTATACACCAGCAATTTTCCAACCATAAAATGACATTAAAGGTTCACCTACTTCACTTCTCTGTCGAAATTCAGCCTTACCTGAATCAATATAAGGTTGACCAAATAGATCTCGAACTTCATTAGTAAGGGTAGACATGTTGGCATTTACCGTATAACTCCAATTATCATTGATTCTATCATTCCACCCCAAAGCCAACTCAAAACCACTGTTTCGAATCTCTCCAACATTTCTTAGAATTCTAAATTCAGTAAATGGCTCCTGAACCTCGATGGCTGCATTTTTTGTATCTCTCACAAAATAATCTGCATCCACAGATAGACGTGAATTGAACATTTTAGCTGTTAAACCAACATTTGTTTCTGAACTTACTTCCCATTGTAAGTATGAGAAGATATTTTGCGTTACTATTCCAGGTATTCGTTGGTCACCAAGGGCTGCTTCTACAACGGATGCTGTAGCAGTGCCATCATTAGCTCTTACATTGTTATTACCTAGTTCACCCCAACTTAGTCGTAATTTCAGGTATTCAATAAGTGATACATTATTAAAAAAGTTTTCTTCTGAAAGAACCCAACCAGCACCTATCGTAGGGAAATAGCCCCATTTTTCTTGATATTTTGAACTGCCATCTGCTCTATAGGTTCCATATAGCAAGTATTTATTATCAAAACTATATGAAATACGTCCAAAATATGAAACTCCATAAAAACTATATCCCCAATCTGTGACAGAGCCTTCATCAATAGTACTGCTCTGTGCTAAATACCATGATTTCTCATCTTGATAAGGAAAATCAAGACCAGTAGCAGAAAAGCCTACAGAACTTTCACTTCGATATGAATGACCTGCCATTACAGTAAGGTTATGCTTATCAAAAGTATCAGTGTAAGTTAATACGTTGTCCAGTGTTTCATTCGAAAATTTATTATCTACTCTGCGGATTGAAGACTCTTCAGGAAATCGCTGTGTTTGCCAACCAATATCGTATGGTAAACGCACGTAACGTTCAGCCATATTTGATGTATTAGTGCTATAAGCAATTTTGAAATTTAATTTCTTTGGGATAAAGTTTAACTGAGCATAAAAACTAGCCATTGTTTTCTGAATCTCTAATTCATTACGATTATAATTCATTGCAACAAATGGATTTTGATACCCTCTATATCCCAATGCTTTAGCATTTGCTAAAGTACCATTCATTTCATCATAAACAGGCATTGTTGGAACTGCATAATATGCTTCACGCCAAGCTCCTGATTCTGGAGCTAACTTTTCCGCATCACTGATAATCATGTTACCACCTACGGTCAACCAATCCCTCACATCATAGTCAATTTTTGCTCTCAAGTTTAACCTACTATACTCATTTGGCATATCCAAAATACCTTCTTGATCGAAATAGTTTATACCTAGTGAATAAGTTGCATTTTCACTACCTCCTGCGACATTAAAACTATGGTTTTGGATTGGAGCAGTACGCATAACTTCGTTATACCAATCTGTATTTGTAGCTGGCACATTAGGATTAACATGACTTCTTCCATAGCGTTGCATTGACTCGTAAATTTTAGCTATATCAGCTTCAACACCTGATTCCATTATCATTTGTGTGTACTGTTCAGTATTAGCCATTTTAAGTACATCCGCTGCAACTTGAACACCATAGTAACCATCGTAAGTGACACTGGCTTTTTGATTTTTCTTACCACCTTTTGTTTCAATTAAAACAACACCGTTTGCTGCACGTACACCGTAGATTGCAGCGGAGGAAGCATCTTTTAAAATTGACATTGAAGCGATATCAGCTGTATTAAGAAAGTCTATGTTATCGTATAAAACCCCATCTACAACAAATAAAGGATCTTCACTATTATTACCAGGAAATGAACCTACACCACGCACTCTGATTGTAGGCGAATCGCCTGGAGCTCCAGCACCAACGATTTGAACACCTGCCACTTTTCCTTGAAGCGCCTGAACTGCCTGACCAGACGGAGTCTTGAGTAGCTCCTCTGACTTGACTGTTGTAATAGCGGATGTTAAGTCTTTGACTTTCATTTCACCATAACCAACCACCACTACTTCGTCAACAAGTTCTGAGTCTTCTTGCATAACAACATCAATCTGTAATCTACCATTTATAGATTGAGTTTGTGATTCGAGTCCAATAAATGAAAAAAGTAATACTCCATCAGATGGAACATTCGGCAGTGCATAATTTCCATCAACATCAGTTATTGTTCCTGTTACCGTTCCTTCCAGAACCACATTAACACCAATTACCGGCTCTCCACTTGTGTCATTTACCTTGCCACTAACAGTAATATTTTGAGCACAAATTGTTGATGATGATATTAGTAACATAATAGCAGCAGCAAAAATTGCCCTTCTTTTTTTTATAGCATTCGATGTTACCAATTGCCTTAACAATGGTTCATAGATGCAATTAAGGATTTGTCCAAAACTCATAAAATTAAATTTAGATTATCGACTGAATATTAAATTTTATCTAGTATTTCACCATCGAACAATGGTGTCTAATTATTATTAAGCAGCTCAAATTCGGCATTTAATCGCTCATCGGCCGAATGTTGGCCTACCCATAAACGAAATTTACCAGGTTCTACAATGGGTGTTTTATCCTGTCCAAGAAATGTAAGAGACTTCTTATTTATTGAAAAAGTAACATTTTTAGATTCTCCTTTTTCGAGGTGGATTTTCTTAAAATCTTTTAATTCTTTAACAGGTCGCGTTACAGATGCTGCTACATCCTGTATGTAAAGCTGTACTATCTCTTCACCAGCCATACCGCTTTTATTTTTTACTTCTAAACTGATTTTAATCTCACCATCGAGGAAAATTGTATTTGTACTCAATTTTAGATCACTATATTCAAATGTTGAATAACTCAAGCCATAACCGAATGGATATAAGGGTGAGTTTTGTACATCACGATAGGATGAGCGATAGTCTGCTCCACTACCCTCAACATAAGGACGTCCTGTATTCTTATGGTTGTAATAAATTGGAATTTGACCAACATTTCTTGGGAAGGTCAGTGTTAGTTTCGCTGAAGGGTTGTACTTACCAGATAACACATTTGCGACAGCCTCTCCTGCCATCGTACCAGGGTACCATGCTTCAACGATTGCCTCAATATTATCATCCTCCCATGATAGGTTAAGAGGTCGACCATTGAAAAGAACTAGAATGATTGGTTTATTCGTTTTTTTCAGGGCTTTCATTAATTTTAACTGAGGTTCAGGTAGCTTAATATTGGTCCTACTCGCAGCTTCGCCAGACCAGTGATAATTCTCACCTAAACCAAGTAGTATTACATCGCTATTTTGAGCTATACGAATGGCTTCGTTCAAGCCCTTCATATCATCTTCATCTTCAAGTCCACAACCTTTTGCATAAGAAAAGGACACTTTGCTTTTAGAATATTCCTGCATAAGACCTTCATAAAGAGTGATACTTTCATTCCTATCACCTTTTATTGCCCATTCGCCATTTAAGCTGCTACGTTCTTTAATCATTGGACCGATCAATGCAACTTGCTTCATTTTATTAGGCAACATTGGTAATATATGGTCATCATTTTTTAACAATACGATTGAGCGTTTAGCAGCTTCAAGCGCAAGCTTATAATGGTCGGGGTGAGATACCCATTTATTCGCTCTATCGTGGTCTAAGTATTTATAAGGATTATCGAACAAACCAAGTAGAAACTTCATTTCCAAAACCCTCGCTGCAGCCTGATTAATAGCTGACTCAGGCACTTTTCCCTCTTTTACCAATTCTGCCAGGTGCTTTGAAAAAGCCATACTCTTCATATCCATATCAATACCTGCATTGATCGACTGCATGGCTGCTTCCTTAAGATCTTCAGAAAAACCATGATCAATCATCTCCAGAATAGCGGTATAATCTGTAACCACCATACCTTTAAACCCCCATTCGTCACGCAGAACATCTGTATATAGATATTTACTACCAGTGCATGGCACACCAAAAACTTCATTAAATGCTGTCATAAATGATGCTACACCTGCTTCAACAGCAGCTTCAAATGGAGGGAAATACGTTTCACGTAGTCGATGGTCAGAAACATCAACGGTATTATAATCTCTACCTGCCTCTGCAGCACCATATGCAACAAAATGTTTTGCGCAAGCCATCAACGTATTTGGATCTGAGAAGTCCGAATAATCCTTAATGCCCTGAAATCCTGTCACTCGAGCAGCCGCAACCAAACTACCTAAATAAGTATCTTCACCAGCCCCTTCCATTACACGCCCCCAACGAGGATCTCTAGCAACATCGATCATAGGTGCAAAATTCCAACTTATGCCATCAGAGGTAGCTTCAAGAGCTGCCGCCCTAGCTGTTTTTTCCATTAATGCGAGATCCCAAGAACAAGATTCTGCTAATGGAATTGGAAAAATTGTTTTGTAACCATGAATAACGTCAGCTGCAAATAATAAGGGAATATTTAAGCGTGACTTTTCGATAGCATGCTTTTGAATTTGCGTCAAAGCCTCAACCCCAAAAACATTAAATATACTACCAACCAAGCCCTTATCAACATAAGTTCTAAAGTCATCACCAGTGGCTGGACCAGTTAAATCGGTATGACCTGAAAATTGACCAAGTTGCCCAACTTTCTCTTCGATTGTCATAAGAGATAGAATTGAATCCACTTTATGCTCGATCACGGGGTCTTGACTATAACTTTCCCATCCTCTTTTTGAGGGTTCTTTTTGTGAGTCACATCCTAACAAAGACATCCCAACAATTATTAAACAGTACCAGGTTTTCATTTTTATCATTTCTTACATTTATAATCTTTGAATGGCAGGCTACTTAAAAGCTATAACTAAGTGTTTTATTCCCTAAAAGTCAAGTCCTTAGATCTGAAAGAAATATTAGGTCTTGAAATTGACATTCATCTTCATCATCTAACACACTTCAGATCTCTTGCTTCAAATTGTAGATCCAAAAAATTAAATAATTCTCTAACATCTTTATAAACTTTAGGTATGTCACAATTTGTTAGATTCACTACAGCAACTTTAAAGTCTAAACCTTGGGTTAATTCATTAATCAATTTCATTAATTCATTGCCTGAATAAAGATTAGAACTTCCATCTGTAAAGTGTAAAGAAATTCCATCTATAGTATATCCAGGTATTTTCTCAATTTCATAGATTACTACTTCCTTTAAAATTTACAGACTGATTGTTTCCATTTTGATCACTTATTCGGGATACACGAGACATCTGTAATTAATCTGAATAATAAAATCACGAAAGCAAAAGAATGGTGCCAACCTAAATGATTAGATACACTCTAAAACATTTTTTAACAAAACTACTCTCCTATAAGTACTTTGTCAATAAATCGGCCTCATACGAACCAAACATCGACACAAGCACCACAACATAACCACAACATAAAAACTCTAATCATTGATTAATTGCTAGTTATATCATGTTATTTTGCTTATATATTTTACTTTATACACCTGTTGCTACTTGCCATTAATGTCAATTAACCCCAAAAATTTTGCGTTTAGAGTAGAAACAACTAGGTTCGTAAATGAATAAAAAAGTAAAAACCCGTGAAAGCTCGAATTACAGATAAATTATTAATCATCCTTGTTATAGGATTTCTTACTGTAGATAGCATTGCAAAAGAATATAGCCCTGTTGTTATCTTTTACCCACGGAGTGAATACAAGTCTAAAAGTCAAAATTGGAATGTTAGCACGGATAACTATGGAAATGTCTTCTTTGGCAATAATGATGGACTACTTGAATACGACGGCTTCAACTGGACGGTTCATAAACACCCTGATGCAGTCAATACCCGGTCTCTTTATTACGACGAAAGTAGTGAGAGAATCTATGCAGGGTATTACGAAGAAGTTGGTTATTGGCAGCGAAATAAACATGGAGAGCTTTATTACACTTCTTTAGTTAGCAAATTCGATAAAAAACTACTTAAAGACAATAGCATTTGGTCAATTACCAAAAAGGATTCTACACTATACCTACAATCTTTCTCATCAATTTTGAGTTACAACTTAACAAACGAAAAGAGTAGTGTTGTTGCGAGTGCGGGTAGCTTTCTCTTTTTAGGGCAAACCAATGGCAATATATATTCACGATCAAGTGAACAAGGGCTTATAACACTGGAGAGAAATGGTTATAAAACTGTGATGCAAAAGGATAGCATATCCAGTTCAACGATCAGATTTTACCTATACCACCCCGAAGGAACCATTTTTGGTAGTGGAGAACATGGTTTACTACTATTGACGGGTGATAATGTATCTGAATGGAATAGTACATCGAATCGCATTTTAAATCATCAAAATGTCAATTGCGGCGTTAGGCTAAGTAATGGAAATTATGCCATAGGAACAATTTCTAATGGTTTGTACATTTTGGATCCAGACGGTGAAATATTACATCATATCAATCAACACAATGGGCTTGAAAACAATACGGTTTTAAGTCTGACACATGATAATCAGGATAATTTGTGGCTAGGACTTGATAATGGCATTGCACATATTATAATTAATTCTCAACTACACTATCGGGTTGATAAAAATACAATTCCATATTCCATATATTCTGTAATAGAACACCAAGGCTATTGCTACCTGGCAACCAATAGTGGAATAATGTATGCCAAAGCACAAAGTGCAAAACAACTTAATTTTAAAGACCTAAAACAACTCAGTGGAATAAATGAACACATCTGGAAGTTAGACATCGTAGAGGGGGAACTGCTTTGTGGAGGAAATAGTGGCTTGTACGTTATCCACAACAACGAAGTCATGCAGTTGTCCAGTAGGTCAGGCGTCACAGACTTCACAATAACCAGAGGCAAAGAAAAAAAGCAATTAATCGCTTCGACTTACAGTGAACTCATTGTGTTTGAAAAAGAAAAAGAAAGATGGAAATATTCGCATTTTATCGATGGCTTTAACGGAACTTGTCGCTTAATTGAAATAGACTATTTTGGATATGTATGGTTAAGCCACGAAGTAAAGGGTCTCACTCGATTACAGCTCGATGAAAAAAATAAAAAAATTATCCATTCTAAATCATTCGGCAAAAGTGATGGGTTACCAAATGATTATCACTTAGATATTTTTAAGGCAGGACAACACATTGTGATTTCGACAGATAATGGTTTGTTCACTTATGATAATATTAGCAATCGAATTGTATCTTTTGAGAAACTCAACCATGCCCTTTCCTTAACTGGTCGAGCATCAAGTATAGTAACAGAAAACGACCAATACTTCTGGGTTGTAACGGGCCATAAAATTGCCCAGGTTAACAATAGCGCTGACAGCCTTTTTGTTGAGCAGTATTACACGGTAGGAGAGCACTTTAGCTTAACTGATAAATTTCAGAGCTTGTCAACCGGAGGTAGTAATACCTACTTTTGTCTTGACAACGGCTTTGCCAGTATAAATAAGGATTATCATGAAAATATCACAGAGGAAAAAGCTTTCTTTACAAGAATTGAAATCCAACAACCTTCTAACTTAAAACCAATTCTTCTACCCCTTGATCCCTCTTCTAAAATTAAACTAAAAAAAGGGAAGAGTACAATTACCTTCACATTTAACACCAATTTCATTAACACCCACAAACCTATTTTTCAATACAAATTATCCCCAATCCAGGACGAATGGATTAATCTGACAGATGACAACAAGCTGACATTGCAAAACTTAGATGCTGGGAGTTACACCTTACTTTTGCGATTTAAAAATGAAAAAGGAGGCTTTTCCAAAGAAATCAAATACGACTTTACTGTTTTACCTTTAATGCTATCATATATATATATCCCCATAAGTCTATTTTTCATCATTTCATTAATTATCTTAATCTCAATAATATCATACAAAAAACGAACTACAAAAATAAAGGTTAAACACGATAAACAACTTAAGAACAAAGAAAAGCTAGTATCTGAACTTAAAGAAGAAATGAAAAGAAAGGAGCTTGAAAACCTTGAGAACCAATTAACCCTATCAACTAACGAAATACTTAAACGCGATGAAGCAATTGGAACGATCAAACAAGAGCTAACAAAAACCTATACCGAGCTAAAAGGTCGCTTCCCACAGAAAAACTATAAGCGAATATTAGAAACTATTGATATGCAAATAGCCAATAACGAAAAGGATAGAGCTAACTTCGAACAACATTTTATGGCTTCCCAAACCCGATTTTATGAAAATCTAAAAAAAGGTTTTCCAAATCTAACTGTTAGCGACCTTCGCTTATGCTCGCTACTGAAGATGAACCTAAGCTCAAAAGAAATCGCATCATATCTAAATATTACACATCGAAGTGTTGAAGTGAGTCGGTATAGACTTCGAAAAAAGTTAAATCTTTCATCCGATGACAACTTAGTGGATTTACTCATAAAATATTAATATCTGACTGTTGTCAATTGATCAAAATTCATTTTCTTTTATCCACACTTTATAGATCCCTAGGGTTATGTAGATTATAAACTGAGAGCAAGCTAAAAATAATAAGATATGCCGAAAACACGCTGATGCTCAAAAAGGAAAAATTATTTTGGGCTTTTAAACGTTCACTTGCTTGAAAACGACTACCCCGTGTGGACCATAATTTATGCTTTAGCTCCTCCAAAAAATCTTTATCGAGGTGTGACTTACCGGTTCCTTTGCTAAATTTAGACATTGTTGAAGTTCATCTGTTCCAAGTACTAACAATCGTATCGTTTACTATTGTTAGTACTTGGTGTATGTTTATTTTTAATTGTTATCAGTCCCATTAATTGTTTCCATAATCTCGCGGAAGCTATTGAGGCCAGATTCCAGGTTTTCGATTATCTCACCTGCCAGAATATCCGGGTCGGGGAGGTTGTCGAGGTCGGTTAGGCTATGGTCTTTGAGCCAGAAGATATCGAGGTTGGTTTTGTCGCGTGCCAGGATATCTTTGTAACTGTATTTGCGCCAACGTCCGTCGGGGTTCTCTTCGCTCCAGGTTTCTTTTCGCTTATAGATGTTTTGAGGGTTGTACAGTTTTACAAACTCGGCTAAGTCGGCTGTTGACATAGCCTTTTTCTTAAGCGTATGGTGAATGTTGGTGCGGTAGTCGTAAATCCACACTTCTTTGGTGTGTGCTGTTTTGCTGGCAGGCTTGTTATTAAAAAACAAGACATTGGCCTTAACACCATGGGCATAGAACAGCCCTGTTGGCAAACGCAGTATGGTGTGTAACTCGGTTGTTAACATCAATTGCTTACGTACTTCTTCACCGGCACCACCTTCGAACAAAACGTTATCGGGTAGAACAACAGCTGCCTCTCCTGTTACTTTTAGCTGTGTTTTAATGTGCTGCAGGAAGTTCAACTGCTTATTGGATGTTGTTTCCCAGAAATCCTGACGATTATAGCTGAGGTCTTCCTTTTGTATCTCCCCGGCTTCATTGGTAATGGTCATGGAGCTTTTCTTGCCAAATGGAGGATTGGCCAGAACGTAATCGTAGCGTTTACCATCATCTGAAATCAGTGCATCGGCTGCTGACAGGAAGCTTTCGCCATCAATCTCGCCTATGTTATGCAGGTACATGTTCATGAGGCACATGCGGCGTGTATTGGCCACTATCTCATTACCATGAAAGGTTTTGTTTTTCAGAAACTCCTTTTCCTCTCTATCGAGCTGGTTATTGGCTACAATGTGGTCGTAAGCTGCCAGGAAGAAACCACCAGTACCACAGGCCGGGTCAGCAATGGATTTTAATGGTTGGGGTTGCACACAAGCCACAATGGTTTGAATGAGCGCCCTGGGTGTGAAGTACTGCCCTGCCCCACTCTTGGTGTCTTCGGCATTCTTCTCCAGCAGGCCTTCGTATATCTTTCCTTTGATATCGGCTCCCATCATTGACCACTGCTCCTGGTCAATCATGTTAATAACCTTCAGGAGCTTGGCGGGGTCTTGTATCTTATTCTGACTCTTGGTAAATATTTGGCCGAGCATCCCTTTTTCGGAAGACAAACTGCGTAGCTGTTGCACGTAGAATGATTCGAGGGCTGCCCCTCGCTTGCTCGATAGTGTTTGCCAATCGCATGTTTCACCACCTTCTATCTCCTTGCCCTCCGTGTCTTTAATACGAGGGAACTTTAGGCCTTTGTTATAGGGCGGTTTGTTGAGCTCATCGGCCATCTTTAAGAATAGCAGATAAGTGATTTGCTCCAGATAATCGCCGTAACCTACACCATCGTCGCGAAGGACATTGGCCAGGTTCCATATTTTTGATATTATTGATGCGTCGGTCATATTATTAAGATAATAGATGATTAGATTTTAGACTAATAGATTTACCCCTCAGTCCTACGAACAGCTCCCCTGTATAGGGGAGCAAGGGATGTATGTTTTACTTTTCTATGAGAAACTTTTTCTCTATTTGTATTTCATTTGACTTATATACCCAATACTCAAGCTTAATATTTACCATACTCTTTAGTCTGGTGAAATATTCTCTCTCGAAACTTCTTAATTCGGCAGGTCCTATTATTATTAAGCGACTGCAATTAAGTTCAGCATCTAATAAAGCATATTCTAGTATTTGACCAAGGGCTTGTCTGATATTTTTGAGGGCTGAATTACTGGTTTTCACTTCAAATAAATCAAAACGATTGCCATGCTTTACGACAACATCAATTATAGCACCACCAATTCTTGTTTTCTCAACAGAAACATCTTCTTTTTTATTGCCTAATGATAAAAGGAAGTCGTACAAATCATCTGTTATTTCTCCATGTCTTCTTTTAACTGTTGTTACTTTTTTAAGGGAGGATTTTGAATATTCACTAGTATTGGATGCCTTTCCATTTTGAAAACAAAAGGTCGCTTTTTTATCGAAAGCCTTTGCAATCGGTTCTATTAATTCATCTTTGAGGTAATAGGCTTGAAATCGATTGAATTCGGCACCATATAGAAAGTTTACCGGCATGGGTTGATGAAAAATATCTGCTTCATCCCACTTAAACTTTACGTTCGGTAATAATTGATCGTGTTTAAAATGTTCAAAATCAGCATTCACATTCTCCAACTCTTCAATCATTGATGACTTGTAGGAAGTTATTAAGGCTTCTATCTTTTTTTGCTCCTCTTCAAAGCCTTCAATTATCTCTACATTGAAGAGATTGCCTACCAAACACCTTTGTTTATCGTCGCGAATAGTATAAAGTGTTATTTGATTAATTAGCTCCGTTTCACTTGAAAGATTGTTTACACCTCTTATGTAACCATATTGATAACCATCGATTCGAAAGCGTTCATTAAATAACCATTCTTCATGACCATAGCCATACTGATGCTCATAAGCTACATTTCTATTGCCTTGAGATTTCTCTCTCCATATATGACCAGTAGGCAATTCCCAATTATTAGGATTCCACGTTAAGCGCATTATTCTCCTATCTGCCATATGGAATTTCTTTATAGATTATGGTAAGTGCTTTCCCGCTAATATCAATTCTGTTAGCATCTGGAGTAAGATTTGTTGCATTTGATTTGTTTATGAACTTAATCAAATCCATATAATTTTTTTGTCCTTTAGGTATATCGTAAGTCTCGGTTTTAAATACCAAAATAAGCATGATGTGAATATCAGCTTCGATGCACAAAGTGCCAGCGGTAGAAAATAATAACTGATATCGTAATTGAAGATCTTCCTGATTTACCTCATCAAAGTTGAAGGCTAATAACTCTTCAATACGTTTAAGAGCGTTGGTATTTTCACCACGTGCCAATTTTGCATTGGCTTTACGCTTAGCTGAGGCTATGGTATCGCCAAAGGATTCATCAACTTTTGCTTCGATACCAATAAAAATTTTTTTACCGGAAGCTGTTGTGCCAAATATGCCTAAATCATGTTCGCGACCATGACCGTAAGTGTCGAAGCGAGCTTCAAACTCAGGATGGGCGCGTACCAAATTAAATTCTTCATTGATAAAAGGAGAAATGATTGTGGCAATGTGCTTAGCTCCGTTTTGATTAATTATATAATCGGCCAGACTATATGCACTACGCCCTTTTTTCCAGTGTAATGCTTTTTTACCAGAGAAAATCAGCTTCTCCCACTCACTAAGGTTAGAAATAGTATGTCCTTTAAATACTATATGCATGGCTATTTCTTTTTACTGGTTTTTACCTTTTTGGTTTGGCGGGGTGCGGTAACCTTTTGATTATATTTAATACGCTCTAATAATACACTTGCCGGTTCGTAATCGGCTTCTTGTTTGCAGGCGTTTATTTCGGCATCGCTCAGCAGCTTGCTCTCAAAGGCTTTTTTGAGTATGCTTTGACGCAGGGCTTCAGATTTATTTAAGGCCTCGCTAATGTTTTGCTCTATTTTATCACAAACGGATAAGCGGGATTCGATTTCGCGGACGATTTGGTGTTGTTCTTGGAGTGAGCATAAAGGATAGGGTAATTCTTTAATACTCGTCAAATTCAAAACATCCATCGTCGTTCCATGATTCTTTACCTTGTATAGGCTTTTTAGAAAAGAGCTTTCGAAGTAAAACTTGAAAAATATTGAATCGTAAAATCCGTTCAAAGTAATCTTCACTAAACGAGGATTAATAACCCCCATTTCAGCATCCTCGGGTAGAACCAAGACTTTACCTACAGTGCCAACTAAAGAAATAAGTATATCTAAAGGAAAAACAGCACAGTTTATCAGATCTTTGTATTTCTCTTCATTTACATAGTAATCACCAAATTTTGAATCGCCAGAAATAACTTGTTCCTGTCCATATATCTTATAACCGTGCGGAGTATAAAACTCTTTTTTTAATGAAGATCCAAATGGACCTGCTTTCAACGCATTCGCATTGTGTCCAGCAATTTTATCAATCTTACACCAATGCCAAGATTTAGAAGTTTTAGGTAAGTTATTTAATTCTTCTTCCGAGAGAGGTGGCAATTCAATTGTCGTTTTTGGCTTACTCGGTTTCTTCCCCTCTTTCCCATTATCTTCCCAAGCTTTAACTGCTTGTTTCCAGTTGTCGAGTTGTTGCTCGTAATGCTTTTGGCGTTCTTGTTTTATTTGTTCTAAGAGTTCATCGGCAGAAGGCAAATCTGTTTGTTGCTCTCTCCATGTTTTGGTTAGCTCTCCTTCAAAGGCTTTTTTAAGCACCGCCTGGCGGTATATTTTGAGTTGCTCTTGTGCCTTTTTAAGGTCGGCAATGCCATTGTCTAAATCAGAGAAGAGGGTTTCTATTTTGAAGACGATGGCTCGTTGGATGGGGAGGGGGGCGAGATTGTAATTAATTGCACGTAAATTATTAAGGTTTACACCGAGAACAGTTGTTCCACTTGATACTTTTATAATATCCTTCTCTAAACTTTTTAAACTATAAAAGAGAAATTTAGAATTAATATCAATCTTTGTTTTTACAACCTTTAAATCTTGATTTATTGCTGTCTTTATCTTTGAAATAATAGGTTTTCCAGGGTTAATTCTTGTCGCAAGTATAATCTCATTTGGCATTGCAAGGTTTGCAGAACTATTTATTAATCCATCTTCAGTAATAAAGTCTTGTGTTGATTTTAAAAAATCACCTTTAATATCCTTAATTGAAGCCCATGGTAATTCTCCATTCCAAAAATTAGGATTTCTTTTACTTGGTGTTCCTCCTCCAACAAAATCACAAATGTCTCCTAACTTCACCTCTACCCAATCTTCTCTCATATAATTACTCAATCTCTAATGTGATACTATTTTGTTTAAAAAACCCTGGCACCTCCATTAGCTCAATACCTAATACCTGTTCAATTTTTGAAATTGTTTCTAAGGTCAAGTTTTCTTTTCCCTTAACTACTTTGTTGATGTATTGCGGTGTCACACCCATCTTTTCTGCTAGTTTCTTTTGCGTCATGCCATTAATGGCTTTCTGCCTACGGATTTCTCTAAGCATACGAATGGCAATTTTAATCGATTTATCCGACCAGGCTCTGTTCTGCTCTCTTTCTTTGGCATCTTCCAACCAGCTTGATTCTTCATCGCTGATTAATTTTTTGAAATTCTCCAGATTAGTTTTGCTCATGTCCTTAATCTTTGTGTCACAAATATAAGGACTACCTATGCAAAATCAACTTATAGGTTTATTTATTTTAATGGTTTTATCAATATCTTATATCATTAATTTTGTATAGTCAGATGGAGCACCAAACAGGTTTTAATCACCTGCTGCATATTATTTGAAATATCGCTTAAGCAATTAATTCTTCGTTTAGCTCTTCTATTATTTCATTCATCTGGTCGCCAAACAATTGATACATTTTGCCTTTACCTCCTTGTGCATCGAAGGGTGTATAATCCAGGTCATCCATTTCAATGTGATAGGAACTCACCACGTGGTCTTTAAGCATGCGTAACCAATCCATTTGCTCTTGTGTGAAACGGTTGTGCTGGCCGGCGTTCTGCTTAAATATCCATGTTTTAAAATTTTCATCAATGGTCTTGTCAAATGCTTTCAGCTCACTGTCTATGCCACATATTCTTCTGATTAAAGATACCAAAGCGGTTAACTCATCTTTGGGCTGCTTGCTTTTCACTTTTTCAATGGCTACATAGGCATCCCACACATAATCGGGCGCTAAGATTGGTTTGTCCAGTTTGATTTTCTCCATCACCTCTTGAATCATTTTAAAGGTTATGGTGCGCCTTAGATATGGTTGGTTATAAAAGATGCTGAGCGCCTTAATCTCATCTTTATGCGTTGCGAGATAGCTGGAGAAATCCTGTATTATTTCATGTGCCTTATCAAGGGATGTCTTGTCCCATTCTGATTTGGTTACCGTATCGATGTTTACACTGTCAATGATTTGATCGTGCTCCTTGCGCACATTATCCAGGTATTCGTTGAGCTCGCCATTAAAAGTTGATGCTGCTTGTGTAATCAATTCTTGTTGTGCCTTTTGTTTGGCATCTTCGATGAATGCTGGTGTTCTGTTTTCTATAGGTGCCGCTTCTATCTGCAGCCGGGCTTTATCATCAATGACATCAGCATCAAAAGCTGTAATTAATTCTTTGGTAATTTGCTTCAGGTTTTTACCCCCAGTATGCTCAAGTAGCCTTTCCTTTTCTTTATCGGTCAGTTGCTTTTCGAGTCGAATAAGTCTATTGGCCAAGGAGAGAAATAAATCTTCATCTTCGACACCCATGGTAATAGCACCCAGCAAGTCTTTTAACACAACTGTAGGTTTACGCTCCAGCGGGCGGCTGTCGGTTTTCTTGGATTTGGTGGCACCTATGGCATCCACAATGACAAAATGCGTTTTACTTTTGGCGGTGCGTGTTACCAGTTGTAGGGAGTCTTTATTGATGGTGCGTGTGCCCCGCCCTTTCATCTGCTCAAAGTAATTGGTGCTTTTGACATCGCGCATGAAGAGTAATACCTCCAGTGGTTTAACATCTGTACCTGTAGCAATCATGTCCACCGTAACGGCTATGCGTGGATAATAAGAATTACGAAAACGGTTCAGGACCGACTTAGGGTCTTCATCTATCTTATAGGTTACTTTTTTACAAAATTCATTTCCCTCATCAAACTCTTCGCGTATGATTTTGATGATGTCATCGGCATGACTATCCGTTTTGGCAAAGACAAGTGTTTTGGGTACTTCGTACTCTCCATCTTTATCGAATCGTTTGGGGAAGATATCACGTTTTAATGCTTTTTTATACTCACGGATGATATTGCGTATCTGACTCGGGTTTACCACCTTTCTGTCCAAATCATTTTTGACGTACTCCGTGTCCTCATCTTCTTGCTGCCAACGTTTTTTACGTGTTAATTTATCACGCCTATCGACGTACCACCCTGCTTTGATGGTGTCTCCTTTTTGTGATATTTCGGTTTCGATAGTATATACATCGTAGGGAACATTAACACCATCTGTCACAGACTCTTCATAGGTGTATTGACTCACCACATTCTCTTTAAAAAAGCCGAAGGTTCTTTTATCTGGCGTGGCAGTGAGGCCAACAAGGAAGGCATCAAAATACTCTAAGACCTGTTTCCATAGGTTGTATATGGAACGGTGGCATTCGTCAATGACAATAAAATCGAATTGCTCAATGGGTACTTTGGGTGTGTACTCAACCGGAACAGCTTTCTTTTTCTTCATCTGCTGCTGCATCCATGAGCTTTCATTGGGGTTTTCATCCTCAGCATGTTCATCAAGCTCTTCGCCCTTAAGGATGGAATACAAGCGCTGAATAGTGGAGATGCACACCTGACTATCATCAGCTATGTAACTGGATGAGAGCCGCTGAACATTATATAGTTCAGTGAATTTTCGGTTGTCATCATTTGGTTGATAATCCATGAACTCTTGTTCGGCCTGCTCACCTAAATTCTTTGTATCGACCAGGAAAAGTATTCGCTTGGCATCGGCATGTTTTAAAAGGCGGTACACAAAAGTAGCTGCCGTAAATGTTTTACCCGCGCCAGTGGCCATTTGTATTAAAGCAAGAGGGCGGTTCTTTTTAAATGAATGCTCCAGGTTATTGATGGCCACAATCTGCGCTGGCCTCAAACCGGTTTCATCGAGGCCAGGAATATCCTGCAATCGCTGTCTGAGACTTGGCCCCATTCTTAACCATTCGGCAATGGTTTCAGGCCTATGAAAACTAAAGGTATTTCGTCCCCTGGCTTTTGGATCCCTATAATCGGTGAACTGGGTTATGAGGCCTGTACTTTCATAGACAAAAGGGAGTGGATCGTTATTCAGGTATTTGAGCTTTGCATCGGCATAATCTTTAGACTGTTCTTCAACAACGGTTAAGCGATGACCTTCTTCTTCTTTTTTGGCCTCGATAATGCCAACCGGCTTTTTATTTACAAATAAGACGTAATCAGCGGGGCCAACATCCGTTTGGTATTCGCGGACTGCCACACCACTGCCTGCTGAAAGGTTTACCTTTTTCCTAGACTGAACTAACCAACCGGCGTTGACCAGCATTTGATCGATCCGATCGCGTGCAATCTGTTCGGGATTTTGATTTATGTTCTGCGGCATTGTATGGTGTGTGTTATTTTGTTTGGTTTTTAAAAATAGTAAAAAAAGCGGATGTTATGTTAGAGACGTTAGACGGAAGGAAAAAAAGAAGTGAGAGGAGAGAAAAGAGTAATAAGATTAGAGTTGCGAATAGGGAGCTGTTCAATTTCTATTATAGGATAGGCATTTTGTCGGCCATTAGCCTGTTGTTTACAATTTGTGCGAGTTCATACAGCTCTAGGTCTACCAAATAGCTCTGAAGCTCCTGAAGAAAAAGCTTTTGACTTTTGTTTTCGATGTGAAATTCAATTGTTAGGTAATCTTCATTCACGTATATTGGAAAAACCCATTCCTGATCGTGATCAATCAAGCTTTCTAGCATTTCCACAAAGCGTTTGTGTTTACCACCGATATTTGGGAGTAAGTTTCTTAAAAGGATATCAAAGCCGTGTGGTTCTATTGTTAGGCGTAAAGGTTTGTTTGGCATGTTTGTTTGGTTTAAGAATATGAAAATAGTACTTTTTTTTATAAAGCTTAACAAAAAAGCGGCGAGCTGAATTTGTGAACGAATACAAGGTTTTATAATCGTTTATCCATGGAATCAGATGGAAAGATAATCACATTCATCATTTCTCTCAACCTACTTCGTACACGTTGTCCATATAGCTTTTCAATATCCTGGGCATTGAGGTTGGTGGTGACGTGGGAAATGAGCCTATCTGAGATGAACAGATCATAGCGACTGAGAATGATTTCGGCTAATACATTACACTCTGAGCCAAAATGTTTAATGTTGGATTCGGCACCGAGGTCATCGAAACAAATTGGGATTGGCGTCTTTTGTCCTGGAGCAATTTTAAAACTTCGTTTGCTGTAGCGGTGAATAGTTTTATATCCGTCATTTTGAAATTCAAAGCTGATGTCGCGACAAGCTTTAACAGGAAAATGTTGATGTTTGGGCAGAATGGAAGGGATTAGTTTCATTAATGCTGTTTTACCACAACCAACCGGGCCGAGCATCAAGATTCCTTTGCGAAGATTCATACCATTGGCTTGTGCGGCTTGTTCGTCACGGATAAAGTAGGTAAATAGTTTTCTTATAATGGGCATATCTTCGTCATAAAGCTTAAAGTGGTGCCCATATATGTTTTTGCCTTTTTGAGTGATTAAATCGAGGGATTTTTGAAAATCGAAGTAGATAATGTTGTTTTTGATTTGGTAGTGCATTGAAATAGTATCAAGAAGTTAGTATCAAGATGATTTGCAGTTTGGTTAAAAGAGAGGTGAGATTTGAGATGATTTGCAGCGTGATTAATTTTTGCCCGCAGATTACGGGGATTGGCGCGGATTAAATAATGAATTTATAGGGGTTCATCGTAGTTGGAGGAGGAGGGTTGTTGGGATGTTGGACGGAGTTTGGTGCTACGACCATGATTAGCAAGCTGTTTGTTGGGTTTTTCAGCATGACTTCGCTCATTGGCCGATACTTCAAATTGCTTTTTGCGGGTGTCGTTGGCTTTTTTTTCGAACTTCTTGATGTTGAGCATCCAGTTGCGGGCGGCTGCTTTCCAATCTTTCATGGGTATTTTGCCGCCGATGAGCCAACCATTGGATTCGTAGTAGTTGAAGAAGCGTTCGGCCTCGGATTGGTGATGGCCTTTTTCCTGGAAGTAGATTTGGATGTGTTGGAAAGGGGGATGTGCGATTGTTGATTTGTGATTTTGGATTGATGATGTCTTTTGGGATTGGCTTTTCATATTTTCATTTTTAGAATTAGAACTTGAATTATTTTCCTCTTTATATAGTGTGTTAGTTTGTTTACTGTTTGTATTGTTTATAAAAGGGGGCATTTTTGACCCAACTAGGGAACAAGTAACTTGTTCATAAGTGAACAAGTTAATGAGGCTTCCAATATTAGGATCGTGTGACGGATCGTATCGGACAAAGCCATGTCTTTGCAAATCCTTCAGTGCTTTTAAGTATGTTTTTGGAGAGCCTATCTTTGAAAGTCTCATCATGTCATCTCGTGATATGCTAATAGGATTTTTAAAACGTTCGTAATTCCACCTTCTGAACAGTGCCAGGTATAAACTTATGTGATAGGGTTTGAAGTTATCTACCTGGTCCATCAAGGCTAGTATTTGATTTAGGTGCTTGATGTAGTTCATGGTGGTGTTTCGAATCGGTTAATTGTCGAGTTGATGAATTGTTTAGTCCTACCGGACGGGTTCGCTCGAGCCGCGAAAGCTTTTACTTTCTTCCTACAGCCGAAGAAAGTAAACAAAGAAGACCGCCACTAAGCTCCTCGCTGACCTTTCATGTTTCATTCACTGAATTAAAAGAACTTGCTACGCTTCGAACAGCTTTTAATTCTACGTTCATTTCAACAGAAAGGTACCCAGCTGTGGAGCTAAATGCGGATGCTCTACAGCTTGGTTACTTTAATAGGATTGTTTGTTTTCGAGGAGCATCTTTTGGATGTCGTCGTGATTATAGTAGATGACACCACCGATTTTGGTAAAAGGTAGTGATCCATTATTGCGCATATTCTGCAGCGTGCCACTGGAGACTTCCAGTAGCGCTTTTACTTCGTTGGATTTGAGCCAGGTCTTGGGTGCTGGCTTGACATTTTCCTTGAATAGGTTTTCAATATCACCTAAGAGTGTTTTTCTGAATTCGATGAGGTCGCTTGTAGTGAGTAGTTCATCGAGTAGCTTTTTTCCTTTTTCTGTTCTCATGGTTAAAAATTTAGTGTTACTGAAATTTTGATAGATGATTGATTTTGAACGAGAACAAAGGAAAGTAATAATCAAATACGAAAACACTCCCTGGGCTACCGGTAGCCCCCAGGTAGCCCTATGATTATCAGTTAGATAATTTTTTGAAAAAGTTTTATTTCAATGTGATTTGTATTGTTTTTAACCACTCAAATAACAATCGCTTAATAAACTTAATGGCATGTTGTGGGGGTTTAGAATAACTCGTTTTTATACCACCAGGTGAAACTTCATCTTTGCATATAGTTGAAAAATGAGCTGCAAAAAAGCGGAATGTTTCTTCTTTATTCGTGGTAATTATAATTTTTGAACTTATCAGTAGTTTTAAGAAGTAAGCTAAAGCCGATACCGAAATAGACAGCTTTACTTTATATCTTTGTGGTAGTGGCACGTCATTCGCGACGCATGATTGAGTCTTTTCACTAATATGGCAGCTACTTCCTATGTAATCAATTTCAAGCACAAGCCAGTCTATGAGCTTTTTATGAAGAGGATCTTTTGCTTTTATATAACCTGAAGCTCTGATAATATCTGTTTGTCGAATACATTTTAAGAAGTGTTTTAACATTTGTAACTGGTCCGCCCTAGTTTCCTCGAGCTTATACTTCTCAGTAAAGTAAGAGGTGAAGAATTGAATGCACTCTTCGGAGTTGATATTATATGAGATCATTAACCGACACAGAAATTCAGAATCCTCCTCATCGCTTGATAATGGGATAAATGGAGCCTCTAATCGCTCCAACCAATCATATAAAAAGTATTTATCATGAAAAGTATAGTTCTTTTTCTTTTTATTAACGAAGTCGACTAAGGGATGTAGTAAGATGGATATGGCTTCAGGTGAAAAGCCATGTAAGGAAAGATGCCCCATCAGGTACTGATTACTTTCCCTGATAATAGCACGATGCTTTAACTCACATACAAGAGGAAGTGTTGATTGATGATCGATAAAATCCTTAAACTGTTGATTGATGAAAATAAGAGTATCAGTCAACTTTTCAATAAGAGGTTCTAGGTTGGCTGCATGGCAAGTTTCCTTTTCTTGACAGCTACACTTCTTATTGGCCAGCTCATCAATGAGACGTATCAGGTTCGATTGATGAAAAATAATAAAGTTTGAAAGCTTCTTCTTTGAATTTTGTTTTGCAGATTTCTGTAGTAACTTCTCTTTAATTGTGAAATGCAAGTGTTCTATCTCTTCAGAGAAAGAAATTTGAGATTTAGCATCTCTTTTCAGCAAGCACCGGTCGGTATCCCGAATGCCAGATATGAGGGCTTCTACCGGTTCTAGTAAATAGGCCATTGTTCGATAAGGTATAGTTTAGGCTTTAAAAAAGCAGTCCCAAATAATTCGGAACTGCCAATGCTAAATTATAAACCAGATACTCTAACACAAAATGATGTTTGACTAATTGTCATAAATTTTAGATGAATATCAGTTAATCTGATTTAAACGGAAGCCGAATGTTTATTATCATTTGTGCCTGAATTTAATTTATCTCGTAAAGTGTTCATGTCGGCACTTATCTTGTTTTCAAGTACCTTGGCATAAATCTGTGTGGTAGCAATTTTAGTGTGTCCCAATATTTTACTAACGGTTTCGATGGGTACACCATTGGTTAAAGTGACTGTTGTGGCAAAAGTATGTCGCGCCATGTGAAATGTGAGATGAGCATTGATATCGCAAAAGTCGGCTATCTCTTTCAAGTATCCATTTAGTCGTTGATTTGCGATACCTGGAAATAAACTACCTTTATGGATGGACTTAGGGTGTTCTTTGTACTTATTAATAAGGAGCTCTGCTTTTTCCAAAAGTGGTATCCGGACAGCAGTATCTGTTTTCTTACGTTTTGTGATAAGCCAGTTGAAACCATCAATACCTATATGGATATTATCGGGTGTTAAAGATTGAATGTCGGCATATGACAGACCTGTGTAACACGAGAAGATAAAAAGATCTCGTGTGTATTCTAATCGATGGATGCTGAAATCTTTTAACTCTATTTTATCAAGTTCATCTTGGGAAAGGAATTTCCTATCTGTCTGCTTGTATCTTAATTTATATGTATCGAAAGGGTTGCGACTGATCCATTCCATTTTCATTGCTAAATTGAGTAAAGCACGCAACCACGACAGGTGTTTCATAATGGTGTTTTGTGATAACTTCTTATAGCTATCTAACAGTTGGTAGGTGTTTAAAAAGGCCTCATAATCCATTAAAAAACGATAGTCAATCTGCGATAGATAGATGTCGGAGGTTTTCTTTTTATTCTTTAGAAAAGCCTTGATGTACTTATATGTGACTCTATAAAGCTTTTGTGTGTTTGGACTGAGAAGATGAACTTGTGTTGAAGCATGATAATCAATGAGCTTTAACATGGTATTTGACTCTTCCTTATTACCCAGGAACTGATTTTTTATTATTTCTGGAGTTATCAGCTGCTCTTGTATTCGAAGGTCATGATAGATACTTTGTACTTTGGCTCTATTCTCTTCGATGAGTCTATTGATATGTCTAAAATTAAAATCAGGACTTGATTTTACCTTCTCTTTTTTAGCATCCCAAAGGTCAATGGGGCAGAATAATTTTGTGGATAATTCCGTTTTACGACGATTGACAGTAATGCGCAAGTAGATACCTGCCATCTTCGTCGTTTTGCTTTTGTGGCGCACAATAAATTGCAAACCAAATGTTTGTGTGTTGTTCATGCTGTTGATTTTGGTTGATAATGCAAATGTTTAATTCTGTTTGTCCTCCTTTGAGGTCACAATAGGTCACAGAAATGTTCAAAAAGCACCAAAATCAATCATCTATAATTATTTTAGCAATTGGCCGTATGCCTTGCTGGGTCTAATATAGCAAAAATCTGTGACCTCATGTGTTAAATAGACTATGAGGTCACTGAATAGGTCACAAAAAACATGCATTTGAATGGTTTAATTTGATTTACTTCGTTTTGTGCCAGAAAGCAAAAAGCCTGTAAATCAATGGATTTACAGGCTTTTGATGTTTTTTAGTAAGGTAAAAAGTAGTCCCTACGGGAATCGAACCCATATCTACAGTTTAGGAAACTGCTATTCTATCCGTTGAACTAAGGGACTGTTATTGTGGCCGCAAATGTAATTGTTTCAATGAAAAGAAAAAAATCCCTTTGCGTATTCTCTAGGGTTCAGTTGAAAATATTATAATAATAGGACAAATACAGGTACACCTTAATGATTTTTTAAACAACACTAAAGCTCACACAAGCGCTTGGCCGCTTCCTCCAATTCAGCATCGGGCTTGGCAAAATTAATGCGAATATGGTGTCGCTGTTGACGCTCTTTAATAAATGCCGATATTGGCATAGTCGCCACGCGGTGTTCTTTAATCAGCTTGAGCACAAAATCACGATCTTTCTCTTCACTTATTCGGCTATAGTCAAATAGTTGAAAAAAGGTTCCTGAGCATTTAAGAGGTTTTAATTTGGAACCCTGCATCATGCGCAAAAAGGCGTCTCTTTTATCCTGATAGAATGTAGATAATTTCTTGTATTCCTCTTTATAATCCAGGTAATCGGCAATGGCCAACTGAAAAGGCGAATTAACACTGTACATCATGGCTTCATGCACTTGACGAAATTCGCGCATGATCTCTTCCGGGGCGGCACAATAGCCAATTTGCCAACCCGTTACATGGTAGGCTTCACCAAAAGACGATACAATTACACTTCGTTCGGCAAGCTTAGGAAAGCAAGATATACTTTGGTGTAGGTTACCATCAAATATGACATGCTCAAATGTCTCTTCACTCAGAATAATTATTTTGGTGCCATTAATAATCTTTTGCAAGCGCAACATATCAATCTCCCCCATGGTCCACCCTGTTGGCGAGTGCGGTGAGTTAATAATAATCATGCGCGTTTTATTATTCACCACTTGCTGAACTAATTCCCAATCGATGTGATACTCCTCTCCTGTCATTGGAACCGTTCTTACCTGACCACCATTCATTTCAATGGCTGGTGCATAATATTCATTGGCCGGTTCAAAAATAATAACCTCATCACCCTCCTTTACTAAGGCAGCAATAGCCGTATACACCCCTTGGGCGGCCCCTGCTGTAATGGTCACTTCGGTTTCAGGCTTATAGTAACGATCGTAAAGCTTATTGAGTTTGTCAGACACCTTGGTGCGCAGTTCCAGCTCGCCCGCCGATTGAGCATAGCGATTCAATCCCTCACGCAAATGCTTCTCAACCAACTCTATTAACTTGGGAGCACAATGAAACCCGGTATATCCCGAAGCCAAATTAATGGCCTGATACTCATCAATGAGTGGCTTTATCTTGGTTAAGAAATTGGACTCCAGATTATGAAACTTCGAACTAATTTTCATGATGTTTTTTAGTGTATGTCGGCCTGTCAAACTTAAAGGCTATCCAATTTAATCATTAAGTTTATAAATTGCGACTTGTTTTGTGGAAATGAAGCTTTTATTAAACCAACGGTGGTATTTATTTGACCAAGGGATATTTTGCTGTTCTGCGACGTCTATAGCTAAATATTTCAGTACTAGTCTTCGTGAAATAATTGATGAACAATTGGCAATGATTTCAATTCGCCAAGTGAGTCGATATGTAGGTTATAGAAATCAATAAGGTTTTTCAAAAGAGCATAACGCTCAGCTCCAGATAGCTTAAGAGAATCCAAGTTTTCGGTATGAATATGAAACAACTTTTTCCAGTTATCCAAAGCCTGATGGCTCAAATGAAAGCCATGCGATGGTTCTGCATCGGTAAAATATCCGTTTAATAGATCGAAATAACTCTGATCACCAGTACTCTCTTCTGGTCCAAAACCCAAAAAACGACTAAGCTGGAAGATAAAAAACAAATGAAAATTATAATCTCCTTTTATCCCAACATCAAATACCTCAATACTATGGTAAATAAAATTAAATAGTTGAGTATTTTCCTCCTCCTCGCGCAAAGCCTTACTCATTAATTCAGTCAGAAAAAACGATACAGCTCGTTTCTCTTGCTTAAAAGGAATGCTTAACAAAGGATGTGTAATTTTAAAATCTTTAATGCGCTGTATCTCCTTTTTAGGATGATGATACACTTCCATATCCAACAATGTTAGTGGCTGCAGCAAAACAGCATTGCCTTTGTTTTTTTTGGTACGCACTTTGTTAACCAGGTAGCTCTGTCGGCCCAATGCTTGGGTATAAACATTAACTATAATACTGGTTTCTTTGTATTTAATATGATTTAGGACGATGCCCTTGGTTTTGTGAATCATTATAATGAGTACTTTGTGCCGACTTAATAAGTAATAATTTTACACATAGGGATGATGGCACTTTACATGTCTTTGATATATAACTTTTGCATCCATGATGCGTTTACATAAAAATTATAGCCTTGAATTAAATAAAGTATCTATTTTTGTAGATGGTAGTATTACTATTATAGTTCATTAAGATATCAAATATAAATTAATATTATTTCACTTATGACAGTACTTGTCAATTTTTTTAAGCGATTCAGTCAGGCATTCTGGGTTGCCAACTTCGCCGAGCTATTAGAGCGAGCGGCATATTATGGTGTTTTTATTGTAATTACACTTTATTTATCGCGTATACTTGGTTTTACCGATGTGCAAGCAGCAACAGTAGCAGGTACTTTTAGTGCATTATTGTATTTTCTGCCAACCTTTACGGGCGCTTATGCCGATAAAATTGGTTTTAAAACTTCGCTAATAGTTGCCTTTGGTTTATTAACTGTTGGATACGCTGGACTAGGTGTTTTACCAACATTCCTTGAGGGAGCAGGCTTGGCAAAGTATGGCATTACCACCGAATTTACTGGATTAAAAGAATCCAATAGCAAATACATTATCCTGCCAATTATGGCCCTGATAATAATTGGGGGTAGTTTTATCAAATCGGTAATTACAGGTACTGTAGCCAAAGAAACCTCTACAGCCAACCGTGCTACTGGGTTCTCAATATTCTACACCATCGTTAATATCGGTTCATTCTCTGGTAAAACCATTGTTAAGCCTTTGCGAGAAGCCATGGGTAATGTTGGACTAATCAACATTAGTTACTTCTCGGCTGGTATGACATTATTGGCTTTGGTGGCTATTATCTTTTTCTTCCGTCCGACAGTACGTAGCGGAGAAGGTAAGTCGATAAAGGAAATATGGCATGCATTTATAAAAGTGCTTGGTAACGCCCGTTTAATTATTCTAATTATTATCATCACTGGTTTCTGGATGGTTCAGCACCAACTTTATGCCACCATGCCTAAGTACGTATTGCGTATGGCTGGCGAAGGCGCATCACCATCGTGGTATGCCAATGTTAACCCATTAGTGGTATTTACAACTGTTGGATTAATTACCGCCCTACTGCGCAAACGCTCGGCACTATTCTCCATGACTATTGGTATGTTTATTATGCCTGTATCTGCCTTTATGATGGCCGCTGGTAATATGATAGGTGGTGAAACAATGGGTTTTATTAACATGCACCCTATTGCGTTTATGATGATCATTGGTATTGCATTCCAAGGTTTAGCAGAGTCATTTATCTCACCACGCTTTTTGGAGTATTTTTCACTTCAGGCACCCAAAGGAGAAGAAGGCTTATATCTTGGATTTAGTCACCTCCACTCCTTTATATCATCGTTATTAGGTTTTATTTCTTCCGGATTTTTATTGGAAAGATACTGTCCTGATCCTTTAACATTAACTGAAACAGAGAAGCTGACGGCCTACGACCAGGCTCACTATATCTGGTTCTTCTTTGTTGGCATTGCTTTGGTTTCGGCTATTTCCTTAATTATATACGGGTTTGTAACAAAGAAGCTCGATGCTAATAAAGAGATAGTTAGTGCAGATGCCTAAAATATTTAAAAACATTTTATTGAATTTTCTTGCAAAAAATAGGATTTGACTTATCTTTGCAACCGCAAAAAAGCTCAATAGAGTGTTGCCCAGATGGCGGAATTGGTAGACGCGCTGGTCTCAAACACCAGTGATAGCAATATCGTGCCGGTTCGATCCCGGCTCTGGGTACAGAAAGAGAAATCAAATGATTTCAAAAAAGCGCTTAAAATATTGATTTTAAGCGCTTTTGTTCTTTTTGCTAATCAAATTACCTCAAAAAACACCAGATTAGCCGAGAACAAATCGAGAACAATGCGTCATTTTTTTCTAGTTTTTTCCATTTTGTTCTCGGTAAATGCTGTAACTAATTCATTTTGACCTGTTTTGATTTATCTTGCTGTTGTAAGAGTTCAGTTTATTTCTCAACTTTAACAATGAAATAATTGTCCGACATGCAACATGCACAATTACTAATCATGTTAAAGGAGGTTTTGAGATGCGGTTAACAATTAATTTTTTACTGAAGAATTCGAGAAAGAACAGTGCTAATTCTCCTATTTATGCACGGCTGACAATTAACGAAGTGCGTACTGAGTTATCAACAAAAATTCATGTGGGTCCAGGTTTATGGGATAAGAAAACACAGCGTTGCATTGGCAAAACGATGATAGCTAAGAGTATCAATCAGCAGTTGCAGCAGATTGAAATAAGACTTCGTGATATTTTTAGCCATTTTATTTTTCTTGATGTGTATTTTGATGTCAATGATATCAAGCAAGAGTTTCTTGGGGTTAAGAAGAAGCCTAAAGGTTTGTTGGAAGTTTTTGACTATTATCTTGAAACTATAGAAAAAGGTATTGGAAAAGGCTATGCTTATAGAACCCTAAAACACTACCGAGTTACTTACAAAAAAGTACAGTTATATATTGAATCATTAAAGCGGAATGATTATCCGGTTCAAAAAGTGAACTATGAGTTTTTGAATGGCTTTGATACTTTCTTAAAAGACAATTATCCAATCAGTCAAAATACAGTTTGGAATTACCATAAACATGTGCGTCGTGTATTAAATCTGGCGGTATCTTTGGAGCATATTACAATAAACCCCTACAATCGATTTAAGGTTAAATTAGAACCCACCCATCGTGAATTTATCACTTTGAAAGAGTTAGCGAAAATAGAGAAAAAGAAGTTAAAAGTTGTTCGCTTGGAAGCTATTCGTGATGCATTTGTATTTGCATGTTATACAGGATTATCATATGCTGATATTTCACAGTTAAGCGAGCAGCATTTGCATCTTGATGATAATAATAAAGAATGGATAATAATCAACCGGTCTAAAAACAATAATCGTTGCATGATACCACTCTTTTCAAACGCCAAGGCAATAATTGAGAAGTATAAGGAATTTCCTGAATCCATGTTGAAAGGTCGGTTGTTACCAATCTTGTCCAATCAACGAATGAATGCATACCTAAAAGAGTTGGCTGATATATGTGGTATTGAAAAGGAATTAACAATGCACGTTGCACGTCATACTTTTGCAACCACAGTTACACTTTCAAATGGCGTACCCATTGAAACAGTATCAAAAATATTGGGTCATACTTCATTAAAAACAACACAAATTTATGCGAAAGTCATTGCTAATAAAATAGCGAGTGATATGGATGTATTGCAAGAGAAGCTAAATTTATAATTTGGGGATGTTCGTTGCTTTTGCCAATAGTCAGAGCTCCCTCCCAAAAGAAAAAAAACATAGCGGGAGCAATGTTCTGCTTCTCTCGTTTAATCATTTCTGCCGTATAGTGTATCGCTCCTCCGTAAGAATTGGAAATAGAACTATCGCTCAATGCAAGGGCGACATATCTGGATGTCGTTTATATACCCTTGCAAGAGAAGAAAGGACTATTAAATTTTGAAGGAGGAGAGAGGAATGGGCGGTAGAAATTTGAAGTTATTCACTTCAATTTTTTTGAAAAAATAATTGTCATTTTTCTTCGTGCGGTTTGCGAAAAATGACGTCCAAATTCGGAAAATAGCACCATTTGATTCGATTTGATGGATTTTGCTTATTGTTTAGTAATAAATGAGTTGGTAATTTAATAAGACAGAATAACACCCAAAAATTACCAACATGAAAATCAAAGAAATTTTTAAGAGCCATGCTTTTTTATACATGCTTCAGCAAAGGTGTGAACGCTCATGGTTTGATGCAAAAGTGTTCGGCATAAACGCGCCAGAATCATTCCAACACATTTTCTTTCCCACTGCACATGCCCAACAGCAAAAAGCTTGTTATTATTGCGTCCCGCAAAATACAAGCCCATTGCTTTGTCCGCTCAAAATCTGTTTGAACTGATTCTTCTTTCCATCGCACAAGGCTTTTTATTCCGCTTCCTTTTGCCAAACCATGACCATTAAAAATGGGTGGCTTACGCATGTAAAAAAGCCCCAATGTATGTATTGGAATAGAGAAAAAGTCAAATGATATGAGTTTCGAAATATCTAAAGAGATATTAATGTCTGTCTCTTAAGCGAAGCTATTAGCAAGTTTATGTTTTGGTGCGACCAAAACCCAGAAAAAGCATCCCGATGGTCTAAAAAAGCAAAGCTAAAAATGACAAATAAAGGTGGACGGCCTCGATTAAGTGCTTCTCAGAAGAAGAAGTATAAAGTGGATGTAAAAATGTCTACTGAGGATTATTATACCCTTAAGTCAAAGGCCATGAAAGCCGGCATGACCAAGAGCGAATATATTCGCCAATGCATTAATAATAGTTCAGTGCGCGAACGTCTCAGTCCAGAACATCAAAAACAGATTCGCCAATTATGTGGCATGGCCAATAACCTGAATCAAATTGCCAGAAAAGCCAATGCTCAAGGTTATAGTAATGCAAGAAGTAAATACTTGCATTTGGCCAAGCAAATAGACCAACTTTTAAACCAACTCTAATATGATTGCGAAAATTGTGAAAGGCAAATGTTTTCGAGGAGTCGTCAACTATGTTCTGGATGAAAAGAAGGGAACAGAGTTGCTAAGCTCAGATGGTTTGCGCTTGAAAGATACCGAATCCATTATTCAGAGTTTCCAAAGTCAGGTTGAACTCAATCAACGCATCACTAAGCCCGTCTATCATATTTCACTGGACTTTTCGGCCAATGATAAAGCCAAACTCACCAATGAGTTAATGGTAGAAATCGGCAAATCCTATATGGAGAAAATGAATATTGATGAAACCCAATACCTGATTGCCAGGCATTACGATAAAGAACATCCGCACATTCATCTGGTGATAAACCGTGTGGATTTTAATGGCAATACCATCACAGATAAAAACGACCGGATTAGAAGTGAACGCATCTGCAAGGAATTAACCCGGCAACATCAACTCTATTGGGCTAAAGGAAAAGAACAGGTTAAAACACACCGATTAAAAGGAGCTGATAAGACCAAATATGAAATCTATGAAGCCTAAAAACATGCCATCCCAGAATGCAAGGATTGGCAGGAGCTAGAAAATCAATTAAGTGAAAAAGGAATCTCCATCAACTACAAATACAAAGGTAAAACGAATGAAATTCAAGGCGTCACCTTCCGAAAGGATGAGTTAAGCTTTAATGGTTCCAAAGTTGACAGGCAACTTAGTTATTCCAAAATCAATTACCAGCTCTATTGTAACGCGCAAAAAGTAGCACAATCAAGCTATGAAAAACTGGACTATAAAACCTTTAATGCTTTGAAAGTAGGAGCAGAATTACTCCATCCGGATTATGTGCACAGCATGCATGAACAACAACAAAATAGAAAGCAACAGAATAAATTCAAACACAAGAAACGCCGCTTTGGCCCCAAATTATAAACTAAACAGATATGACAAAAAGTGAAATGACTACAGCCATGTTTGAAGAAATCAAAGAGATGATGGCTTCACTGAATAAGAAGTTAGATACAATCACCTCTGGTTATGAAAAATCAGGGTTGGTATTTCAAAAAGAAGCAGAAGAGCAGAAGATAAGCATTACAAGGGCAGAACATCAGGTTTGTCTCTTAAGAGACTCAATCGAAGATACTATGTCTTTCGTAAAAGATGAATCCAGTCAGTTTATAATGGAAACTAATAAGAAGGTGAGTGCATGGGAATCATCTATAGATGAAGTGAAACAAAGCCTTAGAAAGCGTAGGGTTCTAAAAATTAAAATCTTTGTATTCCAGGTGCTGTTTGCAATAGCAGCTTCCTTCTGTACCTATCTGATTTATGAGAATAAAGGATTAAAAGAAAATGGTCTAAAGTACAATTACTTAAAAGCTATAAATGTCGAAACGCCTGAAGTTTCAGCTAGGTTGGATACAGTTTTTAATATTCAGCGAAACGAAGAGGAGATTGAAAAGATAAAAAGAATAGTAAATGATTTCAACAACTAATTATATGCATTAAAATATAAATTTATAATAAAGTCGATTAATTATATTATTTTGCATATAATATTGCTATATTTCAGTTTTTATATCTCAAAGCATATAATGAAGACATTAGCTGAATTTGTAAAACAACGTCGAAAAGAGGTGAATTTGACGCAAGAGGAATTTGCTGAACGGGCAGGAGTGGCCTTGACGGTCGTTCGAAAAATAGAACAGGGCAAAACTAATATGAACCTTGATAGAGTTAATCAAGTATTGGCCATGTTTGGTCATGAACTGGCTCCCGTTAATTCCAGGGAACTTCAAACTAATAAATGATGAGACAAGCTAAAATATATTACCAGGATATCTATGCCGGTTTATTAGTTGAGACTGACGATGGAGATTACTTATTCACTTACGATGAGCAATATGTGGAACAGCGCCCTCAGCAGTTTTTAACCTTTACTATGCCAGTTATCAAGCAGACCTATAAATCTAGCCGGTTATTCCCATTTTTTGAAGGTCTGATTCCTGAGGGTTGGTTGTTGGAGATTGCTTCAAAAAGCTGGAAAATAAATCAGAATGACCGCATGGGACTTTTATTAGCCTGCTGTCAGAATTGCATTGGTGCAGTGAGTGTTGAACCGATACCTGAAAAAGATGAATAAGTGTATATATTGTTATCAAGCAATAAATGGAGAAGGCGACTTTCATGAGGCATGTAGTCAGAAATTCTTTGGATCAAATGTCCCACCTGAGTTACTTTATTCAATCGACCAAATGTCAGAATTGGCTAAAGACGTAGTGGAGCGAAGCGTTGCTGTTCCAGGTGTACAACCTAAATTATCTATGAGTTTGGTTGAAGAGGCAGGAAAGAAGACTGATAAGCGTTTAACAGTTGTTGGCGCTTTAGGTGGAAACTACATCTTTAAGCCACCATCAGCAGACTATCCCGAAATGCCAACCAATGAACACCTGACCATGCGAATGGCGGAAGCATTCGGAATAAATGTGGTGCCATCAAGTTTGATTCGTTTACAATCGGGTGAGTTATCCTACATTACCAAACGCGTTGACAGAACAGAGAAAGGAGAAAAAATACACATGCTGGATATGTTCCAAATCACCGAAGCCTTTGACAAGTATAAAAGCTCAATGGAAAAAGTGGGAAAAGCACTTGGTGCCTATTCTGCCAATCCTCTTTTGGATAAACTATTCTTGTTTGAGCTAACATTGTTTAGTTTCCTGACAGGTAATAACGATATGCACCTGAAGAATTTTTCAATGATACTCGCTAATGATAGTTGGAAGCTGGCGCCCGCTTATGATTTGCTTAATGTGTCCATCGTTTTACCGGAAGATACAGAGGAACTGGCTCTTACACTTGGAGGAAAAAAGAAGAAACTGACCAAAACCTATTTTGATGCATATGGACAGAGTCTTGGTTTGAATAAAAAGCAAGTAGAGGGCGTTTATAAGCGCTTTATAAAAAATAAATCTTTGGCATTGAAGTGGATTGAAGAATCGTTTTTGAGTGAGGAAATGAAAGTGAAATATAAGTTGGTTTTGGAGGAGAGGTATATACTTTTAGTTTGATTTGAAGGGTAGTCTTATAAAACCTGGGTTTGCTGAGACTATTTCATTTTTGCCCCAAATTGGTCTAAAGCCGCGATGAGATTCTTTAGAATATCGGTTCGGCCAAATGAACTGGCTCGTGTGAAGTATGGCATATCTGCTTTCTTGTTTTTGCGTCAGCTCGTGCGTCAGATTAACTTCCGAACTCCTTCATAGCTAGGGCTACTTTATGATGGTTTGTTTGCCGTTTATATTTTAGATTTTAAAATACTTATTATTCTTTTAATTACATCATGATTTAGTTCTCTTTTAGTTGATTCTAAAGGACAAAGCGCAATTGAAGTATTTAATTCAGGAATATAAAAATTAAAGGTCCCCCAGGCTCCTCCATGTCCATAGCCTTTCATTCCTCCAATGTAAAATTCTTCAATGCCCAGATAATAATTATTCCCAGTACTATCAGGAGTTTCAATTTTAGTAAAAATAAGATTAAAAACAGCAGGATTCTTTACGACTTTCATATTATATAAACTCGATGTGAATTTTGCAAGATCATCCATTGTACAGGCTATACCACCACCTCCATATAAATCCATAGAAGGATCAATATCATAAGAATCCATGTTCATCGGTTTGTAATATTGATGTGCTAATGATTTGCAATTTACTGGCACTTTCTCAAGGGTTATCTGCCAAGTCTTATCAAGTCCTAATTTCTTATACTTTAGCAACTCACGCATTGCTGTATAAAATGGTAGATTACTTATCTTTTCAATAATCTCTGTCAGCAATAAGTAATTTGCATCTGAATAATTGTAGCATAAACCCGGTTTACAAAGAGGATCGTACTCTCTAATTGTCCGCTCAAGTTGCTCATCTCTAGTCCATCTGTATTTAGGATTTTCAGAAACAAATTGATAATACGCATCATCATGATAATAAGCAATCCCGCTTTTGTGAGATAATAAGTGTACCACCTTAATCGAATCCAATAAATACCCATCTAACTCAAACAATTTTCTTGTTTTTGGAGAAATCAGTTTTTTTATCGGTTGTTGAAGTTTTATCAAATCTTTTTCCACTAACCTTAAGATTGTTGCAGAAATATATGTTTTAATATTACTGGCAATTAATACTGGTTGATATGGATCAAGCTTTTGTAAACTATCTATACTTGAATACCCAATGGCTCCAGTCCAGGAAATATTTCGGTCCGGTGATTCAATTGCTAAAATATAACCGATTGCATCAGGATTCTTTTGATAGATGGAGTCTATTGTTCTCTGAAAATTTTGTTCTAATGTTTGACCATATGATGTCAAAGTCAATAAAAGAACTGTTGTAACAATCGATATTGTTTTCATCTTTTTCCCTTATAGAAACAAGTTAATGCTTTTTAGCAAAAACCTCATTATAATCATGTACTTTGATCCCATTTAAATTTGCAGATTAGCTGATGTAATACTTTTGGAATTTACCGAGTGGTATACAACTCGTCAATAAGATGACAATGCTTGTTATTTGTCTTTTCCTAATTATTATTTAACTGGGTTTGCTGAGACTTTTGATAACCTCACCTTATGGTGACATAAGGTGAGGTTATAATATCAATCTTTTCAAACGATCAGAGCCAAAGATATATTTTGCTATACATTTTTAGAAGAATCATTTGGCGCTGGTAACCATACCAAACTTGAGGATTGTTCTAAATATACCATATGTACTATTATGGGTTTTTTGTGGTCATTATTTAATTGTATCCGAATCTATAGAGATATTATCTGAAAAGTAAAATTTGATTTTCAATTTTTCTCCATCCTTCACTAAATATGCACTTTCAAGCCATTTATACTTTTGTTGGATTTTGAAAGAATCAATTTGCAGCAAAAAAATTCCTGTATTAAATAAACTGACATGAGCTGAATTCATGTCTGTTGAAATTCTAAAATCACTCAACACCCAATCACTTTTAATCATTGGAAATCCTGATACTAATTCTAAAAATTCATCTTTATTCATCTTTTTCCCTACTTCATAAAGCATAAAATCCTGAGTTATATAGCTATCTATTAAGTCAGGATTAGAATTATCCGCATCTAAAGCCGCAAAGAATCCTTCGACAGTTTTAATCACATCTGATTCAGAGATGCCCTCAGGATGAGGGGAGCAACTCATAAAAATTACAAATAATATAACCATTAAATTTTTCATGATTAAATATTTAAGAAGTACATTATAATTTATTGAATTATTGCTGGTTATTCTAATTTACAATCAACTAAAAACCTTGAATATTAATAAATAAATTCTGTGAATTGGTCATGTAGACCTCCCTGAAAATCAGCTCGGAGGCTTGGTGTATCTAGATTGAAACCAAATCAAATGAACACAATTAACTTATACATTTTTGCAGCCATTTATAAATAGGAACTATTGAAGCGGTAATTCTGTTACCGGGGCATCCCATACGATTTTCCAGGTCTCATCAAATTTCTCCCATACAGCAATGTAATTCCCAGAATCTATTTGAGCAGGAATAGGAGATTGTTCATTAGGTGTAAAAGAGAATTGATACTTTCCTCTCTCAACTGCCATTTGTCCAGATAATTTAACTTCTTCAGTTGAGATTACAAAATCCCATTTTCCCCAAGACATTTGTAATTTGCTGTTTTTAATTAATTCGTCCAGATTCTTAGTAGGTGACTGATGAGAAATGTATTGTTTTACATTTTTGTCAAATACTAGTCCCAGAGAATCGGCGTGTCCATTCAAATAAAATTTTTCAAATCTTTTATTCTGTTTCTTTATTTCTGAAGTCACGTTTTGTAGTTCTTTTTTTTGAACCCCATCTTCAACAAATTCATTATTCTTATCAGCATTTAAACAACTGATGGTTGAGAACATTAACCCAAATATTAATGGATAAATTAAATTTTTGTAAACAACATTTTTCCTTTTCATAATAATTAAAGTTTCTAATAAAAACATTGACAATTATAAACTCTAACATCTATAAGTATTGATCCGAATGTTAGAGTTTATTGGGACTTTTAATAATTTACTTACATCTATTCAATTCTGGTTTTATGATTATTAACAAACTTCTCTTCTGTTTTTTATACACAGCGAGATGATTTTTTATTCTTTATTGTGGGCTTTTACATATATCTGGTCTTTAAAATAACCATTGAGAGATTCAGGCAATGCCTTGTGAACGTTTGTGTAACTTTCATGTTCGTGAATGACATCATAAGTTTCCTGGTTTTTCCAGTTGCCTTTCATCACATAGTTATAGTGTTCATTGCTACCTGGAACTACAGGCATAATTTTGTAGCCACAATCCATATATCCAATTGAAGCAATTGCTTCATTAAATTTGCCAACCACTTCTTCAAGTCCGCTTAAAGGAAGTTCCTCGGATATTTTCATCAGGTGAATGCTTGAATAGGCTTTGTCATCCGGATCAGCTAAGTGTGTACTGTGACAATAGTGCAATAACCACTTGTTGTTTACCCGCTTTAAAATATAGTTTTCATAGGTCTGAAATGCTATCTTAACCGCACCTTTTGTAAAGGATGCGTCAAATTCTACGATCGAATGCGCTATATCTCCAACAATCTCAGTTTTAACAAAATTAAGATCAATATCAATAGCCATTCCTTCCATAGATTTCAAAGTATTAATGTACCCATCTATGGTACCAAAGTCGAAACCTTCTTCAAAAGCACTGAATTCATCAGTACAAAACCCTGGCAATTCATCGTAGTTAAAATCAACAACGGCCGTGTAAAATCCTTTGATCGATAATTCAGCATTTTTAATATCCTGCTGAGGATCAATTGTAGAGCACGCCATAATATGCGCGGCAATACCTAAAAGAATAATAAGTTTTTTCATGATCATTTTATTTAAAGAAGTGAGTTATCTGATTTTTAAACTATAGCCATGCGAAGTTTTTTGTTTGGCATCATTAATCACTGCCCAAACAATGGTGTCCTCTTTCATGTTACCTACCCAGCACAATTCAGGGTTTATGGTGGTATTCAGGTTGTAAAGACGCTTGTTGGTAAATGTGTCTTTATTCTGAATGTAAGTGCCGCCATGGCCCATATTATTACCTATACTGTCGTTTGCCATATACACATAATATCCCTGAAGCATTATACCTTGTCCGGTAAGAGGAGGCGTATAATTAAATGTTCCTTCAAATTCGTTCATTTATTTAATTAACTGGTCATCTGCTACAACTTTTTGAAGTGACCTTACCTTATGGAGGATGTTTCCATCAGCATCTAAAATGGCAGCTAATAAGGTTTTACCTGACAGGCTGAGTACTTTCCATTGAAAAGAACGTCCGACATCTTCTGCCTTTGGTGCGAATAGAATCGTATTTGTAATTATTTCACCCGAAGTTTTATAGATTCCTGAGTGGCAATACATGCTATCGTCAGATTCGCCATATATGTAAATGTATCGGCCTTTTAACATGATGGCAATTCCTTGATTCGGGGCGATATATTCAAATACACCTTCGATTTCAGCAATCTGGTGGTCCTGTTGAGGACTGCTTGTTTGGTTCTTTTCAGCTTTATTTGAACCAGGGTTGCAGGCTGCCAGGCATATGCTTGTTAAACAGATGAGGAATAGAAATCTCCCTGCTGACAATTGTTCTTTCATAAGGCTTAATTATTTGTTTAAGAAATAACTTTACTTTCAGAATATACGTGGATTAGTCAGAAAGCTCAGCGCTTTTTTCTTTCCGAGTATCATCATTGCTATTGAAAATATTACGATACACAAGCCACCTGCCATCTGGCTGTTTTTTATAAATGGCAATCATTTTATTGTTGAAATCTATTGATTCACCTCCAATCCGAGTTGATGAACCAACCCAATTTGCCATTACATATCCATAATCACCAAAAACATTGATTTCACTGATTGATTCAGTAACACTAAAAGTAAATGCGTTAAACGATTCACTGTAGATTGACTTTAGCGCCTCAATACCTTTAATAGAATGGGCGGCCGGGGGCATTACAGAGGCATTGGCATCCAGGAATCCGATAAAGGCCTGGTAGTCTCCTTCATTCCAGGCATTGACAATTTGTTCTGAGACTTCTGTTATCGCTTTGACATCATCTTCTGTATTAATTTTGTCAGGTGCACAGGCAATGCCCAAAAAAATCAAGCTAATTACTACTATTGAATTTGTTTTCATGACAAGTTGATTTATATGAAACTAAAGAATGTGCAATAAATCCTCAGCCTGATAAGCTTCTTTAATCAAAGCTTAAAGCCGGTCAATAGTGGTTAAAATGTCAGGTTATTTTAAAAAAAGTAGTAAAAAGGAGTTGTGCTTGTTTTTCCAATATAGTATATATTTACAAGCAAAGCAACCTGATTGTCACTAGCATACAAATGTTCTAAAATAATTTCAGTGTTTTTTTAATTCAAATATCTACTACAGATAAGCTTTGTTTGTAAACTCCCGAAGATGAGCACTATAACATGATTAGCTATTATTTATGAGAGGTGAAGCCATAACTGTCAATTTAAGGCGCTAAAAACTATTTTAAACACCAAGTAAAGTTGAATATGACGTTGTAGAAAATGTAATACTTTGTTCACAACTTACCATTATTCAATAAATGCTTATCATCTAGACCTGTGGTTGGTGAGACGATCCTTATTACTATTTTGATAATTTGAATAATTCATTTACAATAATAGAAAATTGACTTAAGCCTCGTCTTTCAATTTTTTCTATTAACTTTTCTAATATTTCTACCTTGCCTAATTCGAACGAAGTAAATATTCGTTTTAAATAATCCGGATACTTACCATCTTGAACATTTAAATCTTTACTATAAATGAATAATGCCACATCATGATGTTCTTTATTATTTAGAATTTCGATCCATAGCTCTTCTAAATTATATTTAGGAATCAATCGAAACTTAAATATATATTTATCTATCTTATTACAGTCAATATAGGAAATAGAGACAGTATACGCATCATTATCAAAAATATTATGAGTTGCGTTCATTTTTCCGATCACATACTTAATTAACTGTCTTTTAGATGAGTTGAATATCTTTTTCTGAGGGTATAATGTATGAACTATTCTTGAATCTTTGTATAATATCAAATTATAAAGCTCACCTCCAAAATATCCCTTATATTCATCAAATAAGCCTTTTACTATTTTTTCATTGTTGAGATATACTTCATCAACTATTTTTTCATAGTCCAATAAACTACAGGATTTTAGGTCGAAGAGGCTAGGATTGGTGACTTTCCCTTTTGTTAATTTATAATTGCCATTAGAGTGTCTGTGTCGTTCGTTAATGTGAGTTAGTCCTGTATCATTATTTCCATTAATGAATATTAATCCCTTTGGTGTGACACTATTAATTGACTTATAATCTTCTGGGATTATTACTAAATTTTTAAGCCTATACCAAGGGTTCTGGGCCTCCTTTTCAATAACTATGATTTCTTCTCTACTAAGGAGCTTTTCCATAATATTAAAATAATTGCTAGTGATAAACTCTATAAATAACACAAGAACATAAAGTTAGTGTAAGTCATGATCTACATATAAATATTTAACTAGAAGTTATTAACATTATATAGTATCATTTTAATTTACAACTAACTACAAGCATGACTCACTTTCATAACTGTCTCTTTTAACGCTAAACCGTGAAACATATTAATAAAACCAGTTTTTGAGACTGTCAATGACAGTGTAGGTTACGGAACTAATAATACTCTCAACAAACGGTCGTTTTATGACTATTAAATTCCTTAATAAAATGGAAGCAAATTAGTGTGTTAGGTTAAATTGCAGCATTTCACATGATGTTTCAAACCAGTCTTTCGTTTAAAATACTCTTCCACATAAAATACCCCTTGTCTTCTTCACTGTAATCATGCACAATGCGGCTAAAATTATTAGGTGCATTATGAATAAAGAATTGTCGACCTTTGTTTCTAATAATTGATAAGTCGTTATTGATAGTTTTTAGCTGGTCGTGCAAATTGTTTTTATCAATATGCCACAGATAGGTAGCCTCTTCAGTATCTAAGGTTTCAAGTACAATATGATATTGCTCTTCACCTTCAAGTAAAAATACAAAAGTAAAAGGACTTAAAACAAAACGGATTTTTAAGATTTGGGCTTGATGGCGCTTGAGTAGGAATCTTAATTGTTTCTCATGTTTGATATCTTGATTGCCTAGTAATTCACTAACAAAATCTTCTTCATCAATATCAGGCAATAGGTTATTGGAAATATTCTGTAAGCCTAGCATTTCTTCTTGAAAATCATGAGGTCTGCCTCCAATAATTTCTTTCTGAACAAATCTAAACTTTACACTTTCAATTAGCTCGTCATTTATTCTTTCAATATCAGTAGACTGTACCTCTTGAGCGATTAATATATCATTCTCAAATTCAGCATAAATGTCAAGAGTGACCTTTCTAAGTCCAAGCTGTTTAGCAAAGTAGGGCTTAAGTATCGTGAATTCTGGTCTGATGATATCATTTTCAATTTCAAACTCAATCAATTCGCCAGTCTGTCTATTGACATAGTTGAAAGCAACTATTCCATATCTGAACTCTAGTTCTTTAAAATCTAGCTTTATCTGCTTTCGAATGTTATATGTACTTGGCTTTTCTTCCTCTTTATGAGTATTGTTAAAAAGTGTATGTTGATTCTCCAGTTTACGATAGTAGGTATTTCTTTTAAGAAATAGTTTATTTAAGTAATCAACTTTGTAGTCCCGATAATCGTATATAACTGGTGTGTGATCAGAGCGTTGAACACGTCCCATATATTGAATTAACTTGCCCTTAAATGAGAAAGGATAAACCAGGAAAAGTCGTGAAACATTCTGCAAGTCACTACCCTCTCCGAAGAACTGACCAGTCGTAATTAATGCCTGAAAATTGCCTGCCTTCAATAGATTCCACTTGTTCGTTCTATCTTTTTGAGAATCATCACCAGAAAGGCAAATAGTTTCGAAACAATGTTTCAGAAACTGATTAAGTGTATTGATATGCTCTTTGCGCTCTGTAAGAATTACAGCTCTATTTCCATCATTTAGCTCCTTGATTATATCTTTAATGATCAGGTTATTCCTGGCAAGGTCGTGTATTAAAATTTGCGATACCGTTTCAAATGGATCTGTTTTTGGATTGTACGGAACATTAAATTCAGTATTTCGAACAATTATCTGGGCATGTTTATGGTTTTCTATTTGCTCAGGTTGTATTTCGCAAATGACATCGCCAAGATGAATGAAAATGAGTTTGCCTTCATTGTGCTTTCTAAATGGCGTCGCAGTAAGTCCATATAGAAAATAAGAGTTGAGTCTGCCAATTGTATTGCTAAATGACTTAGCTGGAATGTGATGACACTCATCAATGATAATTGTTCCAAACGCATTACATAATTGAGCATCCTTAACCAGGTGTTTAGATAAGGATTGTATCATTGCTACAGTTACTTGTTTGCTATGTTGTGCTTTCACCTGGCCAATCTTTCCGATTTCATGATAAGGGATTCCCAGAAATGATTCAATACGCTCAAGCCACTGTTCCATTAATTGTTTGCGATGGACTATAATTAAAGCGGGTTGTTTTCTGTCAGAGATTAGTTTAAGGCCAATCACAGTTTTGCCGCTTCCGGGAGGAGCAACAATAACACCAAAATCTTTTTTTGAAATGCTGGCAAGTGCATCTTTCTGATGGGTTCTGAGTTCAATGTTACAGTCGTAGTTTATGGTAGGAAGTTTATTTCTATTATCCTTAAAGTCATATCCTATGGATGTTTGTTTGCAAAATTTTAAAAAGCTTCCTGTCGTTCCTCTCGGAATGCTAATGATGTCATCTTGTTCTTCGATGAAGTTAAAGTAACGCTCCGTTTTATAGGTACTTCGGTTTTGCTTTTTCTTAATAAAGAATTCTGGGTTTGCAAAGTTGAGTTTATCCTTTAGAAAATTAACAATAGGGGGAGTTAGTCCATTGCGGTTAAAAGACAACTGATTACATAGTTGAATGATTAATTCTTCCGAAGATGATTGAAGGAGAAGCTCATTATTTTGTTTAGGGGTATCGCTAATTTCCTTGTATAAAGAGTTGAAGTTAGTTATTGATAACCTTTGAACCGATTGAAGGAATGAATATTGATTATCGAATGGAGTAAAATTTTCAGTATCAATAAAACAACTATTGTCGTTTTTTAGAGCCATACCATTAATTGGAAGTGCTATTAAGTTGCCTAGCCCTTTGCCGGAGAGGTAGTTTTGATTTGGAAATATCCTGTCAAAACTCGAACCTTTATCAAAAACAGAAAATGCACCACATTTTTGTAGAATGCTAATAAATAGTTTTCGAGTTTTAACAGCTGGCAAATTCTCTTCAAAGAATATCCAAACATGTCCACCATTGCCTGAACGAGACCGTTCGAGATAGGCAGGAATCCCATTTGAATGGCAAGCTGCAATAAAAGAAAGACATTGTTCTTTCCAATCTTTTTTATCAAAATCAGCAACTAAGAACCAGCTTGTATTGTCTATGAGAAGAGGATAAATACCTATAAATTGATTTCCATTCAAATGCTTAATCAGCTCATCATTGGTTAGTGGCTTGTATGTTTTATCAGGAAAATTTGAAAATGTTCCTCCATTATTTTTATGCAAGCGGTATTGATAAGGATCGTAAATATATGCAGGGGTGTATCCTGATTTTGCATTTTTCTCCCACCTAACGGCAAAAACATCCTGGCGACCTTTGAACAGGTTATTTATGATGGATAACTCTCTACTGTTCATTTTTAATAATTTCCCATCTACCAGTTCTGTCTCCACCAACCCTTCTTATAATGTTTTTCTTTTTAAGACTTGCAATGTTTTTGTCTATCGCAGTTGTGCTGATATCCAGTCTTTTCGCCATTTCTGATTTAGAAATACTAGGCTCCGACAAAATGAATTTGACTATCATCTTTTGACTATCTACCAACCCATCTACCAACCCATCTACCAACCCATCTACCAACTTTGTTTCAAATTTTCTATTTACAGGCAATTCACATACGAAATATCGTCTATCAGGCTCATCAGTTTCGAATTTCGGTGATGGTGAATTATTATTCTTCATAGAACTTATAATTGTTGGCACACCTGTTCCTCTGCCTTCAGTTAATTCAAGCTCTTTAAGAAATTCACCAATTCGCCGATTTCTATAACGCCTTATTCGAATAACACCCTTATTGAAATCAGTCTGTTTAAGTGAGGGGTCAACACCATTATAGCTAATGATTTCAATAGCCTCAGGTAGCACCCTGACTTCAATAGGCTCTCTTAATTCATAATTTTTGTGGTAAACGGCATTGGCTAAAGCTTCCTCAAGCGCATTATAAGGATAATTACTAATAGAATCGGCCTTTTCTCTATCGGCATATTTAATTACTTTGCCTTTGATAATATTTGCTTTAAGATATGATAAAGCATCAGTTAACTGCTTTTGAATCGGACCTTCAAATATCTTTTCATTAAATGCTTTTGCACCGATGCCATTTGGAAACTCAACAACATCAATCTGGACAGTAGGGAAGTATTTCTTAGGTTCGTTGGAAAACATTAATAATCCTACATTTTTAGGAAAACGATGTTCTTTGGCGCCTTCACATAAGTTCATAGCTTCTGCCAATTCTTCTATCGACATATTAATACTTTCACTGTGAAGCTTACTCTTTGTCTTGTATAGATGTTCTCGCATTAGACCAAAATCCAGGTCATTAACACTGGCCTGCGTATTTACCCTGTCATCAAATGGAATTTTGGCAGTTAACTGTATTAGTTCTGCTTCTTGCTCAGGGTTGGGGATTACTGTGCTAGAATATTGACGGATCCTGTAATTATAGGTCTTGTTCTTTTTGATTTTTACATCATCAGGAACTCTATATGGTCTAACGCTTCCGGCAGGAACCCAGATCACCAGGATATTACGGTCATCAATTTCCTCAAGAGATAACCTTGGCATATAAGGTGGCTGAATAAGATTAGCGTATCCAATCATTTCTTTCTGAACTCTCTCTAAGGCATCCGGATTAAAGCCACTTACGGGACGCAACGGTTTACCATTTTCTTCTTTAACCCCTACAATGATGTAGCCACTACCTTCATTTTCAAAATCATTAGCAAATGCACAAACTGTACGCATGATGGTCGTGGGATTCCAGTCTTCCTTAAACTCAATTCTGCTTCCTTCTACTAGTTTTCCAGATAAAAGCTCTTCAATACTAATCAGTATGCTCATTGCATTTTTCTTTAGTTTTAAACCTTGAAATTACTTGTAATTGTTAATTCAAACAAAATCTACACTTGTTTTTAATAGAAGCCTCTAAAGTTATTATATGAATTTTAGAGTTTATTTTCTACTATGAAAAATCAGGACTCCTAGAAAGTAAAAAAAAGAGTTACTTACTATTTCTTAAAAATCAACACCATTTCGTAATAAATTTATTCTTGGCTAACTAAATATTTTCAAAAACCCTCCAAAATACCCTAAAAAACAATTCAGCATTTGAATGATGCTATTAATTTATTAACTTGCAAGTAGTCAAAATATTAGGTACTAATATTTACCGAGAACAAATCGAGAACAAGAAAAAATAGATATTTAAAACATCCGTTTAGAGCGCATTACAGAGCTTTGGAGGAGTCCGGCTCTGGGTACAGAAAAAGCCTGATAGTTTGACTATCAGGCTTTCTTTTTGCTATTAAGCGCCTACTTGTAGCTATCTAACTTATCGGCTAATTCATCAACGTCATCGATTTTGAAATCACCAAAAAAGGATAATAACACGCCGTTGGTTTCTCCCTGAAACAGCACATGACATTCTGTTACCTTTTTTCCCTTGCGATAAATACGAATATCAACATCCTCATCCGGGTCATCATCCTCAACCTTATCGTATTTACTCAACGACAGATAACTCAAAGTCTTCTCTCTGAAATCCATCGACTCTTCACCTTCTGAAGCCTTGTAAATAACAAGCTTCACCTCGTGCAAATCGCCTGATACATTACTTTCATCTTCGCCGTCATCATCAAAATTGAGGTTAACAGCATCCAACATCTCTTTCGAGAAAGACATCATCGTCACACCTTTTTTCAAGGCCATCTTTTCAAATAACTTATCCGACGGACGGCTTTGTGCCTGCATTGAAATACCAAATGCGATAATCAATCCGAGTGCTAATAATTGTTTCATACTATTTAGGTTTAATGTTGTTATTAAAGTTCTAACTCTTTTTAATATTCGTCAATAAATCGGTCGAGATAAGGACTTACTTCCAACTTTTTCCCATATGGAATCTGGATATTTATATACACCTTTTGATTACGAACCAAGGCCTCATCTGCAATCACAAATTTCTTATCCAAATAAATAATAGAATCGTTCTGCGACCAATAATAGACTGTTGTTTTAGCGTTAAACTCAGCATCGTCATCATTCAATCCCCTGGCCTTTTTATCAATGGTCATCTGCAATATATCGCCTCTACTGATATTGATAACGGGTGCACCTTCAACCTGCAATTCTCCATCTTCCGAAAATAATTCCAAGTGGTCAAGGTCCATCAAGTATTCACGATCATTGCTTATGCTTTCCACCTCAGAAGCTCTTAAGTAAATTGTTTCTGCCTGCGTTGGTTTTAAATATTGCTGCTCAGAAACTGAGCCCGATTCTTCAAAACTTTTGGCAATGCGTATACCTGTAAAAAATACCAATACAATTCCTGACAACCACAATATTAAAGCCGTCATTCCGATAAATTTACCATGACTTTTAAAGCGGAAAATTAATTTCAAACCAAGATAAAGAATCACTAAAAATGGAATTCCAATAACGAGCAACACAGCTGCTGTTAAAAAGCTTTGATCAATATAGGCCAAAAACCGATCGGGTACAGACGCAATAAAATGACTGCCATCGGTAACAGCTAACCCCATAATGGTGTCTTTAAAAGCAAAGAATCCTACAAGGCCCATAATAGCAAGTACACTCCAAATCACAATACCAATTCCCAATAATATTCCTAGAATATTTAACACCTGATAAAGTGCATTGGCCATGGCATCACCTGTTTTATTCGCTCTGGTTTGCATACGTTTATAATTTGGTTTGTTTTTATATTCTTTAAACTTGGACGAAACGGCTTCGTATTCCTCCTTGATATTATCGCCTACTTTACGAAAGGTAATGCCTCCGCGCATAGATATACGTTGCCCCAGGGTTTTGGCCTTAGGCATGGCAATCCATAAGATAACATAGATTAATGCCGTAATACCCAATGATGCAAATGCAGAAACAACTGCTATCACTCGAAATACCAAGGGATCAACATCGAAATAAGCACCTAAACCAGCACAAACACCTCCCAACACCCGATCATCAGGATCGCGAAAAAGGGATTTCTTTCCCACATAAGTAGATGATGTTGATGAGCTGCTCTTACTTCCCGTTTCAGATTCTTCTGCATCCTCTTCATCCACGATCTCGGCTGGCTCCCCTATCGTATGAATAATCTCTTCAACAGCATTTAGCTGAATGGTACAGCCCTTACAGTTAACCTGAAACAACTCAGCAATGCGCGATTCAATATCTGCTATTATTTCTTGTGCTTCTTCGTTATTTCCTAAGCGCTTTTTAATGGTATCCAGATATTCATTTAATCGTTCATAAGCCTCCTCTTCAATTTTAAAGGCTAGTCCATCCAGATTTATATTTATTGTTTTATTCATGACGGTTCGTAATTCAAATTAATAATCGACAAAATATCCTTAACACATTAACATAAAGCCACCAAATAGCCACATAAACACTTTAATGGCTAACGAGCCCAAAAGCAAAAAGGCAATCAGATACAGAATAATCTTTAAAAAGGTTTTAAAAATTAAACCAACAACTAACAGCACCAATACAAAAGTTAAAGCTCCAGGAAAAAAGATGTGACCAAACATGGGAGCGACATGCACAGACATGCCTGTGAAAATAGCTCCTGGCGCATGCCATATGCCATTAAATCCGTTTGCACCAAAAATTAATGCAGCTCCGATAATAACAGCAATAATTAAGAATGTTGATTTATCACGTCGTGAGAAACGACTAAAAAAGCTTTGTCCCTTTTTATAGGTATCAGATTCTTTAAAGTTTCCGAATTTCTTTTTAACCTCGTCGTATTCATCGCGGATACTTCGCTCAATGTTCTCAATGGTTATGCGTTCTCCGCGCATGTGCAATTTCTGAGCAGTGGTACGTGCTGGCGGTAATGCTATCCAAAGTATTAAATAGATCAAACCCAAGGTGCCTGAAGTGATAAAGGTAAATATCACAGTTAGCACACGAACAAGTACTACATCAATGCCAAAGTAAGCCGCTATACCTGAACAAACACCGCCAAATACGCGATTATCCACATCACGATAAAAGCGTCGGTTTGGTCGTTGAAAAACCATGCTCGTTGGCGGAGTATAGCTTTTCTTTTCGCTAGCACCCTCTTCTTCAAATTGCTCAGGTTCACCCATGGTTGCCACAACATCCTCAACCATTTCCAAGGTCACAACACCAGTCTCACGATCAATTCGTTCATTAAAAATCTCTGCTACACGACTTTCAATATCCGTAATAATCTCATCACCACTCTCCTGTTTTCGAAAAGTCGATTCAATTTTATCCAAATAAGTACGTAGGCGCGAGTATGCATCATCATCGATGTAAAACATGTGCCCGCTTATATTGATTGTTACAGTCTTTTTCATTTCTCGTCGGCGTTTTTGGTTTGATGAATCAATTCTACAGCGTTAACTAAATCCTTCCATGAAGTATCCATTTCGCCTAAAAATGTACGTCCCTCGTCGGTAAGTGCATAGTATTTTCGCGGTGGTCCTTGTGTTGACTCTTCCCAGCGATAGCTAAGAAGTTTCGCATTTTTTAATCGCGTTAACAGCGGATATAAGGTTCCTTCCACAACAATCATCTTCGCTTCTTTCAATTGCTTAATAATATCTGAAGCGTAGGCATCGTTGTTGGACAAGATGAGTAATATACAATACTCCAAAACTCCCTTCCGCATTTGCGCTTTTGCATTTTCTACATTCATTCTCCTGGTTTTATAGAGTTATTATTTTATAATTGACTTATAGAATGACGTTTGATAATAAAGTCATTCTCAATACTCGCTATATTTCTGTTTGCGTCTCTGTCATCTTTTTTCTTTCCTTTAAGCGTTTTCTTAAGCTCAGGCTTTTGCCTCTTCTCTTCCACTTTTGCCTTTTCCGTTTCAACAATTCGGCAACTATCCACTTTTTCTTCCTGAGCAAAAAGCGCTATTGAAAAAGTAAAACAAAGCCCTACTAAAAGAACTTTAATAAATGAACCCGATTTTGATTTGAATAATTTCATGACGAGAATACTATCTTAAACAATGAATTATGCATTACAAATATACGGTCATAAGATGGTACTATGCAATACAAAGTACCATATTTTTTTTAAATATTTTTCACTTAATCATTGTATCGCCCATAAATAAAGAGATACAGCGCCTAAAAAAAATCAATGCAAATCACTTATTTTCTTACATTTGTGCTTAAATTGATATAAAATGCTATTTGAATCAGGATACTTTGCCTTGTTTCTAGCTTCTTTTTTGGCAGCTACGGTTGTTCCTTTTAGCTCCGAAGCACTACTTTCTGGAATGTTAGTTGCCGATTATAACCTATATTGGTGTCTTGGACTTGCCACTTTGGGCAATTGGTTGGGCGGAATGAGCTCCTACGGCATTGGCTGGCTTGGCAAAACAGCATGGATTGAAAAGTACCTGAAAATTAAACATACACAGATTGAAAAAACCAAAAAGCTAGTTAAAGGAAAAGAATTGTGGATTGCATTTTTTTGTTGGTTGCCAGGTGTAGGAGATGTTATTGCAGTGATACTCGGCCTGCTAAAAGTCAATATATGGTTATCAGCAATAGGAATGCTAATTGGTAAATTACTTCGCTACATCGTATGGGCATTAATTACATTGCAAGTCATAGATCTTTTTTAAGCTTTCATAGCATAAAACAAAAGCACAATTAACTTCCAATTAGCCTATTTCTTCAGCTTAAAAATAAATTCTTATTCTGCTTTTTGAGGAAGTATACTTATTTTTTATCATTTTTGTGCCTCCTTTATTACTGATATATAGTGATAAATGAATTGGTCGCTTACTAATTATTAGTTAAGCTCTATTGAAGACCAAAAAAATACAACTGTTTATAATTTGATTGAGGAATATGACAACTGAAAAAGTCGAAGGAATTAGTAATGCATCATTTGACAGAGCTGTTGAAAAAAGTAATGCATTAGAGGCGGATTTACAGATTAACCCTGGAAAACACAGAGTTTTAACAGGAGACAGGCCAACGGGAAACCTACACATTGGTCATTATTTTGGTTCTCTTCAAAACAGAGTACGCTTGCAAAACCTGGGCGTTGAAACATTTATTGTTATTGCAGATTACCAAGTACTTACTGATAGAGATGTTTTCAAAGATATTTCTAAGTTCGTATTAGAATTAACCATCGACTACCTAGCATGCGGATTAGATCCTCACAAATTTAAAACGCACATTTTTCCGCACAGTCACATTCCTGAATTAAACCAACTCTTGGTTCCTTTCTTGTCTTTAGTATCTAACTCTGAGCTTAGCAAGAATCCAACTATTAAAGAAGAAATTCAAGCATCAGGTCAGAACGTAATTAATGCAGGTATGTACACCTACCCTGTTCATCAGGCTGCCGATATTCTGTTTTGTAAAAGTGATGTGGTTCCAGTTGGAAAAGATCAATTACCACACATTGAATTAACCCGAAACATTGCCAAGCGTTTCAATAAGAAATTTAAGGCGCGTGTTTTCCGTGAGCCAACTGGCTTACTAAGCGAAACACCTATGATTCTTGGTCTTGATGGTGGTCAGAAAATGAGCAAGAGTAGAAATAACACCATCATGATTAAGTCAACAGCTGACGAAACCATGAAAGCGGTAAAGTCTGCTAAAACCGATTCGGAACGCTTCATCACTTACGATCCTGATAACCGTCCTGAAGTGGCCAACTTATTACGCATTGCTGGTCTTTCATCGGGTGTTGCTCCAGAAAAATTAGCTGAGGAAATTGGCGACCAAGGAGCAGGTAAGTTAAAAGCTGTTGTTACTGAGTCAATCAACGAGCATTTTAAAGCTATTCGCCAAAGAAGAACTGAGCTTGAAAATGATATTGATTTTGTAAAAAGCATTCTTCGCGAGGGTATTGCTGATTCGCGTAATGTAGCACAAGCAACATTAGAAGAGGTTCGCCAGGCTATGAATATGCATATTTAAGTAGAAACAATATACGATTTAAAGGGAGGCATTTGGCTTCCCTTTTTTTGTGCTTATACCAATTACTATTCAAAATGCGCCTTCAGTTCGTTTCACTCCTAAAAGCACTATGAATATATTTCGGCATTAACCCATGATATAAGCAAAATGCTTTATCAATCATTTTGTTATTCATTTGGTATTAAATGTTAATAATTTATTAAAAAGTAGATTGACGTACTTTTACGTCAACTATTTGACGTATTTTTACGCCAAATAAAAGATATGCCACAAGCAAAAACAAATTTATTTGAGGATGACTTACAGGAATTATCACAACTTTTTAAAGCACTGGGACATCCTGCCCGCTTACAAATCCTAAAGTTTTTGAGCAAGCAGAACACCTGTTTTTCGGGCGACATCAACGACATTGTTCCCCTTGGAAGAACAACGGTTAACCAGCATATTGCTGAATTAAAAAAAGCAGGGCTGATAAAAAGCTCCACACAAGGAACTAAAACAAACTACTGCCTTAATAACGATGGTATCAGCAAACTTAATCAATTGGGCATCTCTTTTTTGTCTGAGATACAATGCAGTAGCTGTAATACAAACGAATGTTAATATAAAAATAGATATAATGAGAGTATTGATTTTATGCACAGGCAATAGCTGTCGAAGCCAAATGGCTCATGGTTTCTTGCAATCTTTCGACAAAAACATTGAGGTTTATTCAGCTGGAACAGAAGCTTCGGGAAAATTAAACACCAAAGCCGTTGAAGTAATGAACGAAATTGGTATTGACATTAGCCAGCACAGCTCCGATTCAGTTCAAAAGTATTTGGGCGAAAAATGGGACTTTGTTATTACTGTTTGCGGTGGCGCCAACGAAGCTTGCCCTGCCTTTATTGGCGATGTAAAGCACCGTTTGCACATTGGTTTTGACGACCCATCACACGCGGTAGGTTCCGATGAATTCATCATGAGTGAATTTCACAGGGTAAGAGATGAAATCAAAGACGGATTCTATAAGTTTTATCAAGAAAACATTAAAGAAGCATAAGCGCATGACTGAAGAAAAAAAGCAAATTGGTTTTTTCGAAAAGTACCTGACTTTATGGGTAGCTCTCTGCATTGGCGGGGGTATATTAATAGGTCATTTCTTTGGCGAAACAGTAACTGTATTAAGCCAATTAGAAATTGCTGGGGTTAATTTTTTAGTGGCTATTTTAGTTTGGTTGATGATTTATCCAATGATGCTTCAGGTTGATTTCTCAAGCTTGAAGAATGTTGGTAAACGCCCTAAAGGCATCATCCTTACCTTGGTTATCAATTGGATCATCAAGCCTTTTACCATGGCCTTTTTTGCCTGGATATTCTTTTCTAAGTTGTACAGTGCTTTTATAAGCCCCGATTTAGCAGGAGAATACATAGCAGGAGCAATTCTATTGGGCGCTGCACCTTGTACTGCAATGGTTTTTGTTTGGTCTTACTTAACCAATGGAGATCCTAATTACACCTTAGTTCAGGTATCGGTTAACGACCTAATTATTTTGGTGGCTTTTGTGCCAATTGTTGGTTTACTTTTAGGTATTACCAATGTGGCCATCCCTTATGACACTTTAGTAACCAGCGTCGTTATTTTTGTGGTAGTACCTTTATTGGCAGGTACGCTTACCAACCGCTATCTGATTAAAAAGAAAGGTCAGCAATGGTTTACCGAGGAATTTTTACCAAAGTTTAAGCCAGTAAGCATTTTTGCCCTCTTGGCTACTCTGGTATTGTTATTTGCTTTCCAAGGCCACAACATTACCGAAAATCCGCTGATTATTCTTTTGGTGGCAATACCTTTAACCATACAAACCTACTTTATCTTTTTTATCGCTTGGTTTAGCGGTCGGAAACTAAAGTTACCACATGCTGTTTGCTCGCCAGCCGCCATGATTGGTGCCAGTAACTTTTTTGAGTTAGCTGTAGCAGTGGCAATTGCATTATTCGGACTGCAGTCTCCTGCCGCTTTAGTAACGGTAGTTGGTGTTTTGGTTGAAGTACCAGTTATGTTATCATTAGTTGCATTAGCCAACAAGTGGAAATATTAAACCGAAGATATTTGGCATAAAGGCAGAAGCTTATTTAAACAATCTTCTGCCTTCTTCCTTTTAACTTCTAACTATTTTTTATTTTTGCAGCATGATTTATTTATTGGCAGGCATTGTTGTAGCGTTGGTGTTGGCTTTTCTTTTTTCAAAAAGGTCAACAAGTGGGGATGAAGAGCAAACACAAGTGGCAGATGATTGCTGTGGTGCTCACGAGGTTTGTGAAACAGATAGCCTCCTTAGTAGTAGCGATAAGGCAGAATATTACGAAGACGAGGAGTTGGATGCTTTTAAGGAAAAAACAGCTGATAGCTATAACGACGACGAAATAGAGCAATTTCGTGAAATACTATTTACTCTTAAGGAACGTGAAGTTGCTGGTTGGTTAAAAAGTCTTCAAATTCGCCAGATTAATCCACCCGAAATAATTCGCGAAGAGGCTTTAATGATTGTTGCCGACAGACGTGGATTGTAAAAACAGACACAAAATTCTGTACTAATCCAAGCGAAACAATCCCAAGCAAGCAATAGCTTTTTAGGTATACTTCTGCACTTTTCAACTTATCCGCTATCTTAGAGCTGAAAAAATCACAATCAGATGAGTCCGGTACTTACAGCATCCATCATAGCAGGCTACTTTGGTCTTTTAATTTTTATCTCCTTCTTAACGAGCAAAAAGTCTGATAACGACACCTTTTTCAGAGGCAACAAACAATCGCCCTGGTACATTGTGTCCATTGGCATGATTGGAGCCTCTCTGTCTGGCGTTACCTTTATTTCTGTGCCTGGCTGGGTGGGTTCAACAGGACTCTCCTACATGCAAATGGTGTTGGGATATTTCTTGGGCTATCTGGTAATTGCTCATGTATTATTGCCTCTTTATTACCGCTTAAACCTTACTTCCATCTATACTTATTTGGATGAGCGTTTTGGTTTCTGGTCTTACAAATCAGGTGCTGTACTATTCCTCCTTTCGCGCACCATTGGAGCTTCTGCTCGACTTTACTTAATGGCCAATGTATTACAAATTGCCGTTTTTAATGCTTTCAACATACCATTTAAAGTAACGGTAATTGTAACCATATTACTCATTTGGCTCTACACCTTTAGAGGCGGTATCAAAACCATTATTTGGACCGATACACTTCAAACACTCTTCATGCTTTTGAGTGTGGGCATTACGGTTGTTGTTATCTCCAAATCAATGAATCTCTCTTTCTCAGGGATTATCAATACGATATCAGATAGTCAATATTCAAAAATATTTGAGTTTGATGATTGGTCATCAAAACAGCACTTTGCCAAACAGTTTCTTTCTGGTGCTTTTATTACCATTGTAATGACTGGCCTTGATCAGGACATGATGCAGAAAAACCTGACCTGTCGCAACCTTAAGGATGCCAAGAAAAATATGTATTGGTATGGCTTCTCATTCATCCCTGTGAACTTGCTATTTTTAAGTTTGGGTGCTTTACTATTTATATTCGCCGCCAACCAAGGCATTGCCTTACCCGAACGTTCTGATGATTTATTTCCGATTATTGCAACAGGAGGTTACTTACCCAAGATAGTTGGCGTGTTTTTTATGCTCGGTCTGGTAGCTGCAGCTTATTCATCGGCCGATTCGGCACTCACATCTTTAACCACATCTTTTTCGGTAGATATTTTAAACGTTGAGAAGAAGCAGAACAGCGATGCCAAACGCACACGATTTAAGGTACACATAGGCTTTAGCATACTATTAGCTGTGGTTATTTTACTCTTTAGGGCTTTTAATAACGATAGCGTTATTAGCACGGTGTTTAATTTGGCAGGTTATACCTATGGTCCCCTATTGGGACTTTATGCCTTTGGCTTGTTCAGCAAACGAAATGTAAAAGACTCCTTGGTTCCAATTATTGCACTGGCTTCTCCTATAATAATCGGCATTTTGGATTACAACTTATCCATGGGATTTGAGAAACTTATTTACAATGGTGCCATTGCATTTTTTGGCTTACTATTAATCAGCAAACCAAAAAATTAATCCAGTTCCGCTGGCACTTCAATTCGTGCATTACTCATTGAAAATCCTTTGCTTTCAATTGGTTTTTCAAATGGCATGTAAAAGTCTCCATCATCATCAATTACGAGACGGTGGTTTAATTCGGGAAAATCAATTTTCGTAAGATCACTCATTTTGTATACCACCGCATTACCATGATCTCGTACGGTTCCTACACCTTTTACTTGTTTAAACGAATGGATTTTACCACGAACAAATGAGCCATCTTCATTGGTCCATATTTGAACAACAGGCGATAAGCCATTAGCTCCTGTAAGGTTAAATCGACTGAAAGTGCAAAAATTACCAAGACTGTAGGCAATGAATCGATCTTTGTATATTTCCATTGAGCGAGGCACATGTGGGCCATGGCCAAATACAATATCGGCACCCGCATCTATCATAGCATGCGAAAATCGATGTACATTACCTCTGTTCTCGCCATAGAAAATTTCTGTTTCACGCGTTACATGCATGTGCTTTTTGCCTTCGGCCCCACCATGAAACGACACCAAAACATAATCACACTCATTATTTAACGCAGCCACAATTTTAGCGGCACCTTCAATATCTGCAATTTGCGCAGTACCAGTATTTGGTGCAAAAGCACACATTCCAATTTTTTTGCCATGCAAATTAACCACAACCGATGCTTTGTTATACAGGCCAGCATAGGCAATTTCCAAACTATCCAATAACTTACGGGTCGTTTTTAATCCCTCAGGACCAAAATCACGAATGTGGTTATTGGCAATACTCAATAAATCAAAACCCACCTTTTTTAGTACTGGTGCATATCGCGTTGGTGTTTTAAAAGCATAACACTTTGTGAGGTCTTTACAGCGCTTATAAACGTCACCTTCATCTAAAAAAGCACCTTCTAAATTACCAAATACAACATCCGCCTCAGCAAATACTGGCGCAACCTCCTTAAGTAAGGGCCATGGGTCATCGTTTGGAGGCAAGTAATCCTCCGATGGAAAATGTGTACCTAACATCATATCGCCAACACCAATAAATGACAGACCGTTTCCGTTCTGTGCCAGCGTTAATGATAGAAAACAAGAAAATATGAGGGTAATGATGTATTTTTGCATGCCGATAAATTTGTGCTTAAAGATACTATTTTGCCCCAATGCGAGCTAGGCTCTATTTGTCTTTTCGCCAAAATACAGTTAATATTGCCTTACATCTGTCATTCACGGAAGCAAAAAACACTATCATGCCATACAAAGAACAAAAAGTAGAAAGATTGTTCTATTCCATTGGGGAAGTTGCGGACATGTTTAAAGTCAACACCTCACTTATTCGTTTTTGGGAAAAGGAATTTGACATTATTAAACCCCACAAAAACAAAAAAGGGAATCGGATGTTTACGCCTAAGGATGTGGAAAATTTCCACCTCATTTTCCATCTGGTCAAAGAAAAAGGAATGACCCTTAAAGGCGCTCAAAAAAAGTTAAAAGAAAATCATGACGACACCGTTAATAATTTCGAAGTGGTTTCTAAACTCAAAGACATCAGAGGTTTATTAGTGGAGATTCGTGATAACATAGAAGAATAAGATAAAAGTGCAGATTCAGGATATAATTAATGAATTGGAGTTATTTGCTCCATCAGCCCTCAAAGAAGATTTCGATAATGTAGGTTTATTAGTTGGCGATGCCAGTCATCAAGCCACTGGCGTACTTATTACGCTTGATTTAACAGAAGCGGTTATTGATGAGGCCATTGAAATGGAATGCAACTTAATTGTTTCGCATCATCCAATAATGCTTTCGGGCCTTAAAAAAATAATTGGTAAAAATGCCACAGAACGCATGGTGATTAAAGCCATACAAAATAACATTGCCTTATACGCATCACACACTAATGCCGACTCGGTGATTAATGGCGTAAGCGGTAAAATGTGCGAAAAGCTAGGCCTAGAGAATTGTGAGATTTTATCGCCGAAAAAAGAAAGCCTGCTTAAATTGGTGACTTTTGCTCCAACCGAGCAAGCCGAACAGGTTCGAGAAGCTATTTTTAATGCTGGAGCTGGCCATATAGGCAACTATGATGCCTGCAGTTACAACACCCATGGCGAGGGTACTTTTAGAGCAGGTGAAAATGCCAATCCTTATGTTGGTGAAAAAGGCAAAATTCACTCGGAACAAGAGGTACGCATAGAAACAGTACTACCGAGTTATTTAAAAGGTCGGGTGCTTAGTGCCTTATTAAAAGCTCATCCGTACGAAGAAGTAGCCTATGATTTATATCCTTTGGCTAACGATTGGCACAATACTGGTATTGGCATGGTGGGCGATTTGCCCGATGAAGTGGATGAAGCTACTTTTCTTAATCGCTTAAAAAATACGTTTAAGACAGGATGCGTTCGCTACACCAACTTATTAAATAAACCTATTAAGCGAATTGCTTTATGCGGAGGTTCGGGAAGTTTCTTATTAAACAAGGCAATTTCGGCAAAAGCAGATGTGTTTGTTACCGGAGATTTTAAATATCATCAGTTTGCTGATGCCGAAGATCGCATAATTATAGCTGATATTGGACATTTTGAGAGCGAACAGTACACTAAAGAAGTTTTTTTTGAGATACTTACAAAAAAATTCTCTAATTTTGCAATCCATTTATCAAAGGTGAATACGAATCCCGTAAATTATTTATAATAGCATGGCAAAAGCAAATTCTAAAGCAAAAGCACAAGAGATGTCGGTAGAAGAGAGATTAAAAGCTCTTTACGACCTACAAAGCGTGGAATCGTCAATTGACAAAATTCGCACACTACGTGGTGAGCTTCCTTTAGAAGTTCAGGATTTAGAGGATGAGATTGAGGGGCTTGATACCCGTCTGGGTAACCTTAATGCGGAGGTTAAAAAATTAAATGACGCCATCCTGGGTAAAAAGAACGAGATTAAAGAAGCTGATTTACTCATTAAAAAATACGAAGCGCAACAAGGTAATGTGCGTAACAATCGTGAATTTGACTCTCTTTCGAAAGAAATTGAATTTCAGAAGTTGGAGATTGAATTATGCGAGAAGCGTATTAAAGAGTTCACAGTTGAGCTTAAAAATAAAAAAGATTTAGGTGAATCATCAAAAACTCTTGTTGAGGATCGCAAAGCTGATTTAGAGGCTAAGCGTAAAGAGCTTGAAGAGATTGTTGGTGAAACACAAGTTGAAGAAGAGCGTTTGAGCAAGAAATCTGATGAAATTTCAGCGATTATTCCTGAGCGCTTATCAGTTGCATTCAAGCGTATTCGTTCAAATGCTCGCAACGGATTAGCAGTTGTGCCTGTTGAGCGTGATGCTTGTGGTGGTTGTTTCAACAAAATTCCACCTCAGCGCCAGATGGATATTGCTTCTCGCAAAAAAATTATCGTTTGTGAGTACTGTGGTCGTATTTTAGTTGACAACGCTATTGGTGGCGAAGACGAATAAGTAACTACCAATTACAATATTAAATGACAGCCGGACTTGTTCCGGCTGTTTTTGTTAATAGCTTTTGTTACTTTTAATCCTATGAAGCATCTTTTGTCCTTATTGTTTACCCTTAGTGTTGCGGCTACAGCCATTGGACAGGGAAACAATTTTTTATCCTCTCAAGGACAAGATGAGCTATTGAAATACTATCAGGCATCCGAATCAAATACGATTAAATTACTTGCACCGCAAACAAACAAGACTATAGAAGCGGCCTACCTTAATCTATACGGCTTATTCCTCAGCTACCAAGCCAATGAACAGTACCTATTGGCAGAGATATTTCACAAGCGAATAGTTGAATTTAAAGAACAGCATTACAATAAAGATCGCTTTCGGCTGATGCATTCCACACTACTGATTCAGCAAACTTTATTGTATTGGACTGATGAAGAATACGGCAAAGGCATCCAATCATTTTTCAAAGCTCACCGCCTGATCAAGCAAGAGTCGAACCTTACCTTTAAAGCCGAACAGCAAAAGACAAAAGCCCTCATGACCATTTTTATGAGTCAGATACCGGAACAGTATCAATTTTGGGCTTCTCTATTCGGACTTGAGGGCAATCTCTCCGAGGGCTTTAAGATGCTAGCAGAGTATCAACAAAAGGTTAAAAACCAAAAAGCATTGAGCATTGAGGCCTCTTTAATCAATGCCTATTGTCAATTAAAGTTTAGCCAAGCCAATGACGAAGATGTTCTAAAACTAATGCAAGCATCCAAAGACAACGCTTCTCCCCTGCTGTCCTTTGTAATTGCTTCACTAGCTATAAAAAACCAAATGGGCGATGTTGGCCTAAACTATCTTAAAGATATTGATGAACAAGCAAAGCACTCCTTTCCGCTATTAGCTTATTTAAAAGGTCGGCTACTTCTGAATAAACTTGATAGCTCCTGCATTCAACACCTTCAATTCTTTGAGCTCAACTACAAAGGAAACTCGTTTAAAGCCGATGCATTGATGCGACAGGCCTGGTGGTTTCATATTAATGATCAACATGAGATGCGGGACAGCCTAATGTCACGGGTAAAAAGTCAATCAAAGGCTCCAACAGCCAATGATAAACAAGCCCAGAAAGAAGTTACCACATTACAGAACGAGCCAATCACATTGCTTAAAGCGCGGTTACTTTTCGATGGCGGTTACTTTTCACTTGCTAAAGAATTATTAGCTGAAATGGACGCAACAAATCTGAACCAATATGATCAGTCAACTTATTTCTATAGAAATGGTCGAGTTTTGCAAAAGCTAGAGCAGCACCAAGAAGCCATTAAATCTTTCGATCAGGTTATATTGCTAACGCAGGATGACAAGCGTTACATTGGCCCCTATGCAGCTTTGGAAGCGGCTAAAACTTCATGGTTCCTTAAACTGAAAAAGCAAACGATTAGATACCTGGATATAGCAAACGAACTAAACACAGGCGAGTACAAGTCTGATGTGCAGAAAGAAATAAACCAGTTAAAACTGTTGCTTCAGGACAAATAATACCAATTGTATTTTAAAATTAGTATCAAGACGCAAGACTGATTTACAGAACACATAATAAGGTTTGGTCTGTTTGTTTGGCTCTAACTCCCCTTTGCTTATTGTAGCTTGTTGCGTGATTTTATTTATGATACGCATTACTATCATTAGGGGCTTCTTCTCGTATATCCATCCCATAGTCCCGAATGATTGACCCTACCCTAATTCTGTAGTCGGAGAAGATATGCCCTAATCCATTTGCTTGCCCCTCTCGGTGCATGGTTTCGTTTCTCCATTTTTCAATAGCTTCCTCACTTTCCCAAAACGATAGTGATAAAATTTTTCCTTTGGTTTGAAGACTCTCAAAACGTTCTACAGATATAAAACCGTCAATGTTTACCAGCATCGGCTTTAATTTTGCTGCTATATCAAGGTATTCTTGCTTGTTTTCTTCCCTCGGGAAAACTTCAAATATTACTGCTACCATATCATTTTTCAAATTTGTAATCTCGTTCTACTTTGTGAATTATTGTTTTACACTTCCGATACCATTTTTTCGCCCTTTGTCTCTGGCTGTTTGTAAATCAACAAGGTGTGGTGGTCGATTACCCAACCTTATCTCCGAAAACTAACTAATACAATTATAATTGCTAAATATTTATTGGTAATATTCATCTGTTTAAAATTAGTATCAAGAATCAAGACTGATTTACAGAACACATACAAAAGTTATTTCAATCATTGCCCTGTGTATTAAAGCTTAATCACAATCGTTTCATATTATTTCCCCTACCTAACGCATTGAAATCCTTTTGTCAAATAATTGGAGTGAGCTGCGAACAAATCTAGATTCACGGAATGCCTTATGCGCTCTTGCGGTTTGTTGGTAGGTGTTATTATTTTAAACTATATGGCCTAACGACTCTAAATCCAATATATCTTTTTGTTGCATGTTCTTCGAATGTTTTACGGTCATAAATTCCTTGATTACCAAACCAAGAGCCGCCTTTGACTATTTTTTGCTGAGTATCACTGTTGAAAGTATCTGTTAAAGTCCATTCAGAAACATTATCGAGTAAATGATATATTTTCAATATGTCAGCTTTTCCCTTTTTTGATGCAACAACATTTCTTGGATTGTAATCTTTATGAATTACTTGTATTTGACTTGCTAAGTATATCCATTCATTTTCAGTCGGAAGTCTGTAACTATTGTATACAGGTTTTCCTTTTGATGAATGCTTTTTAAATTCCATTTCAGTTTTCCAGGCACAATACCATTGAGCAGCTTTGTTGGATATACCAACAACTGGATAATTCGCATACTTTTTATTGAAAAAATAGTCTTCATGCGGAAGTTTATTAAAATCAATCAGTGCATCGCTAATCTCTGAATACGTTACAGTCGTTAAATATTCATTCATGTCGACAACACTTGCTGGTATGCTTCTATATTTATGTGCATCTGAGATATTCAAATTCACCATTTTCAACTCTTCATTAGGATTTGCATTTGCATACTCTACAAATTCTGCATACTCAGAATTTGTTACTTCATTTCCAACCCAAAATGCATTGACTGTGGTTGTATCAACAGGTGTTATAGTGTAATTTAAAAAAGTTCCCTCAGGCATATAACTCATTCCTTTAGGTCTTATTTCTTTTGGTTCATTCTGCGCTGTAAGATTAATAAATAATGATAATCCTATAAAAACTAAAAGTTTGTGTTTCATTTTATCGATTTTGCGTGTTTTTAATACCTCCCAACTTGTCAATATACACCACAAATCTACCCTCTCCTATTTTCTTCATGCGAATTCAAGCATCGCACCACATAAAACTACTTAAAATAATAACAAGTAAGCGTGGGTAAAAGTAGCAGAGGCTGCCCGAATCAAAGGCATTTCGATATCAAATCGGTATAATGCCAAAGGCTTCGCCCCAAGGGGCGAGGCTTTATCCCCTTGGGGCGCACGATTATCCCCTAGGGGCACAACGTTCGCCCCTTGTTTTTTAGAGTTATCCCCTAGGGGCACATTATCATCCCCTTGGGGATTTCTATTCGCCCCTAGGGGCGCAAGGTTCTTTTGTTGGGGCAAAGCTATATCCCCATGGTTCCATGGCTGCGCCCCTTGGGGATCATGTCTCGCCCCTTGGGGATGGTGAGTATCCCCAAGTTATTTTTTACTGAAGCATTAAACCGGATCACATCTGGATAAGCAGCCTTCGCTGCCGCACGAGTCCTCTCGTGTGGATTCTTATTTCAAATGTCACGCGAAAGGATTGACTCCGTCGAACATTGTTTCGCGCGATAGCGGGGTAATTAAAAATGCGATCTTGATAACCATCTCGCTCATCAAGATCGCATCCTTAAATGCAATAATCCACACTCTTGCTACAACCTATTTAATATCGAAAAGAATGATTTTATCTTAATCGAATGGGTGTAGTGAGCATAGCAAAATCAAACTTTAAATTTTCATCCAGGTAACGCGTATCTATTCTACCCCATCTTGATGTATCTAACTTGCTTTGCATAAGCAGGTGATAGAGTTTCTTTAATGCATCATCGCTAACAATTTCGCGGGTCTTTTCTAACATGCTGAAATCAAGACGTAAAATATTTCCTTCTATGTCAAAATAGAAGCTCAGATACATTTTATTTTCTCGTTTATTAAGCAATTGCAATTGCTCATTGCTAAAACATTTTTTATAAATCGCATTAAGCAACTCAGCATAGTAATCATCATTAGGCTGCAAAAGGCCTTCTTGCTTGCCATCAATATCAAATGTCGAGGTTTCTCTGGCGCTAACAGTCATGTAACTGCCGTGCTCACGTTTTTTATACTCAAAAAAAGTGCTGTCGCTTTGTGCATGTGCGGCTAGCAGGGTATGCACTAACAGGGTAAGTATGAATAGCTTTTTCATAGCGATAGTTTTTAAATCCTCAGTTTGCTGTTTATGTAATAGTACAAGAATTAAATCAGAAATACACCCCATTCATATCATATATACAAAGTTCAAGCTTTTGCCAGATACTTCCCTACCGAACTGATGATTGAGCTTCATCGGGAAGTGACGAATTAAGCCCCTTGGTAGATGCGATTAAACCCTTGTTCGTGTTACTTCGTTACAGGACGTTTGATGTTTGCTTACAAGGTGGGCAGAGCGGCACCACAAAGTCGGGATGTGGCAAATTAAGGATACGATCTTGATAACCATCTCACTTATAAAGATCGCATACAGAAATACAAAAAGGGCCTGCCAATGAAGACAAGCCCTTATCGTTTTATATCTGTTGTTGCTCTTAAAACAATTGGTCAATCAATTGGTCGTTGGCCATGTTTGGAATGGTCACCTTTAAATTAGGGTTAGCTTCCATAGCACGTTTAATGGCGAATACAGCTCCCTCGTTACGGGCCCAGCTACGACGTGAGATACCGTTATTCACATCCCAGAAAAGCATGTTGGTTAAACGACGATGTGCATCATCAGAACCATCTAACACCATACCGAAACCACCATTCATCACTTCACCCCAGCCAACACCACCACCATTGTGGATTGACACCCATGTAGCACCTCGGAATGAATCACCAATCACATTCTGCACGGCCATATCAGCTGTAAAACGAGAACCATCATAAATATTAGAAGTCTCACGATACGGGCTATCTGTCCCTGACACATCGTGATGATCGCGACCAAGCACAACAGGCGCTGAAATGCGTCCATCGGCAATGGCTTTATTAAAAGCGGCAGCTATGCGTGTACGGCCCTCTGCATCGGCATATAAAATACGTGCTTGCGAGCCAACCACCATCTTATTTTTACCAGCCTCTTTAATCCAATGGATGTTATCTGCCATTTGTTGCTGAATCTCTTCCGGCGACTCCTGCATCAATTCCTCAAGAACATCAGTAGCAATCTTATCAGTTACTTCCAGGTCTTTTGGATCGTTGCTGGCACAAACCCAACGGAATGGTCCAAATCCAAAATCGAAACACATAGGTCCCATAATATCCTGAACGTATGATGGGTATTTAAAATCTCCCTTATCATTCATGATGTCGGCACCTGCACGGCTCGACTCCAATAAGAAAGCATTACCATAATCGAAGAAATACATGCCATTGTTGGTACACATATTAATAGCGGCCACATGGCGACGTAAACTTTCCTGTACTTTTTCTTTAAACAAATCAGGCTGTTCGGCCATCATTTGGTTCGATTCTTCAAAGTTCAAACCTACTGGGTAATATCCGCCTGCCCAAGGGTTGTGTAAGGATGTTTGGTCAGAACCCATATCCACCTTGATACCATCTTCGGCAAATTTTTCCCATACATCAACAATGTTACCCTGGTAAGCAATTGAAACCACCTCTTTGGCAGCCTTTGCTTTTTCTACTCGAGCAACTAACTCATCCAAATCAGCAATTACTTCATCAACCCACCCTTGCGAATGGCGTGTTTCGGTTGCTTTAGGGTTCACTTCGGCTGTGATACTAATAACACCAGCTATATTACCAGCTTTTGGCTGAGCTCCTGACATACCACCCAATCCTGCAGTTACAAAAAGCTTACCTGCCAAATCAGTTTTACCACCTGAAATTTTACGTCCTGCATTTAGCACCGTAATGGTTGTTCCGTGCACAATACCCTGTGGGCCAATGTACATAAAAGAACCAGCGGTCATCTGACCGTATTGTGTTACGCCCAAGGCATTGAATTTCTCCCAATCATCAGGTTTTGAATAGTTAGGAATCATCATACCATTGGTTACAACCACACGTGGTGCATCTTTATGCGATGGATACAATCCCATAGGATGACCTGAATACATCACTAAGGTTTGCTCATCAGTCATAGTAGCCAAATACTGCATGCACAAACGGTATTGTGCCCAGTTTTGAAAAACAGCTCCATTACCACCATAAGTAATTAACTCGTGAGGATGCTGTGCCACTGCATAATCCAGGTTATTTTGAATCATCAGCATAATAGCTGCTGCCTGACGCGACTGGTGTGGAAAGTCATCTAAATGACGAGCCTTCATCTCATATGTTGGACGCAAGCGATACATATATATACGACCATAAGCGTTTAGCTCCTCTAAAAATTCAGGTGCCAACTCTGCATGGTCATTCTCAGGGAAGTAACGCAATGCATTATGCAAAGCCAATTTCTTCTCCTCATCGTTTAAAATCTCTTTACGCTTTGGTGCGTGGTTGATGCTTTTATCGTAAGCTTGAGGTGTTGGCAACACTTCGGGAATTCCCTCAAGTATTGCTGCCTGAAACGCTTTTATATCCATGGTAAATCAGTTTGTGTTTTTGTTATCGATGCGAAAATACAACCATATCAATGCCATCTACATGACAAAATGCAAATTGCGCAAAATCAGGTTTTTTCATATTTAAGAGCTGACTACCTGACAAATATCGTTTCGCATTGCCATTTAAAGCTGTATATTGGAATCCAATTTTTAAAATTCAACCACATGTTTTCAAAAGAGACGTATATAAACAGACGTAAAAGACTTCAGAATAAAGTGGAGTCGGGTTTGGTATTAATGCTTGGAAATAGCGATGTTCCAATGAATTACAAAGATAACGTGTACCATTTCCGTCAGGACAGTACATTTTTGTATTTCTTTGGTATTGACTTGCAAGACCATGCAGCCATTATCGACATTGATAACAACAAAGAGTATTTATTTGGGGATGATGTCTCAGTGGGACATATCATTTGGATGGGACCTCAGCCTACCATGGTTGAAAAAGCGGATCGTGTTGGTGTTGAATACACAAAACCAATGGCTGAGTTATCGAAAATGATTAGTGATGCACTTAAGTCAGGTCGTCCAATTCATTTTAACCCTCCCTACCGAGGCGAAAACATAATGTGGCTTGCCGATTTATTGGGTTGCCACCATGGCGAAGTAAAGGACAAGACATCTTTAGAGTTAACGAAGGCTTGTATTGAAATCCGCTCAATTAAAGAGGCGTGTGAGATTGAAGAAATGGAGCGCCACATGGCTGTTGCCTATAAAATGCATACAACAGCTATGCGCATGGCTCAAAATGGTGTTTCGGAACAAGAAATTACAGGTGCCATGGAAGGTATTTCAATGAGTGGCGGAGGAATGGTTTCTTTCCCGATCATTTGTAGCAAGCGAGGCGAAACATTACACAACCACGATCATAGCAACATCCTTAAAACAGGCGACTTACTATTGGTTGATGGCGGTAGCGAATCTCCTTTACATTATGCCACCGACCACACTCGCACATCGCCTGTAGGAGGTCAATTCTCACAACGTCAGAAAGAGATTTACCAAATAGTGGTAGATGCCAATAACATAAGTCGTGAGGCCACCAAGCCAGGCATTACCTATAAGGAAGCTCACTTGGTAGCAGCTCGTGTTATTGCTTCGGGTCTTAAAGATCTTGGCTTGATGAAAGGCGATGTGGACGAAGCGGTTGCCGCTGGTGCTCACGCCATGTTCTTCCCTCACGGATTAGGCCACATGATTGGTTTGGATGTTCACGACATGGAAGACTACAACGACACCTTAGTTGGGTATATGGATGAAATGGAGCGTAGCACGCAATTTGGTTTGGCAGCTCTACGCTTAGGTCGTACGCTTCAACCTAACTGGGTTGTAACCAACGAACCTGGCATTTACTTCATCCCAGCTTTAATTGATCAATGGAAAGCCGATGGCACCAATGCTGACTTTATTAACTTCGATAAAGTTGAATCGTACAAAGACTTTGGTGGCGTACGCTTGGAAGATGACATATTAATAACAGACGATAGCTGTCGTATACTTGGCGAGCGTATTCCAATTACGGTTGACGAAGTGGAAGCAACAGTTAGCGAAGGAAAGAAATAAATTTAAACTCAGTTAGTGGTCAGTAGCGGTATATCTACTGACCACTCATTTGTATTCGTATTATATATTAAAAGTAAATCATGAGAAAGTTACAATTGTTAATGCTGGCTATGGCCATTGCAATTAGCGCCAATGCACAAGAAGAGAAAACCAGCAGCATTGAATTCACCCCAGTAATCGACATTAAAACATCGCCTGTTAAAAGCCAGGACAGAACGGGTACATGCTGGTCGTACAGCACCACCTCGTTTCTTGAAACAGAGGTAATCCGTCAGGGAGGTCCTGTATTAGACTTATCGGAAATGTATTTTGTACGTTATGCCTACCCTGAGAAAGCTCGATTATACATCATGGCGCATGGCAAAGGTAATTTCAGCGAAGGTGGTCAGGCGCACGATGTAATGAATGTGGTACGTGAGTTTGGTATGGCAACAGAAGAAGCTTATCCTGGTCGTCGCGATGTATCCCAGCCTCATAATCACTCTGAGTTAGCTTCAACACAAAAGGTAGTAATCGACAATTACATCAAAGGCCGTAATGCTTCGCCAGCACCAGTATGGTACGAGGTGCAAAGTGCCATTCTTGACCTTTATTTAGGCGAAGTGCCTGCTGAAGTAGATGGTAAAACGCCACAGCAATTCACCAAAGAAATGAAGATTGTTGCTGATGACTATGTTGAGTTAACATCTTATACGCATCATCCGTACTACCAAGCCATTAACCTTGAGGTTCCTGACAACTGGAATGACGGTTTGTATTACAACCTGCCTTTGGATGAATTAATGCAAGTAATGGACAATGCCCTCGAGAATGGCTATTCTTTTGTTTGGGATGGCGATGTAAGCGAAAAGTTTTTCTCTCATAAACTAGGTGCTGCAATTGTTCCTGTAGACGAAGAATTAGGATTTGCTCCACAGGAAGAGCAAAAGATTACACCAGAAGTACGCCAGGAAGCATTCCTATCATGGCAATCTACTGATGACCATTTAATGCACATCACTGGTACTTCAACTGATCAGAACGGTACAACCTACTACAAAACAAAGAATAGCTGGGGAACAGACCGAGGTGCTTACGAAGGATATTTATACATGTCGGAAAGCTACATGCGCTTACACTCTGTGGCTATTTTAATACATAAAGATGCTTTACCAAAAGCAACTAAAAAACAATTAGGCATTAAGTAATGCTCTTTAACAAAGCACATTAGAAACAGAGGCTCAGAGTCATTAGTGTATTAAACCACACAATGCCACTGAGTCTTTGTAATTTTTATACACACTAATACGAAGATACCCCCATGGAAATTGCTTTTAAAACTAATTACACCACCCCGCCTGTCGGCACCCCTCCTAAAATTCAGGAAGGGACGGTTTTTCATCCCTCTACTCCTTGCCAAGGAGGAGTACCACGAAGTGGGGAGGTGGTTAAAATGCTTAAAAGCGAATTCCCCGAGATAAGCCCCATTTATTCTTTCCACTAATCAATAAAAACAAATCCAAATGAAACACTTAGTACTATTGTGCATTTTAGCAGTTACCGGTTTAACAACTGTGGCACAAGTCAATTACAAAACAAGAGAAGAAGTTCCGGAGAAGTACAAATGGAATTTTGATGACATTTATACAAACTGGGATGCCTGGGAAGCCGATTTAGAAGCTATCAACCAGGACATGGAGTCAATTCAGGCCTACAAAGGAAAGTTAGGTGAAAGTGCGGATAACCTTATTGCATTATCGCAGATTCAGGAAAGCTTGATGAAAAAAGCCTATAAAGCCTATCAGTTCGTTTCGTTGCAGAGCACTGTTGACAACCGCAACATGGAACTGCAAGCCAAATTACAAAAGGTACAGTTAATGTTTGCTCAGTTCGGAGTTGAAACAGCCTGGATGTCTCCTGAAATGCTTCAAATTCCGGAAGCAACCATGAAAGAATGGATTGCCAGCAACGATGAACTAAAAGTTTATCAATTCGACCTGATGGACATGTATCGCCTACAAAAACATGTACTGAGTGAAAAAATGGAACAACTGATGTCTTATTACTCAAATGTAAAAAGCACACCAGGTAAAGTCTTTACTGCTCTTTCAACAACCGACATCGAATTTCCTGAAATAGAGCTATCCAATGGCGAAAAAGTAAAAATAACACCTGGCGGCTATTCTAATGTGGTAACCAATAATAAAAACCAGGATGACCGTAAGGCTGCTTATGAGGCCTTTTACGATTTGTATTATAAGAACAAAAACACCTATGCGGCCATTTATAATGGCATTGTTCAATCGGATTGGGCTTCGGCTCGTGCCCGTAAATATCCTACTTGCCTGGATGCTGCATTGGAAGGCAATGCCATACCAACAGATGTGTACCTTAACCTGATAAACACAGTTAAACAACACACGGAACCTCTTCAAAAATATGCCAAGCTACGTAAAAAAGTTCTCGGCCTTGAGAAATACTATGCTTTTGATGGTTCTATCAGCCTAGTTGACTTCAATAAAAAATACCCATACGATGAAGCGCTTGATATTGTAACAGCATCTGTACTTCCTTTGGGAAAAGACTATCAGGCTAAGCTTAAAACAGCCACATCAAGCGGATGGCTGGATGTATATGAAAATCCGGGCAAGCGCTCAGGTGCTTTTTCATCAGGCGTTTATGGTGTTCACCCATATATGCTGTTGAACTATGACGAAACATTGGATTATGTATTCACTCTGGCACATGAGTTAGGCCATACAATGCACACCACACTGTCAAATGAAACACAGCCATTCGCGACTCATAACTACACCATTTTTGTTGCCGAAGTAGCATCAACCTTTAACGAGCGTTTATTGCTAGACTACATGATGGAAAAAACAAATGATCCACTGGAACGTATCGCCTTATTAAACCAAACCATCAGAGGTATTATTGGTACATTCTATGCGCAAACTATGTTTGCCGATTATGAATACCAGGTACATACGCTAGCAGAGCAAGGCCGTCCGATTAACGCGGATATCCTGACAAATGTTTGGAAAGAGTTAGCCGATACCTATTACGGCGATGTTTCAGAGGAAACCATGTACTCAGGTTATGCCTGGACACGTATTCCTCACTTTTATAATTCACCTTTCTATGTATACCAGTATGCCACTTGCTTTGCATCATCGGCCAAGTTATACAAAGATGTTACTGAAGGTAATAAGAAAGACCGTAGAGCTGCAATAGAGCGTTACATCACCTTATTACAATCTGGTGGAAACGATCACCCGATGGAACAATTGAAAAAAGCTGGTGTTGATTTATCAAAACCTGAAACCATTCTGGCGGTTATTAACCAACTAGACACCCTGGTAGATCAACTGGAAGAGGAAATAAATAAGCTAGAAGATTAATTTAGTACAGACGAAACAGCTTTCATAATACAAAAAAGGTGGCTCATGGCCACCTTTTTTTATGCTTAACATTATCGTATCCTAATCAAATGTTTGATTGGAATTAGTCGATATTTGAATCATCTTATCATACTGTTCTGCTGTAAAATCCTCTTTAAAATAATAATGATGAGGATTTACTTTCTTTCCTTTTACATGCACCTCGTAATGTAAGTGAGGAGCCGTGCTACCACCTGTACTTCCTACATAACCAATCACATCCCCACGTTTAACTTTCTGGCCTTTCTTCACATTAAAATCATGCAAATGGGCATAGAGCGTTTTATAACCAAAACCGTGGTCTATTTCAATTCTCTTTCCATAACCGGAGCTTATCTTACCGGGCGAAACACGCGTTACAACACCATCTCCTGCTGCATAAATATCAGTACCTGTTGGCGCTGTAAAATCCATGCCGTAATGGAAACGTTTATCTTTATATATCGGATGAATACGGTAACCCCATCCCGATGCCGTTCGTCGTAAGTCACGGTTCGATATTGGCATAACAGCAGGTATGCACCTCAACATTTCTTCTTTACGCATGGCCAAAGAAATAACCTCATCAAAGGAGGTGGACTGCACATACAGTTGCTTCATCACAATATCCAAACGCTTGGCTGTGGACATTACCAGCTCTGAGTTATCCATGCTTTCAAGGTGCTGATAACGGTTTACTCCACCAAAACCTGCACGTCTGATGCTGTTTGGAATGCTATCGGCCTGAAAGATGGTACGATATATATTTTCATCACGTAGTTCAATATCATCAAGCACCAACTCCAACTGGTCTAGCTTCTTATTCATGATATCATATTGTGCTAACAGCTGTTGGTTCTCACGTTCTAAACGCTTCTCCACCGGGCTTTTAAACACATGTGGATAAATCAGGTAAGAAAGCATTCCTACCAGAAGAACAAACAAAAAATAGATGGATATGCGGGATATATAATATTTTAAACCTTTATCTATTTTATCGTAGCTAAGCGTTTCTGAATTATAACGATACTTAACCTTTGACATACTTTGGGTGTTTTACTTTTAATTAGAAAAATTAGGGACTAATCGCCCCAAAATTACTGAAATAATCTAACTTTGCAAGGCATTTTTTGTTTACATAACACCGAAAATATAAAACTACGTATTATGATGACGGCTTCTGAAGTAAGGAAGAGCTTTCTGGATTTTTTTAATTCTAAGCAGCACAAAGTGGTTGCATCGGCACCAATGGTGGTTAAAAACGACCCTACATTGATGTTTACCAATGCCGGTATGAACCAATTTAAAGATATCTTTTTAGGCAATAATCCGGCCGAAAGCACACGTGTCACCAATTCACAAAAGTGCTTACGTGTATCTGGTAAGCATAACGACCTGGAGGAAGTTGGACATGACACCTACCACCATACCATGTTTGAGATGTTAGGCAACTGGTCTTTTGGCGATTATTTCAAAAAAGAAGCCATTGCCTGGGCTTGGGAATACCTAACCGAGGTATTAAAAATGGATAAGGACCGTTTATACGTGAGCGTATTTGAAGGTGCCAAAGAAGATAACGTGGGCCGTGATGATGAAGCGGCCAATAATTGGTTAGAGTGGATTTCAGAAGACCGTATTATCAATGGCAATAAGAAAGATAATTTCTGGGAAATGGGAGAAACAGGACCTTGTGGACCTTGTTCAGAAATTCATATTGACATGCGCCCAGATGATGAGCGTGCCAAAGTAAGCGGTAAATCCTTGGTTAACATGGATCATCCGCAGGTAATTGAAATATGGAACCTGGTATTTATCCAGTACAACCGTCTATCGAGTGGCGAATTGGTCGCACTACCGAATAAACACGTTGATACAGGAATGGGATTTGAACGCCTAGTGCGTGCCATTCAAGGTAAGACATCCAATTACGATAGTGATGTATTTTCGCCCATCATCAATAAAATTGCTGAATTATCGGGTTTTGAGTATGGTAAAAATGAAGAGTTGGATATCGCCATGCGCGTAGTGGCCGACCACGTTCGTACCATTGCCTTTTCAATTACCGATAGTCAATTGCCATCGAATAACAAAGCTGGCTACGTTATCCGACGTATTTTACGCCGTGCTGTTCGTTACAGCTATACGTTCTTAAATAGCAAATCGGCCTTTGTGTACAAACTAGTGCCGGTATTAATTGAGACTATGGGCGATGCATTCCCTGAGTTAAAGGCGCAGCAAACGCTTATTGAAAAAGTTATTAAGGAAGAGGAAGAATCATTCTTACGCACATTGGCAACAGGCATAAATATGCTTGAAAAAATTATGGCCGATACCAAAGCTAAAAACTACAATGTGGTAAGCGGCTCTATTGCGTTTGAATTATACGATACATTTGGCTTTCCATTGGATTTAACTGAGTTAATCCTTAAAGAGAACGACTTGGTGGTTAACCGTCAGGAGTTTGAAGCTGAAATGGAGAAGCAAAAGCAACGCGCTCGAAATGCTTCAGCTATTGAAACAGATGACTGGGTTGTTTTACAAGAAGACGATAGGGAAGAATTTATCGGTTACGATTATTTAGAATCGGATGTATTCATTACCCGTTACCGCAAAATAAAACAAAAGAACAAAGAGTTATACCAACTGGTATTTAACATCACACCTTTCTATGCCGAGAGTGGTGGCCAGGTTGGCGATACAGGGTATATTCAGCAAGGCGATGATAAAGTATCCATCATCGATACCAAAAAAGAAAATAACCTGATTGTACACATGGCTAAAAAGCTACCAGCGGAGTTAAATGGTACGTTTAAAGCTGTTGTCAATAAAACGGTACGCCAGAACATAGCCAATAACCATACAGCTACTCACCTAATGCACGAGTCATTACGCGAAGTGCTTGGTAACCATGTTGAGCAAAAGGGCTCCTTGGTACACCCTGACTACTTACGCTTTGACTTTTCTCATTTCCAAAAGGTAAGTGATGAAGAGATTGCAAAAGTTGAATCAATGGTTAATGCACGCATCCGCCAAAATATGCAATTGGAAGAAATGCGCGAGATACCACATACCAAAGCAGTTGAAATGGGCGCTATGGCCTTGTTCGGCGAAAAATATGGCGACTTGGTGCGTGCCATTAAATTCGGATCTTCAGTTGAATTATGTGGTGGTACTCATGTTGATGCTACTGGTCAAATGGGTTTCTTTAAAATCATTAGCGAAGCTTCTACTGCAGCTGGCATACGCCGTATTGAGGCGGTAACAGGGGCCAAAGCTGAGGAATTCATCAACCAGCAATTTGGTTTAATTAAGGAGTTGGGCGAGATGTTTAAAAACCCTGCTAACCTAAAGAAGAACATTGAAAACCTAATGGCCGAGAACAGCAACCTTAGCACACAAGCGGAGGGCATGCGCAAAAATGTAATGGCCATGGAAAAACGCGACCTGGTAGATAGTGCAAAAGATGTTGCTGACATTAAGCTGATTGCCTCTCGCGTAAAACCAATTTTAGCTGGCTCATTAAAAGATTTAGCTTTTCAGATAAAGCAAGACTTGGACGATGTAGTAGCTGTATTAGGTACTGATGTAGGTGGAAAACCACAACTAGCAATATTAGTTGCCGATAATCTGGTAAAAGAAAAAGGCTTAAACGCAGGTGCTATTGTGCGCGAAGCGGCTAAAAAGATGCAAGGTGGCGGAGGTGGCCAACCTTTCTTCGCAACAGCAGGTGGTAAAAACATTAACGGATTAGATGCAGCCATTGAAGAAGCAATAGCCATAATTAAGAATCAGTTGGAAAACTAAGAGTTTATCCTTAATAGATACAGAAAGCTCGCCTAAAGGCGGGCTTTTTTTGTTTTTGTCCATAAAAACAACTTTAGGCCCCTAACTTTTTATTCTCTACATATTGAGCTAATGGGAGTATTAGCTGAGCCAAAGCGAGTAAAAACACTCTATTTAAAGCACCACCTTTGTATCAAACATTAAAGTATTGAGTCATGAAAAAGTTATTATTTGTATTACTGGTATTACCATTATTAGTAGGATGTGCTTCAACTAGTAAAGCCCCAATTGAAACTAGCGAAGCTGCTAAAAAGTTTGAAAAGCACACCCAAAAAGCAGTTGTATATGTTTACCGAACTGGAAGAGTAGTTGGTGCTGTAAGTCAGATTCAGGTTAAGATCAATGGCATTGAAGCTGGCGGCACAGGACCCGGCACTTTCTTCAGGTGGGAACTAAAACCCAGTACTTATTCATTTATGTGTTCAACGGCAGAAAGCTCAAAGGTGGTTGAGTTAAACGTAAAAGCAGGTGAACATTATTTTCTAAGACAAGATGCCCGCGTTGGTATCAGTTCTGGTCGTGTAACACTGGTAGAAAAAGACGAAAAAACAGGGATGAATGAAATTGCCGATTGCCAACTCATTGTAAGTGCTTATCGTCAGAATTAGACTATTATTCTATTTGATGAAACAGAAAGCTCGCTCAAATGCGGGCTTTTTTATTCAGATCATACACATATGTCTTAGATTTAAGCAAGCATGATACTGAAATGATTGGAATTGATTATATTCATCGTGAATTAACCATTCCAACCAACTATGAAACAGACATATTCCCCCCATATATTGGCGTATTTGCTAATAAATGACAAAACACCTCTCAATCCATTCCTCAGAAAATTAACGCAGTGACTGTAAACTTCTCAAATAGAAGATCTTGTCATAAACTTTGCTCTTAAGCACTTTCTAACTTGAGCTATTAAGGCTCATAAATGACCTTAAAGTGGTAAAACAAGGGATACAACTTCATTTACTTTGCTCTAAACATATTTATAAAATAACACTCATCATGAAAACACTTACTTATCTTATCATTAGCAGCTTGATCATAGTAACAGCTATATCGTGCGGCACCAAACCTAATAAAGAAACGAAAACTAACACCAAGACTGCTGCAGGTCCTGAGCGTCCATCAGATGCGGACTTAATGGCCTTTAAAGTCTATCACCACATGCACTATATGGTGACGACTGCCGAACAAGCAGGTGGAACAAACAAATTGCTTCATACAAAACAGTTACCGACCGAGGGCACTGATCCGGTGGTAACTCCGGCTTTGGATCATATCTATTCGAAGGTTGTTGTCGACTTAAGCGAAGGTCCTGTTACTGTTGAATATCCTGAAATTGAAGAAGGACGTTATTATTCCATACATATTACAGACCAGGAGCATTATACCATCTTCGATGAAATTCACCCGAAAGGAAAATACACCATCGTAAGAAAAGGACAAAACATGGATGTACCCATAGGTGCCACCGTCATTGAAAGCCCTGGTGATTACCCGCACCTATTCATCCGTGTTCAGGTACAAACAGCAGAAGACCTTACAAATGCCCATGCTATTCAGGAAAAAATAAAGCTTAGCAGTGCCGGCAGCAAAACACTTGTCATTGACAATTACATCAAGCACACCATTGAAACCCATGATGTATATCCACAAAACAAAGAAACCCTGGCCTCCAAGGTGAATTTCACAAATGAGGATTATTTACGAGTAAGCCAATACATTGGTGTTGTTGCACCAAAATTTGGTAAAACAGGGAACATAGGCATGTTTGGCGCCATCGACAGCGATGAACCCAATAGCAACAATGCCGAATACCGGGCAGCTGCCATCGTAGGACATTTAGGTTTTCCCTTACACCATGCTTTTTACCGTCCGTTTTTTGCCAATTGTAATGGAGAAGTACTTAATGGAGATAAAACAGAGGCATATACGATCCCATACAAACCTGAAGGGTGTGGGTTATTCTGGTCGATTACCCGATATAGTGCTTTGACAAGAAACACCTTGCCAGGAAAAAATGACCTGTTTAACGCTTATAATACCAAGCCTGATGAAAATGGAAATATCACCATCACATTTAGTGTGGAAGATCCTAACGATGGCACCTATTGGATGCCTGTTAACGCCGGCGAACCTTATTACTTTGTGGCCAGATATTATAAACCTGATGTCAATAACTTGCCTAAAGAACCCTGCAAGCAATAAACACTTCGATAAAAAATCTGTTTGTATAGTTAACTGAAGTTATTTCAATAGAAATGGAATTTTTAGAAACAAATAATTAATTAATCACCAATATGAGAAAATTAACATTATTACTTGCTGCCCTATTGATTGGCAGCGCAGTGCATGCACAAAGCTTTTCAGAAGAAGTAGATTTATTCCAGGCTGCCTTTGGCATGGAGAAAAAAGCCATTGTTGAATATTTCGTTAATCCGGCCGATGCCAACAAGGAAGCTTTTTGGGAGGTGTATGATGAGTACGAAGCCAAACGTAAAGAACTAGGCAAGCAACGCCTGGATGTATTAATGAAGTACGCTAATACCTGGGAGACCATGAGTGATGACCAGGCGGATGCCTTTATGAAAGACCTCTTTAAGTTAAAAGCATCAACGGATAAGTTGATTAAATCGTACTACAAAAAGATGAGAAAAGCTACAACGCCAAGCGTGGGTGCCCAGTTTTTTCAGGTTGAATCTTACATCTTAACAGTGGTGCGTTTCCACCTGCAAGAAAGTATTCCTTTTATTGCGCAGGATAAGTAAGAATTATAAAAACCGCTAATGATAAGCTCACCCATGGTGGGCTTTTTTGTTTAAGGGCTAACTAAGGGCTGAAGTCATTCATCACAAATATTATCGATTTAGTTAAATAAAACTAACTGTTCGTCAATAATAGCTTTTACAAATCAACTATTGTCGTAATTTCGATTCCGAATTAATCAAACCTCCTGACAGTAACCACACAACAGTGTCAGGTGGTAATTAAAAACCTTTTAATCTATAGATTATGGCAATCGAATTTGCTTTATTTAAAAATCATCTGACACAAACAGAAGATGATTGTTTCGCCATTGTGCAAAACCGCCAGGTTATTTACCGTGAAGGACTTATTAACCGCATGACAGGCCGTGGGCTAGCATTGCTTGATACAGAAGTTGACCGGGTACTGAAAGAAGAGGCTTATGCCATTAAAGACTTGTTACTGCAAGGCATGACAGTTGAAACTCCACTGGTAACTATTACACCGGTAGTGAAAGGGGCCTTTGAAAACGAAGATGATGTATTCGACCCGGAGCGTCACAGTATTGAGTTTAATGTAAAGTTAGGTGACAACTTAAAGATTGATACGTCGTTGATTGATGTCACAAAAGTGAAACCAAGTCAAAAGTCACCATTGATATTAAACGTGGAAGATCGCTTTAGTGACACAGCCAATATGCAATTAACACCCAATGGTACTTTGGTTGTACAGGGCATTGATTTAAAAGTAATCACAGAAAATGACGATGAAGGCCTTTACTTTAAAATCAATAGCAATGAGGTAAAAGCAGATAAATATTTTAACAATACCGATTCAAAGTTGGAAGTAAAAGTACCGCTCAGTCTGGAAGCTGGTAGCACTTGTCAACTGGAAGTACGCAAACGCTATAAAGGCAATAAGAAACTGTATATTTTTAAATACAATGTTGATTTTACGGTAGCAGGAAGTTAGGTTTGACTCATATTTAGTTGTAATAAGAGCCAGTGATTTTTTAAGTCATCGGCTCTTTTTTTTGTGTTCAATGCCAGCCCAAGCCTTGGGCTCGACAAGGTCAGAGCATTGGACCTTATAGGTTCAAGCCTTTGGGCTAGCCTAGTCAGAGCATTGGAACCTGTAGGTTCAGAGTCTTGGGCTCGCTTGGTCAGAAGGTTGAAACTAAGTTATTCTAGTTTTGCTGATAAAAAAACCCGCCAGCTTTTAACTGACGGGTCATATTCATTTATAAAATACTACGGATTACTATTTCTTCGCCACCTTAAAGCGAATGGTTTTATTTCCGCTATTGTTCAGCTTGTCTATCGCTTCAACATTAACTTCATAAACCTGCTCTTTTTTAAATAGTTCGCTATCGGCTGGCGACCCCGCACTGATGTAGTTCTTTTTAGCTGAGCCATTTACGCTGTAAAGAATTTTGTCGGTACCACAATGACGATCAGTAGCGCCAATATACATCTTCACAAATGGTGGATATACCTTTACCTCTTCCCCATCAATCATTTCGGAACCTATGGCTTTAATACTAAAGTTAACATACACTTCGGGCCCCACATTATCCACATACACATCGGAGCTCAAGGCTTGCTCCTGGTTATTCACATTATCCGTTGAGTAAAATTGGATGGTGTGCAGACCATGCTCATTCAGCTTTAGCTCATTTCCCTCTTTAAATGCTAAGTCATCCACCTTATAAAAAGTACCTTTAACACCTGCATCAGCGTCTTCGGCAAATAATTTAATGCTGGTGTTTTTGTTGATGAATAAGGTATCGCGGGTAAAAAACTGATCGCCCTCGTAGCTGATGCCCGTCATTGGATTTTCATTATCCATGTAAACGGCAATCTTTTTCTTTTCCGATTTATTATTCACAAAATCGTGCGATTGGTAGTATAATACCTGGTAACCCTTTGTATTCTCAAATGAAAAAGGATCGTTGTAGGTTTGATCAAGCTCTAACTTATTTTTACCGAAAGTGATTTTATCCAAAACCATGTCGCCATCTTTGGCATCTAACTGACATAAGCTACGCTCAGATACGTAGGTGTATTTACCAACATACTGATCGTGCAATATTTGTGAATAGACTTCGGGTGCCACATTGTCCAACACAAAAGAAAAAACACTGGCACCACCATCCATTGCACTGTTATCTTCCGAACGGTTTTGTACAAAATCGCTTGCCCAAAACTTAAACTCATAACTTCCACCCTCTATGTTTGAAAGGCTAATGGGTTTAGTGTACAAACGAGGAGCCTCATTATTAATTTGGTATTCAATGCTTTTAACACCACTTAAAGCATCGGCCGCCAGCAACTCAATTGACGAACGGGCTGATACACGCTTGCCCGATACATCGCCCAACAATCGCCAACTTACCGATGGAGCGGTTTGATCCACCGTATAATGCTTTTCACTGATAGCTTCAACATTACCCACGTTATCAACGGCATAAAAAGTAAGCGTATAATCGCCCTCTTGATGGTTACCAACAGCATTGTTATAAACCATATAATCTTCGCCGTTAATGCTATAAAATAACTTGTCAACGCCCGATGTTTTATCCTTCGACTTCAACTCAACAAGCACTTGCCCATTGTAATAGGTTCTACCCTCTTTTTGGTAGGGTGTTGATTCTTTAAAAATAGCTTGAGAACTTGGTGCTAAACCATCGGCAAATACATCGAAAACAACATCTTGCACAGGTAATACTAACTGCTTGGTATTGGGGTCAACTTTCGATGGAGTACGAATGGTATTTTTTCCTTCGGTATCAAAATAAAAGGCTTTCGCACCACCCTCATCTAAAGCTTCGCTTGACCCATTGCCTGCTTTATCGTTGGATAGAAACAAATACATGGGTTGGTTTTTATTGGCATACAACTGCCCCTCGCTATTGCGGTACATTTTTGCTTTGTGCTCTGGTTGGTTTTGACTTGTAGCAGCACACACCATGGTCAGTAGCGTGATTGCCAACACATTCAATCTTTTCATAAATTCGGATAATTTTGTGTGTAGATCCCCCAATTAAATATAACACTAACAATACGGCGCTAAAGAAGTAAGGTTGCTTTTAAAGTGCAGTAATTTCGTGTCAATATTTTAATATCTATTCATCCATTAATTAAATTATCCTTTTCGTATAAAGAGTATAATTATTCCTGCTTTCTCCAATTAAATGATATGATTAAGGTTGGTCTGGGAATGAAATAGAAACACATGTTCCTTTTCCTGGCTCTGAATTCATGTGTATCTGACCTTTATGCACATCAACAAAGCCTTTAATAATCTTTAAACCAATTCCTGTACCTTGTTCTCCCTCCGTTCCCATTTCCGATTGCATGTAAGCATCAGTAAAAAGCTGACTGGCTTTTTCGGGTTTAATCCCAATGCCTGTATCACACACGCTAATTAGGGTATTATCTTGTTGCTGAGTTAAGTCCATTACTATTTCTCCACCTTCGGGTGTATACTTAATGGCGTTATTCACCAAATTACGAATCACGGCATCTATCATAAACCGATCGGCCCACACAGTGCTTTGATCTAGGCCTTTATAAGAAAATAGTAAACGCTTTTGCTCAAGTTGTATTTTGTAAAGCTTATTTGTACTATCGAATAATTCACTCACTAAAACCAACTCGGGGTTAAAACGAATTTTACCTGATGAGCTTTTACCCCAAATAACCAAATTGGTGAGCAAGCCGTGAGCTGAAAGGGCATTGTCAAAAACCTGCTTTGTAAACATTACTCGTTGACTTTCGCTGCAATCAATTTGACTTAACAGATTAACAATTTGCACACTACCCCCAATGGCATTGTTTAAGTCATGCCCTAATATCGAAATGAAAGTATCTTTATCCTTGTTAGCCTTACGCAAGCTCTTTTGATTTTTCAATAAGGACTCATGCGCCAGTTTTTTATTAGTAATATCCGTAATCACTGAAATAATACCATCTGATTCATCAACGCTATTGTAATATGTCGACATGAGCATGACATAAACTAAGCCTCCATCCTTCTTCACCAAAGTGATTTCCAACCTGGCATAACCCTGTATCTCAATCTGCTGAAGACCGCTTTCTCTAAGAAGTAGGAGACTATTTGATTGATCCAAAATCCCTGACACCCCAATTGTCATAATTTCTTTGTCATCATAGCCCAATAGCTCAGCAAAATATTTATTCACAAACATAAAATCACCTTGCTTGGCCAAGCAAATCCCAACCTGAGCAACTGTAAATATTTGCTTTAATCGTTTCTCATTACTTTTTACAGAATCTTCGGCTTTCTTCCGTTTTGATATATCATTAATGCTAACCAGAATTTGCTTCCCATGCCTGTTTTCAATAAACACTGTGGATATTAAAACGTAAACATGTACATTTTCTTGCTGCGCTTTCACCCGCATAAAACCCTCTACCTGATTTTGTCCTTCTCCTGTTTGTTGAGTCTTTAAAATAGTATTACGTAAGATACATTGCGAGCAATATTTTGCATGTCCACACGGTACAAGCTTGTCCTGATTAACGCAAGAAATAAGCTGTCCTATTTGCAAGGATTCACCCACCTGAATATCTATTTTATAATCAAATACTTGTGAATGATTTACCTTAAGTACCTTCAACTGATTATCGACTAGAAACTGCGTTATAGGGGTATTTTCAAAGATAACGTCTAACTCCCTCTTTGAATCAGCTAATTGCCAATTAACCTTCTCTCGCTGCAAAGCAGTTGAAATAATATTTGCCACTGTACGAATTAAGTTCAAGGTATAACTCGTCCAGTGATGATCATCTCCACTATAGTTAACCCCTATATACCCCAAATGCTCATCATTGGCAACAAGCGAACTGGCATAAATAGCCTTTACTCCCTGCGGTTCAAACAGGGAAGAAATATCATTGGGTAGTTCACTAATATCCGAAGAAACAATTTCGTCATGCTGTTGTATTAAAGTCTTCCACGATGGAATTATATCAAAATCAACATGCTGCAGATAATCTTTGTATGGCTCTGCATCGGGTGCACACCATTCGTAAGTATTATTAAAAAACTGTCCAGAGGAGATGCTTTCGTATATATAAACACGACTAACATCTAAATAATTACCAAGTAACTCAAGCGCATTTTTTATATTCGCTTCAAAACCTTTGTTCGAGAGAAGGCTTTTTGAAATAGAACTAATTAGTGTTTGTTCTAATTCATAGCGCTTATCATCCGTGACATCGGCAAGGATAATAACAATTTTGCTATACGAAATCAGATAGCTCTTTAAACGAAACCACCTTTTAAATTTAGCATTATAGCGCTCGGCATTTAAGGGTTTGGTATCAACCAATAATTGATTCAACTCATCAATTGTTAAAATACCATTAAGGTAATCTAATTCAGTTAAACCCGTTCCAACAGCATCTTCATACTCCAGATTAGCATCGTTTAAAAAGGCCGGGTTAGCATCTGTAACAAGCGCATTCATCAGCTTACCGCTATGATCATATAAAGGCTCCAATACACAAGCACAACTGTTCATTTGCTTAAACAAAGCATTATGCTCTTCTACTTTCTTATACCTGTTTATAATAGATTTGATACGTAACGCAAATATCTCGCGATTTAGAGGTTTATTGATAAAGTCCTCAGCTCCTAACTGTAACCCAAGAGCAATATCATGATCGTTATTAATTGATGTTAGAAAAATAACAGGTATAGATTTAGTATGGATATTACGTTTGAGCTTATTACAAACTTCAAATCCACTGCCTTTATCCAACACTACATCAAGAACAATCAGACTAATTTTATAATCGTACAAATATCGATTAAACTCCTTTTCGGTGCTTGCCAAAAGAGGTATATAGCCAGCCTCTATTATAATGGTTTTTATAAGCTGTAACTCCGCCTTAGCGTCGTCATAAACTAATATTGTTGGTTTATCAATTGTCATAGTAAACTTAACTTTTAAGCATATAGTGCTAGGATATGTATAAGTACTATGCCGGAAACGCGCGCAAAGGTAAACTCTAGAAGTCTAAATAATAGTTAAAAAATTAGTAAAAACCCTACTTTTTGTCGCTTTTGCCCCACTATAGGGCTGTTTCAACCCATAAGCACAAAAAAGAAAACCCATCAAGCTTCAATACGTGATGGGTGAAATTATTTTGTTACAAAAGTTTTGTTTACTCAGTGTGCCTTACAACAAGCCTCGCAATGCTTTTTCGATACCTTCTTTATCAAAACCGCATACACCATACAATTCGGTCTGCGTTCCATGCTCAATGTATTCATCGGGTATGCCCAAACGTTTTACTTTTGCTGTGTACTCATTATCGGCCATAAACTCAATTACCGCACTTCCCATACCACCAATTATGGTTCCATCTTCTATGGTAATTACTTTGCTATGCTTTTTAAATACGTCGTGCAATAAATTATTATCCAAAGGCTTTACAAAGCGTAAGTCGTAATGAGCGATGGACGCACCATCTTTTTCAAGCTTATTAATTACCTGTCCTGCTTTTATACCGATTGGCCCAATTGTGATTACTGCCAGATCATTACCTTCTTTTAAACATCGTCCTGTTCCAACTTCAATTTCCTGCATTGGTCGCTGCCAATCAATTAAAGAACCATTGCCTCGTGGATAACGAATAGTAAAGGGGCCTTTATTGGGTAATTGAGCAGTATACATCAGGTTACGCATTTCCTCTTCGTCCATTGGCGACGAAACTACCATGTTGGGAATACCACGCATATAGGATAAGTCGTAGGCTCCATGGTGTGTTGCTCCATCGGCTCCTACTAAACCACCTCTATCTAAACAAAAGACAACGTTCAAATTTTGCAAAGCCACATCGTGTATAACCTGATCATAGGCCCTTTGCATAAACGATGAGTAAATATTACAGAAAGGCACATACCCCTCAATGGCCATACCGGCAGAAAAGGTAACGGCGTGTTGCTCAGCAATACCCACATCAAAAGCACGATCAGGCATCTTTTCCATCATTATATTTAGGCTACAACCCGATGGCATAGCTGGCGTAACACCAACAATTTTTTCATTTTGTTCGGCTAGCTCAACAATGGTGTTTCCAAAGACATCCTGAAACTTGGGAGGCTTAGGAACACTCGATTTATTGACTAGGCTTTGCCCAGTTATCTTGTCAAATTTATCCCCCACAGCATGCCATGCCGTCTGATTTTCTTCGGCCAGTTTAAAACCCTTGCCTTTTTTGGTAATAACATGCAGAACCTTGGGTCCTGGTATATCTTTCAAATCACTTAACACCTTTCTTAAGTGATCCACATCATGTCCGTCAACAGGTCCGAAATAACGAATATTTAGTCCCTCAAAAATGTTGGTTTGCTTCGTTAACAAGTTCTTGAGAGAATTATTCAGCTTGGTGATCATCTCTTTGGAGCGAGGACCAGTCAGCTTCATCTTCTCCAATAGATTGAAAGCTTCGGAACGTATTTTATTATAGGTTTGCGAGGTAGCAATATCAACCAAATACTCGCTAAACCCTCCTACAGCAGGGTCAATCGCCATATTGTTATCATTCAAGATAACCAACATATTTGCTTTGAGAGTTGACATGTTATTGAGACCTTCGAAAGCCATACCCGCCGTCATTGATCCATCTCCGATAACCGCCACAACATGCTTATCAGGATCATTATCCATGGCAGCAGCTTGTGCCATACCTAAACCAGCCGAAATAGAGGTAGAAGAATGACCAACACCAAAGGCATCGTACTCACTTTCAAAAATATTAGGAAATCCACTTATCCCTTTAAATTTACGGTTGGTATGAAACACATCACGACGACCAGTGAGTATTTTATGGCCATAAGCCTGATGTCCCACATCCCAAATTATTTTATCATCGGGGGTGTTAAAAACATATTGCAGAGCCACCGACAACTCAACAACACCTAAACTTGCTCCAAAATGCCCCGGATTGCAAGACAGTGCATCAATAATAAAATCCCTTAATTCGTCACATACTTGTGGTAGGTTTTCTTCGCCTACCTGCTTTAGGTCGTGCGGCGAATTAATCGTATCCAACAAGCGGCTTGAGCCTTCTTTCATGTGTCTATAATTTGTTTTAATTTACCACATGGAACTCGCCATTTTTGTCAAACTCCTGTGTGTTCAGAGCATTCTCATGGCTCGTTTCATACTCTTAACTCTGTGAGCTGATTAAACTTGTGTGTTCCAATGTGATTTTAACCTCGCAAAGATAATAAGAATGGTATTATGTGCGTGCTGTTCGGCTAATTTACATTGGATGTGAATAAGAATTTTAGCAAAAAGCAAGCTCATGCCTATTGGAGATCACAAGCACTATTTTCGAAGATTCAGTTTTTTTTTGTCATCTTTGATGATGTAAACAACCATATTAAACATGAAACGACCATGTAAATTTGATTCTCCAAATTTTCATACAGGAGGATGATAAAATTTACTTGAGAGTTCCATATGACAAATGAAAGCAAATTATAACCATATGAAATATTTCTTGAATATAATTTTGATTTTACTACTCGCATCAGCGTGTGTGCCATTAAAGCAATTTGATGAAATAAAAGATGAAAATGAATTATTAAGCGACGAAGCAGAGGAAGCTACCCAAGAAAATGACGCTTTAAAAGTTCAGAATAGAGAGTTAGAATCAGATCTTAACCGTTACAAGAATAAAGTTGAGCTACTCGCTCGTGATACAGCACGATTGGGTCGACAAAACAGACGTTTACAAAGACGCTACGATGACTTAAACGCCAACTATGCAGATGTATTAGGCGGTCTTAAAGCGACTTCTACTAAAGATGTTGACAATAAAAAGCTATTATCGTTCTTACAACAACTGCAAGAAGACCTGCAAAAACGAGAAGATGATTTAATGAATGCAGAACAAGCTCTTATTGACAAAAAAAGAAACCTGAGAGAAGCACAGCAGGAGTTAGAAACGGCACAGAATGAGTTAAGTGAAAAAAATCAGCGCTTGGCTGAGTTAGAAGCATTGCTCAACAAAAAGGATGATGCCATGCATGCCCTAAAAAGCTCCATCAGCAATGCCTTAACGGGCTTCTCAAGTGATGAGCTGCAAGTGTATATGAAAAATGGCAAAGTGTACGTTTCTTTGGAAGAAAAACTACTGTTCCCATCGGGCCGCTACGATGTTAACGAAGAGGGACAAAGAGCCTTAAAAAAGATTGGCCGTGTACTTGAAAACAACAACGACATTAACATTGTGGTTGAAGGACATACCGATAACATACCTTACCGCGGAAAAGCTGAGCTTCAAGACAACTGGGACTTAAGTGTTAAACGTGCCACATCGGTGGTAAGAATACTTATTAGCAACAGCAAGTTACCTCCATCACGTATTACAGCAGCCGGAAGAGGTGAACACATTCCTTTGGTTAATGGCAAGGATACTGCATCGCTTCAACGCAACAGGCGAACCGAAATAATTCTAACACCGCGTTGGTCTGAAGTATTGGATTTATTGGATATGAACGACCAGTAATATCAATCGACCATGTAAATTCAATCAATAAAATGGCACACAGGGCAATGATCGCAGGGAAATTGCTTTTAAAACTAATTACACCACCCCGCCTGTCGGCACCCCTCCTAAAATTCAGGAGGGGACGATTTTTCACCCCTCTCATCCTTGCCAAGGAGGAGTACCACGAAGTGGGGAGGTGGTTAAAATGCTTAAAAGCGAATTCCCTGGCAATGATCGAATTTATTTGGGAGTTCCACATGACCACTAAAAAATAATTTAAATGATGCAAATCAGAAGCACTTTATTACATGCTTGGGCTATTCTAAAAACAATGAGCCTGCGACGCATATGTAATGCAGTGCGCTTAGTTAGTTCATACCTACTTAGCTATTATGGTGCTCAGTTTAAGTTAAGCGGACAACCAATGGCCTTTGCCATTGAACCAACCAGCATGTGCAACCTGAAGTGCCCCGAATGTCCTACGGGAGCCAATCTTTTAAAACGCCCGCGTGGCTTTATGGATATCCAACACTATGGAAAACTATTAAAACAGCTATCGCCTGAACTAATGTATTTAAACCTTTATGTTCAGGGAGAACCATTAATGCACCCACAGTTTGCCAACATGGTGGTGCAAGCATCAAAACTGAAACTATTTACCTCAACTTCTACCAACGGCCATTACATGACACCAACCTTGGCCCAACAATTAGTAGAGGGTGGCTTAACACGACTTATATTCTCTGTGGATGGCACTAGTCAGGAAAGTTATGGACTGTATCGGGTTGGCGGTAGCTTTCATAAAGTTAAGCAAGCCATGATTGATATTGCCAGAGCTAAACAACGCGCACGCTCAGCTTACCCTATTGTGGTCATGCAATTTATTGTATTCCAGCATAACGAACATGAACTACCTTATGTACAAAAACTGGCCAACTCTTTAAAGGTTGACAAGCTGGAAATTAAAACGGCGCAATTAAATGCTTTTGGCAAAATGCGACCTCCATTAAATGTCAAATACAGCCGTTATTCCGATGAATTGGGTAAGGTATTAAAATCAACACCAAATAACCGTTGTTGGCGACAGTGGCATTCAGCAACCGCCACCTGGGATGGCCGCTTTTCGCCTTGCTGTTACGACAAAGATGCACTTCATAGTTTTGGCAATACCAATGAACAAACAGTGCCTCAAATTTGGCATGGTAGCAAAAGCATCAATTTCAAAAAACAAATCTTTAAAAACAGTGCTGAGCATGAAATGTGCAGAAATTGCACTGATGGTCAAAAACTGTTTAATTAAAAGCTTCTCAACACAACTAAACCGGGCCCTTTACTAGTTTTTTACCATTAATTATTTAACGTTAGTAAAACTGCTGCTAAAATTTCGAAAAAATAAATAGATTAAGTGTTATAAATATTTAACTTTAGCAAGTATTCGATAAAAACCATTGATATTTCACACATATTAATGCCTTAAACGAACGATGGGAAGAGTTACCAGTGCAAGGCTATATAGAAAACTAGATATATTTATACGAAGGAGGTTAGGACCAACCTCTTTACGTTCGGGTGATGGGCTGCTTTATTGGCGAGAGCGAATTTTTCATTACTTCTCTATTGGCGCCTTATTTATAGGTTTAATTGTTTATTTATACTTAGGCTTAACTTTTATAAAAGAAGAGCAATATACCTATGCCATTTTTGCATCATTCATTTTCTTATCAGCATTATTTGCAACAATGGTGCGCACACTTCCCCTTAAATTTAGGGTTTCATGGCTCTTATTTCTGATTTACCTCATTGGCGTTTATTCATTACTGGAAAAGACCAACTCACCATTAGCTTATACATTTTTTATTTCTTACGCATTATTATCAGGCATACTAGTGGGACAAAAAAGAGCCTGGTTATCCGTTCTGGTAATTACTTTGACAATTACGGGCATTGGTTTAATCTTGTACAACCCAATATTTGTTGTTCCCTTTGAAGCAAGTGTAACTCTAAATGAATTTATCAAATCGTCATTAATATTTTTAGTAATAGCGCTCATTACACTATTGCCCTTAGTGAGCTTACTTAACGGACTTATTTTCAACCTTGAGAAAGAAACACGTTTTAGACGATTATTACGTCGCGAGCACGAAGACTTGGCTTTAGCTAAAAGTAAGGCTGAGGAAAGTGATCATTTAAAAACTGCTTTCTTATCCAACATGTCGCATGAAATTCGTACTCCTATGAATGCGATCCTTGGTTTTTCTAACCTACTTTCTCATCCGGATATTAGTGGAATTGAAAAGGAAGAATTTATTAATCTAATCCGTATTAATGGTAAAAACCTGCTTACTTTAGTTGAAGATATCATTGATATTTCCAAGATAGATAGTGGCCAGTTGCAGGTCAAGAATGCTCCGTGTAGGTTACACGATACAATGATGAAAGTTTACGAGTCGTTTATTGATGACATCAAACGGCGAGGCTTATTTAACCTAAAGCTTTATTTAAAAGAAGGTGTTAGCGATCAAAACATACGCATACTAACAGATGAACATCGCTTGCAACAAATACTGGTTAACCTGGTTGGAAATGCCGTTAAGTTTACCGAAAGAGGTTTTGTTGAATTTGGTTACACTCAAGAGAACGACCAATTCTTGCGCTTCTATGTAAAGGATACTGGCATTGGGCTTCCAAAAGGCAAAGAAAACGAAATTTTTGAACGCTTCTCAAAATTCAACAGTGACAAGGAGCGTTTATATGGCGGCACCGGAATTGGATTATCCATTGCCAAGCACCTAGTATCCATAATGGGTGGAGAGATATGGGTTGAATCGGAACCATTGGTTGGCACTACTTTCTATTTTACACTACCTTATCATCGCTTGACAGTACCTGCAAATACAGTTATTGAAACTCAAGAAACCGTTCGTGAATTTAATTGGGAGGGCAAAACATTCTTGGTAGCCGAAGATGAAGAAGATAACTTTAGGTACATAGAGGTTGCTCTGGCTCTTTCTAATGCAAGCTTAATTTGGGCACGCGACGGACAAGAAGCCGTAGATGTATTTAAACGAGTAAAAGACATTGACCTCATTTTAATGGATATAAAAATGCCATTAATGGATGGCTACAGTGCCACCCGCGAAATAAAAAACATCAGCCAAAACATACCCGTAATCGCCCAAACGGCCTATGCCATGTCTGAGGAAAAAGAAAAATCTCGCGAAGCGGGGTGCGATGACTACATTGCCAAACCAATTGGTTACGACGACTTGCTGACGACCATCAATCGCTTTGTTCCCAGCAACAGCTAAGCAATCTCCAAACAAAATATTTAGCCCCATTTCATCAAGTCTGACAACTATTCATACGTGTAAGCACAGGTATAACTGTCATACAATACAACAGTGAGAATGTTATCAGGGCCCTTTACATTCGCTGTAACTTGACAAACCAATAAACCACAAGTTATGAAAGCGAAATACATATTAATACTGATAGCCATACTATCAACTAGTTGCTCAAAATCTGTTTTGAGTGATGTAGAAATAACAGACGCACACCTTTTGAAGGTAAAAGTCAAGATCGAACAAAATATTAACGACGAAAGAGAGGTTCAGGTTTTTATTCGTGACAAAAACAATAAACCCATTGATCTTTTAAGTGGGCGTGTAATTATAAATGAACACATAGTAGCCTTTGACAGGGCTGAGGTAAATGCCGCAGGAGCACGTGGTTATATTTATAGGCCTTACGGTAATGAGCAGATTTTTAAAATAAGCATCTACTGGAATTCATACGAGTCGCATTCATTTATTTTAAGCCCACAAAACGGATGGCCTGGTTTTAGGTACTCAAACTGTTCATGCAGTTATCACAACCATGAACCCGATTATCTCTATGATAGCTATTCCTTAAAACCTGCACCCTTTCACAACGGAGAAATTGATATCGTTTATAACATCATGAATTGGTAGCGGTGTTATAACGATTTCCATAATAGCGAGAGAAGGTCCCAACGGGGGCCTTTTTTATTGCAGTTGATACAAGTCAGACAATATCGGCTAAATATCATTCACCTTTGCAAAAAAGAGAATGATGAATAGTAGGTACCAGCTTCCAACTCCATTGAGCGGACGAATTGATAGTACAAGTGATCAGGAAGCATTTCGCTGGCATCAAATCATTAAGCCAATAAATTTAAATGAACCGATTCAATTTGAGAAAACAGCAATAAACATATGCTTTCTTGGCTTTTGCAGTGATGAAGGTGTGAAACGCAATATGGGACGCGTGGGGGCTGCCAAAGGACCAGCCAGCATTCGCAAGGAAATGGCTAACTGGCCAGCTAACTGCCTCCCACATGTGCAGTTATTTGATGCAGGTGATATCACATGTGATGATGGTAATCTGGAAGAAGCACAAGAACAATTAGCTGTTGCAGTTAATAAAATTCATCAGGCTGGTTTATTTACTATTTTACTGGGCGGTGGCCACGAGATAGCTCTGGGCCATTTTAATGGCATAAGGGAATCGCTTGATGAAGCACCTGCCATCATCAATTTTGATGCGCATTTAGATTTGCGTCCTGTTATCGACAAGGGGTCTTCTGGCACCATGTTCAATCAAATTCATCGGATATGTGAAGATAAAAAAGAAGATTTCAATTATTTATGTATTGGGGCACAAACATACGCCAATACACAAAGCTTGTTCAATAAAGCCAATGAAATTGGTGCTCAATATATCTTAGCCAAAGACATTAGCACATCATCATACAATAAAATAGAAGAGCAAATAAGCAACTACATTAAGGATAAGAACCAGATTTACCTAACCATATGCTCTGATGTTTTATCAGCGGCACATGCTCCAGGGGTTTCAGCGGTTCAACCATTTGGCTTAGATCCTGATATGGTGCTTCAACTAATAAAAAGTATTATTCACTCAGGGAAACTTTGCAGCCTTGACATTGCGGAGGTATCTCCACGATTTGATGCAGATAACAGAACAGCCAAACTGGTGGCTGTATATATTTATGCTGTTATTAATTCCATGATTGAACAGAAACTTAACCAATCGTACTAATTTCAAGTAATTTATCCGGATTGAGAATTTCAATCTCGTTACAATGCACAGCAATTAGCCCCTCGTCTTTAAACTTTGTTAGAATGCGGGTTGTACTTTCAATTGACATACTAGCCAGTTCTGATAAATCCTTACGGGTTAATTGAAGCGGAAATTTATCCGTCTTATAAATACGATTAGATAAACAAAGTAATACATCGGCCAAACGACCGTAGGTTTGTTTTTTAGTCAGACAAAAGAAACGACCATTAATAATAACAGAGTTTTCGGCCAACATACTAATCACCTGACCAGCAAACTTAGTATTACTCTCAATTAATTTTCTAAAAGCACCTATTTCAATCAGTCTAACTGTTGAATCCATGTAAGTTTGTGCACTGTATGGGAAGGTATTATTTCCATCAAAAAGAGCAGTTAAACCTATGATATTAACCGCAGGCAATATCTTTAAAATCAGCGAATCATTCCCGTTTTCAAGATAAATTTTTGCCAAGCCCTCTTTCATTACCATAATATGTGAAGCAAAAGCCCCTTGCTTACAAATGATTTCCCCGCGCTTGTATTCTACTTCCACACTGTTCTCCTCAACATAAACCATCTCCTCATCTGTTAAGTCATCAAAACAACAAAGAGGGTTCTCACCTACTGAACATCCGTTATAAACAATTGATTTTGGCATAGCACCTACTTTAAAGAGTTACACAAATATAGCTATTGAATTTATAAAAACCACTCATCCCAAGCATGACATTACTCATTTTAAACATCTATTAATCAAGGTTAAACCAAGCTGTCTCGATCCAATACACTAATTTACTTGTAATGTTACATCAATAATACCGAACAGTTACAGCTCTACACCCGTAATGCGTCAATAAATTCCTTGATCTCTGTCAAAGCTTATTCTTTTTAGTTACAGATATTAGTGCGTTTTGTTGCAAGGTAAAATATATAGAGAAAAAATTCTTCAAAGCTATTTTTGCTACATATCCTTTTGGTTAAAAACATCCTAATTAAACAACAGGGGAAAACGGGATGACCTAAGGGTTAATGGAAAATCTAAAATCAGCAAATGAAAAATCAGTTCTCAAAATCGGTAATGGCTCTATTGGTAAGTTTACTGCTCCCGCTTGCCGTTTTGCTAATAACCCTAAAGGTGGCTGCTTATAAAGGCACACCCGAGGTGGTTAATGTTAAATTAAAATCGGAATACATCTCATCGGTAGATCACTCACAATTTGAAATTCTTCAGCAAGAATTTGAACATCCGCGTGATGTAACGGCAGCCTGTTTATCATGTCATACAGGACGAGATGAAGAGGTAATGGCAACAGCCCATTGGAAATGGGAGCGCGAAGAGGAAATACCTGGTCGTGGTGTTGTATCTGTTGGTAAGAAAAACCTACTTAACAACTTTTGTACAGGAGCCAATGGTAACAATGGTTCGTGCATGCGTTGCCATATTGGACTAGGATGGAAAGATAAAAGCTTCGACTTTGCAGACAATCTGAACATTGATTGTTTAGTTTGTCATGATCAGACTGACACATACTTTAAACAAAAAGGACAAGGGGGAATGCCAGCAACACCTGAAACAGCTAACGCTGCTTACCAGGTACCAGATTACCAATACGTATCGCAAAACGTTGGCTTACCTAAAAAGAACAACTGCGGTATTTGTCACTTCTATGGTGGCGGTGGTAACAACGTGAAACATGGCGACTTGGAAGAAGCCCTTTTATCATGTTCTAAGGATGTTGATGTACATATGGCTGCCGACGGTCCGGATATGGCATGTATAGATTGTCACACAACCGAACGCCATAATATACAAGGTAAACTTTACTCGGTATCATCGGCTAACCATAATCGCATTGATTGCGACCAGTGCCACACAACAACTCCTCACAACGATGCCATATTAGATAATCACTTTGAAAAGGTAGCTTGTCAAACCTGCCACATTCCCGAATACGCTAAGGCGAATGCCACCAAGCTTTATTGGGATTGGTCATCGGCAGGATTAACAGATGATCATGGCAATGGTTATTCAGAAGATGACGCAGATGGCAACCACAACTACTTATCGATCAAAGGTAATTTTGTCTGGGACGACCATGTAAAACCAGAGTATTACTGGTTTAATGGTACAGCCGACCACTATTTAGCAGAAGATACAGTTACCACTATTCCGGTTAAGATCAACACGCTTTTTGGCGAGTATCGCGATTCAACTGCAAAAATATGGCCTGTTAAAGTCCACAGAGGAAAACAAATTTACGACACAGGCAACAAAACATTGATCAGCCTGAAACTATGGGCAGCTCAAAAGGGAGAAGGTGCATTCTGGAAAGATTTTGACTGGGAAGAAGCTGCTCGATTGGGTATGGAGTATAACGATCGTCCATACACTGGCAATTACGATTTTGTTGAGTCGGAAGTGTATTGGCCAATTAACCACATGGTATCTCCAAAAGAACAAACCTTAACATGTGTTGAGTGCCACCAACGCGATGGCCGTTTAGCAGGTTTAAATGACTTTTACTTGCCTGGTCGTGATTATAACAAGTCGGTTGACTACGCAGGTTTTGGTCTCATCTTTTTAACACTCATTGGTATTGTAGCTCACTTCTTAGGACGTATTGTAGCTTTCTTTAAAAACAGATAATTATGAATAAAGTAAAAATATACAGTCGATTTGAACGCTTTTGGCATTGGTCGCAAATGGTTCTCATCTTGCTTTTAATGATAACTGGTTTTGAAATCCATAGCACATTTGAAGCATTCGGATTTGAAACAGCAGTACGACTGCACTCGGTAGCTGGCTGGGGCTTCCTTATCCTTACCATATTTGCCATCTTTTGGATGCTGGTAACGGGTCAAAGTAAGCAGTTTGTGCCCGTTCGTAACAATGTGAAACAACAAGCCATGTATTACCTCGTGGGTATTTTTAAAAAAGCTCCACATCCGGTAAAGAAAACAGTAGATAGTAAACTTAATCCTTTACAGCGCATCATCTACTTTGGTTTGATCATTTTGGTATTTCCAGTTCAGTTAATCACTGGTTTTGCCTACCTATTTTTCCATTATCCAGATAATCCATTTACGCTGGAAGGGCTTGAAGCTGTTGCTGTACTCCACACATTGGGGGCATTTCTATTGGTTGCCTTTGTAATGGCACACTTGTACTTAATAACAACCGGACACACTGTTACATCCAATTTACAAGCCATGATAACCGGTTACGAAGAATTAGAAACTGAACACGAAACTGAAATATCTAAAAACTAATAACCATGAAGAAACTAATAATATATACCGCATGCCTATTTGGGCTTTTAAGTTGTCAAACTCAGCCAAGTAATTTAACCGTTGATTTAATGGTTGAAAATGCATCAAAAATCATTACAACTGTTTCCCCTACCGATCTAATGAAGATTATGGAATCGGAGGAAATATTTAATGTCATAGATGTACGTCAGAATACCGAGCATTACTACGGATTTATCCCAGGTGCTGTAAATATTCCACGTGGAAGCATTGAATTTAACATTGCTACAGAAAACTTTTGGGAAACAGAAGGATTGTACATGCCAACAAAAGAAGAAACTTTAATTCTGTATTGTAAAAAAGGAAAACGCTCGGCTTTAGCCGCTCAAACCCTTATGCAAATGGGCTTTAAAAAAGTGCTGGTACTAGACGGTGGTTGGAAAAACTGGGAACTTTCATTCCCTGACTTTTGCGACAAAAACCTGGAGATGTTAGCTGGCGGTCCTGCCAAACACGATGATGGTGGAGGTTGCTAAAATATAAACTCAAATTTAAATCCAATTAATAATTATTAAATCTATTTTATTATGAAAAATCTATTTCGTTATTCATTTTTAATGCTTGCCATAAGTGCAATGCTTTTCACTGGTTGTAAGGATGATGGTGATGATGGAACACCTGCTATTAATCCAGCAGAGGTTTTAATGGATCATTTGGTGGACATTGACATGGATCTTAACCATGTAATTAAAAACTCTGCCGGCCAAAAGTTTGTTATGGGTCCTCCTAGTGATGGTGTAATTACTGGAAAGCACATAATTGATATCAGAAGTGCAGAGAAGTTTGGTGCAAGCCACATTCAGGGGGCTGTTAACGTTGATTTTAAAAACATTTTAACAGAAGCTGCTAACGCAACAGATCCAATATTAGTAGTTTGTTACACTGGTCAAACAGCTTGTTACGCCACTTCTTTATTACGTTTATATGGTTATCACGATGCTCAGGCTCTTAAATGGGGTATGAGTAGTTGGAGTGGAACAACTGATAGTTGGACTCCGCAAATTGACGACTTAGCTGATGGACATAATAACTGGTCGTATGGTTCAGAACCAGAACGTAAAGTTTATGATCTACCTACATTTACATCGACAGCCACAACTGGTGCAGATATACTAAAAGAACGTGTTGAGTATGTTATCTCACAAGGTTTTAAAACCGCAGGTGCTGGGGATGTATTAGCAACTCCAACTAATTATTTCATCAATAACTACTTTAACACTACTGATTATGGTGCTTTTGGACATATTGATGGGGCTAAAAGATTATTACCTCTATTAATTGATCCAATAGAACCAGCTGATGCTTCAATGACTAATTTAGATCCAAGTAAAGACATTGTAACATACTGCTACACTGGTCAAACTTCTGCTGTGATTTCAGCCTATCTTAATGTAATCGGTTATGATGCGTACAGTTTAACTTTTGGAATGAATAAATTATTCAATTCAAATAGCAACTGGACTACAAACCAATGGGGTGGCGATTCTAATTCGAAAGATTTTTCATTCTGTACGGACTCTCATTAAGCCATTAAAAAAACTTATTAAAGTTATCTACCTCATGGTAGATAGCTTTAATTTCTAATCTAACACAACTGATATGATCAATAAAGTCCTATTATTATTAATCTCTATGACCATGGCAGTCTCAACAACATCATTTGCACAAGGATGTGAAGGTGGAGCAGCTGACGATGAGGCCCTAAGAGTTTTTGGATTCTTACAAACTGAATATAGCAGCACATATGGGGAAGAAACGTCGAGTACATTCGGTTTTCGTCGTGCCCGACTAGGTGCTACAGGAAATATACCTTACGACTTCTCTTATTACGTAGTAATGGAAATGAGTCCGATGCTTAGCAGCAATGGAAGTGCCTACCTACTTGATGCATTTATTACTTATGGACGCTACGAATGGGCTAAAGTATCGATGGGTTCGTTCAAAAACCCTTTTAGTATGGATTTAGGCGGAACTGCTTGTAGTGGCTTACATACAATTTTTCGCTCTAGAGCAGCCGATCAATTAGTAGTACCACAACGCGACATGGGTATCATGTTATTGGGAGGCGATCGTAGCACTTTTATGCAATATCGTTTGGCATACATGAATGGTGCCGGACTTAAAAAAGACAATAACAATTCAAAAGATGTGATCGGCCGTGTTGTATTTCATCCATTAGATTTCTTATATGTTGGTGGTAGTTATCGTTATGGATACCCTACCAATGATGATGACGAACGTACATCATACGCCCTAGAGGCAGAAGTAAATCTTGGAAGTTTCAGAGCAATGGGAGAATACATTGTTGATCAAGGTGAATATGACCGCTCACTTGGTGGTGGCTGCGGTGGCGAACTAATTGCATTAGGCGATGAGCGCAGTGGTGCATACATGCAAGCAATGTACATGACCAAATGGAATATTGAGCCTGTTTTTAAGTATGAATTCTTTGACGCTGGCCTAAATGATTATAAAGAGGATATTATGACATTTGGTGTTAACTACTTCTTTAACGATTGGACACGCCTGCAAGTGAACTACTTGTACAGAGCAGAAGCTCCAACTGAAGTGAAGAATGATGGATTATACGTTCAAATGCAAGTAAGATTTTAATCGATAAAACAAACAATATGAAGAGATTAAGTATAATAGCAGCCCTTGTTATTTATACATTGGGAGCAGCTGCACAGGGCGATTTCATTTCGGTTAAAGAGCTGGCTGGTAAAATTAACAACAAAGAAGTGCTTATTATTGACGCCCGTAAATCAACAGAATATAAAAAGGTACACATTCGCAATTCAATTAATTTTCCAGTTGAGGAATTATCAAGTAAAACACCTATTGAAGGCATGCTTAAAAACGATGCTGAGCTATGCAAAGTAATGGGTGCACATGGTGTTGATTTTAACAAAGAGATTGTATTGTATTGTAATAAAGGTAGCAATGCTGGTCGTATGTACTGGATTATGAAAATGATGGGTGCATCTAATGTTCGTTTATTAGATGGTAATCTGGACGCATGGAAAGCAGCACGTAAACCAGTGACTCGCACACCTAAAATGCCTAAGAAAACAACTGTTACAGCCAAGTTAAATCGTTCATCGTATTTAACCATGAATGATGTAAAGACAAAAAAAAGCAATGGCAATGTGGTGTTGGTTGATGCACGTGCCGATAACTACTTTAACGGAACAGATCCGAAAAGTAAAGGTCACATTGAAGGAGCCATTAGTATCAATTCTGATTTAATGCGCGATGACAAAGGTTTAATCAAAACCGCCGACGATTTAAATAAATTATTCGCTTCAAAAGGAGTTACTAAAGACAAAGAAGTTATCTTGTACTGTCAAACAAGTACACGTGCTGGTTTACTTTATACGATAATGACAACAAAACTAGGATACACCAATGTAAAAGTATACGATGGTGCTTATAACGAATGGGTAACAGCCAATAAGGTTGTTTCTTAAAAACATCCCTTAATCAGTTAATTTTGATTTTGAACAGTCTGCTTCTTACCCTTTAGCAGCCTGTTCTTTTTTTGCAGTAAAGGATCGTAAATCGATAAGTAATATGCCAATCAAGTTACGATCCTTATCTTTTATCTGATAAACACCAATACGGCAATTAACACCCAAAATATCCACTGAAACATCTTAAAAAGCCCACCTTTAACCGATGATGTAAGTGCAATAACAATTTGAACAAGTGCAAAAAATCCGTAGTTAATACCTATAAAATTAAGCACCATTGTTGGATCGTGCATACAGTTTTCAAAATTAATACCCACCATCACAAGTATCAACGACGAAAAAATTTGATACACCGACACATAATGAAAAACTGAAAGAATCACATTCTTAGGTACAGGATCTAAATCACAAGCCAAAAAGGGTTTTAAATAAAGCTTTGTTCCGGCAGTAAAATGTCCAAGTGTTGCTAAACCAGCCACAATACCAGCTAATAATACCATTGTATTCATACATTTATGTTTTTAGGTTATTAATGTAATTCTTTACGATTATACGTGCTTCATACTCATCCTTAGCCAAAACAATAACCTTTGCTCCCTCCGATTGTATGGGATCATACATCGAATGATTCAAAATCGTATTCTTCATGAAATTGGGTATTTGAGCCGTTTCAATAAGAGAACGCACCATTTCTGCTTCCCATAATGTTCCGGAGTATACTTCAACAGTGGTTTCCTTATCTCGATTATTCATGAAAGCAACTTACAAATAGAAAGCGATTAAAGCAATAAAAAGTGCACCGTGAATAGTACCCAATGTAGATTGGCACAAATAAACGCCGATGTCATCGCTCAGAGCGATGACATCGGTGCTTGCAAGTTCAGATGCAACTTTGCCTATTCCTTCAGCTTAGTCTTAAAGAATCGTTCAGGATTATCTTTTGCAATGGTCATAAAATCTTTTTCACCCAAAAAAGCACGCAAGTCAATACTAAAACGTCGTTCAGTAGCTTCGGTCTCTACCATATAATAATCCGACCCAAACAATACCTTAGGTCGTATGACCTTATCTTGCAAAAGCACTTTTAGCAAAGGAAAAAACTCTTGTTCATTCAGCGTAAAAGAGATGTCGGAATATAAATTTGGGTACTTCTCCAGCATCTCCTTAATAACCAAAAACCAATTATCAGATTTTCCCGGATTATCAAGAAACTGTTTCCAATAATGCGATGAACCAAAGTGTCCCAAACACAATTTTAAATCCGGAAAATCGGCCATCACATACTCCCAATTCAAAGGATTGGTAAATTGAGAGCACATTACCTTACGACTCATTCCTTTGGTATCAATTTGATCTTTTGATTTTTGAAGAAGAGCGCGTAGTTCTTTCTTTTTACCCTTGAAGTGAACAGGGTTAAACGGACTGCAATGGGTAATCACAGGTAATGAATGCTTTTGACAGTATTCATATACAGGATACATTCGTTCGTCGTAAGGAAAGTAACCCAAAGGCGGATACACTTTCACACCTCTATAGCCCCACTCTTCAACACATAGTTTCAATAGTTCCAGATACCCCTCTCGACGCGGATCAATATGAACAAATGGAATTACTTCGGGACATTTTTGTTTGAGTTCACCCAATTCCTGCAGCTGATCTTTATAGCTACGCGGCACTTTCCCCGCTCCCATATAGGCCATATCCATAGCCAGAACACCAAATCGACTATCACGTGGATAAAACCGCTTACACTCTTTAAAGATGGCCTCTTGTGAACCTAGGCGACCAATTTCAACAAACTTAACGTAGCGATCAAAAGCATCGTTATCAGAAAACGGATTGATGTTATTCAAGATTTTTGAAATAATACGTGCTCCACGTTTAGTCGATAAAATACGTACCAACCCCAAAGGTAAAAAAGCTCGAGGTATATCAGTATCCTTAAACGTATGGATGTGACTGTTGTAAATCATAGTATGGTATTAGGTTAAAAACGGCAACAATTATAGTAAAAAAGTACGGAGGAATACTTATTTATTTTGGCTCCTAAACTACTACGTTTATTTTCTTCTAGGAGTAATCGGAACTAGCCTTAAATCATTTTGCCTCGAACCTGTACGGTAATGTTCCCAGTCAAGTATTTACAATCTTCAAACAAGGTATACGTTTGAATTATTTACATGAACTTGCCACATAGAGTATCATTGACAAAAATTCTTACTTTAAATCGTATCTTTGCCGAAAATAGTAAGAGATGAAGTTTGCAGAATTTGGCTTAAACAGTAAAATTTTAAAAAGCATTGAAGCCCTAGGATTTAAGCGTCCAACGGATATTCAGTTTAAAGCAATACCAGCAATTCTTGAAAGAGAAGATGTATTGGCCATTGCTCAAACAGGTACTGGTAAGTCAGCTGCTTTTGTTATTCCCATCCTTCAGCTCTTATTAAAAAAACAAAAGAACCCCGATAACGGTGTTCGGTGCATTGTAATGGTTCCAACACACGAATTAGCAAAACAGATTGCCGATGTATTTAAGCAAATTGGTAAAAACACCTCTTTAAAGTTCGCGGCTATCTATGGTGGTGTTGATCAAGATGATCAAATTGAACGATTACAAAAAGGCATCGACGTTTTGATAGCCACACCAGGCCGCCTGTTCGACTTCATTAACCAAGGAGTTGTAAAAGTGTACAATGCCGAAATGTTGGTACTGGATGAGGCCGATCATATGCTTGACTTAGGCTTTTATAAAGACATTGAGGACTTAATCAAATATTTGCCAAAGCAACGTCAGACATTGTTCTTTTCGGCAACCATTGATGCTAAAATTAAGAAATTAGCCTACTCTCTTGTTCGAAAACCTATTCGCATACAGATATCACCCAAAAACCCAGTTGCCAAAAATATCGATCACTCGGTAGCTTTTATCAACATGGATGATAAGCGTTTCTTTCTGGAGCGAATAGTAAATGCCAATCCCGATAAAAAAATATTGGTTTTTGTACGTACAAAAGTACGATGTGAGCGAGTGCTTAAAGCCATGGAACGAGTTAACATTACTGCTGTATCTATTCATAGTGATAAAACACAGAATCAGCGCGATGAAGTAATGAAAGCATTTAAAACGGGCGAAGTTAAACTACTTATCGCTACCGATGTGAGTGCACGTGGTGTCGATATCCCGAATGTTGACTATGTGGTGAATTATGATTTACCCGAAAAGCACCCAGAAAACTATGTGCACCGTGTTGGACGAACAGGCCGTGGTAAGCAAAAAGGATTTGCTATTGCTTTTTGCAGTGAAGAGGAAAAAGAACTACTTACCAACATTGAAGAGTACACTGGTTATCCTATTAATGTTACCGACATTGATCATGAAGAGTATGCCGATACACTTGACTTCTCAGCTGAAACTCACGCCGATTGGAAAACCCTAATGAGAGAAGCAGCAGCCGAAGAAGATGAGTATTTGGCAAAGAAGAAAAAAAAGAAGAAGAAATAGAGTTCTAAAGCGAATTATAATATTCAACCAGCTTCTTTACACTCTCACTTTTTTTAAATTTCACCTTGTTTTTCTTAATAAAAGAAGCTAGTTCTTCTTGGTACTTGGGTGCTAATTCTAAAAAATCATTCTTACTTTTAATATAATGCAATACCCCATCATCAAACTCAACAAACAACTTTGGCGGGTTCGATTTAAATTCAGGTTTTTTCGCTTCAATATATCCTTTTGACTCTTGAGCTTCTATCAGAAATATATTGTATTGCATATATAAACTGGCGGTCTGTCCATTTAATAAGGTTTCGAAATAGCCTGTTTTTTTCTTGCCAGACGACTCATAAACTTTTAAACAAAAAAGATGCTCCTCTAGAGAAATATTGGCAAATATCTTCTCTTGGGGCAATTGATAATACTGTTCACCTTTAGCAATTTCCATTACATCTTTGTAAACATTATATCGCATCGTTAAACCCTCTATTTTCTGATTATCCTCAAGAGCAATTGATGCCGTATTGGTATCAAATAGATAGGGCGAGCCCGAGTAATCACTATTTTGATAGCCTGCAACCATTTGTTTGTTTTCGACATCTTGCATCAGTTGCCTAAATGCGGGATGAAGTAAATCCTGAGACATCACCAAAACCGGTGCTAAAAGAAGTACTAGTACTAAAATGTAGTTTTTCATGAGGATGGTATTTGATTATAAATATAGAAAACTAATCACATACCACAAGATAAAAACTACTTCACCTCCTCAAAGTCAACATATTCTCCTTCGTTATCATCGACTACCTGAGATGTTTTTTTAGCTTTCTCTTTTTTAATGGTAACATTGCCCTCCTGCTGTTGGGCTTGTTGACGATATTGGTTGGCAGCATTCTGTTGCTGCTGTTGCATACGTTCAACACCTTTTTTCATTAGAATAGGTAATAGCAGGCGCCCAATAAACTTAAACAAATAATAGGATACCACTAAGAAAGCTATAGTATTTACAAGTCCAACAAGCATATCAAAAAAATTTAGTCAAATATACCCAAATAGCTTATCAATTATCGTGCAAAAGATAAAACTGTTTCACTCACCTGTCAAGCCGTCGTGTTTATTAATTGTGAATAGCCAAAATGACACGTTTATAGAGGACAATCGATGAACTGTTTTTGACAAAATAGGATTTCCTTTTAAACCTAGATTTACTCATAATTAAAGAGGCCAGTCTGGCAATCCGAAAAAAACGAATAACCTTAATCGTACAATAGTTAAAAAGCACGAAGAAAAAATCCCTCGTGCTTTTTAACTATTTCTTTAAGACTGAAAGACACTAACTCTCTGTTTTGAGTGCCTCTTCAACAGCTTCTTTAAATACTTCATCAACCTGATGCAACATCGGATAAAAACCCTCATTATCAATCAAGTTGCGGGCAATGTAAGCCTTTAATTCTATTTCAATTAGTTCTTTAGATAAGTTGTAATCCTTTTGATTAAAAGATACCCCTTTATCTTTGGCAAAGTTTAAAAATCCTGCCAAAATATTTTCCTTATCAAGATACGCACCAATGGATTCAGCGCTAGTAAACTGTTCCATAGATGCTCTGTTATTGTCGGTATATTGTAAAGCATAGCGATAAATAATACCATTAACCCGAAGCTTATAGAAATAGTCGGTCATCATACTTGTATCGCGTGCCACAAACACATCAGGCATAATACCACCTCCACCATAAACAGTACGACCATTTTTGGTAGTGTACTTTAAGCTATCGTTAAATTCAATACTATCCTGGTTAAAAAACTCGCCTTGTGCATAGCGGTTGTAGATATCTTCGTAATAATCACTCGATCCATTTTCGTATGATTTTTGGATGCATCTGCCACTTGGCGTGTGATAACGAGCGATCGTAAGGCGCAATGCTGAACCATCGGACAAAGGAATTTGCTGCTGAACCAGTCCTTTACCAAATGAACGGCGACCGATAACAACGCCACGATCGTTGTCCTGAATAGCTCCAGCAAATATTTCACTGGCCGATGCTGAAAATTCATCGATCAGCACAATTACTTTGGTATCCTGACAGGTACCAGCCCCATTAGCATGTACATTTTGTCTTTTGTGCGCTTTGCCCTCGGTATATACAATCAAATCTTTAGCAGGTAAAAATTCGTTACATAAACGGATAGCAACATCGAGTAAGCCTCCTGAGTTACCACGGAAATCGATGATTAGTTCTTGACAATTGTTAGCTTTCAACTTTGCCAAAGCTGTTAAAAACTCCTGATAGGTATTTTGAGCAAACTTATCAACCTTAATGTAACCGGTTGTTTCGTTGACCATATAGCTTACTTCAACACTATAAATAGGAATGTTGCCACGGGTAATATTAAAATCTATCAGGTCTTTATTAGGGCGACGTAACACACCCACTTTAACGTCGGTGCCCATTTCGCCGCGCAATTGCTTCATTACATCGGTAGTGGCAATGCTTTTGCCTGCAATAATAGAATCGTTTACTGCAACAATTCTATCGCCAGGTAAAATGCCTACTTTCTCAGACGGACCACCCTGAATAACCTGAATGACCATTACGGTATCATTTTGCATGCTAAACTGAACGCCGATACCTCCAAAATTACCTTGCAGCTCCTCGTTAACTTTGTTTAAATCCTTAGCAGGAATATAAACCGAATGAGGATCTAAGTCTTTCAATATTTCGGGAATAATGCGCTCTTCTATACTTTGACGATTGACGGTATCAACATATTCATCCTCTATCAAGGTCATAATACCATCGAGCTTATTACTTGCCTGCGGGTAAATCATTAAAGGATTATTGCCTCCACCGCTTGGTCCAGCCATAAAATTACGACCTATAAAAACCCCAAGAGCCACCAATAGGGCGAAAATAAAGGGCATAAAGATTTGCTTGCGCGTATTTGATTGCATATATGCTATATTTCTTAAGTGAGTTATTATTCTAAACCTGAGTCTCCCCCAATATTAAACCATCTTTAACGGTAATCAGTTCATTTTCGATGTGAACAACTTCAATATGTGCTCTTGTTAACAGGTCAAGCCCATCGGTATTGTGGTACTTCTCGGCAAACACAACACGCTTAATACCTGCTTGAATAATTAATTTAGAACATTCGATACAAGGAGAAGCTGTGACATACAAAGTTGATTCATCGGAACTATTATTGGATCGAGCCACTTTAGTTATGGCATTAGCTTCGGCGTGCAACACATACGATTTTGTTTTATTATCACAATCTTCGCACTCATTTTCGAAACCCGATGGTGTACCATTATACCCGTCGCTTATAATCATTTTGTTTTTAACAATGATGGCTCCAACCTGTCGCCTGTTGCAATAGGAGTTTTGCGCCCATATACGAGCCATTGCTAAATACCGTTGATCCAGTAAAAACTGCTTTGTTATTTGCTTTTCTGCGTCTGTCTGCATGTTTTTCAATTGATTATTACAAAAGTAACAAAATATGCTACCGACAAAAGCAGGTGGAAAAGAATAGCGAGGAGAATGATGCTTTAGAATAGCAGGTATAATCCTATCTATAGGGCTATCCGCCCAAACCGGACTTACTTTTTGTTCTTGATCACAAAAACTAAGGAAAAAAGATCAAGGCTACTTTTTAAATAACTTTCTTATTTATCTCAAACTTAAGTGCGGCCGGGGGATCTTCGAACAAGTTCTCAGCTTCCCGGTCTCTCTAAAGCTTTTGATAAAACGTAAGTTATTTACAGAAGAGGCCACAAATGCATGACGCTTAAAAGAACACAACCTTAGAAGAACTACATACAACAACTAAATTTTATTCAATTCCATTTGTATTAAGAAAATCATTTAGGACGCTATTGATTAATAAACACTAGATAATTACAATAGTTGGTTGTCAATTGCAAAAGCAACCAGCTCTGCCGTATTGCACAAGTGAGATTTTGCCAACATTTTTCTACGGTGTGTATCAACCGTGTGCCGACTAATAAATAATTTCTCTCCAATTTCTTCACTGTTTCTACCACTTGCTAATAAGGAAAGTATTTGACATTCTCTTGTCGTAAAGTAATTGGCAAGATTATACAACTCTTCATCCGGGAATTTAAATTTATCTAAGGTGTAGTTAGTCCTTAAATCAAAATTAATCTTTCCTGAGTTATTGATGTAACTGATATCGGTATATAAACACAATACTTTACACAATGGCGATCCTTCGTGCCGACAAATAAGGCTGTTTTGGTTGAGTAGTTTAATGTAACCATTGCCCTTTCTCACACGAAAACCCAAACTAGCAACTAGCTCTCCCGCTGGAATATTCTCATGCTCGCCATATAGGAATTCAATTAATTTTTTAGATGCCAAAACCACAATAGGAAGGTCATCGGGATGAATCAAGGAATAAAGTGTTTTCACTTTCATTCGCTCAGGACGAATTCCCAGCACTTTATAAATACTTGAAGAAACATAGTCGATTACAAAGTCTGGTAGTCTGATGATGGTAAAAAATTGTGTCTGCAAACAAATCGGAAAATTCTTATAACTATCTTCACGTTGTAGTGAATCGGAGGAAGACGCTGCTTGATGATCACAAGCAATCTTCTGAATGTAATTCACCAGATCCCGATAAACAGACTCAGTCATATCCAAAAAAAAATGCTAAGGGCAAGTTACGCCCTTAGCTAATGATTCGTCAATACAATTAAGCTTATTTAATAGCTCTAATAAACGCCATTTCTACCTCTGTTGTTTCTTCAGGATTTAAGAGCCTCATATACTCATCCAATTTCATTTTTGAGGCTGTCATGTCGCCAAGTTGCTCGTAGGCTTTTGCTTGCCAAAGAACAATTGGCAGTTCTTCAGGTGCATACTTACTTGCTTCCTTTAGTTCATTTAAGCTGCGCTCAAAAAACTTGGTGCGTTTGCGTTGTTCTTGTCGTGTAAATGACAGGTAATTGCTTTCAACATCCATTCCTTTAGAGTAGGATTTTAAGGCTGCTTTATACATCATCAAGGCATTGTCTTTATGACTAGGATTACCAGCCATATCAAAGTTAATGTAAACTTTTTTTACACTAGCGATAGGCCTGCCATCTTGCATGGCTGGTTGCCACATACCCATTGTCTTTTCAAGACAGCATAAAACAGCTTCATCTAAATTCTCACAAACGGAATTGGTAATTTTCATATCCTCAACACTTCCTTTTTCGGTAATGGTAAATTGCACAACAACAATCCCTTCCTCACCAATAAAGCAGCTTCGTTCGGGGTATTCCAGGTTCTCTTCAGCGAAACAGCAAAAAACACTTTTGTTGGCCTCTGCCTTTTCTTCAACATTTAATGTTGCAGGTACATAATTTTGGTTTTGAGCGATTAAACCCAAAGCCATGAAACACAACAACAAAATCATCCATAATTTTTTCATGACAGTTGGTTTTGAATTTATTATCTAACAAAATTAACCCTAAACAAAGCCCCTGTCGATACTCATATCTGAGTATACTACATGAAAAAAGGGCACTTTATCAGCGCCCTCAAATACTATTTCATCTAATCAAAAACTAATACCAAGATTCAAATATCAGGATCCAAGACTGATTTACAGAAAATATACAAAGTTTCTGTAATCATAGCCCTACGTATTTTAAGCTTAATCATGATTGATCTTGATTCGTTTAATTAGCAAACTATTTATTCTTCTTCCATGCCAAAAATGAAGCTAAACCTATCAATAATAAAATAATGATAGAACTAATAGTTGCCAACATTTGCCCCGTAATAAATGAGCGAGGTTCAAAACGAAACTCAATGGCATGCTCTCCCGCCATAATCATTAAACCTCGTAACAAATAGTTGACTCTTAGGATATTTACTTCTTCACCATCAACATAGGCTTTCCAACCCTTTTCGTAGTAGACATCGCTAAAAACTGCCAACTGAGGCTGCGTGCTTTTCGACTCAAAAATCAAATAATCAGGCAAATACTGTGTTAAAGCAATTTGTCCATTTATTGAATCACAGCTGTAGCCCTTTACATCATCGACAAAGTGTTGATCAATAACAGCGGTTGTTTTTAAATTGACTTTACCCAATGCGGCAATTTCTTCATCAGCATTGGCCACTTGATGCACACCTTTTACAAACCATGCATTGCCCATGTAGCTTGGGTTAAAAATAGGTTTTGCCTGAGGGTTAAAAATAATGTACTTGGTATTCATCATATTAAGAACCGGCATTTGCTCCATGGCCTCTTCCAACTCGCCCGGACTCTTTGCTGTTTGCAGTACCTTCATTAACTCTTGCCAGTCGTTCATAAGGTAATGGTCGGCCAGGTCTTGATAACGCCTTATTTTTGCACCATGGAAACCTCCAACCGACTTATGCCAATAGGGTGTGAATCCATCTTTAAACGGATCGCGATAAATTGGAAATACGCGATAGTAATCATCTCTATCCTTAAGTATTTCAGCATCGGCTGTTGATTGTGCCAGTTCCTGACGCGCTTTGGATTGACTAACAAAGTCACCATCGTTTAAGTAGCGTTTGGATACGCCCCACACATCAACCAATATTAAAATAGCCAAGCCCCACATTAAATAACGCTTGTTCAGTTTATTTTGAATGAAAAACCAAATGGATGCTGAGCCCAATAATATAAACACAAACGATCGCCATGCATCAGCAGTAAATAGCACTTGACGGGCAGCGATTAAATTAGCTTCCAACAATTGATACATTTGAGCATTTTCTCCTCCTTGCATAATTTGAGCACCAATTTGCTGTGCCTCCATTGGCGATAAAAAGCTGTAGAAAGCTGTTGGAAATAAAGCCAATACCATACTCAATCCACCAGTTAATGCGAAAGCTATTACAAACCATTTGCTGTCCTTTTTAACTGTTTCAGGATTTGAAAGAATGGTTTTTAAGCCAAGGAAACCTAATACCGGCATGGCCATAGATGCCAATACCAATGCCATTTCTACGGTGCGGAATTTATTATACAGTGGAAAATTATAAAACATGAAGTAATTAAACCATTGTAAGTTTTTACCCCAGGCCAGCATAATGGAGAAAATGGTAATACCAATTAACCACCATCGTTCTTTCCCTTTATAATAAAAGGCACCAATAAAAAATAAGAAACAAATTAAAGCACCGGCATAAACAGGTCCGCTTGTGAAGATACGTCCTCCCCAATATTGGCTCGATTGACCAACATATTCTTTTAAGCGCGAATCAACTTGTTTCATCGCCTCTTCGGAATTAGCCAAACCTTCTGAAGCACCACCCACCACATTAGGTATCATCAGTGTTAGTGTTTCATGTATACCGTAGCTCCAACCAAAAGCATAATCCACATCCAAACCCGAGTGTTCTTTTTCGCCTTGTTTTGGTGTTAGCTCTGAGGCTCCTCGTATGGAGTATTTTCCATACTCGTAGGTTGTCCATAGATTAGTAATATTTGGCAATACAGCTAACATTGCAGCAATAACCAATATGCCTGTTGTTTGAGCAAAAGGTTTAATGGCCTTTTCTTTTAAAGCATACACCAAGCGCGACAAAACAATAAATGCAACCATAAATGCCAGATAATAGGTTATCTGAACATGGTTGTAGGCAATTTCCATACCCAGCGCAACTGCCGTTATTACCCCACCAATAAATCGATTGCGATTATAAGCATACAACACACCGGCTATAACAGGTGCCATAAGGGCTATGGCGTATGTTTTGGTAATGTGTCCGGCAATAATTATTATAAGGTTGTAGGATCCAAAGGCAAAGGCAATAGCGCCTATCACACATAACCAATGATCAATTTTCATACTTAACAACAGCAGGTAAAAGCCCAAGAGGTATAAAAACACGATGGCCACTGTTTCGTATGGTAAGTTAATACGTGAATAGCGGTTTAGGTAACTAAATATATTCTTCGATGAGTCACCTTTTATAAGGTAGGCTGGCATACCGCCAAACATGGAGTTGGTCCATAGTGCCTTTTCACCAGTTTTTTGCTCATGATCCACCAGCTCTTGCGACATGGCTTTGGCATGCGTATTATCGAGCTGTGGTAATTTTTTTCCCTCTAAAACTGGGGCGAAATAAGCGAAACTTAAAACTACAAATAGCAGTAAAGCTGCTACATAAGGCAAATAGCCCTTAATCTTGTCGAACATGGTATTGCAATTATATTTGAACCGTGAAAATACGCAATGTTATTGGAATAGAAAAAGTGACTATTAGTGAGTTTCTTATCCTTACACGTGATTCGATTGGTATATTTTTACCCCCATCCCCACCTAACGGTGGTACTTCCCCCTGAAAAGCAGAAGAGAATTGGCAAGATGTAACTCAATCCCATCCTTTATAAGGAGGGATGCCAAAGGCGGGGTGGTTATGGACTTGAACCTGCAACATTTGTAAAGAGAGTAAATTAAGATATAAGGCATTGTACGGGGCCTATAAGAAAAACAATTGCTATAAAGTTTTAAAGTACATTTGCACAAAACAACAGCAATGCTCGAAATTATCTATCAAGATCAATACATGGTGGCCATTAACAAACCTCATGGACTTCTCGTTCATCGCAGTCCCATTGCGGCCGATGCCGAAGAGTTTGCCATGCAATTGTTGCGAGACCAGATTGGACAAAAGGTATTTCCTATTCACCGTTTGGATAGAAAAACATCTGGCATCTTAGTTTTTGCATTGAGCAGCAGTGTGGCGGCCCAGATACAAAGCATCTTTGAAGATTCTGAGACTCAAAAAATATACATTGCCATTGTACGTGGTTTCTTTCCTGATGAAATAGAAGTAGATTACCCACTCACCAACGACCGCGGCAAAACACAGGAAGCACTCACCCATTTCAAAACATTAAAGCGTAGCGAGCTGCCCATTCCTTTCGGTAAGTTTGAAACATCGCGTTACTCACTCATTGAAGCTCAACCCAAAACAGGTCGGATGCACCAGATTCGCAAACACCTTAATCACCTCCGTCATCCCATCATTGGCGATCGACCACATGGATGCAACAAACAAAACAAACTGTTTAAAGAGCGTTGGAACATGACAACCATGATGCTACACGCTAAACAACTCAAAATGATTCATCCCATCTCTAAAGAAGCTCTTTTACTGGAGGCAGATACCTATCAACCATTCAAGTATATGATTGAGGAGTTGGGGTTTCAATAGTTTTATAGATAGCGAGCTATTTCTAAGGCTAGCGAAGAAATTCATTCGTGTAGCGAATAATTTCCATGGCCTAGCGAACGATTTCTATTTGGGAAATTGCTCGCTATAGGTGGTAAATGATCTACTTGATGATGGAAATTACTCGCTAGGTGTTGAAATTATTCGCTGGGAACCGTAAAAAGCTCGCTATACGTCGGAAAAACCTCGCCAGGCAGTTGAAATCTCTCGCTACACGAATGAATTTCTCGCTATGCTCAGGAAATAAGCTATCCCTACAGAAAATCTTGTGTAATAATTTCCCCCATCCCCACCTATCGGTGGTACTTCCCCCTAAAAAGGGGAAGAAGGTTTAGCAAGGTGGTAAATCATCCCATCCTTTATAAGGAGTGTACAAAGCGTGGTGGTTATTATTGGTTATATTAAACCACCTCCCCACTTCGTGGTACTCACCCTTAAAAAAGGAGGAGAGTGATTGACATAGCATAAGAAGTATATTATGAGCCATTACAAAAGCTTGTGTTATTACTTAAGACAGGATTCGGGTATAATGCGTAAGGCGTTAAAAACTGTTCCAGGCTGATCGCCCTTCCCCTCCTTTATAAGGAGGGGTGCCAAAGGCGGGGTGGTTATTAACTTTATCAGAATACTGACACCTCTTGTAACACACACTTTGAACGGGATTTAATAATCTTTTTTACTTTTTGCAAAAGCAACAACATCCATCAAGATGGTATCCAAATGTTCAAACACCATTCTATTTTCATATCGTAGAATTGTAATCCCATTCTGTTTTAATACACCTTCTCTTATGCTATCATATTTTTCAGACATCGCATGATATTCCCCATCCAATTCGATTCCAAGTTTTAGCTGAGGACAGTAAAAATCTAATATGTAATTATCAATAGAATGCTGTCTTCTAAACTTAAAGTTAGCGACCTGCTTTCCTTTTAAATGCCGCCAAAGTTCTATTTCTGCAGAGGTAGAGTTATTTCGCAGGTGTCTTCTGAAAGTTTTTAACTCAGGTTTGTTGGTTTTCATCGATAAAATTTAGTCTTACCTCTAATATATTAATAATTGTTTTACCCCCATCCCCACCTATCGGTGGTACTTCCCCCTAAAAAAGGGAAGAAGGTTTAGCAAGGTTGTAAATCATCCCATCCTTTATAAGGAGGGGTGCCGTAGGCGGGGTGGTTTGAGCTTTTTTATATTAAACCTCCTTCCAGCTTCGTGGTACTCCTCATTAAAAAAGGAGGAGAGTAATTCACTTGATGTAAGGAGAAGTTATAAGGCATTACAAAAGCTTGTTTATACAAGTACAGTATGAAATTAAAATGGTTTAATAAGTCAGCAAGACCCGGCTTAGCATTCGTCATTCAACATATTAAGTCAATGTTTGTTAGTTGAGTAGACTAAATAAACCAGTATGCTTACAAAAGTTAGATATACCCTCAAGGAAATGATACTATGGACACGTGGCGAAACACTGCTATTTGTGTTATATGCTTTACTCATCACTTTTTTATACAAAGTTCTAGGCTTCATATTTATTGATATGCCGTGGACACCCGTTGCCTTAATTGGTACCGCAGTGGCATTTATAGTTGGTTTTCAAAATAATGCTGCTTATGGTCGTATTTGGGAGGCACGAAAAATATGGGGTGGTATCGTTAATAATTCGCGTAGCTGGGGCATGATGATTCAATCGATGCTGAGCAATGAATATACCGATAAAGCGATGGATGATAAGGAGCTTAAAAAACACAAACAACAGTTAGTTTATCGCCACATAGCTTGGATGACAGCTTTGCGCCACGCCATGCGCCAAAGTAAAAAATGGGAGGTATTTGAAAAACACAGAACCAACCGTGAGTGGTCGCGCATTGCCTATATACCCGAACGTGTAACATCGTTAAGTGATGACTTGCTTGAATACCTGACTCCCGAGGAACATGCTTATGTATTAAGCAAAGACAACAAACAAGCGGCTGTTCTTTACCTGCAATCGGCCCACCTTAAAGATTTAAAAGAGCGAAAGATTATATGGGAGTTTTCATTTCTGGAGCTTCAGTCAATGCTAAAGGAACAGTTTGAGCTACAAGGAAAATCAGAGCGCATAAAAAATTTCCCCTACCCCCGACAATATGCAACCCTATCGCACCAGTTTGTATGGATGTTCTTAATTCTCTTACCCATGAGTTTAGTATCTGAATTTGCCAATATTGCTGATAAAGTAAAAATGGTATTTCCTCTTATTGCTGAGCATTTTATTTGGCTGGCCGTGCCATTTTGCGGTGTAGTTTCGTGGATATTCCATACCATGATGCGCATTGGTACGGTTGGAGAGAATCCTTTTGAGGGCTCAGCCAATGATGTACCTATTTCAACCATTGCCCGTGGCATTGAACGGGACCTACGTCAGTTAATGGATGAGGAAGAGGAACAGATACCATCACAGTTCCCTGAGAAGTTTCATGTGCAGATGTAATACCCCCAATCCTCACCTAGCGCTGGTAGCTCATTCCTCTACTTGATAAGAAGTGTGCAAGACGGGGTGGTTATCAACTTGGTAATAATAAACCACCTCCCCACTTCGTGGTACTCCTCCTTAAAAAAGGAGGAGAATGATTGACATAGCGTAAGAAGAATGTTATGAGCCATTACAAAAGCTTGTGTTATTACTTAAGACAGAATTCGGGAATAATGCGTAAGGCCTTAAAAACTGTTCCAGACTGATCGCCCTTCCCCTCCTTTGTAAGGAGGGGTGCCAAAGGCGGGGTGGTTACCATCCAAAAAACAAAAAGCCCGATTGAATGAACAACCGGACTTTGTATCTAGTAGAGTAACTCTCTATAAATTCTTGAATGCTTCGCGCATGCTTACTTTTTTGCCAATGATACCTTGCAAATCAGCTATTTTAACACGCTCCTGCTCCATGGTATCACGATGACGGATAGTAACCGTATCGTCTTCTAATGACTGGTGGTCAACCGTTACACAGAAAGGTGTACCAATTGCATCCTGACGACGGTAACGCTTACCAATACTGTCTTTCTCGTCGTACTGACAGTTGAAGTCAAACTTCAAATCATCAATAATAGCACGGGCTTTTTCTGGCAGACCATCTTTTTTAACCAATGGCATAACAGCTAACTTAATTGGCGCTAATACTGGTGGCAGATTCAATACAACACGAGTTTCTTTTTTACCACCTTTACCTTCAACCTCCTCTTCGTTATAAGCACCAGCCATAATACTTAAGAACATGCGATCAACACCAATTGATGTTTCTACCACATAAGGCACATAGCTCTTATTCAACTCTGGGTCGAAGTATTGAATTTTCTTACCTGAGAACTCCTGGTGCTGCGACAAGTCAAAGTCGGTACGAGAATGAATACCCTCCACCTCTTTAAATCCAAATGGCATCTTAAACTCAATATCGGTAGCTGCATTGGCGTAGTGAGCCAACTTCTCATGGTCGTGGAAACGGTATTTCTCCTCACCCATGCCCAATGATTTGTGCCATCTAACACGTGCATCCTTCCAATATTCAAACCACTTCATCTCTTCTCCAGGGCGAACAAAGAATTGCATTTCCATCTGTTCGAACTCACGCATGCGGAAGATGAACTGACGGGCCACAATCTCGTTACGGAATGCTTTACCAATTTGGGCAATACCAAAAGGCAATTTCATACGACCTGTTTTTTGCACGTTTAGGTAATTCACAAAAATACCTTGTGCCGTTTCAGGACGTAAATATATTTTTTGAGCACCATCAGCTGTTGAACCCATCTCGGTTGAGAACATCAGGTTGAACTGACGTACATCGGTCCACTCTTTAGTACCAGATATAGGACAAGCAATTTCATAATCAATAATAATCTGGCGCAAATCCTCCAGGTCATTATCGTTTAAAGCTTTGGCAAAGCGTGTGTGCACCTCATCAATTTTCTTTTGATTGGCCAATACACGTGGATTCGTTTCCAAAAACTGAGCTTTATCAAAGCTTTCACCAAAACGTTTCTCAGCTTTCTTTACTTCTTTGTTAATCTTCTCTTCGAACTTTTGAATCAAGTCCTCAATTAACACATCGGCACGGTAACGTTTCTTACTGTCTTTATTATCAATCAAAGGATCGTTAAAAGCATCTACGTGTCCCGAAGCTTTCCAAATGGTTGGGTGCATAAAAATTGATGAGTCGATACCAACTACATTCTCGTGCAACAACACCATGGCATCCCACCAGTATTTTTTAATGTTGTTCTTCAGTTCAACACCATTTTGCGCATAATCGTAAACAGCACCTAAGCCATCGTATATTTCGCTTGATTGAAAAACAAAACCATACTCCTTACAGTGAGCTACCAGCTTTTTAAAAACGTCCTCTTGTGCCATATCTATTTTTTATGATTTTTATCAGTTTTTGTTCCGATTAAACGGAAATGCAAAAATAGTTGAATTTTAAAAAGTAGCGAAGCTTTTTAGTAAAGGATGCATCTTTATTTACATGAGACTGACAAAGATCGCACTTTAAACCAACATAAAAAGCCACCCCGTAATGAGGTGGCTTTCAAATTTAAGATGTAGATTCCTGTATAGACAGGATATAATTCTCGTTAGAATTTAAAGTTTAAACCACCAAGTACCATGCCTGGAATTTCATCCATGTAAGCAAATTCGCGCTCGTTCATGTTTAAGATATTGCGACCATTGACGAATAGCGTCAAGTTTCTACTGGCTTTGTACGATACCTTTGCATTTAATAAGAACTTACCTGCAATTTCTTCGGTGCTATACTGACTTTCAAACGATTGATCGCCGTAGAAATAGGCCTGTGGGAATATCTCTATCTTTTTACAAGGACGATAGCTCAAAGAGAATCCTCCAAAATATGATGGTGTTGACTTGTGCTCGTAATCACTTTTCTCACCCTCGGGCATATCGCTAATGGTTGTTGCCACAGCGTATGTTTGAACAGTAGGATCAATTTCTCCTGTTGCAACACCAGTACCATAATCCACTAGGGCTTGCTGAATTTTAGCTGGTAAATCAGGATCGTTTTGAGCAAGATAAGCCTGGTAACCAACTACCTCATTACGATTAACGGGTAAGTAATTATCCAGTTTTGTTTGTTGCAAAGTAAAATGCCCTGTACCAACCAATTTCTCAGAGATAACCCAGTCGATTGAAGCCGATAAGCCCATTTGTTTCGACACTAGATCTAGGTTTTGATATTTGATATTAACAATACCATTAATGTCTGGCTGTTCGATTTGACCGATAACCGCCAACGGGTTAAACACGGCCAATGAAGTTGTTTCTGGCATTAATGCACCAAAACCCTCTGACACATTGTAAAAAGCCTCGATATCAACTAATAAATTTTTAGCAGGACGTGTACGATAACCAATCTCAATCATATCCATGGTTTTTAAATCATGGTTAGGGTCACCATCGAATTGCATAATACGAGGAAACTCCATGTTCACCACATTCCAAGTGTAATTAGAATAGGTATTGACTAAGAATGATGATTGATTAGCTCTTGAATATACTGCTCTGAACAGGTTATTATCGTTGATTTTATAAGAACCAACAAACTGCCACGATGCATATATATCATCAGGATAGTTATATTGCTCGGCACGCAAAGCTGCTACTAAGCGCAATTTATCGCTTGGGCGATAATCCACGCGAGCACTACCAGCTAAAATATTAATGGTACGCTTTTCATTTAAATAACCATTACCAATTTCTGCAATATGCTCCGTATCGTCGTACGACATAGATTGATAGCTAACACCCGGGCGAATGCTAACTTTACCAAGGTTCCAGTCATACTCGGCCTGAATGTTATACTGCTCATTATCTAATTCAAAGCCCTCGTTACCGGCCATGTAATCAATTGTTCCGCCATTGTAATTGGCCTGAAAACTTAAACCTTTGTAGGTAGCACGTAAATCAGCATATGAGGTAGAAGCTATTTTTGTAGTGTACGGTGTTGGCACATCACCCATGCTCGACGTTAATGCTTGTGAGTTTTGATGGCCAGCCATTAAATTGAATGTCACCTCTTCATTTGGCATAAAATCAACATAGCCATTTACTCCCATGCGTTCTTTCGATTTTTCAGGATCTGGAAATGACTTGTAGATATCGTAGGTTTCACCGTTAACCTGATATGGAGGCCATAGAGGCAAATCGCCATTTTGCATTCGGTTAATTTCACTTAGCGAAAAATAACCTGGGTCAACAGGGACTCCATCTAAAGAATACTCTGCACCACCTCTATCGTATATTAATACTTCATCGGTATTACGATCTCTACTTTCAAAGTTACCAGTTATACCGAAACTCCATTTGTCATTTATTTTATCTCGGAATGCAATATCACCCACTAGTGTATTTAAACTACCAGCTTGCACATTACCTGATAAAAGGGCTGAATCATCGCTGATGGTTTGTGTGATAATGTTAATCACTCCCGACAAAGCATTTGGTCCGTAAAGGGCACTGGCCGGACCACGAACTACTTCAATACGGTCAATATCTTCAAATCCTACTGGAAGTGTTTCCCACAATGTTCCACCGTGAGAGTAATTAAATACCGGGCGACCATTAATCATTACCAAAGTATTCATGTTCTCGGAATACAACAACATGTTTTTTCCTGGTAAGTTATCGTTACCACGTATATGCACATCGAAATTACCGTTTGATTTTTCGCGAACAATAAGACCTGGAACCATGCGCAAAGCCTCTTCAATAGATGTAGCTCCCGAGGAAATAATTTGATCGTGCGACAATACGGTAGTTGACAAAGGTGAGTCAAACAAACTTTCTTCAGACTTAGATGCCGAAGTCACATCTTTGTTCAGTAACAACTCATACAACTCTTCAAGCGATGACACTCCCACAATGTCAATGGCTGCCATCAAATCTTCTAGTGCTAATCCACTCAACTCTTCAGTTGACATGGATAATATTTTCTCTTTCGTAAGAGAAGAGCTTTCACTTTCCTGAGCCAATAAAGCATTGCTCAAAACCAATGAAAACATCAAAATTATAAGGTATTTAAATCTAATCATTTCTTAAACTTTAGTGTTGGTTATTGAACTTTAATACCCAAACTGATTATTTTTTGAGTGACTTTTAAGTTATGTGCCTCTATGGTTTGTGGGCTAATTTGATACCTCAACTTGCCACCTACCGTTAAAAATGAAATGGCAGCTCCTTGCTTACACAAACCATCCTTATCAGCTACTAACAAAACCGGATTGTTTTGATGAGCATAACTTAAACTTTTCATTAATGAGCTTTTTGAAGAACCCAAAAACACAATGTGCGAGTCACCAACATCTTTCACACTGCGGGCTGATACAACTTTAATGCTTTTGTTTCCTGCCTTTTTAACCTTAGCAATCTTCTCAAGTTCAGTACTAATTTCATCATCACCCAAAATGGTAATAACCAAATCGCTTCCATTGCTTCCACTTGGCCATTCAATGTTCTTGGTAAAGTTGTACAGGAAAAGTGCTTTAAAAGTGGCGGTTTGCCCTTTCATTTCTTGTAACGCGGCGCCCAAGCACAAGACGCATAATAACAGAATCGTTTTTTTCATATGTTTTGATCATTTTTCAATTATGTTGCTTATTTGGATTATTTACAACTTTGAAAAAACAATCGACCAGGTAATACCACGCAGAAAAACGACATAACAATCTCATTAGCAACTATGCTACAGCTACCAGTTAATGGCCACCAACAAGTGGTGTTTGTTACACGTTAATCCCAATGAGTAGTCCGTCCAAAGCCAATTATCTCCCCAAACAATTTACTTTTTCATCTTCGCAGGCGAAAGTACTTTTATCATTGCTAAAGCCAAAAAAAATATGACAAAAGGACTCAATAATATGACGAATGAATTAGGCAATGGAGTACTTTATCTATGGCAGGTCGCCACTATATTCACAACTTTTGTATCTTGCTAAAACAACAAGTACAATATCCCGTTCTACAGCTGCATTTTACAAACTAAGTATTCAGAAAAAAAGAAATTTGTATGTCAAATAAAAATATATCCTTAGTTCTTGGAAGCGGTGGTGCAAGAGGTTTGGCTCATATTGGTGTTATTCAATGGCTTCAGGAAAACAATTACACCATCACATCTATTTCTGGCTGCTCAATAGGATCTGTTATTGGAGGTATTTATGCCTCGGGCCAGTTAAAAAAGTTTGAAGAATGGGTTAAAACACTATCGGTAGTTGATGTTGCTTCATTTATGGACATATCGTGGGGCAATAGTGGACTTATTAAAGGTGACAAATTAATGAAAACCTTGCGCGATATGCTAGGGAATATTCAGATTGAAGATCTCCCAATTAGCTTTACAGCAGTGGCTGCGGATGTTAAAAACGAAAGAGAAGTATGGATAAGCAACGGTGATTTGTATGATGCTATTCGCGCTTCTATTTCCTTACCCTTGTTTCTAACCCCTTTTGTAAAAGATGGCTTGGAATTAATTGATGGCGGTGTATTAAACCCAATACCAATTGCCCCTGTTTTTAGCGACAACTCGGACCTAATTATTGCCGTTAATTTGGGTGCAAAACCAAAAGTATCAAAAACAGTTGATAGCGTAACAGAAACACCATCATCATTCATTCAGGATACAATTAACAACATACGCGGCAAGGAAACGGGCAAGCCAAAGGGACAATCGGGCATGTACAAAATTGCTGATCAAGCCTTTGATGCCATGCAAAACACCATAGCCCGTCAAAAACTAGCAGCCTACCCGCCTGATTATTTAATTGAAATACCTCGTGATGCTTGTGGCACGCTTGATTTTCACAAAGCAGATGAAATGATTAAAATGGGCTACAATGCTACTAAAGAACTTCTATCATCTACCTAAAACAAAAAATTACTCCAACAACTAACTTTTTACCTCAAGCTGGCTATAACCAGAAGCATCTTTAAGCAATTCAATTTGCGTTGTTACCCGCTCTTTTAAAGCTGGCACATGACTAATTATACCAATGGTACGATTGGTTTCACTTTGCAGTTTCTCCAAAGCCGAAAGAGCCACATCCAGGGTGTTTTGATCCAAGGTGCCAAAGCCCTCATCAATAAACAAGCTACCGATAACAGTATTTTGGCCTGCTAAGTCGGATAAGCCAAGTGCCAACGACAAACTCACCAAGAAACTTTCTCCGCCCGATAAAGTTTTAACAGAGCGCTCGGCATTACCATGGTAGGTATCCACAATAAATAATTCATCCAGGTTATCGCTTTTAACATGCTTGACCAAATATCGATCACTTAACTGCTTTAGATGCTTGTTGGCCAAAAACAATACTTGCTGCAGAGTTAGCTCCTGTGCAAAGCGCGAGAACTTGTTTCCTGTTGCATCGCCAATTAATTGGCTAAGCTGATTCCAGCGATTGTATTCCTTTTGTTGCTTGTCTATCGCATTTAGTTTTGCTTGTTGCTTTTTTCTGTTCACTTCATCGTTAAGCAATTTTTCGTTAATTGCTCCACGCTTCAGTAATAACTCTTTGTACTGCGACTCCTTAGCATCAATTTCACTAATGACAGCCTCAGCCGAAATCGGATCAACAGCCAAGTCCTCTACTAACTTTTTTAATCGGATATTGCCATCAGAAAGCGTCTGCTTTAATTCCGTTTCTGCTTTAACCAAGCTTTGCTGAGTTTGCTTAATACGCTCCACCTCATCATCTTCCAATAACAATTGGAGAGCCGTATCAAAATCACGTACATCAATAGCCTCTAATTGAAGCTCCAAGTCCTGCTTTAATCGATTGTATTTTTCTTGTTCATCAAGCAGCACTTGGGTCAACTCCTCCAATCGATCGCTTATTCCCTTGACTTGAGTATCGTTTTTACCGATGGCAATCTCTATTTGGTTCTGCTTCTTTTTAATACCATTAATTAAATCGACAAGCTCTTTCTCTGCCTCTTCGGGCAGTTTATCCTCAAACAAATCGAATCGCTTTTGAGTCTGCTCCGAAAGCTTACTTTTGCTCTTATCCAATTGAGCATTTAAAGTGGCAAATTCCACCAGCATTTGTTTTAGCTGCTTTCCTTTTTCATCCCAAACCAAGGTTTGCTTCTCCCTAGTGCTCTTGTGTTCTCTTAGCTGTTCTTTTTTAGTCTCGTACAGTTGTGCCTGCTTTTCCAAAGCAAGCAATTGATCCTTTAACTCGGTCTCACTCACCAGTTGCAAATAGGGTTCAACTTGCTTCTCCAACTCCGCCTTATTATCGATTAGAATGCTTAAATCATCCAACAAGCGTTTGAACTCTTTGTTTCTGATGCTTGCCTTTTCAATGTAATCGATCAATTTGTATTGCTGCTCCAGTTTTTCAAGCTCTTCGTTTATCCGTTTGTTCTCCGCTTCTAATTGAGCTTTTGGCAACAACTTTACCTGATCATGATGTTGGAGTAAGTGCTTAATTGCTTCAGTACATACCTCGAGTTTGGACTTGATGCGTTTGGCTTCGCCTTGTAATCCAATATTTTTAGCCTTTAATGCAGATACTTCTTCTACTAACTTTTTCTCTTTTGCCTGCAAGTTGAATTGTTGCTTGCTTTGTTCAGCAAGCAGTTGCTCAGTTTGATTCGCCTTATTTTCGTAATGCTTTACAAACGGATGCTCTAATGAACCACACAAGGGACAAGCATCATTTTCTTTGAGTTGTTGACGAGCGACATCATATTTAGCTTCCAATACTTCACGCTCGCGTCGCAACTGTAACTCTGCTAAATATTTGGTATTAATCTCCAAAGCCTGTTCGCATTTCTTCAGTTCGGCAAGGCTCTGCTCTTGTTGCTCTTTTGTTAGTTTACCTGCTTTTAGCAAGCTGGCTGATTCTTCATCAAGTTGTTCTTGATCGGCAACCAAGGTCGCTAGCTTTTCATACACTTGATTAAGTTTCTGCTGCTCGATAATGGCCGATCGCAACAATTCTTTATCAACTATTTTGGAACTTAAGCGACTTTGTTTATCCGCAATAAAAGCATCACTTGTTTCAATTACTTCCGACAATATTTGTTGTTGATTAATCAGCTTATCATCCAACATTAAGCGCTCTTTGCTTGGCGAATCTTCCATTTTGGGCAAAGCATCCTGAAAAGCCTTTTGATCACGTTCAAAACCATCGTAACGCTGTTGCAACAAGGGCAACTGTTCTTTTAACACATCAGCTACAGCGTGCTCTTTAAGGTAGTTTTCGAGTAAAGAAATTTGCGAATCTTGCGCAGTCAGTTCCTTTTCAATGTTTTGATGACTTATATGGACAACATCAATTTGTTGACCTTGTAGCTGAGCATTCTTTTCCAGGTTAGCCAATTCATTGCGAGCTACTTTAATATCGGCATCGAGCTCCCTTACCTGTTTAATCAGGGGTTGAAGCTGAGCCTCCTTTTCTTTTTGCAAACGCAAGTCCTGAGCTAGTTGTTCAAATTCAGTATTTAACTGTTTTCTTTCAAGTTGCAAGCTCTCTAATTGCTGCTTTTTTACTTTCTGCTCATCCAATAATTTAAGGCGTTCGCTTTGTACATTTTTTAGCAAAACCAACTCGGCTTTTAAAGGCAATATACGCTGATGGTTCTCCAAACGACTAAGCGTTGGCGCAAAGGTTAGAACATCACGTTCCAGCTTAGCTAACTCCTCCTCTTTCTTCCGAATTTGTTTCTCTAATTCTTCTTTTTCATCATTGGCTTTCTTCTTCAGCCTTAATTTTTCCAGTGCCGCAAGTAAGTCCGAGTTGCTTTCATCAACTACTTTAATTTCATCCTTTAATTCAGCTTTTCGCTCTTCAGACAAAACATCAATACCATCCAGCTGTTGCTTTAGCTTATCTAATACTACCCACTCATCTTTCGATTTATAAAACGCTTTCTGGCCAATGCGTCGATAAATTTCAGTACCAGTCAGTTTTTCTAAAAGTTCACCTCGCTCATTGGCGTTTGATTTTAAAAATCGAGCAAAATCGCCTTGTGACAATAAAATTGAACGTAGAAATTGATCAAAATTCAAACCGATCAAACGTGCATTCTCTGCAGGAATCTCATTGCGCTTAAGGTCAAGAGCGACAAACTCTCCTTCGTCATTTTTCCTGGAAAGCAACAAAGCATAGTCGCGCAAATTGCCTGTTCGTGCACGCGAAATACTCCATTTAGATCGATACACCTCTGATTGGATTTGAAAATCCAATTCGGCGTATGCTTCATTGGTATTGCGCGTTAGTACACTGCCTAACTTTACGATATCATTTTTAGAAACAGCTCCGCTTCTGGGCGTTTGATTGTAAAGTGCTAAAGTAATGGCATCCAGAATAGTTGACTTACCAGCTCCTGTTGGTCCGGTAATGGCAAACAAACCCGTTTCGGCTAAAGCGCCTTCACAAAAATCTATTTGGTGCTTCCCTTTTAAAGAATTCAGGTTTTGAATACGAAGATGAAGTAACTGCATGCCTTATTCGTTTTCGATTTGATGATAAAAACCATCTAATAACTCGGTAAATGTTTGCTTTAGTTCGTCTTGACCATTTACCTGCCCTGCATCCAATAAGCGATCAAAAACATCGGTAATAGTTAAGTCCGATAGCGAAATGTGCTCCTCATAAACAGTTGACTGATCGCCATTGATAAAACGTAGGCTTGGCTTTACTATCTGTAAGTTATTATTTTCATTATTAATGTTTTCAATCAACTGTTCGTATTGCATTGATAAAGTGGTATCCATTTGCTTTTCTTCAATTGACACCTCTGCCCAATCGCACAAAACAGATTGACTTTTATAGCTTGCCAATTGCTCGGCCACCTGTTGAAACTCGCCTTTAAAACTTATCAAGCGTCGAAAACAAGGTATTTCAACGCTTTCAATGGATTGAATTCCATTAATATCTAAATCCAATAAAATCATTTTCTTTTGATCGCTTCGCTCAGAAAAACTTAAAGCGATGGGAGAACCTGAATAACGAATAGTGCCAGTTTCATTCATTCTCTGCGGGCGATGAATATGCCCCAGCGCCACATAATCAAAAATTGCAGGAAAGTCGGTAACACGAAAACCAGCCAAGTTACCAATGTGAATATCTCGCTCACTCTCCGATACCTTAGCCCCATACACATTCAAGTGCCCCATTGCAATACGCGGACATTCATATTCACTCATTGCATCAGCAACCGTTTGGTAATGTTTGACAATACCCTCATTAATGGCATTCATGCCCTCTTCATAAGACTCGCCAGCATTAATCAGTCGTATATCTTTGTCGCGCAGAAAAGGGACAGCTCCAATCACGCACTCTAGCTCTTCCCCCCTTTTTATTTCAATAACTTCATCCTCAATGGAAGTTTTGGCTCCACCAATTACATGAATATTTAGGGCTGATAATACATCGGCAGGTGCTTCAAGCGTACTTATATAATCGTGATTGCCACCAGTAATAATAACGTGGCTGCATTTGGTTTGAACCAAGTGCGTTAGAAACGAATAATAACGCTTAAGAGCACTATTTGATGGAAAGCCCACATCAAAAATATCTCCTGCAACCAACAAAACATCAACCTCGTGTTCATTGATATAATCGATTAACCAATTAAAGAATAATTCATGTTCCTCATCGCGATCGTTGCCATGAAGCTTTTGTCCTATGTGCCAATCAGAAGTATGTAATATGCGCATTATTACATGTGTATTTTTGAGTTAATGTCTTTGTTAAGTTTGCTTGATGATTCAAATGGCTTACTCAGCGAACAATTCATCAAGGATATTAATGGATGATTCAATGCATTTTGAACACACCTTATCTTTCAGTTGCTTTTCTTTAAAGGTTTGTTGTCCTGCTTCAGTGCGTATATCGCACCCTAACAAATGAACACATTGATCGGTTTGATGACGTTGGCAAAATTTTTCGCGAAAAGCTCGAACCATTTCTGGAGTTTTCTCTTTTCTTTCGTCTACATCGCTAATTGCCTTTGCATTACGCAGACCAATAAGCATATAAGCACCTGTTACCGTACCACAGGCCTTTTGCATTTTGCCCATTCCACCTCCAAAACCCAAAGCCATATCCAAAGCTTGCTGCTCGTCAAATTTAAGCTCGTTTACATAAGCCTTAATTATCGATTGTGCACAATTTTGCCCATTGTAAAAGGCATCAATGGCTAATGATATTTTCTTATTCATCTGCTTAAATTTATTGTCGTTTGTCAGATGGAACTCGCCAATTCTGTAATCCTCGTATGTGAGAAGCTATTCTCATGGCTCGTTGCATATCTTTAGATTATTTTCCTTTATCGCCTTGTAAAATTAATAAATGATTTGTGTTTTACGGCGTACAGGCAAATATAATATTCACTAGAATCGATACTGAAGCTGCAACTTCCAATCACTTATTACAGATCCTTTTATCAACTGATTTCCAGAACCAATTTCTTCCAGGTTTGAATAATTGGTATGGGCAAGTCGTGCCCAAATGCGCAAACGACTGCTTGGCTTCACATTGAAATTAAACAATACGCGCGTTCCTTTATTCATATAGGCGGGCACAGTAAAAGCATATAACACATCGGGTTCGTAGCTATATATCCTACTATTATAATCATCTATATCAAACAAAACATATCGAACAGACAAAGCCAGCCAATGAGTGGGTTTGACGCGTACATCCTGAAACACCATCCAGGCATAACTTCTCATCTTCTCCTCCTTGTAAATAGCATGTTCCATTTGTGTTTGAAAACGCCATTTGTCATCGGGTTGATAGGCATAAAACAGTCGAAAATTATCTTTCTGATAATTATTAATCTGGTAGTTATTAGTTAGCTCACTTCCATTCCGCTCTTTAATTGTTGATTTATAGCGGATGTAAGAATTACTCTGCTGATTAATTTCATAATTAAGCTGAGCAAAAATTTCAAATCCATCGGAGGGTCGATAAACATTATATCGGAGCCATTCATACGAAAAAATATCAATAAACGCTTTTGCTAACCATCGCCTGCCAGGTTTAAAACTAATAGATGCAAAAACGCCCGACTCGCCTCCTCGGGTAGACGACTCGGAAAATGGATTGGATAAAATAGACGTATAAGCTTTACTGTATTTCCGATAGGCCAGCGAGATATTTACATCGTTATTTGATTGATAAGTTAAGCCCTGATAAACACCAAATTCTTCTGCATTTTGCATGGCCACTTCGCCAAATATTGTTAGGCGGTTAAGAAATATGGTGTGCGACAACCAATAAGTTTCTTGTGTAGATCCTGCAAGTTTGTATTTATCTTTTAGATGCTCTTTTTCGTTAATGTGCGTGTTCAGGTGCCAATTAACGTACCCCGCATCCATATGAAAATAATGATGTTGATAAGCTGACTGCAGGCCGTAAACAGCTTCTGATACAGTATGCTTATTTTGTAACTCAGTAGCAGTACGATGATAGCCCGTTTCTTGCAAGGAGGATATTCCTAATGAACTCATCGTATCGTTTACCATAGATGCATCACGCTTTTTGTATGAATAAAAAGGCGTGGCCGACCATTTGTTATGTTGCAATTTTAATGCGCTACCTCTTAAAAACGACGATTCGTTAACCGATGTATAAACATTGCTGCCTTTAGCCCTGCGTCGCAACTGAACAGTCTCAGTTGACTTGGAAAAAGCCATGTCAGTCCAAACGCCCAAGCCTTGACCAAATGATAAGCGATAGTCGCCAATTATCCAGTTATCGATTAACTTTATTGGTTGATTAATTCGAACAAAGGCAGAGTTAAAATCAGCTGCAGGAAAGGTTTTTGGAAAGGCCTGCTCTCCCTGATCTTTCTCCAAGGTAAAGCCAAGTTCAGCTTTATCGCCAAAGTACACGCGCCCACGTGTCAACCACTTTTCCTTACTTCCCAAATAGTTAGGCGCTGTTGAATCATTATCAGATAAGTAACCCTCTGGTGTTTGAAAAGTACTTTGCACACGAGCAAGTACATTCCCATAAACTCGCATCTTTCTTTTTTCCTCTGGTTGCCGAACACAAACAAAGGGCAACATGTATTGGATTGTAGCACTATCTAATTTTTCAACGGCCTGCAACTCATAAACCGAGTACAAATCTCCATTTTCGTATCGATAAAACAGAATGTTCTCAATTTGAAAATCAGTTAAGAAGAATAAGCGTTCCAAGTCATTTTTACTAGCTGTATTAAGGTTAATCGGGTTTTGATTCAAATCAATCAGATCATTTATTAATTCGTCATAATCCATTGAACGAATTTGTTCGTCGGCCATTGTTTCAAGCATATCTGTTATACGCTTGTTCAGGTCATCTAATTCTTGTGTCATTCCGCATAGTGCGAAAAGCAAACACATTATCACGAGAATATAATGCTTCATCCTAATGCTTTTTACTAGTAAAGGCATAGTTTATACCACCACCCGATGAAACCCCCAATTGTTGATGATGAGAAAACCCCACGTCAATGGACAAGGCTCCTACAACAAAACCTCCACCAAATGTTAACTCAATTGGCTTACCCAAAATTCCTCCTCGCGCATACAACTTATCTTTAAAATTGAACTGAAGGCCACTTTTATAAACCATCTCTCGATCAATTGCCTTTTCCAGTTCCAACATTATCATAAAATGTTTATCTGGAGAAAATTTAATAGCCGTATTAAACAAGCTTGGTAAAGCCACTTCCATGTCGGCATAATTAATATGGCTTTGCTCAGAATTTTGAATATAAATACCAATGGATAAATGATTTTCTGTTTGCCAAAGTATGCCCAAAGAAGAATAAAAAGCATCCGCACGATCTGCAGCCAATATTTGGTGCGTTAAGAAATTAAACTGAAAACCAGCCGACACGCTTTCTCCAAACAAACGACTATAACCAGCTGCGTAACGCGTCATACTGCTTTTGGAGTAGCCACTTTGATAAACCATTGCGGAAAAGACACCTAACTTTGATGGCACAACAGCACCGACAGTTCTTATGCTTAACTCCTGCATATTAAAACGTAAACCATACGATATACCTATGGAAACCTCACTATGATCGGCTAGGTTAGCGACATTGTTTATGCTAGCCCAGGGCGATTCGTCAAATACCAAAGAGTTAGCCAATGAAGAGCTGGCAGGTCCAGAATAATTTAAAACTTGTGCCCAAGATTGCGGAAAAAAGCATAGCAAGGCCACAATTGAGATAAAGGTTAGTTTAGTCATGTTGCATTTGTCTTATCAATAAAATTATTAACCATAATTGATAATGTCAACCATAAATTTGTTTTGATTGACAATACAAACAATATCCGGTAAGTTTGCTTTCAGTTAAAGCAACTTAGCTCAATAATTAATTACTAATCTTTAATCTTTCTGTTATGAAATTACTTGCAACAATTCTATTGACCTCAACGATAATCATTATTAGTAGCTGCCAACACCAAAACACGTTTGATGAAGATTTCGAAAGAGCTAAAATCATTGAAATGCTAATGATGCAGGATGAGTTTTTACTCACAGAAGACATTAACATTTACAGAGCCCACTACCCTTGCTTTGCTGATTCAACTGTGTACATCAACAAAGGAACGGTTCATTGGGATCTAACGGAGGTAGAAAAAACAGATAGCGAAATTAACCACCTCTATGCATTTGATCAAATTGACTATCATGAAATATATAATAAGACCGAGCCAACAATCAAATTCTCGCCCGATGGCAAAATGGCATATGTAGTTGGACATCAATCATACAAATTCGATATCAAAGATTCTCTTGGGCACCCAAGAACAAAAAAAATGACCAATGCTTACCTGGAAGTATTAGTTAAAAACGACGGTTGTTGGACTGGCGTAGCTATTGCCCAAACATTTGACAAGAATTAAAGCAACAAACACTTACATTTTAAACGTAGTCATTAATAATTCATACGGCATTGATTTGATACTATTAGCCAAGCCAATATTTCATCGAAAAAAGTATTGAGAGCTTCTAGCTCATTTTTAAGTTATAATTAGCAAATTTGCAGCCTACTTGAATATCAAAGCTGAATGGCAAACTATTAATGACTACAAAAACACAAACAAGTTATAGAGGGAAACTGATCCAAAAAGCATCGTGGATTGGGATTGTTGGCAACGCATTTTTGGCAACTCTCAAAATTGTGGTCGGCATTGTAGCAGGCTCAGCAGCTGTTATTGCCGATGGCATTGATTCGGCAACTGACATATTAAGTTCACTTATCACCTATTTCGCCAGTCGTTTATCTGAGCAACCACCAGATAAAGCACACCCCTGGGGCCATAACCGCATTGAAGCAATAGCAACTAAAATAATCGCTATCATCATTTTATTTGCTGGTTTGCAACTGGTCATTAGTACCATTGGTATATTGTTTAGTAATGAAGTTCGTGAAATGCCAGGCAAGGCAGCGATTGCGGTTACATTATTGTCCATTGTAGGCAAGGCAGCCATCGCCTTTTACAAGTTTAGAGTGGCTAAAAAGGCCAACAGTCTTATGGTCAAGGCCGATGCCATCAACATGAAGAACGACATTTTTTTATCACTAGCCGTGTTACTTGGTTTGGGCATTACTTATCTAACGAAACTACCGATTATTGATGTTTGTGTTGGTATTGCATTAGGCTTATATATTATTAAGAGCGGTACTGAGCTTGCGATAGAAACCAACACCGAATTGATGGACAGTTTCTCAGATCAAGACCGATTGTATAAAAAATTATTTGCCATTGTTGACGATACGCCTGGTGTATCAAATCCGCACCGAGCACGTATTCGTAAATTAAATCATCTCTTCGATATTAGTCTTGATGTAGAGGTAGATGGTAACATTAGCGTTAACGAAGGACACGATTTAGCCATGCAACTCGAAATAAACATCAAAAAAGAATTTAAAGATGTTTTTGATGTGATGGTGCACATTGAGCCTCATGCTAACAAGGAAAAAGAGCAATTTGGTTTATGTTCCGATGACTTTTAATCCATACAATGACCAGATAAAACATCTAACATGGACTGCTTAGGTCCAATCAAGGCCGTTTGAAATCCTAATTGCTCTGCGGCATCCAAATTAAGGTGCGAATCGTCCAGAAACAACGTTCGCTCGGCCTGCAAAGGTGCATTGTCAATCACATGTTTAAAAATGGATGCATTGGGCTTGCTCAAACCTATTTCATAAGAATAAAAGGCCTTATTAAATATTGTTTCAACATTTTCAATACCTGACACCATAGACACATAGGCCTGATGATGGATAGCATTGGTGTTGCTTAGCAGGTATACTGGTTTTTGTTTGGATAGCTTCTCGATCAAACGAATACGCTCTATAGGCAAATGCACCAACATGGTATTCCAGGCATCGATAATGGTTTGATCCGATACTTTTGATGGCAATAACTCCTGAATCGCATCAACAAATTGCTGACTAGAAATAACTCCCAACTCGTATTGCTTAAACAGTCCCTGATGATGCCCGTGCGTAATTTGCTCATGAAGGTTATTTAATCCAAGCTTTTCGAATGCTGCTATCGCAGCTTGCGGATCGATATCAACTATCACACCTCCCAAATCAAATAAATAGGCATCTATCTGCGTATAATCATTGCTCATCATCGGCTTCCATTTTTTAACAAATGTAATGCGAGTCGTTAAATAAACTAATAAGGCACGAACTAATAATTGACAAAACATCAAATTCAATGAAAACCATTATCTTTGCAAAACTTTTCTCTTTTGTAAAAGAAAAACAATAACGGTTGACAGGTAAATCTGTCATTTTAGTAATGTTCTAAAAATAGATTATAGAATGAGTACGTTGGAACTGAGCGAACAGGAAATTATCAGACGAAAAAGTTTAGAAGAGCTAAACAAACTGGGTATTAACGCCTACCCGGCAGCACAATATAAAACCACTCATCTGTCAACTGAGATAAAACAGGAATTTGATCCTGAAAAAGATAACATGAAAGAGGTTGTGATCGCTGGCCGTATTATGAGCCGACGCATCATGGGTAAAGCTTCTTTTGCTGAGTTACAAGATGCTGAAGGTCGTATTCAAATTTATTTGAACCGCGATGACATGTGCCCTGGCGAAGACAAAACACTTTACAACACTGTATTCAAAAAATTATTGGATATGGGTGATATTATTGGTGTAAAAGGGTTTGTGTTTCAAACGCAAATGGGCGAAACAACACTTCACGTGCAGGAGTTAACTGTATTAAGTAAGTCATTAAAGCCGCTTCCAATTGTTAAAGAGAAAGATGGCAAAACATACGATGCATTTACCGATCCAGAAATGCGTTACCGTCAGCGCTACGTTGACTTAATTGTGAATCCACAGGTAAAAGAAGTATTTGAAAAGCGTCGCACTATTATCAGAACCATGCGTGAGATGTTTGATAATGCTGGATACTTAGAAGTTGAGACACCAATTCTACAGCCAATACCAGGAGGTGCATCTGCACGTCCGTTTATTACGCACCACAACGCATTAGACATTCCATTGTACATGCGTATTGCCAATGAGCTTTACCTAAAACGACTAATTGTTGGTGGTTTTGATGGTGTGTATGAGTTTGCTAAAGATTTCCGTAACGAAGGAATGGATCGTACGCACAATCCAGAATTTACCGTAATGGAGATTTATGTAGCCTATAAAGACTACAAGTGGATGATGGAATTTACAGAAACAATGCTTGAAAAAGTGGCTTTAGCACTTCACGGCAAAACAACTGTAACCATTGGCGATAAAGAAATTGATTTTAAAGCACCATACCGTCGCTTAACAATGATTGATGCCATTAAAGAGCATACAGGAATTGACATTAACGGTATGAATGAAGAACAACTGTTTAAAGTGTGTGATGAATTACACATTGAAGTTGATGAAACCTTTGGTAAAGGAAAATTGATTGATGAAATTTTTGGTGAGAAATGTGAAGGTCACATGATTCAGCCAACATTCATTACCGATTATCCAGTTGAGATGTCACCATTGTGCAAAAAGCACCGCGACAATCCTGAGTTAACCGAGCGTTTTGAATTAATGGTAAACGGAAAAGAGCTTTGTAATGCCTATACCGAGTTAAATGATCCGATTGACCAATTGGAACGCTTCCAGGAGCAGATGAAGTTATCTGAAAAAGGTGATGACGAGGCCATGTTTATTGATATGGATTTTGTTCGTGCTCTTGAATATGGTATGCCACCAACATCGGGTATGGGTATTGGTATCGACCGCTTAACCATGTTTATGACTGGTCAGGATTCTATTCAAGATGTATTGTTCTTCCCTCAGATGCGCCCTGAAAAGAAAGTACAGCCAGATAGTGATGAGAAATTTGCTGAATTAGGCATTGCTCCTGAGTGGATTGAAGTGATTCGTGCCATTGGTTTTAGCAAGGTAGATGCACTTAAAGAAACAAAACACACCAAGATCTTTCAAGACATTTGTGGCTACAACAAAAAGAATAAATTAGGCTTGAAAAATCCATCACAGGATGAAGTAAAAGCTTGGTTAGCTTAAGAAATTGTTAATCCTATAAGACAAAAAAGGCAATTATTCCTTTTTTGTCTTATTTTTATCTCGCTAAATTCAGAATCAAAACACACAACATATGGATGAATCATCTAAAGTAGGCATTATCGGTAGTGGAAGCTGGGCAACTGCTATTGCTAAAATGCTATTTAATAATGTAACATCCATCAATTGGTACTTCCGCGACAAATCACATATTGATGATTTTAAACGTTATCGCCACAACCCCAATTACCTTACTAGTGTAGAATTCAATCCTGATAAAATCTTTTTTTCAGATGACATCAATGAGGTTGTTCGCGAGTCGGATATTCTAATACTGGCCATACCATCGGCTTTTATCAAATCAGCATTAGAGCATCTTACTGAGCCTTTGCACGATAAGTTTATTGTATCGGCCATTAAAGGATTGGTGCCTGATGAAAACCTAATTATCGGACAGTACTTCACACAAAAATACGATGTACCAACCGAGTCCATAGGCGTTATTAGTGGCCCATGTCATGCCGAGGAAGTTGCACTTGAGCGCCTTTCGTACCTGACCATTGCCTGCCAGGATATTAAGCGCGCCCGTTTGTTTGCCAGCTTTTTAAAAACTCCGTACATCATGACCACTATATCGGATGATATATACGGAACTGAGTATGCGGCGGTACTCAAAAACATTATGGCAGTAGCCTCGGGTATTTGCCACGGTTTGGGTTATGGTGATAATTTTCAAGCGGTATTAATCTCCAATGGTATTCAAGAGATGAAACGCTTTGTTGATACAGTTCATCCAATTACGCGCGATATTAAGAGCTCGGCCTATTTAGGTGACTTGTTGGTAACTGCCTACTCGCAGTTTAGTCGTAACCGTATGTTTGGTACCATGATTGGGAAAGGCTACTCGGTAAAATACGCACAAATGGAAATGCTGATGATTGCAGAGGGTTATTATGCGGTAAAAAGCATCCATGAGATAAACGACAAATACAAAGTAAACATGCCAATTACTGAGGCTGTTTACAACATCATATACGATAAAATATCTCCTGCCATGGAGATTCGTCTTTTAACTGAGCACCTGAGGTAAAAAAACTTCCCACTGATTACGCAGATAAACGCAGAAGAAAAATACATATTGAATGTAAAAAAATCAGCGACGATCAACGAAATCAGCAGGAGAAAAGACAAAGAACTAAAATAGTTACCTGAAGCCAACCAAACATAGCTATATCTAATGACTGAAAATGACATTTCATATAATATTAGAGGAGCAATTTTTAATGTCTATAATGCGCTTGGACCTGGCTTATTAGAATCGGTATATTCGGCTGCTTTATTTTACGAATTAAGTGAAATGGGCTTTAAAGTTGAAAAAGAAGTGCCTGTCCCTGTTTACTATAAAGAAGTAAAGCTAGATATTGGATTCAGGCTTGATTTACTGGTTGAAGATAAGGTGATAATTGAACTTAAATCTGTTGAGAACTTAGCTGAAGTGCATCATAAACAAGTCATATCGGATTTGAAGATTACTAAACTCAAGCTTGCTATATTGGTTAACTTTAATGTTGCTGAAATAAGTAGTGGGATTTTCAGAAAAGTAAATGGTTTATAAATAGTTGTTCCGCAGATAACGCAGATAGACGCAGAAAAAAAATAAACACAATAAAACATCAGCGAAAATCAGCGGAATCAGCGGGAGATAAAAAACACGACATATAAATAATTGCCCGCAGATAACACAGAGAAATGCAGAAAAGTAAACAGAATTAAATATCAGCGAAAATCTGCGCAATCTGCGGGAGACAAATAGGAACTGAAAAACATATCAATACAAACAAACAAATACTACTACCATGTTACCAGGTATTAATCCAACTACCACCAAAGCGTGGAAAGAGCTAGAGGCCTATTATGCCCAGTTTCAAGACACGCACATGAAAGACTTGTTTGCCAAAGATGGCGAGCGTTTCAACAAATTCTCATTGCGTTTTGAAGATATTCTTTTGGACTATTCAAAAAACCGCATTGATGCTAAAGTAATGTCATTGTTAATGCAATTGGCCGATGAGTGTGGCTTAAAGTCGGCCATCGAAAGCCAATTTGCTGGCGAAGCTATTAACGTAACAGAAGGACGCGCTGTATTACACACAGCTTTGCGTAACCGTAGCAACACACCTGTTATGGTTGATGGTAAAGATGTAATGCCAGATGTTAATGCTGTGTTGGACCAGATGAAAACATTCTCTGAGAAAGTAATCTCAGGCGAATGGAAAGGATACTCTGGCAAAGCAATTACCGATATTGTAAACATTGGTATTGGTGGTTCTGACTTAGGTCCCTTAATGGTGACTGAAGCCTTAAAGCCATACAAGAAAAATGTAGATCTTCATTTTGTATCTAATGTTGACGGTACTCATATTGCCGAAACACTTAAAGCTGTTAACCCTGAAACAACATTATTCATCATAGCTTCAAAAACCTTTACTACACAGGAAACAATGACCAACGCCAACTCGGCTAAGTCGTGGTTTTTAGAAGCTGCTAAAGACGAAGCTGCTGTAGCCAAGCATTTTGTTGCTCTGTCAACCAATGCCGAATCAGTTGCTGCATTTGGTATCGACACCGCTAACATGTTTGCATTCTGGAACTGGGTTGGTGGTCGTTATTCGTTATGGTCGGCCATTGGATTGAGCATTGCTTGTGGCATTGGCTTTGATAACTTCCGCGAGCTATTGGAAGGAGCTCATGCCATGGACATCCATTTTAAAACATGTCCGATGGAAAGTAACCTACCAGTTATTTTAGCAATGATTGGTGTATGGTACAACAACTTCTATGGTGCCGAAACAGAGGCTATCTTACCTTATGACCAGTACATGCACCGTTTCTCAGCTTATTTCCAGCAGGGTAATATGGAGAGCAATGGTAAGTATGTGGATCGTAATGGCGAAAAGGTAAATTACCAGACTGGCCCTATCCTTTGGGGTGAGCCAGGAACCAATGGTCAGCATGCTTTTTACCAATTAATACACCAGGGTACTAAATTAATTCCTTGTGATTTTATGGCTACTGCGAAGAGTCATAATCCATTGAGTGATCATCACCCAAAATTGTTGGCTAACTTTTTTGCACAAACAGAAGCCATGATGGTTGGTAAAACAGCCGAACAGGTAACTGCTGAGTTTAAAGCGGCTGGTAAATCGGATGCTGAGATTGCTGAGTTGTTGCCGTACAAAGTATTCTTGGGCAACATCCCAACCAACTCAATTTTAATGAAAGAGTTGAATCCGCGTACTTTAGGTTCTTTAATTGCCATGTATGAGCACAAAATATTTGTACAGGGCATTATCTGGAACGTGTACAGCTTTGACCAGTGGGGCGTTGAATTGGGTAAGCAGTTAGCCAATGCTATTTTACCAGAGCTAATCAGCAATGATAAAGTGGTATCGCACGATGCTTCTACCAATGGTTTGGTAAATGCGTATAAAGAAATGAAAAAATAGATTTAAGTGCGTGAGGTTTAAGATCTCACAACTTGTAAAAATTAAGGCCTTGAGATCGCTCTCAAGGCCTTTGTTATATACTCAAGTTAATTCTTGGTTTTATTAAGAAGTTATGAGCTTGTTTAGCAAAACATGCTTTAATCATTTGATTAAGCCACTTCTTTACTTCCTGGAGCCATGACTAAATAGTCAAAGCTAAAGTAAAGCCAGAAACATGTCATGACTATTTAGTTAAAGCTTCATTCACTCTCGGAAAACGCTATGACTAAATAGTCACGAGCAGAATCAGTGCGTCGACAAGCCTTGACTATTTGATCATAGCTTGTTTTAGTATCGAAAAGTGCTTTAACTATTTAGTCACAGCACTATCCAAACTTGATCGATCCCTTATTCTCCTCATTCTCGCCATAGGCGTACATCTCGCGCAATACATCGGCATATTTGCGGTAAATAATACGGCGACGCAGTTTTAAGGTCGGAGATAATTCTCCACTGGCCGATGTCCAGGCCTCATGCACTAATCGAAAACGCTTAACCTCCTCGTGCTTACCAATGAGCTTATTAAAACGCATCACTTCTTTACGGAAAATAGCCAATACCTTTTCGTTATTGATTAGTTCCTGGTTATCGCGGAAGTGAATTTTATGATCGTGCGCCCACAGGTGCAAGTGATTGAAATTAGGCGATAAAATAGCACCAGCAAACTTCTCACTCTCCCCAACAATTATGGCCTGCTCAATAAAATCCGATTCTTTCAATAAGTTTTCGATGGATTGGGGGGCGATGTATTTACCACTCGACAGCTTAAACATCTCCTTTTTACGATCGGTAATTTTTAAAAAACGTCCTTTTACCAATGTTCCGATATCGCCGGTATGAAACCAGCCATCCTTATTAATTACTTCAGCAGTTGTTTTCTCATCCTTGTAATAGCCCATCATAATATTAGGACCTTTGGCCAGTATCTCGCCATCCTCTTCAATACGTATATCCACACTATCGAAAACGGTTCCTACGGTTCCAATCATTAGGTTGTCGGGCTCAGCAATATGATTCGACGCAATAACGGGAGCTGTTTCGGTTAATCCATAACCTTCCATCAATGGAATACCAGCCGCAAAAAACAAGCGACTCAAACGTGGCTGAAGGGCTGCTCCACCACTCACAACCAAACGAAGATTTCCTCCAAAAGCCTTTTGCCATTTTGAGAAGATAAGCTTACGAGCTATTTTTAATTTAGCAGCGTACAAAGGGTAGTTCTTACCATTGGTTCGATAACGTTCGCCCAACTTCATAGCCCAGAAAAACAAAGTTTTTTTAATGCCAGATAGATCATTTCCCTTGGATACTAATTTATCGTAAATACGCTCTATCACACGTGGTACCGTAACAAACGCTGTTGCTTTTATCTCCACCAGATTTTGTGCAATGGTTCCCAGATTCTCAGCATAATAAATACTGCAGCCATTGGCCTGAAACAAATAGTTAATCATGCGCTCGTAAACATGGCAGAGCGGTAAAAAACTAAGTATGTTATCTTCGGCACTTAAAGGGTAGCGCGGAATAGCATCTTTCATGTTGCTCATAAAGTTCTTATGACTCAACATTACACCTTTGGGGTTACCCGTTGTTCCAGAGGTATAAATAATCGACACTAACTCATCTTCGCTAATGCCATCGCGGATTGTTTTAAACTCATCTTTCCAACGAATACGCTCCTGCTCGCCCAAAGAGGTTATCTCACTCCAGTTGGAGGCATCCTTTATGTCATTAAAGGTATAAATCTCTTTGATGCTCTCAATATCTTTGGCTACTTCAGACAAACGATTATACAAGATGATGTCACTTACGATCAACATTTTGGCATCGCTATGCTCTAATATGTATTTGTACTCCTCATCCGAAATAGTAGGGTAAACAGGTACGTGCACCACGCCAATCATCGACATGCCCATATCAACAAAATTCCATTCGGGCCGATTATTCGAAACCGTTACAATTTTGTCTCCCTTGGTAAAACCTTTGGCAAGTAATCCATAGCTAAACAAGCGGGCCTGCTCACTATATTCATTTACACTAAACTTAACCCATTCTTTGTTGCGCTTGGCGCACAGGATATCATCCTTATTGATGTTTTGCTTGAGATTAGCAAGCAAATCAAACGTCCTTTTAACCTCCATAAACTGATTTATTGGATTTTCCACTCAGAAGCCAAATATACACTTTTTTAAAAATTTCATGTTTAAAACATATAACTCCCTAGTATTGTGTAACTATTTAAGGATGACTTTGCAAATGTCATATCTCATAGTTCAATCGCAAATAAAAAGATAATGTCTTATTTTGTGAGAAACATCTTAATGAAACGAAGCTTTAGAATAGCTTCTCACCCAGGCAAAGGGATGATATTGGTAAGTTCCATCCCGAATAATCGGGACAAGTAGTCTCAAATGAAGGCAAATTGTATGAAAGTAGAAGCGATAATTACCCAGCAGATTTTTAACTGCTCAAGCGCTAGAATTTGGGAAGCAATTACCAAGGTAGATGAAATGCGCCAATGGTTCTTTAACAACATACCAGATTTTAAAGCTGAGCCTGGCTTTGAAACACAATTTATGGTTGATGCAGGCGAACGTCAGTTTATGCATTTATGGCGCATTATTGAGGTAGAAAAGCTAAAGCTAATTAAATATCACTGGAGCTACGAAGACTATACAGGTGTAGGATTTGTAACGTTTAAAATTGAAGAAAAAGAGACCTATACAACACTGATCGTTATTAGTGAAGGGATGGGTAGTTTTGAACCAAAAGTGCCCGAGTTTAGCCGTGAAAGTTGCCAAGGCGGATGGAATTATTTTATCAAAGAACAATTAAAAAGCTATCTTGCCACCAGCTAATACCGTTTACTAATCAAAATGCGACTTTAGTGCATCCCATTTCTAAAGCCACGTTGATTATGTATCGGCATTATACCAGCGCTCATGGATTTATAGTGGTATAACAACATCATAAATGAAACAAACAGGAAAGATAGGCATACATGCGTTTGTATTTATTTTACTTACCATACTCACGCAAATAGGTGGAGTAGTGTACCTCATGTCCTTTGTTTTTTCCAAACGTATTAAACTCACTTTTCCCTTAAAAGGACTGGCTGCTTTTGTAATTATCTATTGCCTTGGAACTTTTGTTACAACACCATTAGTTGCTAAACTATTTAACCGACAACGCATTGAACATAGGCACAATTTAAAACCTGCCAATTACTTAACGGTACTGATGAATCGTAATTATGTGAGTAGCGAACTCAATAGCTACCTGCTGGATGTATCAAAAAAACTTGCTGAAAGTAACGATCAGGTAATTATGCGTTATCTGGATGCAGGATTCCCTTTATTACCTGGTTTTCCATTACTGCCACACTTGAGCCATAACGACGGTAAAAAAGTGGACTTTAGCTTGGTGTATGAAAATGCCAAAGGCGAAATTGTCAATTCCTCCAAATCAGTGAGCGGATACGGTGTGTTTGAAGGTCCTAAAAAGGGAGAACTAAACCAACACAAAGCGTGTCAAACAGCTGGTTTCTCCTACTACGATCTACCTAAATATTTAACATTGGGCAGCATTAACGGCGAGTTACACTTTTCAGAAAAAGGCACCAAAGACCTCATGGATGCACTCACACAGCACCCTGCAGTTGACAAAGTATTTTTGGAGCCGCACTTGAAAGAACGCTTACGCCTGAAAAATAAAAAAATCCGTTTCCAAGGCTGTCATTCGGTACGGCACGACGACCATATTCATTTGCAGGTGAAGTAGATGAATTAATTATTTTGTAACTGCAGCTTATTAGCAATGACTCTTGCTTCAGATACAACTGATGCCGGATAAGCATTCGCTTCGAGAATACGGATTGCATTCGTTTGTTTTAAGGCTCCCTCTTTTAATCGATAATCAAAATCAACATCCCTATTATTTACTTGCTCACAAAAATGGAATAGATCATATTGATGCGATAACAGTTCGGTCAATTCAATATCGTGAGTAGCTGCCAGTACAAAATTTGTTTTATGAGCCAAATCAGATAATACAGATTTAGCAATGGCAATACGTTCAATGGTATTGGTTCCTTTAAATACTTCATCAAGCAATAGCAGACACGGCTTTTGCTTACTCATATCTAACAGGTGCTTGATTGTCAGAACCTCTTCAAAGTAATAGCTTTTATCATTTAGCAAATCATCACTCATGCGTATGGCCGAAAAAATACTCAAAATTGGCAAAGTAAATTTCGATGCGAAACAAGTGTTAAGAGCAAAAGCTGCTATCGCGTTCAAGCCAACCATGCGAATAAAAGATGTCTTACCTGACATATTTGATCCTGTAAGTAACATAGACTTGTTGCTAAGGCTAAATGAATTTGTAACACACTTTTCAATCAAAGGATGATAAACTTCGAATCCCTCAAATTGGTTTTCATCGTTTATCTTAGGAAGGCAATAAAATGGTAAGTTTTCTCGTAAGCGAATAGTTGAGACCATAACGTCAAGCTCTCCTACATATTGAAACACTCGTTTAATTGCACTCCTCTTATTACTAATCGATCCAATAGTTTTGTAAAATAATAAAGGCTCTAACAAACCTATAATTTTTATCAATTCGAACACTCCCCACAAAAGCATTGTAAAATCACTCTGAAACTTCGATTCAATTTTAAAAAATGCAAATTGCCACTTAAGTGTCTGCAATAATTTGATATCATCACCAATACCAGGTAGCTGAGGCAGATCTTCTTTGTCCAATAATTTGGCACATCGTATTAATTCTAACAATTGAGATATGCCGTTTATATAGACATACACGTTCTTCTTATTCCAATAATGGATTAATAAATTGACTACTACCAACAGTATTAAAGGCACCAAAAATATGAATTGAAAAAAAGAAAGAACACTCAAGGCTAAACTCGTAAATGATAAAATTGGCATTAACCAAAGCCACTTAGGCTTTGCCAATGGTTCATCTTGAAACAGGGAATTTATATAGTAGGCATCATGACTATTCAGACGGTTCAGGTTCTTTTTTACCCGATTTAGTGCCTCATGGTTTTCTTGTAGAAAATGAATTAACTGTTCCGACGAATCAACACCTAACAAGCCATTACCCAAGTTTCTTAAGCGGGCGTACAGGCATTGCTGCCCAGGCTTTGACTGGGTATAATCAACAGAATTAAAGAAATCATGAAAATCCAAATCGATACAAGTACGATCATTAACTGTTCGATCAGTATTTTCTTTACTCTTTTTGAAATAATCCGCTATGGATTTAAAGTCGTTATTTGGTAAAATCATATGAAGTAAAAATAGTCACTATTGAGTCAATAGTGACTATTTCCAAATTTAGTCTAAAATAAATGCACCGGCGATAGCACCAATCAAAACTCCGGCAGGGTTTCCAGTCATTGCTCCTAGACATGCACCGGCAATTGCACCTCTCCAACCACCTCCATCAGTTTTCTTCATGTCTTTTTTGCTTAACTCCTGAACGCCTAAATCATTTAAATTTTTCATTTTCACAAAATTTAAGTTTATAAAATAATTAATTTTGTGCTGGCTGTGGCCAGCGCCCCGTTGGAAGAAAAGTTGCAAGCTTGTCCATCGGGGTATTTTGTAACGTTACATGTGCAAAACTAAAGTCCCCCACTCTCATAAAAAAGTAGTGAGCTATTATTTAAGTTAAAACCTGCGTTTATTTTTCTACTCTCCTCTTCCGATACTAATTCAATGGAGTAATTGACTTTAATTTCAAAGGTTTTCTCGTAATAATAAGAGTCTCTTTTACGACAAAACTTAATGGGAGCTCCCATCTCCTTAATCTCGTTAATACAACGGTAGAGGTGACTTTCGCTAATGCCAATCTTTTTTGAAAACTCCTTGGGCTTGCCTGTTGATTTTGTTTTAATCAGCTCATTAATCTGCTTGAGTCGTTCAAGTGTATGCAATAGAATCATAAGTTTCTGGTTTTATAATGTTTTCACTTGGCCTCTAATTCTTCTTTCAATTGAGGCATTTGCTTTTGCCACATATTAAAATATTTGCCTTGTTGTTCAAACAAATGATAGTGGGTACCTTCTTCTATTAGCTTACCTTCTTCAAGCACCACAATCTTATCTGCATTCATCACAGTACTTAAACGGTGGGCAATCACAACAATGGTTTTACCTTGCTGTTTTAAACTATCAAGTGTACGCTGTACGTAACTTTCCGACTCCGAATCAAGGGACGAAGTTGCCTCATCGAGAACAAGCACCTCTGGGTCACGATATAAAGCACGAGCTATGGCTAATCGTTGCTTTTGACCACCACTAACACTCGCCCCATTTTCGCCCAAATAGGTATTAAAGCCATTGGGTAGGTTTTCGATGAATTTGAGTATCCCTAGTTGATTACAAACCGCTAATATCTTTTCCATATCAGGATTAAATTCTCCAACAGCAATATTTTCTACCACATTACCAGCAAACAAGTCTAACTTTTGAGGCACACTGGCCACCAGCTGTCGTAAACTTTCGTTGTTAAAATAATTGATGTTGTGCTTCCCAATATATATACTCCCTTTATTCAGAGGGTATAGCTTCTGAATGAGAGCAGCCAGCGTGGTTTTCCCCGATCCACTCTCGCCAATAATAGCCGTCAGCCGACCTTTAGGGATTATCAAATTAAACTCCTCAAAAACGTCTACGCGAGTACCATAGCTAAAAGAAATATTTTCAAATCTTAGATCTCCAATTAAGTCTTTACGCAGTTCTATTTTGTTTTCATCTGACTCACGCTCCAAATCCATTATCTCAAACAAACGGTCAGCCGCAATTAGTGCGTTCTGCACCGTTTTATTCATACCAATTAGGCTAGCTGCTGGAGAAGTAAAGTAGCCAATAATAGCATAAAACGACAATAGCTCACCTGGGGTTATTGTTTGGTCTATAACAAAATAGGAACCTACCCACAGTAGTACTATGGTAAACACCCTACTTAAAAACTCAGATGAATTACCGGCAAAAATGGAGTTAATGCCTGATTTATACACAGTCTTAAGCAGTGTAATAAAACGTGTTTCGGTCTTTACGTTCGTAAAATCCTCTAATCCAAATTGTTTGATGGTGCGCACCGAGTTAAGTGACTCAACCAACTGACTTTCTAGTTCAGCAGCGTGTTCCATCACCTTACGCTCTTGCTTTTTATTGAGTCGATTCGTAATCCAGTAAATGAGCACATACAACGGAACAATAATTGCCATAATCAGGGCTAGTTTCCAACTATATATAAACATCAGTCCAAAGGAGAAAAACACAATGAAAATATTAACGACAAGGTTAACCGCTGTATCGTTAATAAATGCCCTAATTTTAACAGCATCATTAATACGTGAAATAATCTCCCCCACACGCATGGTATCAAAAAAACGCTGTGGCAATCGTAATAAATGCTTGTAATAACCAAGTATTAATCGAGCGTCAATCATTTGACCGGTGCGCAACATCAATATTGTTTTAGCTACACCAATAAATAACTGAAATACGATGATAACCAACATTCCTACACTCAATAGGTTTAACAGGTTGGTATTACCATCAACCAACACATAATCAGTTATCTTTTGAATATAGATGGATGTAGACAATCCCAGTACCGTGTACAAAATTGCCCCTAACAAGGCTTGCACAAGGATACTTTTGTGTGGTTTAATTAAAAATACAAAGCGGCTAAAATTAGATACCTTTTCATTTCTGGCTATAAAGTCGTCATTGGGCGCCAACAAAACCAAAACCCCAGTCCATTGCTTCTCAAATTCAACTATTGAAACTTTATGCATTTGCCCATCGCCAGGGTCCATGTATTCAACCTGCTCTTTAGCAACCTTATAAATAACAACATAATGCTGTAGTACTTCCTTCACCACCACATGAGCAATTGCTGGTAAAGGAATTTTTGGCAAAGCATCAACTCCTCCTTTAACACCTTTAGCAGTAAAACCCATTTTCTCTGCAGCTTTAATAAGGCCTAATACATTGGTACCTTTCTTATCGGTACCTGCTAATTGCCGTATTCGTGATACTGGTAATTTTAATTTATAGTGAGAGGCAATGGAAGCTAGGCAAGCAGCCCCGCAATCAGTAATATCGTGTTGCTTAATCTTTATCATTAGAAACTAATTTAGGGTTCATCCAATCATCTACTTTATCAAAAAGCAGTTGATACAATGTGCGGTTAGTAAGTACAAAACGACTAGTTAAGGTCATTCCCTTTTTTAAATAGCCCCTATGGCCTGATTTAAGACTTAAATAATTAACGGGTAAGCTACATCGCACTTTAAAAACCGGTTGATTATTTACAATTATAACATCGTCGGTAATTGTTGTAACTACTCCCTGAATCAGGCCCCATTGATTGTAGTTAAACGCATCTAGTTGAATTCTTACTGTTTGTCCTTCCGTTAAATACCCAATATCTTTTGGGTTAATATAACATTCAGCAATAAGCTGTTCATCAGGTGAAATATATGCCAATACTTGCCCAATTGTAATATAACTTCCCTCAGAAATTCCAATTACTTCTGAAAGTGTTCCTGATATTGGAGCAGTAACGATATAATTCTCACATTCCAGTTGTGTTTTTGAAATACTGGATTTTAACTTCCTGTTCTCTTGTTCTAGTCTGGTTTTTTCTGCTTGCCAACTATTGTATACTTGTCGTTTTGTAAGATCTAGTTGCGACAAAAGAAGTTCGTATTTGTTTTTCTTTTGTAAATACTCCAACTCCGGCATTACCTTATCGCTAAACAAACTTTCAGCAATATCATATTCTCTCTTTAAAATACGTTTATTAACCTCTAACTCTTGCATTTGAGCTTGAAACGTTGTTGCTTCGTGCTGATATTTTTTAGTATTTAGCTTATATATACCACTCAGAAGCTTAACAATATCTTCAATAAATGCATTGTTTTCTACCAATTGCTTCTTTTCCAATCTTATTTGCTCAAGTAGATGGTCGTTACATAACACAACAAGCGTATCAGCTACCTTTACCTTATCGCCCTCGCGCAAATTATTGAGTACCACTTGACCCGATAGTGAGCCTTGTATTTTATTATTCTCATAAGGAGTGCGAATGATGCCTCTACTTTGCGTAGTGATTTCAAGAGAGATTAATGGCAAACTAATGAGTAAGGCAACTATTAATAGTAAGCTCAAGACATAAATCCGAGTGAATTTTCGATTATGCTCATAAAAGTGCTTTTCTGTTGACTGCGCAATAATCTCAGGCGGAAAGATCTTCTTCATAAATTAAGGTTATGTTGATTGCTGGTGCGAAACTACTACTAACCTTGTCCAAAAAAATGGAATGAATATGAAAACCCGCCTCTAATCTTTCGTAATTCATCCTTCTTAATCACTTGGATTGGCGCCTCCACATTAACCTCTATATCATCCCTTAAATAGAAATATTTCAAATGTTTATCGTACTTAATAACAATTCCTATATCATGTAATTCATTAAGTAAGTTGTATAACTTACCTCTTGATACGCCTATCCTTTTATGAAAAGTACTTGTACAACCCGTTTGCTTCTTTCTAATTAAGTCAAACATTCTTCTTATAATTTCAAATTCATCAAATAGTTTCATAATAATTCAACTTTAAACCTTTGTAGGTTTATTGCAGTATTCGCTTATCGTAACACTCCATTTTAAGAAAAATCAGCACTCCGTTGACTAACGTGTACTATTCAGTGACGAATGCCCATATTTATTACACTAAAAATCAACCCATAAGTTAACATAGTTAATATTTGTATTTGCTGCTATTGCTTTAAACTAAAATAGTATCATCAATCTTAGCCCTACAATCTTTCACACTAGCTGTTTTCAAATCTTTTCTAATCTCCTGTTTCCCTTTTTCTAGCTTACGCTATACTGCTCAGTCACTAATTTTATTACTTTTGCGCCCGCTCTCTGGCTACACCAATAGCAATTAATTTAACCACACAATCAAGATTAAATTAGGATGAGAGAGATTATTGGAAAGACAGCGAGTAAACTTGTTTTAGTTGCTGTGATATGGGCAACTTTTGTTGACGGAACAAAAGCGCAATACACCTTAAAGGATGCCGATGTTGAAATGACCACGGATGGTTTGATACAAAGTTGTTCGTATGATTTTGCGATTAAAGACATTATCATACCCGCCACTTTAGATGGTCAAGCGGTAAAAGGCATTAAAGACGCAAGATCATACAGTAGTAGTGATTTCTATTACAAAGGTATAACAAGCATTACCTTTCCCGAAGGCATGACCCACATAGGTGATTATGCTTTTTGCAACAACAGCATTACAACTGTTAATTTGCCAAGTACCTTGCAGCACATTGGTATGGCTGCTTTTAATAGCAATGTAATAACAAGGGCTAATGGACAAGCTGTTGATGGTTTATTTTATGCACGCAAGGATGATGCTAGCATCGATTACACTCGCATAGTTTCCTATGGAGGCGCTACAAAAAGTTTGATTGTAACTTCAACGGTTGAAACCATTGGTGAAGATGCTTTAGTACTTAGTCGCTTAACAAGTATCGATTTCACAAATGCCACTGCATTAAAAACCATTGAACGATCTGCACTCTACAGCTTATCTGTACCAACAATCGACCTAAGCAATTGCTCCCAACTCACATCAATTGGTCAATATGGATTTATGTCTTGTGGCATCGAAAATTTAGATTTAAGTGGTTGCACTTCCTTATCAGATATTGGCGGTCATGCATTCTATAACAATAGAATTGAAAAATTAGATTTGAGTAATTGCACCGCATTATTAACGGTTGGTTTCGAAAGTTTTCGCAACAACTCCATTACTGATTTAGCTTTACCTCCTAATGCAACTACTATCTATTCAGCCGCCTTTAACAATAATCAGATTACAATTATCGATGATGAACCCTCAGAGGGTTTTATATACAAACGTAATGTTGATACAACGGATGATTTAACACAGCTCATTTCATACGGTGGTGTTTCAAGAAGCGTTGTGGTGCCAGCACAAGTAGAGCGCATTAACAGCAGCTGTTTTAACCTGATAGGAATGTATGCCATTGATCTAAGCAACTGCACTAAACTAACATACATTGGGCACAGAGCTCTCGCATCCAATAATTTGAACACAATTGACTTGAGCACATGCACAGCATTGGAAAAAATTGAAAGTTATGCCTTTGCCTATAATCGACTTCCCGAAGCCAACTTAAGCCAGTGCACTAAATTAAGCTATATTGGGTCAAAGGCTTTTTACTCCAATACCCTTAGCTCCTTTAATTTGCCAACGCCAGCAATTGATGGATTTACCTTTAAGCATTGGTTAGATGATGAAAAAGTAACATATGCAGGCGGAACAACAGTAACAGATGTGCATGAGCGCTATCAGGCCATCCTAAGTGCTTATTACGATGTTTCATTTACTGTACTTGATGGCATTGCTCCAATTGAAGGAGCCATCGTTGAAATAGAAGGTCAAACAGCAGCAATTGCAAGTGCAGAAGGTAAAGTAAGCTTTACCAATATATATGCTGGTAATTATTCTTATACCATTACTGCCAACGGATATGAGAGTGCTGCTGGTTCCATTTCCGTGGATGATGTTGCTGTTTCAAAAACCGTTTCTTTATCTCTTGCAACTGCCCTAAACCAACTAGAAGAAATTAAGCTGAGCATCTATCCAAACCCAGTCATTAACACGCTCAACATCAAACAAAGCAATAGTAACATTACATTGTTAGATATTTACAATTATAGAGGCATTAAGATAAAAAGCAAAACAATTACCAATGCAGAAAATGACATACAAGTAGATGTCCAAAATTTGGCATCTGGCCTATACATTATAAAGTGCCTCACACAAAATGGGCACACTATAACAAAGCAATTTGTAAAAAGTAAAGCAACTTATTTCTAACAGGGAGCCAGGCGCAACATGCCTGGTTCTTTTTTATACCTTCAATTCAAATGAGATCCTTTCCTACTTTGCTACACTATTGTTAATGCAGATACTTAATTAGCAAAGGTATGCACACAACTAAATTGTTAAAAGCATGCAGTATTATGCTGTAGACGACACCATATTTCATACGGGCAAATGAGCAAACATAACCAAGTACGATTTGCGGCACTGTTAACACAGGAAATATGAGATACATCCACCAATAGACCTCTGTGAAATTAGAAATATGCAAAAAGCCAAATGCAATAACCAAGAAGTGCATCAAGCACTTAAAAGGTAATTGTTTAGCAATACATATGAAGGGAGCCACTAAATAGATAAGAATGCAAATAGGTATACTTTGCAAATAAAGTTCATAACCATAGGCAGAGCCAAGTGTATATTTAATTCCGTAAGTAAGAAAAAACGATAGAGCAATACTAATATTTAGCCTGGTGGGCACTAAAGGCCAACGAAAAATCAGCTCCTCAACAATGGGAGCTATAAAAACTGCTCCAAACATAAATTTCAAAGGATCTTCAATATTTTGAAAAGCATGGGTGGGTAAAGCATCCACAAATTTCAAAACAATAAATGGAATGGAAAGAGGTATGCACCATGCTATGTGCAATAGATAAAGCTTAAATAGCCCTTTTATAGTTACCGATTCCCTCGAATAGCTTCCTGTTTTTATAAATTCAATAAGCTCTTTCATCCTTAAAAATTCACAGCAAAGGTTCGCAAATTACAAAATAGCAGGATGCATTATCAAGCTTGTTCCGCATCAAGACCTCGGGCTAAGCGCATGGTTTTACGAAGTGGACCGAACACTAGCAAAAGTGATAAACCAGCTAAGAAAAGATCAATTTTCTCGCTTGATATAACGTAACGTAGCAACAGCAGCCAATACACCAGCAAAAACCACAATTGCTTTTGCAAACTATAGTCAATTTGTTTGACAATACGTTGCAAACTCCATTTCATATCCATCAATCGACCAAGCCTACGATGGCAATAAAAAGAAATAATTAAAGAAAGAACGAGTGCAGTATACAGTAGAATCGTATTCAAACTCGGATGCAACTGACTTAAGAACTGTGCCAGTGAGCTTTTAAAATACAAAGTAATAAGGCTTCCAACAACGAATAGTATGGAAACTACCCACGTGTTTTTATAGGCATTCTTCATTAATCAAGTAGGTTATTAGGTTTAGTACTAACAATTATCAAATATGCCCGCTTACATCTGATTTATCAATGTTACAACTACACCTGTTAAATAGCCGATGTAATAAACCCCAGCCAAACAGGCAGCAATAATAATTAAAATTCTATAAGCAAGTTTAATTTGATTATTCATCATGTAAACTTATCAAAACATTTTTAATTATAGATATTATCATCCGTAAAATCGTCTATCCTTGGCTACAAAATGTAATAGAGGTAATGAATAAGTAATAACTATTTGATCAAAAATATTATCACTATTTTGTAATCCTAAATCTACACACATGAGTATTACCAAAACACTTACACTTTTGCTATTGGGCACTTTGTACCTACAAGCGTGCCAGCTAAAACCACTTGATGCTGCCAAAGTACACGAGCAGGCCATTACCATCGACACCCATTGCGATACCCCCATGCGTTTTTTGCGTCAATCATTCGACATTGGTAAAACACACGAAGCACCAGGTAGCAGAGTTGACCTACCAAGAATGAAAGAAGGCGGATTAGACGCCATGTTCTTTGCCATTTTTACCAGTCAGCGACAGCGAACGGATGAGAACTACGCTCTGGCCTACCAAATGGCGCACCAGATGTTGGACTCTACCGAACGAGCTTTGACCTTAAACGATGATATTGCCTCTTTAGCTCTTCGTGCTGATGACGTATTAGCGATTGAAAAAGAAGGAAAGAGGGCTATTTATCTGGGTATGGAAAATGGCTTTCCCTTGAATAAAGATATTAAGCGGGTGGAGGAGTTTTACAACAGAGGCATTCGCTATGTAACATTGGCACACACAAAAAACAACGATATCTGCGACTCATCAACTGATAAAGAGGGTCCAGAACACAATGGCCTAAGTAACTATGGCGAAGAAGTGCTGAAAGAAATGAATAGACTGGGCATACTGGTGGATGTATCCCACATATCGGACAAAGCTTTTTACGATGTATTGGATAAAAGCACTGCACCAATCTTCGCCTCTCACTCATCGGTACGTTCACTGTGCAATCACCCTCGCAATATGGATGACGACATGATTAAAGCCCTGGCACGCAAAGGAGGCGTTATTCAAATATGCATATTGGGAGCATACATACAAGAAGAAGATACCACATCGCTAAACTATGTAAAAAAGGAAGAGTTGAGATTGAAATATAATAACTGGACCTATGCTTCGGACGAAGAGAGAAAAAAAGCCTGGGGCGAGTGGCGCGAGATAAACACTAAGTACCCGCCCGTATTACCAAGCATTGCTGATGCTGTTAACCACATTGATTACGTGGTAAATCTGGTAGGAATTGATTATGTAGGCATTGGTTCAGACTTTGATGGCGGTGGCGGTTTAAGCGACTGTGTTGATGTGGCCGATTTTCCGAAAATTACAGAAGAATTAATAAAGCGAGGATACACCCAAAAGGATATCAACAAAATATGGGGAGGTAACTTTTTACGTGTTTTTAAAGCAGTAGAAGAAGCTGCCGAAAAAACAATTTAACCAATATTAAGCACAGAGCTAAAGGAGAAAGTTAAAGGATTAGAATCAAAAATGTGTTTATCTGGAAACGAAGATTCTAGACAAGCTCATAGGCACTTTTCGAAACAATAAGCTTAAGGTTACAGACAACAAATACTCCGTCTGTGTGCTTTGCGTCCTCTGCGGTAAAAACTAATTTTAAGATTGAACCACAGAGCATAAGAAGAACACAGAGGAATTTCATTCAAAACATCAATAAAACTTGTTTAGAAATGAAACCAAGGTAAAGATTCAACAGCATTACTAAGACTTAGCTTAACTCCAAAAACACGCACCCCTCTGCGTGCTTTGCGCCCTCTGCGGTAAAAGCAAATTTTATGATTTAACCACAGAGTAAAAGAAGGGCACAGAGAAGTTTCATTCAAAACATCAATGAAACTTGTTTAGAACTAAAGCCAAGGTAAAGATTCAACAGCATTACTAGAACTCAATCATAATTCCAAAAACATATACTCCCTCTGGGTGCTTTGGGCCCTCTGCGGTAAAATGCATTTTTGCCCTAAAGCAGACATCCAAGGCGTGCCTATAAAAAAAGGCTGCTTCAGAATTTCTGAGCAGCCTTTATATCTAATGTAATACTTCTCTTTTTAATGCTGTGTTAATACCCACACCGTTTTAAAATCCTCCATTTTGCGGTATTGATTCAACTCCGAAATAGCGGCTGTTTTATCGGCATAACCATTAATGGCCACGCGGTAACGCTTATTCGGACTAGGCAAAACAAAAGCCTTATCCTCGCCCATCTCTTGCACAATATTTAAAAAACGTTGCGCCTGGTCTGCAGTTTTAAAACTTCCGGCAATGAGGTAATAACTATTTTTAATAACAGGCGTCGTTTCTTCTATTGCTTGCTGCACCTCATCAACGCTAACTTCTTTGGTCGCTTCTACTGCTCTATCAGCACTGCTTGGCATTACAAACGACATGGTATTGGCTTCTACCAATTTATTGTTTCGAAGTGGATTATCTAATGATTGCGAAATAACAAACAAACCAACCACCATAGCTACCGATGCAGCTATTTGCTTTAATCCAACTGGCTGCAACAATCGGCGTACAGTTTGATTCTCACTAACCGGCTTTGACATGGCCACAACAGGCGCAAACTGAAATGAGCTCAATCCAAAAGCCTCTGTTTGATAACTCTCAGAGTTATCGGCCACAAATTGCAAGTAACCCAAGGCATCTTTCTTTAGGCTTCCTACCTTTTCTATGTTGGCCATTTGTCCTTGATTCACCTCTTCGGTAATCATTGCCACAAACTCCTCCACCATAATTTTTGCTTTGCCATAACTAATACCGTTGGCTTGTCCTAGGGTACTTATCAGCAAACCATCGTTGTGCGACAAACTTCTGTTAAAACCAATCTCTTTAGTAGGTGGTAAAAACAGGTTTTTATCGGTATTGATAGTCGCACTTACCGGTGTTGATACAAAGGCTCCCAAATTAGGGATGATAACACACTCGTGTGTGTACAATAGATTTGATATGTGTTTGGCAACTGTTGTCATACTTGCAAAAATAAAAAAAAGCAGGCTGAGGATATTAACTTTCTTTCAACACCTGTTGGTAAGCTGTTAACAATAGGTGTATAAGATGTGTACTAATGTCTACTTTAACGTTATTAGCGATGCTAAGTTACTAAATAACAGTATAAATTACCAATTTAGCATTGTGCATAAGTTATTAGATGCTTTGTTAGTAACTCCCAATATAACAGCATTAAAAACGGTATTTCCTAGTAACTCAATAAAAGCAAGCACTTATCAAGCTCTTTTTTAAAACACTTTACTCACCATAAACTGCAAGCAAACATCTTAATAAAAGTACTTTTAACTTTTATTAAGGCCCTGAAATACAAATAAGCCCTATTAATAGAGTTGGTATTGCGAACGATTTATTACTTTTACAGCTCGTTTAACGACAAAGTAAAAGCTACACTAATGGCAAAGCAAATTTTAGTAACCGGCGGAACTGGTTACATCGGTTCACACACCGTAGTAGAATTACAGGAAAAAGGATTTGAAGTTGTAATTGTTGACAACTTATCAAATTCACAAATTGAGGTATTGGATAAAATTGAACAGATTACCGGCATACGTCCAGCCTTTGAAGAGTTTGATTTATCGGAAAGAGAACTAACTGATGCTTTCTTTCAAAAGTACCCGAACATCGATGCAATCATCCACTTTGCTGCCTTTAAGGCCGTAGGTGAATCGGTAGCTAAACCTTTGGAGTACTACCGCAACAACATGGGCTCATTAATGAACCTGCTGGAGTGCATGAATAAATATAACGTTCCTCACATGGTTTTCTCATCATCGTGCACCGTATACGGTCAGCCCGATGTGTTACCTGTGACTGAGCAAACACCACGCAAAGAAGCAGAATCGCCATACGGCAACACTAAAGCCATTTGCGAAGACATTATGCGCGATTACACCAAGTCTAACGAAAACGTAAACTGCATTGCTTTAAGGTACTTTAACCCAATTGGAGCACATCCAACAGCACTAATTGGCGAGCTACCAGTGGGTGTGCCAAACAACCTTGTACCATTTATTACACAAACAGCTGCCGGCTTACGCAATGAGCTAAGCATTTTTGGCGATGACTACGATACTGAAGACGGTACTGCCATTCGCGATTACATTAACGTGGTTGACCTGGCTAAAGCACACGTGGTAGCCATTGACCGTATGTTGGGCGGAAAAAGCAAAGCCAATTACGAATATTTTAACGTAGGAACCGGAGCCGGTTACTCGGTAATGCAATTGGTTAAAGCCTTTATTAAGGTAAACGAGGTAGATCTTAAGTACAAGATTGTACCGCGTCGCGAAGGTGATATCGAGAAAATTTGGGCCGATACCACTTATGGCAACAACGAGCTAGGTTGGAAAGCCGAAAAAACACTGGAAGAAACCCTAGCTTCGGCATGGGCCTGGGAAAAGAATGTAAGAGGAATTAAATAAGCCATATGCAATGGCAAAGGAAGTGGCAATACAACACTAGATTTTATCGCCACCTCTGAATAATTTCTTTATCAAAATATATTAAAGCTGTCAATTAAAATTGGCAGCTTTTTTTGTTTTTATCCCCCTATAAAAAGCCAGTCTGCTACTACTCAGGCAAAACAAATAGTGTTTTAAACAGATATTTACATGATTTGTATATGCCTATATTTTAAACCCTTACACCCCTCCGATTTTATCACCTATTACTTTTCAATTTATCACCTGAGATAAATTGATTTGTCTCAGGTGTATTTTCATTTTATAACAGGTGACAAATTAATTTGTAACAGGTCACTTTTTAGTTTGTGATGCCTTACAAACTAAAAACTAAGCCTTACACATCAATTAGAACAAACTCATAGAGAACATAACATTTGTCATATGCACTTTTGTATGCGGATCATATCTTTGATTTAACAATTAAAATAATGCAACCAAACCTTTAAAAGATATGAATTACAAAGTTCTACCGAAGAAAAATCCGGCTAAACCGGAGAGTCAGCCAAAGTATTATGGATCTATTGTACGACCAGAGAACATAAGTTTAGAAAAGCTAGCTAAACGCATTGCTGAGGTATCGCCCGTAAACGAGCTTGATACGGAAACAGTATTAGTGGCTTTTACACGCATTTTACCTGAGTTTTTAACCGAAGGGGCAACAGTTGAATTAGGCAATCTGGGTTACTTGCGCGTAAGCTTGAGTTCTGAGGGTGTTGAAATTGAAGAAGATTTTCAGAGTAAACACATTAAAGGAAATAAAGTACGCTTTCAGCCCAGCGTTAAAGTCAAAGACGCCATGAAGAATGTCAAATACACAAAAGTGAAATAAACATGTTTAATGTGCATTATTTTAGCAGGACAATCATTTGATTGTCCTGTTTTTGTTTAAATTCACGCAACTATTACTAAATATTAAAGTATAACAACACTAACTTATTTCAAACTATTAAAAATTTCACACACATGGAAGAATTAGGATTATTTGGCGGCATAGCTTATATGGCTATAATCGTTTTGGTTATTGCAGCATTATGGAAAGTATTTGAGAAAGCAGGCAAACCAGGTTGGGCGTGCATTGTTCCAATTTACAACATCATCGTTTTATTAGAAATTGTAGGCAAACCAGTATGGTGGCTATTCTTAATGCTAATTCCTGGTGTTGGGATAATTCTTGCAATATGGTCAACTAACTTATTATCAAAGAGCTTTGGCCAAGGCGTTGGCTATACCTTGGGTTTACTCTTGCTACCAGTTGTCTTCTACCCTATTTTAGGTTTTGGCGATGCAAAGTACGAAGGACCTGCAGGTGCACCGCAAGTGGCAGCTGTTTAAGTAAAACAACTTTACAATATTCGAAAAGCCTCACTTCACTTGTGAGGCTTTTTTTGTTACTTTGCCCTAAACAAACTCAGTACCTTGGCGTATATGCGTTTTATAAATAGCTGAAAGATGAAAAAGATATTGATTACTGGTGGAGCTGGATTTATAGGCTCACACGTTGTTCGTTTATTTGTTAATAATTATCCTAATTACCACATTTATAATTTGGATGCCTTAACCTACGCCGGCAACCTGGAGAATCTGAAAGACCTTGAATCAAAACCTAATTATTCATTTATCAAAGCAGATATAACCGATGCCGATAAAATGGATGCCTTATTTGCCGAACATACTTTTGATGGTGTGATTCATTTGGCAGCTGAGTCGCATGTTGATCGTTCCATTTCTGATCCATTGGCGTTTATCAAGACTAACATCTTGGGTACTGTTAACCTGCTTAATGCTGCCAAAACAGTGTGGAAAGATAGCATGGATGATAAACTGTTTTACCACATCTCAACCGATGAAGTGTATGGCTCATTAGGTGCCGAGGGCTTGTTTACCGAAACAACAGCTTACGACCCACGCAGTCCTTATTCATCATCCAAAGCCAGTTCCGATCATTTGGTACGTGCCTATCATCATACTTATGGGATGCCTGTGGTTATTTCCAACTGCTCCAATAACTATGGTCCTAACCAATTTCCTGAGAAGCTAATTCCCCTATCGATAAACAATATTAAGCACAATAAACCCATACCTATTTACGGTAAGGGCGATAACATACGCGATTGGTTATATGTACATGACCATGCCCGTGCCATTGACATGATTTACCACAAGGGAAGCAATGGTGAAACCTATAACATTGGTGGCATTAACGAGTGGACCAACATTGACCTGATCCATCAGTTGTGTAAAGTAATGGATAAAAAGCTTGGGCGCGAAGAGGGTGAATCGGCAAAACTCATCACTTTTGTTAAAGACCGAGCGGGGCACGACATGCGTTACGCCATCGACTCATCAAAATTGATGGATGAATTAGGATGGAAACCATCGCTCCAATTTGAAGAAGGCATTGAACTTACTGTTGATTGGTATTTAGCTAACAAAGAATGGCTCGACAACATCTTATCGGGCGATTACGAAAAATATTATAACAACCAGTATAACGAACGATAAAACAGAGGGGCACAAGTAATATGTGCCCTTTTTATTTATTACGCTCGTTGAATTTCAGCTAATTAACCACAGGGCATATCTAAAAAAAACAATTACAAATACACAACTATTTAGCTTCACTTGCGTATTATTCACTTTCTGTAAAGGTTGAATTGGGAAATCTTGTAACTTCAAGTAGACCTATCTTTTACATAAAATAGGGGAATTTGAAAGTGTTTAATTAATTCTGGATTTCACCAGATAAAAAGTATGTTGTATGCAACTAAGAAGCATTCAGTCCAAAATTCTATTGTCTTTTGGAATAGTCGTATTTACAGTAATCGCGGCTATTAGCCTAACGTTTTACTACACCATTAGCAACACCTTAACGGAAGACATTAGAAAGCAGCAACTACACACCTTTATAGAGGCAGCACAAAGCGATTTTACAATCACTTTTGAAAAAGCCATTGAAACATCAAAGGTTTTGGCATCGGACCCGAGCCTTTTAAAGTGGTTTAACGAAGGTGAAACAGATGATGAATTAAAGGGGCACGCCCTAAACAAGCTCGATGCCATTGTAAACGAATTTGGCTATTTTACCATTTTCGCCATAAATGGAATAACCAACAACTACTGGACACAAGGCCATCAACTATCTGATGTAGTTTCAAGTGATGACCCAGACGACACTTGGTTTTTTGAGTTGATGAAAGGCAAGCAAAAGGTTGTTAACATGATTGATTTCAACCGAGAATTGAACGAAACAGCTTTATTTATTGATGTTCTAATGGGGGATGTAAATAATCCTATTGGTATTGCTGGCGTAGGACTGAATCCAACTGAAATGATTCAGGAGCTAAATAAAAAACGTTTTAGCGAAAATAGCTATATGTGTATCATCGATGAATTTGGTAAGATTAACCTCGCACAAAACGCCAACGATGTCTCGAAACAGGTTTCTGAAGTAATAAGCGAACAGGCGGCCGAAACCATATTAAAATCAACAGATAAAGGCCTAATCAGTAAGCACACAATCAACAACGAAGCATTTGAGATAGCCTATATGAATATAGGTGATACGGGGCATAAAACAGTACTTCTAGTTCCAACTAATGAGTTGGTAATTATGCTCCACCCAATTCGTAACTTTTCATTTGTTATAGGCATTATATTTATGATTTTTGCCTTAGCAATGGCCTATTTTATATCGCGCTCATTGGCGAATCCTATATTAAGGCTCAACCAGGTTGTCCGCAACCTTTCCAAAGGCGACTTAAGCACTCATATTGAAACGTCATTAACAACACGTCAGGATGAAATTGGCCAGCTAGCCTATACGTTTGAACAGATGACAAGCAAAATTTCAGATGTCATCATTCAAGCCAAGCAAACAGCATCTCATATTTCAGAGGGAGGCACCAAACTTACTAAATCGGCCAATGAATTATCGAGTCGATCGATGCAACAAGCCACTTCAACCGAGGAGGTATCTGCATCCATGGAGGAAATGGGTGCCAACATCAGTCAGAATGCTGACAACTCCAATCAAACGGAGCAACTTATGTCGCAAGCTTATAAAGATACCAGCAACGGAGGCGAGATAGTAAAGCAAGCGGTTGATGGCATTAAACTGATTGCCGAAAAAGTGCAAATTATCGAAGAGATTGCCATGCAAACCAACATCCTATCACTTAATGCAGCTGTTGAAGCTGCTCGTGCAGGTGAAGAAGGTAGAGGCTTTGCAGTGGTTGCTGCCGAGGTACGCAAACTTGCAGAACGCAGTCGTGAATCGGCCAACGAAATTAGCGAAAAAGCAACTACAGGAGTCGACATTGCCATTAAAGCAGGTGAGATTTTCGAGAACTTAGTTCCTGATATACAAAAGGCTTATAATCTGGTTGCGGATATTTCAGCAGCTTCGCTAGAGCAGAACGAAGGCTCTAAACAAGTAAACAAGGCCATATTAGAACTGGACAATGTATCTCAGGGTAATGCTGCTGCTGCTGATAATATCTCAGCATTAACAGACTCGTTCTACAAAGAAATTACTAAGTTAAATGATGTAATTGGCTTTTTTAAAGTCAAGGAATAAGACTCATATAGAGCTCTTTACTTTTTGGAAAGAGCTCTATATTATACCGATTACGAATCAAAAACGATTGATGAAAAATTAATCTGTGATTCTGTTTCGGCATAAACCTCCCGTTATTCGGGACAAGCTATGATATAAGCAAAATGCTTTATCAATAATTTTGTTATTCATTTGGTATTAACCCGAGTTCGACATAAAATTTATTGCTCAGATCGCTTATAAATATTGAGTTTCAAGGACTATTTGTGAAGGCATAACTAGTCCCGATTTTTCGGGAGCGGGCTTCCGCTTAACGCGGAACAAGTAATGTCGAACGAATATGACGTAGAAAATCGATGTTTATAAGTGGATACATTAACCTTTTCATTAAATAATCAATCTACTGCTCTAAATTTAATCTCCATCCCGAGAGTTTCGGGATGCCTCAAGAATTTAGATTGTATATCAATCACTTAATAAAATCTGAGCTCTTAAATTTTAATCGAACTCGGGTTATTACTTCTCTAACAAAGGTTTATCATCCAATGGTAAGCCATTACGCCGCCAACTAATTAAGCCACCTTTTAATTCATAAACATTGGTATAACCCAGGCTATCTAATATTTCTACAGCAGGTCCCGAGCGCAATTCTTTTTCGCAGTACACAAAAATAGTATCACTTCTATCCACTTTTTTCACCACTCGCTTTAAGTCTTCTTTAGTGGCAGCTAATATTGATCTATCAAGTCGATACCGCTGATATTTGGCCATTGGGCGCACATCCAAAATAAGTGCTTCAGGGTGCTTTTGACTAAGGGAATAAAACAACTTTGCACTAACTCGCTGTGAACTCTGCGCTTGAGCCAACAGGCCAAACACCATAATTAAACCCGAAAGTAACAATAGCTTCTTCATTCGAACATGTTTTATTTAATACATCACGTACGCTGTAACCAACACAATGTTACTAAAAAACCCGAAGCGATTACTCACCTCGGGTCTTAAGGTATATTGTATTTACATTACATATCCACTTGCTCCAATCGGGGTTCTATATTCTTTTTAAAAGCCTCAATTAATTTCAGTCTGGTATCTTTCAAAGCATATTCGAAATTACCTGGTCGCATACCTCTTATACCGGTTAAGTTATCAGCAAATACTTCCGTTTGCGAGTTAACATCTTTAATAGCGATACTGAAGTCTGCAAACACAGTGAATACCGAGTAACCATCACCTTTTCGCTCGTCACCTGAGATGAAATTTGAATTTATTTTCACCACAAAATCAGCCTCCTCCATATTGGTAGTAAAAGTGAAAAAGTTTTCGTTAAGTTCAGTTTTTACCATGGCTGTAAAAGCCCCTTTGTCGTCCAAATTACCAAACACCTTTTCTTCACTAAGTAAATATGCTTTTGACTTAAGCACCTCAATAGCAATACCTACTGTTGGCATTTGCTTTTCAGGAAAAAATATCTGAAGCAATCGCAACACTTCTTCATCCGTTTCTGACTCGGCAACATGGCTAAAATCAAAACTGGCGGTTATCTCTTGCATTTTTCGCTTTGATATTAAACGTGTAATAGAAACAGAAGTATAACCCTGGTTATTGGTTTTGCTTTGAGATGACAAAACACCTTCGCCTTTCGTAAAGTTATAGGTTAGTGGAAATCCGCTCAATGGTCGTTTATCACCATTAACTCCAATAAAGGAGGCGTTAAGCCCAATTGGAATCTCCATTTTTTTTGAGAATTGAATTTGATATTTTGATTGTACTGGACTTAGCTCAATGCGCCTAAACACATCTTGTATGGTACTAAAAATCTCTGTACCCACATTATAAGTACCATCAACGGTTTTGTAAGTCAAGTCATCCTCTAAATGATCTTGCAGGCTTATTGCACCTTTAGCAAGGTAGTTTAAGGCCGAAAAGGCATCGTAATTGGCAATCGCTTTCTTGGCATCAGACAAGTACGAGCCAGCCATCATTTTGGCTTTATCCAACTTCATTTTTTGAGCGGTGGCATACTTCTGCTTCGATAGGCGCGTCATCACCCAATATTCTTTCCGATTCTCCCATGTAAGCACCTCATATCCCTCAAGCGTTTGCTCCACTGAAGCTTGGATTTTTGACTCGTAGGCTTCTTTGTATTCGCTATCAGTTTCGATCTTTTGCAATACCGAATTGGACGAAATATTAACCTTTATTTCGCTACTCATCTGCTTAAGGGCGGCTCCTCGAGCCATTTGACGGTACTCAACTGCACTACCATATTTTGGCACGCTTGCAATACCCATATAATAGGATGAGTCACTGGGGCGCTGCTTTACCCAAGCGGGTTTTTTCTTTGCCTCGGCCCCAAAAGATAAAAGTAAAAAGGCCGTTATGGCCAGCAGGGTAATGTTTGTTAGTTTCTTCATATTACAAAATGCTTCAGGTTATGTTGTTCAGTAATTGATCAATCGTTCGGAAAACCAAATCAGACTCATAACCTCGTGATTGAGCAAAGCGTGCTAAAGCCGCTTTTGTTTGCCATTGGTCTTTATTTTTGATTTGCCGCTTTTTACTATGCAATAATTCTGCCAATTTTTCTTTATAGGCACCTTCATCCAATTGCTCCAAGGCATCGTCTATTACGCTTGATGCTACACCCTTTCCGCGCAACTGAAAACTGATTTTAATACGTCCCCAACCATTGAACATGAATTTATCGCGCACGTAATACACAGCAAAACGCTTGTCGTCAATAAATTTCTCGTGCACCAGGTACTCAATACCTTTTTCCACCTCCTCTTCGCTCAATTCCCAAGCTACTAACTTTTTTCGAATATCTGCTGAACAGTATTCTTGGCGCGAACATAACGCAGCGGCCTTATTCACCGCTTTTCGATAATCCATACAGTTGCTATTACATCACTAATAAATAGTAGGCAGAACCATAAATTCTAAACTTATGGTAGCCCCTTACTTAATGTAAACGCCTTTTACATTCATAAATTCCTTCATCCCATAATGTGACAATTCACGACCATAGCCACTTTCTTTTACTCCACCAAAAGGCAGGCGCGGGTCTGATTTCACAAAGTCGTTAACAAAACAACATCCAGCCTCTAGTTCTTGCTCAGCAATTCGCTGTCCGCGTTCAACATTACGGGTAAACACCGCTGCTCCCAAACCAAAAACAGTATCATTAGCAATATGGATGGCCTCAGCCTCATTACGCGCTCTAATTAAAGATGCAACAGGACCAAAAAGTTCCTCATGGTAGGCAACCATTCCAGGTTTCACATCACCCAATACCGTAGCAGGATAAAAAGCACCATCACGCTTAGGAATATATCCGCCTGTTAACAGCTTAGCACCCTTGTTAATACTATTTTCAACTTGTCGATGTATGTCTTCCCTGAATTTATAACGCGCCATAGGCCCCATCTTCTTCCCTTCATCAAACGGATCTCCCAAAGTAATCTCCCGCATCCTATCGGTAAACTTCGTTGCAAATTCATCATAAACCTCATCGAGGATTATAAAACGCTTGGCCCCAATGCAGCTTTGCCCGGTATTAAGTATGCGACCTGCCACACAAGCATCAACTGCTGCATCAATATCAGCATCTTCTAGAATTAGATAAGGATCACTTCCGCCCAATTCAAGCACACATTTTTTTAGATGCTTGCCTGCCGTTGCAGCCACCGCCTTACCAGCTGGAGTACTACCCGTTAAAGTAACAGCTTTAACACGTTTATCACCAATAATTTTCTCCACCTTACTACTTCGTACTAACAGCGTTCGAAACACATCAGCAGGAAAGCCGGCTTCAACAAATACATTTTCAATGGCTAAAGCACAACCCGGCACATTAGAAGCATGCTTTAACAGACCAGTATTACCGGCCATTAAAGTTGGTGCTGCAAAACGAAACACTTGCCACAAAGGAAAATTCCAGGGCATTATAGCTAATACAGGCCCTATTGGCTGCATTGAAGCATAGGATAGCTGAGCCTCCGTTTCAATCATTTCATTTTTTAAGAAATCAGCTCCATTATCGGCATAATATTCACATACTTTGGCACATTTTTCAACTTCAGCACGGGCTTCAACAATATTCTTACCCATCTCCACCGTTATATTAAAGGCTAATCCCTCTTGTTTTTCTCGAAGAATTCCAGCGGCATTTCGCAACAACTTAGCTCTTCTTTCAACAGATTCTTTTCGCCATTGCATAAAGGCTTTATAATTGGATTCTAAAGCATTATCAATCTCATCGGAATGAAACTCCTCATACTCTCTTATAATTTCTCCGGTAGCCGGATTTATACTTTTTAAATACATTTTTCTGCTATTAAGTGATCATTTAAAAATACGCTGAAAAAAATGAACCAAAAAAGATTTTTGTCGGGAAATTAAGCGTTTTATGTCTTAACTTGTTCTGATGAGTATGCCCCACCATCATCGTCATCTAGTTGTATGGCTTGCCATACTCCTTTTTATTTGCCAATTGGGCATTGGGCAAACGAACCAATCCGAATCACCAACTTTTTACGGGTTATCCATCTACTACGGGCAGTTTCAAGTGCATACCAAATCATTGTATCCATACAATGGCACCCATCCTTATGGTGCAGAGCTGGAAATAAGCCAGTTGCTTTTAAAGGATAATATCCGTGAAAAGTTTGGCACTTTTATTAAATGGGGCATTGGCTTTAATTATGTGAATTTTGAACATGACGATTTAGGATTTGCCATTAGCTCCGTAGCTTACGTTGAGCCATTTATAAAAACACGAGGCAAGTGGAGGTACTCAATAAAGCTTGGTGGCGGCATCGCCTACATGAGTAATCCGTATGATGCAATTAGTAATCCACAAAATCTTACCTATAGTACCAACTTTGCCTTTCCACTATATGGCGGCATAAGTATTTATCATTTTATTAATAAGCAATTTGCGATTAAAGCCAGCGCCTCATTCCAACACATTTCAAACGGAGGTATTAAACAGCCTAACCTTGGCATAAATTACCCGGTTATAGCTATAGCCACCGAGTTCACCAACAACTCTTACATAATACCGCCAAGAAAAAGACTTTCGAAATTCAATAAGGAAAAACGAATTGAGGTCCTTTTAGGGTATTCGGCCAAAGAAGACACTACCAATACAAATAATCAACAAGTGCTTACAATTATTGCTAATAGAAGTTGGCAGGTATCCCGCATAAACTCAATAACTGGCAGTATATTGGTCGAATATCAGCAAAATGTAATTGATCCTAAATTATGGAGTATCGCTCCTTTAGTTGGTAACGAATTTATTTTTGGGCAATTACTTTTCGGGCAACAGATTGGCGCCTATGTTTTAAAAGGTAGCTCGGCCAGCAATACGGTGCTGCAAAACTATTATTTACGTTATAAAATAAACTCCCGTCTAATAGCAGGAGTTAATTTAAAGGCTCACGGTAAAGTGGCCGATTATCTTTCAGTGCAAGTGGGATTTATTTTCTAAACATCTCCCAATACTCGTGTCCAATTAACTTTTTTACCAATAAGAGAGAATCCAATGTATCCTTTCACATTCAACTTATTAGGATTTCCATCAAACCACATGTAGCACTTGTAAGTATTTCCACTTTTAGGATCGTAAATAGTACCATCACTCCACTCCGCTTCATCCTCGTCGTACTTGAAGTTTTTCAACATCTCAAGTCCCTTAATTTTTCTAGTCTTAAGTTCACTATCGGGATTATGCTTGTCTAATTTTTCTGTTCCATCTTCTTCGATTGGGTTTTTCAACCAAATAATTTGTCCAGTGAAACCACCATCTTCATTCTGAGTTATCTCTACTTTAGAGTCTCCATCTTGAGTTAACCAGGTACCAACTATTTTAGTTTGCTTCTGACCAAACGAAGCAATCGAGAGCAAAATAAAAGCAAAACTTAACAGGTATTTCTTCATCATCCAACTATTACAATAAACTACAATGGGCAACAATATAAGAAAAATAATAATTGTTCAGTTAGGGAACCGGATCGTGCCCATGCCCACCCCATGGATTGCAGCTTAAAATTCGCTTAATGGAAAGGTAGAGTCCTTTGAAAGGCCCATGCTTTTTTAACGCTTCAACGGTGTATTGCGAGCAAGATGGCGTGTAACGACACGAAGCACCTAAAAAAGGAGAAATAAACCACTGATACAGCTTCACAGGAAACAACAAAAGCGCCACTAAACCACTTTTAAGAATTAGGCCGAGCTGTTGCAGATATTTGAGTAGTAATTTACCCATCACTCAAAGCTTCTTTCCCTACCCTCTTCAAAGCCTTTTGCATGGCCTTTTCAATGGATGTGTAATCAAGTATTTCTGTAGGCAGGTAAATAAATGCAATGGCCAACTTTACATTTCGCTCCTTAAGTTCATCCGTTAACTGGTGCTTATTTAAACGATAGGCTTCGCGTATTAAACGCTTTAAACGATTACGCTTGTAGGCTCTTTTAAACCGCCTTTTCGATACACTCACTAATATTTGTGCATCAGCCTTCTCATTTTTATCGAGTTCCATATAGGTAACTCGAAACGGATATTTGACAAACGACTGCCCTTTATCGAATAAGCTTTGAATAGTATCTCTACTACACAAACGCTCTTGCTTTTTAAAGGTAAATCGTTGTTGCTCCATGTATCATGCAGATAAAAACAATCCTCTCTGCCATTGACAAAGAGGATTATCAAACCTATTACGGTTAAATTATTTTTGAGCTTTATTAAACTGCTTAATGTACTGCTCCAAAGCCATTGTCATTGAAGGTGCTTGAGGCATTGGCGCCTGTATATCTAGGCGTAAGCCAGCATCTTTAACAGCCTTTGCTGTGGCAGGTCCAAAAGAAGCTATTTTCGTATCGTTTTGAACAAAATTAGGAAAGTTCTGCATTAGCGATGCAATTCCTGATGGGCTAAAAAACACCAATACATCGTAATTAACATCCTTTAAATCGCTAAGGTCGCTACTAACTGTGCGATACAAAATTGCTTTTGTATATTTTACCTTTGCTTTATTTAATAAAGTTGGAATTTCCTGTTTATGAATGTCAGAAAGAGGCACCAAATATGTTTCGTCTTTATGCTTTTTAACGACATCAGCCAAATCTGAGAACTTTCCGGTTGAATGGAAAATTTTACGCTTTCTGTAAACAATGTATTTCTGTAAATAAAAAGCTGTAGCCTCGGAAATACAGAAGTACTTCATTGTATCAGGCACTGTCAAACGCATTTCTTCTGCAATACGGAAATAATGATCAATTGCCGTTCTGCTAGTAAAAATCACTGCTGTGTGATCAAGAATGTTCACCTTTTGCTGCCTAAACTCCTTCGCTGCAATTGCTTCGACTTGAATAAAAGGTCTGAAATCAATTTTCAGGTTACTTTTTTCAGCCAAATCAAAGTAAGGAGATTTGGGTGTTGAGGGTTTGGGTTGTGAAACCAGGATTCTTTTAATCTTCAATGTTCTTCAATTTAAATTCAACTAAACCTTTACCTCATTTACTATTCCCTAGTATATCATTACTTTAATAAGTATTGATAAGGGTAAAATTTCTAGGGCACAAAAGTACAAAAACATATAAAATATTGAAAGAGGGCTGTGCAAAATTATTTTAGCACCTCGAAGTAATTGTATTACATACATGATTAAAAACAACGCCAGCCCAGCCTTTACAACAAATATAGCCGTTAGAGAATCAACAAAAGGCACAACACAAACAACGGGTAAACAGGCTATTCCAAACACTTTACTAAGCATATTGGCATTAAAAAGGTATTCTTTAGTGGCGGATTGAACGTCAAAAACGTAGCCTACAAATTGATATAAAATATTTTTGGCAAAGAAATAAGCAATAACGCCTATATTAACCAACACGTAAAACATGAATGGATTAATTCGCTCTGGCGTTTTTCCTCCAATATGTGCAAATTCAAATACCAATAAAGATGTACTTAAGAAAAATAACACTGTGAGTGCCCAGCCAGGTTTCTGATTTTGAACATTGCCACTTGAGAACAATTTAGTGGCTGATTGCTGATATCGAATAGATGAGAACAAATCGCTCAAGTATTTACCAGCCGATAGTTTTATGAAGCCTGCAATAATAAGCATGAGCACTATTACTCCAGCCATCCAATCTTTTGCACCATCAAACGGAGAAATTTTACGAACCGATACAGGTGGAGGCGGTATACTAATTTCAAACTTTGGCTTTTCAATAATAGCTTCTACTTGCGACACACTATCGCTGAATTGACTTTCTTCAAGCACCTCCATGTCCTCGTGAGATCTTGAATAGACCGCGTTATTAATGAAGGCCTTTCCATTATCCTTTCTAAGGTTAAAATACACCGAGTCCTGAGCAGACCAATATCGGTATTCTATTTTAGGAGTTGGAATATACTTTCTTTGTTGCAAGTGCTTTGGCTCCTTAACAACTATGGGCTGTATGGGCGTACGCAAACTTTTGCTCAGCGATAAACTATCTTGTTGTACCACCTGCTTTTCAACACTTTGAACCTGTTGATATGTTGCAATTATTTCCCCCATTAAAAGCTGTTTGCACAAAATTAATTAAAAATACGAACGAATAACACTTCAACACACTACTTAACAGCTGCAAACTCAATCGCTTTATCACTCCATAGCGGCGATGTTGAAATTGCCTCACAAACATCAAGGGCTGAATCTACAACTTGCCATAGTTGACGATGCTCTGCATTCATAAAGTTTTCACTTATCATTTGCTCCAATAAATCAATAATTGGATCAAAGTAAGCATTGGTATTCACAATAATTATTGGATGCTGTATTTGTCCTAATTTTTTCAAAGATAATACTTCAAATAACTCTTCTAAGGTACCAATACCGCCTGCCAGAACAACAACGGCATCACATGAACTTACCATTTGTTTTTTGCGATCAGCCATATCTGCTACATGCACCATGTCTTTTACGCCCTTGTGCTCCCACTCAACCTCAACCATGAATTCTGGTATAATTCCTTTGACACGCCCACCTAATTCAAGCGCTCTATCTGCCAAATAACCCATCAGGCCAACGCTACCGCCACCATAAACAATTCCATAATCAGCTTTCACTAATTCCTCGGCCAATTGGCTGGCTTCATTTAAATACGCCTGATCAACTTTTGGACTGGAGGCACAAAAGACAGTAACATTATTCATTCGATATATTTTTAAAATTCATCAACTCTTTCTAGGCCGAATCGCCTACACACCACAAAGCTGCTCCCAACAAAACAACATCTTTTAAAATACTTTGTCCTAATTTCGACAACTCGGGAAAACCATAAGGAGAAAGCCACACGTACGAAGAAGTAAGTAAAGTTGATACACTAATAAACAAAATAACAGTAGCAACTAAGCCACCCCAGAAAGATACCTTGCGAGCAACAGGCTTTAAAGCAATTAAAACACCTAAAGCCATTTGTAAGTAGGCTACAATTTGGGAAAATGCATAGGATGTAAAATATTTGAGTAGCCAATTAAACAATGATGAATTGGCCAAAACATCTTTCAGGTAATCAGCTTCGATATTTTTTAACTTCATTAGCCCAAGCCATATCAATACAATGGCCAAACCATAACGCAATAAAAACCTGCCTGCTATTTTAAAAGTTTTTCCTATCATCAAACACTCTTTAAAAAATGGAAATTCCTGTTTTGGTAGTAAATAACTCCAATGCTTTAGCTCCTGCCAACGAGTTACCATATTTATCTAAGCCAGGACTCCAAACACAAATAGACAATAAGCCAGGAATAATAGCCGCAATACCTCCGCCTACGCCACTTTTACCAGGCATACCTACTCTAAACGCAAAATCGCCAGCAGCATCGTAAGTACCACAAGTTAGTAGTAATGAGTTCATCCGTTTTGCCTGACTAGCCGTTAAATACTCCTGATTATTATAAGGATGACGACCATGGTTAGCTAAAAAAAGAAATGACTGCGCCACATCTCGACAATTCATTGATAATGAACAGTGACCAAAATAATAGTTTAACACCGCCTCAACATCAGATTCAATATTTCCATAGCTCTTCATAAAATGAGCTAAAGCTGCGTTTCGATGACCAAAATGCTTTTCAGATAAAAACATATCTTCATTTATAGCTATGTTTTTATTGCCCGATATCTCCCTAACAAAATCAATGGTGTCGTTTAATGGTTGATTAGCGTTACTAACCACACAGTCGGCAACTACAATTGCCCCAGCATTAATAAACGGATTGCGCGGTTTGCCATTTTCATGCTCCAACTGAATAAGCGAATTAAATGGATTGCCCGATGGTTCTTTTCCCACTCGCTTCCAAAGCTCATCTTTCAAAAAGGAAAAAGCTTTTGTTAGACTATAAACCTTAGAAATACTTTGAACTGAAAAATTAACATCAGAATCACCAAAGCTAAACTCACGCCCATCGATAAAAACAACGGACATACCAAAGGCTTCCTTTTTAACATTCTCCAGTTCAGGAATATAGTCAGCAACTTTTCCAGCACTTTGGTATGGCTGTATTTCCTGCCCTATTTCATTAATAATCGACTGCCAATCAGCATCTATTGCCATAGAATCAACCATCTTCTCACTTGTCTTTCTTGAAGGGTATCTGATATTCAAGCGTGTAGGTAAAGCCCATGTTAGTCGGCCTATCACGACGCCCATACCCAGGTACTGAATACGGTTCTAATTCATTATCGGCACCCACATTTAAAATGGTTTTGAAGCGAACTGTCCAACCCATATAAAAATTCTTCAACACTTCTGAACGCAAACCAAATACAAATTCACCCCAGTGCGAGGCCACTGTTGATGGTGAAAAAGAACCATTAACATTACCCCAATACACTTCTTCTACTGTGTACCTGGGACAACTATGCTCCTGAATAGAAGCACCATATCTTACACCTAGCAATATGTTGTCGTTATTACCAACTTCTTCAACTCGAAAAATGTTATAATCGACACCAACTCTAGCAAAACTACCATCTGAAGTGTAATTCATTTGCTCGGTGTCCATATCCACATTTTCATAACCAATTTCACCAACAGCTTGCCATTTCCGATTAATGGTATATCGCACATTAGCCTCAACACCGAATCGCTCGTTGGAAAACAGATGATTAATAAAAGGTGCTAAGTCGAGACCAAAGGCCAAACCAGGCTCCCCTTTATTGGCCAACTTTTTTTCCTCCTTTGAAAGCTCCTCGTCGGTTTTTTGTGCCCACGAACCAGTACAAAGAAGTAGGATACTAAGACTCAATAAATATTTTAACATTCTCTAAATTTTCATTGTATTTAACTGATGGGTATTCGATAACAACCGAATCAATCATATTGAGCGTCGTAATAACCGTATCTAACATCAAGTTGTATGTAAAACCACAATCGCCAGACACGTAATTCAATTCCCGCTCATAAATAAACATCATAGTATCTTGCAAATCACTGGCCACTGTTAACTCACGAATGATCATTACTGTAGTATCTCGCTCAATGTCAGTTGGCAAATACATATCACTTACACTGGCGCTATCGGCAATCAATGGCATATTCTCATTGGTGGCCATTTCTAGTCCCCACAAATAAACGCCATTTAAGGTGGTATCTTTTGCTACACCCGAAGATGCAGAATATAAAGTAGCTTGTATGGCATTTTGCCCTGACAAACACAAGGAACTACTTTCACAAGCTACCAACACGATCATTAAAATGGCCAAGAATGATTGGCCTAAAATTTTCATCTTCATTAAAAAAGCTTTGATACAAAAATAACACCTACGAACAAGAAAGGAGAAGTAGAACGAAAAAAAAATAAAGTTTTTCCAGATTTGTTCGCAGTGCACGATAACGTACATAAGCTTGTGCGCTAATGAACGCTTATTGAATATAAGTTTTTACTTAACAAGCTGGACATCGGATTATTATACTTTTCGGCCTACAAATTGTTTAAAAGCTGACATTAACTTAAAACTAAGTAGTTTGAATATGAAGAACCGTTTATTCTTACTGGCTTTTTCGCTTTTTTTAGCCAGTGTTGGCACTATCAGTGCTCAATCAAATAAAATTAGCTTCGAAGAATATGATTTAGATAATGGCTTACACGTTATCCTTCATGAAGATCCTTCTACCCCCATTGTAACTGTGTCGGTTATGTACCATGTTGGTTCTAAAAACGAGAACCCTGAACGAACTGGATTTGCACACTTTTTTGAACACCTAATGTTTGAAGGCACCGAAAACATTGAAAGAGGAGAATACTCCAATTATGTTGAACGAGCTGGTGGTACCCTAAATGCCAACACATCAAACGACAGAACTTATTACTACGAAATATTTCCATCAAACCAGTTGGAACTGGGTTTATGGTTGGAATCAGAAAGAATGCTACATGCGAAAGTTGATTCAATAGGCATTCAAACACAAAAAAAGGTGGTAATTGAAGAGAAAAAGCAAACGGTTGACAGTCGCCCATATGGCACCTTGCTTCAAGAGACTATGAAACGTGCTTTTACCAAACACCCTTACCGCTGGACAGTTATTGGCGATCCTGATCACATCCGTGCTGCCAAAGATGAAGAGTTTCAGCAGTTTTACAAAGAATTTTACGTACCAAACAATGCTGCCTTAGTTATTGCTGGCGACATTAATGTAGAAGAAACAAAAACACTTATTAATAAGTATTTTGCTGAGATTCCTAAAGGAACAAAAGAAATTTATCGTCCTTCAATAGTTGAGCCTGCCTTGGCTGGAGAAGTACGCGACACAATTTTTGACAACATTCAATTGCCTTTAATTGTACAAGCATATCGCACTCCTGCGATGGGTACCGATGATTATTATGCCTTAGACATGTTATCAACCTTATTATCGGGCGGACAAAGTTCACGTTTATATAAGTCATTGGTTGACGAACAGCAAAAAGCCTTAGAAGCTGGTTCATTTTCTTTACCATTCCAAGATCCAAGTGTGGCCTTAGCTTACGCATTACCTAACATGGGAGTTGATTGCGCCGACCTAGAAGCAGCCATTGATGCAGAAGTGAAAAAAGTAAGAGATGAATTAATCTCAGAACGTGAGTACCAGAAGTTACGTAATCAGTTTGAAAACTCATTTGTTAAGTCCAATGTAAAACTAGCAAGCAGAGCTGAAAACTTAGCAACTAACTACACTTATTATGGGAATACCAATTTGATAAATACCGAATTGGATAAATACCTAGCTGTTTCACGCGAAGACATTCAGCGAGTGGCCAATAAGTATTTTGTTCAAGACAATCGTGTTGTACTATATTACTTACCAAAGTCGCAACAAAACTAATCAACAACAGAGTTAGATTACTGATTAATTAAAATATAAACCAATATCACTTGGTTCAAAAAACAAAATAGAATGAAGAAATCAGTTTTATTTTTACTGGCAATTTTAGTTGCTTTTAATATAAATGCCCAATTAGACAGAAGCACACCTCCGAAACCAGGTCCAGCTCCGAAAGTTAATATCGGTCAGGCACAATCATTCGAACTTAAAAACGGCTTAAAAGTTTTTGTTGTAGAGAATGATAAAGTACCTGTTGTATCGTACACCTTATCTTTAGATATAGATCCGATTGTTGAAGGTGAAAAAGCTGGCTATGCAAGTATGGCTGGAGATCTAATGAGTACAGGAACAACAACGCGTACTAAAGCCGAAATTGATGAAGCAATTGACTTTATTGGCGGCAGCTTAAACACACGATCAACAGGCATTAGTGCTTCATCATTAAAAAAGCACTCAGATGAGCTATTAAACCTAATGACCGACGTATTATACAATCCTTCTTTTCCTACCGAAGAACTTGAGAAAGCCCAGAAACAAATGTTAACTGGTCTTAAATCTCAAAAAGATGACCCTAAAGCCATTTCATCCAACATCAAAAGTGTTTTACGCTACGGCAAAGATCATCCTTATGGTGAAATTTTAACTGACGAATCAGTTGAAGCTATCACTGTTGATGATTTAAAATCGTATTATAACACCTATTTCCGACCAAATGTAGCTTACCTAATTATTGTAGGAGACATTTCGGTAAAAGAAGCTAAGAAGCAAGCGAAAAAACACTTTGCAAAGTGGGAAGCAAAAGATGTACCTACTTTCAAGTATGATACGCCTAAAAGCTTTAATGAGCCAAAAGTTGTTGTAGCCAATAAAGATGGATCAACACAATCAACCATTTCTTTATCTTACAATATCGACTTAAAACCTGCTCATCCTGATGCGATTAAAGCACGCGTGATGAATCAAGTACTTGGTGGTGGTTCATTTAGTGCTCGCCTATTTCAAAACCTACGTGAAGACAAAGGCTTTACTTATGGTGCCTACTCTTCTTTGAGTTCCGATGAATTGGTTGGTTCGTTTAATGCTGGAGCCAACGTACGTACTAATGTTACTGATAGCGCCTTTACAGAAATCATTTACGAAATGAATCGTATGAGTTCTGAATTGGTTCCTGAAGAGGATTTGCAAATGGTTAAAAACTCACTAACAGGAAGTTTCTCTCGCTCATTAGAAGATCCTTCGACAGTGGCACGTTTCGCATTGAATATCCAAAAATATAATTTACCAACAGATTACTACGAGACATATCTTGAGAAATTAAATGCTGTTACCCCTGCCGATGTACAGGCAATAGCTAAAAAATACATCACGCCTGACAATGCTTTAATATTAGCAGTTGGAGATGTACCAAATATGAAAGCCAGCTTAGCAAAATTTGCTAGCGATGGTAAGGTCAGTATTTACGATTTTTATGGCAATCCAGTAAAAGCATTGCCTCTTCCTGCTGATTTAACAGCTGAAAAAGTTATTGAAAAATACATTGATGCCATTGGAGGCTCAGAGGCTATTGCAGCTGTATCAGACTATGTTCTTGAAGGAAGCATGACTGTACAAGGAATGCCTTTAAACATGAAAATGTATAGTCGTCGCCCAAATCATCAATGTGTTGAAACCTATATGCAGGGCAACCTAGTATCAAAACAAGTATTTAATGGTGAAGTAGGTAAGGTAATTAGCCCAATGGGTGAGCAAAATATTGAAGGCGAAATGCTGGAAAATATGAAGGTTGAATCCATCCTATTTCCTGAAACACAATACGCTGAATTGGGCTACCAGCTTGAATTAATGGGGGCAGACAATGTAAATGGACAAGATGTGGTGAAAATGAAAGTAACCAGTCCGAATGGAAAAGAACAAACAGTTTATTTTAGCCAAGCAAGTGGTTTAAAAGTGAAAGAAGTAAGCACCAATGCTCAAGGAACCATGGCTAGCACCTTTACTGAGTATGCCGAGGTTAAAGGAATCAAATTCCCTAAGAATATGAACCAAACTGTTGGTCCACAATCATTCGATATTGTTTTTGAAACAATCATAGTAAACGAAGGAATAGACGCAAATATATTCGATATCTAATTCATTGGCGTGGTAAGATATCGTTGCAATCATAAGTTTTAGAAAAATCTGATTTTATATTTCGGACAAGTTAGATTGATAGTTTGAAGATTGCTAAATGCGAAGGAAGGGGGTTTTTACTCTCTTCCTTTTTTTTTGCCCTAACTCAAAATATTCCAATTTCACACTGAAAAATTCATTCTTCATTTTATCATCACCATTTATTGCAATAAAAATCACCAAATATTTGCTTTAAACACATTCCTTCTTTAAAAAATAGATTTTTTTAAAAAAAAATATCGAACACCACCACCTCCACACAACACAAACCCAACCCCCTCATTTAGTTACGATTAAAGCTTTTGTCATTTCCAGAAAACTAACAATTCCTACTTGTTTGTTATAAAAAAAACACTAACCCATACAGGGATATCATCGAGTTCTGCATCTATGTAATACAGGAAAGAGAAAATAGAGTCCAAAACTCACACACAGTAGCATAGCTTAAATTTTATAATTCAACAATTTATAATACAACTTCTATGAAACACTTAAACTCTATTAAACAGAGAATTACAGTCCTTGCGACCCTAATTCTGTTCGCTATGATGGTACATGGCGCCCCAATTAACAGAAAAATTACTTTAACTCAACCTGATGGTACAACTATAGAGGCCATAATTCAAGGGGATGAATTTTTCGCATTCACCAAATCAATAGATGGCTATACACTTGAAGTAGACGTTGATGGATGGTGGACGTACGCAGTAGTTGGCGAAGATGGTAACTTAACAGCGGGATCTGAACGTTACTCTGCCAATCAATTAAAATCCTCTTCCAATGAAAAAGGCATTATGCCCTCAAGCGCAGTGATGCAACAAATAACTAACAGGAGGACGTTATTTAATGAGCAAGTTCAGCAAAAAATGAAACAAGCTGAAAAATCATTAAAAGCAACTCATGGAACAAACATCTCAGGTGTTTGGAATGTGCCAGTGGTAAGAATCCAATTTACTGATTTGACTGGCACAAAAACAACAGCTGATTTTGAAGAGTTCTTTCATGATATGGACGATTCTGAAGAGGGGGACCCATATGGTGGTTCATTCAATCAATATTACTACGAGAATTCACAAGGAACCTTTACCATTAAAGCTCACATTTTTAATTGGGTTACAGCTAACAATAACCAAACTTACTACGCAAATTCACATACTGATAGTCAAAGTCGTGTTAGACAAATGACACGTGAAGCAATTAATGAATTGGAAGCTAACAACAACATTGATTGGAGTATTTTTGACAACCAGAACTCAGGAAATGTTGATATGGTGATGGTTATACACGCTGGCGAAGGTGCGGCTTGGAGAGGCAATGATGACTACATTTGGGCGCACATGTGGTGGGACCTAAACATTAGTCACGATGGCGTTGATTTTGACGTTTACAACGTACAGCCTGAACTACAGGATGGCGAAATGGCGTCGATTGGCTTGTATGCTCATGAATTTGGTCATGCTTTGGGTCTTCCTGATTTATACGACTATAATTATGTATCGCAAGGAATTGGTGATTGGGGCATTATGGCAGGTGGCTCATGGTTAGGTAGCGGCTATTGCCCTTCTCACTTTTGTGCATGGAGTAAAACAAAATTAGGCTGGGCAAGTCCAATTGAAATAAAAGATAATAATAGCCTTATTACTGTAAAGAAGTATCACGAATACGGCGATCCAATCAATAATAATGTATATCGTTTCTCAAGTGATAATCCTGATGAATACTTTCTAATCTCAAATCGTCGCCAAGATTCATATGATTGGTATTTACCAGGTGAAGGTTTAATTATTGAACACATTAACGAACAAGGTGACAATTCGGACAGAAATGACCCACTTGTACAAATTGTTGAAGCAGATGGCGAATGGAACCTCTACGACAATGGTTATGCCGATGGTGGCGATGTTTTCCCTGGAAGCAGCAATGTAACAATGTTTAGCGATGCCACCAACCCAAGTGCTAATTTACGCAACGGCAACACATCAGGCTTATTTATGCGTAACATCTCTCAGGTTGAAAATTCAATGGACATAACTTTCGACAATGGCTTTAACCCAACCGATCCTCCTGTAATTATGAGGATTTCAGGATCAGGAATAACAGGTCAGCCTATTACTATTACAAGCGAATGCAAAGGAGATAACGTTACCTACAGCTGGAAGTTTTTTGGAGCAGAAAGCAGCAGCAGTAACGAAGAGAATCCAAGTGTTGTTTATAATAACCCAGGAGTATATTCGGCCGAGTTAACCATAACTAACCAATATGGTAGTGAAACTAAGTTAATAGACGCCTGCATTATGGTAGATTACTCCAATGGGGAGTGTGCAGGAGCCGCAAAAGATGGTACAGGCGGTGACAACATCAATTGGGTGATGATTGGCGATGCACAGTTTAACTCTGAGTGGTCTGAGTATACTTCATTTAAGAGTCAACCAGTAGACTTAACCATAGATGAAGATTTTTATCTGGTTTTTGATATTGCTAATTTTTACGACGGCGATGTACCCTTTGCATGGATTGATTGGAATCGTGACGGTGTATTTGATACTAATGAAGAAATTAATATGCCTGACTACGTACAGGGCGATTACATTACATCTGAAACCACTGTTACTCCACCATCAGGTGCCGAAGGCTACTATGTGCTACGTATTCGCAACCAATGGCATGCCGAAGGCGTTACACCAACTGCAACTCCTTGTGGAAGTGATGTATATGGCGAAATAGAAGACTTCACCATTAACTTAATAGCTATCAACAACATCAATAGTGGTTTATGTGAAGGGATCAGTGCCGATGGTCTTGGTGGTGATTATATTTCAAATGTTATTATCAACGGTATTTCATACCCATCGGGCAAAAGCTTATATAGCTCATTTTTATATAAAGATGTAAAAGCTGCAAAAAATCAATTATCAGTTACTGTCGAGATTGCCAATAATTATGGTGATGAAATATTTGGCTGGTTAGACATCAACCAAAATGATCAATTTGAAGCTAACGAAGTACTAAGTTTCAACGCCCTCACATCAACAAAAGCAGCGGCAACTTTAGATATTTCCAGCTTAGCTCTTGGTAAATATTCTTTACGTGTACGTAATCAATGGTATGATGAGAACAATGACGTAGAATCATCTACACCGACACCTTGCGGTAATACTGTTTGGGGTGAGGTTGAAGATTATTTAGTTGAAATAGTTGCAGCACCAGTTACTACGGATATTCACGATCATGAATCAGAATTATTTATCGATGCTTACCCTAATCCTGTTCAAGACCAATTATCAATAGCCTGTTCGCTAGATCAAGCTGATGAAGTTAACTTTGTTATTTGCGATTTAACAGGTCGTGTGGTGTTGAGCGAGAGCAAGAACATCGGTATTAACGGTGGAGTAACAACATTAAATGTAGCACATTTGCCTAAAGGTATATACATCGTAAAGGCATCAACCGAAACAGAAAGCTCAATTAAGCGCATTGTAAAACAATAATGGCGTAAAGCACTCTGACTATTTAAATATTTTCTGTAAAGGGGAGAACCTTATTTGTTCTCCCCTTTTATTATGCACTCATTTTGTACATCTTTAGGTTTCAAAAAAAATTAAACCATGAGATTCACACTATTAATTGCATTTACACTTTGCTTTACTTGGCTAAAAGCCCAAGATGAAGCGGAAATAATAAAACATTTTCATAGCATAACAGCCAGCGAAGTTTTTGGTTATGCCAATACCTTGTCTCAACCCGAATTTGATGGCCGATTAGCGGGAAGTCCGGGTTACACAAAGGCTGCCCAATGGGTTGGCCAACACCTTGAAGAATGGGGCATCAGTCCTGCATACGGAGATTCATACTTCAAATCCTACCCTCAAGATTATACGCTTGTTAAATCTGCTGGTTCTTTTTCAGTAGTTATGCTCGATAAAAAAGGAAATTCAATTGAAAAAAGTTATTCATTTCCAGAGCATTACTACCCTGGCTCCAACTCAGCTAACGGAACTGTCTCTGGCGAATTAGTATATATAGGATTTGGCATCACTGCTCCCCAACACAACTATGACGACTACAAAGGAATAGATGTTAAAGGTAAAATTGTGATGATTGAACCTGGTCATCCAAAACCAGAAGGAGCTATAGAATGGAATGATTGGGCCAATGTAGCAGGGTCATCGATTAAAATAAAGAATGCTTTAAACCATGGCGCAGTAGGCGTTTTATATATTTCTAAAATAGCAAGCCCAGGCATTAAATACCAAGAAGATATGATCTACTGCCACATTGATAAAAAAGTGGTAAACGAATTCTTTTTCGCCCGTAATTTGGATTATACCAAAGTACTGGAGAAACTAAAAAGCAAACACAAAGCGCAAAGTTTAGCCTTAGGCCATACAATTACTTTATCTGCCGAAACAGATTACCATGCTGATGGTCAATATGCCAATGTGATTGGAATAATACCAGGTACTGACCCTCAATTAAAAGACGAAGTGATTATGGTAGGTGCACATCTGGACGGACAAGGAAATCTAGGTCAACTTTTTCCTGGCGCTTTGGATAATGCATCGGGCGTTGCCGATATAATGGCAGCAGCCAGAGCTTTATCGAACCTACCTGCACCCAAACGCACCATTGCTTTCTTTTTTATTGGTGCTGAAGAAAAAGGCTTATTAGGAGCCTTGGAATATGCTAAAGATCCACTTTATACTAGAGATAAAACCGTTTGTTATATCAACCTGGATATGGTGGGTAATGGAACAGGACTCTATTTTGGAGGTGGCGAATCATTCCCTGATATCTACAAACACTTTAAACAATCTAATCAGCAATACATACACCGCACTCTAAAAACAAACTATCTAAACCGAGCCTATAAAGGTCGCCCAAGAACAGATGGTATGGCTCTTTCGCAAGAAGGGTTCAGAGCTTTAAGCGTTCACTGTACCGATAGGGTAAAAAAACTGTATTATCACCACCCGGCAGACACACCTGAAACTTTGGTGCCAGAGATAATGGAGGATGTTAGTAAATGGCTTTATTTGAGCCTGTACTCACTTGCTAATGACGAAAGTGTTGATTTGAACGAGGTAATGAAACCAGAATAAAATTTTAGCCCAGCTATGTGTTGGGCTAATCTGTTTTTCTTTTTCTCCAAATACTAACCATTGTATTTCTATCAACAATTTCAAATTCAGATAAAAACGAAGGGTAGTGATTTATCACTTCTGTTTGAAAAAATAAATCAAGCGTTACTATAAAATCATAATCCTTAGACAACTCTATTGGTAATTGTTCCTCTAGTTTCCATACAGCTCTATGAACTGGCCTTTTCCACGAAACCATTGGTGTATTCCATCCTGCACTATTGATCAATAAAACTTTGCTCTCTTCAGAAATTATTTCATCTAAAAATCCTGAACTTTTATCAAAATAGTCAATTGTCAAATCAGCACCTTTCATTTCTACCTTATCACTGTACTTTCTTACCTGATTTTCAAGGGCGATTGCAAACGAACCAACAACAAACATTGCGCTAAATAACATCACACTACGGTAACTATACGCTTTCAAATCAATCGTATAAACAAGATACAAAAGTCCAATAGTGAGCGGAGGCATCCAAGTATCCAAAGCATAGTAATCATGAGCAGACAAGCTCCATGACATTAATAATGAGAACATAGATGTACCTAATAAAGAAAATAAAAGCCATGATATTACTATGGTAGTTTGTTTTTGTAGTTGCTTTTCTTTCTTTAAAAATACAAACACAATAAGTGCAAATAAATGAAAAAATGGCAGGAAGCCTCGTAGATATGATTTTCCAATTTGAAATAAATGTAGCAATAAATCATTTATTGAATCTGCTGGCAAAGGACTCCCCAGGAAAACAGATCCATACCTACTTGAGAGTATCTTATTATAAACAAAATATGATAGTACAATAGCAACACCAAGTACAACAAAAAGTAGTTGCTTTTTATGCATACCGCGCTTAAGAACATCAATAAATACCGCACAAAACACGGCTATCAATGTGATAATTTGGGTAAACCTCATTAATGCTGCCAATGTTAAAAAAAAGATGCCCCAAGCAAAAAACTTGGATTTTTTTTCGACTATATATTTAAACAACAATACAATACCAACTATCTGTGTGTTTAAAGCTGCTGCAGAGACATGAAATCCATTTTGATAGTAACTATAAATAGGTTGAAACATAATGAATGCCACAACTAAATAAGCTAGCCATTTGTCCTTAATTCTACTTAATTCTTTAAACAAATAAAATAACGCAAAGAAACTCCATAATAATGACACAGCCCTAAAAACCCATGGTTTAGTGGTTCCTAGTACTTGCATTAAGATGGCGACTATGTAATGTAAAATTGGAAAATCAACGGCAGTTATGCCCTTAGGATCTTGTAGAGTCTGATCTGAGGGGAATTGTACACTTAAGGTATACGTTTGAGGATGAAAAAAGTCAAATCCATTATCAATAAACCCTAAAGACAATGCATAATGATCACTTTGCGCCCAAGCATGAATTCTAGCTGGTTTCTTATCAAAACTAAGAGCATGGATAAAGCAAATGGAAAAAACAAAGAATATAAAAAAAACAAAATTGGAATTCGCTTTCTTATCGACAGAGAGTATAAACTCTTTTTTCATGCAATAGATTTTATATTGACAGGATGCTTTATATAATACATAACGTAAATAATCAGGTATATTTTTCTAATCCATTATTTTTTCCGCTCTATTCCCAAACGCATGTTACTAACTGGAGCATAATAAAAAACTACAGGATCGCCCGATTTTAAGCTATCAAACAGCTTTTTAGATACTCCATAACGCACATCTTCAACGATAATCGCAAAATCATCAAAAGCTCTGTATTTTAAACCTCTGTATCCTACTCCATTTTCATCATTAAAATCATCTTTGCTTTGCTTACGCTGAACATATTTAACCACGCCTCGCTTTGAATTAGCCTTTAAATCTTCGATGTATTTTCGCGATTTGAAATAAGCAATTAATACCACCACAGGCAATTGCAATAAAAATGCGAATAGCGGCTGCTGTGGCCTTAATGGTATTTGCTGTACCAACACCACCAAAACAGTAATCAAAGGGATTAATCCTGATGAAATAATTGGTAAAATAATAGCGGGTCGGCATTGATATTTTAATGCTTTTCGATCTTTTTCGTTTAGTTTATACATTTGATTTTATTGGTTAGTTAGCTGCTATGTTAATAAAAAACTCTTGAACCATAATGGTATCGTTTATTCCTATCGAATAATCGGCACTATAAATATATTCATAATCAAATACATTATTTACTCTTTCAGAAGTTATAGAATTATCCCAAATTGGATTATCACTCAATTTATGCAAGCGATTAACCATTGGCAATCGCAGGTTTCCTTGATGACGCTGAACAAACAAACACTCTTTATACAGAAAAATGGAATTGAATCCCGTAGAGCTTGCAACGGCCACTTCGTCAACATACAAAGGTTTGTATTTATATAGTGGGGATAAATAAAAAGTTCTTAACGTATCTGGATGCTCCCAATAAATTAAATTATTCATTGTATATGCACGACCATTTTCCTGACCAGCAGGGCTCGAAATATTTATATCATGGTCACTAAGATATGTAACGTTAATATCTCCCTCTACAGCAAAAGTATCAGCACTTATAAAAGCATTGCAATGACGATTCATAAAGTCATCAATTAAGCTCTTATCCTTAACTTCTCCATTGGCGGTAAAAAGGCGTATATGACCTTCTGTAACACTATCAGAAGAATAAGTTTTAGGGTACGTTTCGTGTTCTTTAGAGCAAGAAAACAGGAAGATAGTCATTAAAGACATTCCGTAAAGTATTTTTTTCATAGATCTGGATCAAAGACTATGAAGATAAATAAATTACTGTACATCGTAAAAAAAGTAAAGCCCGAATGACTTTTCAAACGGGCTTTTACTGAGAGATAAACCTTAAAATATTACAATGAGTGTTATCCGAAATCGAATAACAACGAAGTAATCATTATTATTCCACTGTAACTGACTTAGCCAGATTACGTGGTTGATCAACATTACAGCCTCGCATGACTGCAATGTGGTACGATATAAACTGCAGTGGCACACAAGTTAACAATGGCGCGATGGCTTCATGACAATCAGGCACTTCAATCACATGATCGGCCATGTTTTTTATCACATCATCGCCTTTTGTTACGATGGCAATTACTTTACCATTACGAGCTTTCACTTCTTGTATATTGCTTACAATCTTTTCGTATGACTTGTCCTTTGTCGCTAAAACAAAAACAGGCATATTCTCATCGATTAAAGCAATTGGTCCGTGCTTCATTTCAGCTGCAGGATATCCTTCTGCGTGAATATATGAAATTTCCTTCAGTTTAAGAGCGCCTTCCAAAGCAACAGGGAAAAGATACCCTCGTCCTAAATAAAGAGCATTATTGGCATCTTTATACATTTCCGCTATTTGCTTTATTTGTTCTTCAGATTCCAATATCGTCCTGATTTTATCAGGCACCTGGGTTAATTCTCCAATTAACTCTTTATAATCCACATCTTGCAAATGGCCTTTTGTTTTACCTAACAAAAACGCCATCATAGTAAGAACTGTTACCTGTGAGGTAAAAGCTTTGGTTGATGCCACCCCTATTTCTACACCAGCATGGGTATAAACTCCGGCATGCGTTTCGCGCGGTATTGATGAGCCAGCCACATTACAAATACCAATAATAGTAGCTCCTTGTTCTTTGGCCATTTTAATGGCTGCCAAGGTATCTGCCGTTTCGCCACTTTGCGAAATTGCAATTATTACATCATCAGAATTAATAACTGGATTACGGTAACGGAATTCACTGGCATATTCCACCTCAACGGGCGTGCGAGCAAACTCTTCAAAAAGATACTCCCCAACAATTCCAGCATGCCATGAGGTACCACAAGCAGCGATAATTATGCGTCGAGCCTGCGATAATTTTGGCAACACATCGGTAATACCTCCTAAAAATATTTTTGAGTGATCCATTGACACTCGACCACGGAATGTATCTTCGATTGAGATAGGTTGCTCATATATTTCTTTTAGCATATAATGCTCATAAGCACCCTTATCAATTTCATCAATGGTTAAATTAACCTTTTGAATTTTTGGCTTTAGCGCATCATTTTCAATGCTTTTTAACGTCAAGTTATTCTTTTTAATAACGGCTACCTCCTCGTCATTCATGTAAATAACTTGGTCGGTATACTCAATAATTGGTGTAGCGTCTGATGCTAAAAAGTATTCTTTCTCACCAACGCCGATTACCAACGGACTGCCTTTTCGGGCTGCTATCAATTGATCTTTTTCGTCGGTACAAGTTATAACCAAACCGTAGGCTCCAACGACTTTTGTAAGAGCCAATCGAACTGCCATTTCAGCATCCACTTTTTGATCGATATAGATATTCTCAATCAGGTTAGCCAATACTTCGGTATCTGTTTCGCTTTGAAATTCATACCCTCGATTAATCAACTCTGTTTTGAGGTGGGCATAATTCTCAATAATACCATTGTGCACCACAATAAATTTACCATTTTGCGACACGTGTGGGTGAGCATTATTATCGCTAGGCTCACCATGCGTTGCCCAACGTGTATGTCCCATACCGATTGAACCTGAAATGGATTTACCCTTTGTATGATCCTCAAGGTCTTTTACTTTACCTTTGCACTTATATACGTTTATCTCACTATTAATAAGGGCTATACCGGCCGAGTCGTATCCCCTGTATTCCAACCTTTGCAAACCCTTAACAATAATTGGGTAAGCTGTCCTTCCTCCAACGTATGCAACAATTCCACACATATGCTTTAAAATAAAATATTAGATAAACAGTTATCTATTTCTAGTTAATTCTTGATTTCTTATTCGCTATAACAACTAAGTGCTGAAAACGAAAAAAGAGGAATTAGCCAGGCTATTCCTCTTCAAACAAATGTGTTTTATAGTAATAAAGGCCTACGCCTCTAATTTATTTCCATAAACTCTCAGGAGCTAAATTGTCTTTCTCAATATCTTTGAAATAGTTGTACGTTCCAACCTTCAATTCGTAGGTTGCAGCTTCGTCACAAACAATTAAGCCCTTGGCATGCATTTGCAATGCACTGATGGTCCACATATGATTGACTCCTTCTTCTACAGCATGTTGTAAAGCTCTCGCCTTATTATGACCATTCACAATTATCACAACTTCTTTTGAATCAAGTACAGTTCCAACACCAACTGTTAAAGCTGTTTTTGGCACTTTATTAGGGTCATTATCAAAAAAGCGTGAATTCGCTAAAATGGTATCGTAAGTTAACGTTTTAACTCGCGTTCTGGAGCTTAGTGATGAGGCAGGCTCGTTAAAAGCCAAATGCCCATCAGGACCAATACCACCCATAAAAAGGTCAATACCGCCCATCTCCTTAATTTTATCTTCATAACGTTGGCATTCAGCCTCCGCATCTTCAGCCTGACCATCCAATAAATTGGTATTTTCAGGCTTTATATCAATATGACTGAAAAAGTTATTCCACATAAATGTGTAGTAGCTCTGTGGGTGCTCGCGAGGAATCTCACGATACTCATCCATATTGAAAGTCACTACATTTTGGAACGATACTTTTCCTTCCTTATTCAATTTAATCAACTCCTGGTATGTCCCCAGAGGAGACGAGCCCGTTGGCAATCCAAGAACAAAAGGTCTATCGGCCTGATGTTTATTAATTCGTTGAGCAATGTAACTTGCTGTCCATGCCGACGCTTCTTGATAGTCCGGCTCAATAATTAATCGCATAGTAATCTATTTAAGGTTTATTCTCTCTACTTTAAGAGGATAAGCCTTTCTTTCAGTTCTTCAGCCAGTCTGCTTTTAACCCTGATGTGATTACTAATATCTTGTACCGATGGATGTTTTTCAAACTCCCCACGCACCTGTTCAAAATCCTGGATACGTGTTTCTTCAGTTCCATCAATGCCAAAGCCCGTTTGAGTATTTAAGGTAAACTCTTTATGAGCATCGGCATACACCATATTATCTAAATCAATTACACTTTTCTTCCAATCATCTACAAACGAAAGGATTTGATCAATTTCAGCCGTTTGAAAATCCAAGTCGTATTCTTCTTTAAACACTTTCAAACACCAAGTCCATGCGTAATCAAAATAGTTATCATGCAATAATGCATATCGTCCATTGAGTTCTTCAAGGTTCGATACGCTACCATTTTGCAAATCATCAAGCAGGGTCTTTACCCGCTCTTTGGGAACAAGCATTCCAGCCATGTCTATCCACTCCCCAATTCCACATTCGGAAGTTTTCGAAAGGCTTTGTCTTAATTCACTTAACGATTCAAAGATAACATCTTCCAGCTTTTTTATCAGTGCATTACCCAAAAACTTTATAATTCCAGTGTTATACAACTGAATACCACGCACTAAGGCTCCACTCTCAATTTTCACACTGTTGTACATGTAATAATCTGAAGTTGCACCCGAGGACTTTCTTAATGCTTTCAAAACCTTTTTACCATTTATCATTTTTTGAATAGTAAATGGGCTTAATAGGTTAAAATTGATATAATCGAGTAATTTAGTATCTGTTCTTTTATCTCGTTTGGGCCATTTACGCGCATCGCGAATGGTTCCTACGCTACGCAGATTAACACCTGGAGCCAATATACTTTCATCCTTGTTCTCAATCAAGTATGAAAAGGGTAGTTGTGAAGTATCTGGGTTACGATAGTGTCTGCCCATAACCAAAGAAAAAGCACCAATATGGGCTGGCCATAGCAGATATGAATCACTGGTCGTTTTGGAACCTCGCTCTACAACTCCCTGGTGTATAGGACCCAACTTATACATGTGATTACTTTGGTTGGAACCACTTCCCGCATTCATAAATGAAAAGTAGCCCGCAATAAGTAAGGTAGACTTATGATGTGTTACTGTATAAGGCCCTGCAAATACCGAGCAGGCCTCACCATGGAAGCCTTGACTATTGGCAAAAAATACAGAGTTTTCGGCTGAATAATGCTTGCCTAGCTCGCATCCCTGACCTACAAAACACTTTGAAAGAAGAGCACTATCACTTACCTTACTGCCCGATGCTGCTATAAATTCTTCTGCAATCACACCAGGACCAAAATAACTAGGAGCCTCAGCGGAACTATTAATTGTACCGTTAGTTAAGCGGTAAATGCCTTCTACTTTGGCAAATTTACCAATATTGATATCGATAATGGTACGACAATTAATTAACTGAGCACCTTCTTGAATTGTACCCATTGAACTACAAATTTTTGCCTTGTAGTCATTAATCATCTTTTGCAGTTGCTGAATCACGGCTGGCTCATGTCGGTACATAGCCATAATGTAGGCTGTATGTGCCGATAAATCATTGTAAATGTATATCTCACGACCTCCAGCCTCATTTAATGCTGACACAGGCACACCATTTCCAAAGCAACTTTGTTTTTCGGTAATTATAGAGTCAACATTTTCGATAACCACATTGGAGTGAATGTGATAGTTGGCTATGTGATTTTTAACTTGATTGATGTATGCATCAGACTCAATGATGCAATTATGAAGCGTAGCATTGGATATGCCTGCTTTTTTTTCAACCCCACCAGGGAACGTAAATGAACGATTAAATTGCCCAATTTTTATACTCCCAGAAAACGTTACATTCCGTAGGCTTTCAATGCGGAAACCATCAATAACGCTTACCAAGCTCCAATCTGAACAATAGCAATTTCTTGCCTCTAAAAGGCCTATTTCTTCTGTAGATAAAGATCTGTATTTGTTCATTCTCTCAGTTATACCGTCAACTAATCGACGAATGTAAGAAACAATTAAGTACTAATAGTTTGATAGAACTAAATGAAAGTCAATTGTAATAAAATAGCAAGAAATAAAATTAATTACCAAGGATTAGAAAGGTACATCATTCAGAATAATAAAACCATAGAGATTAGCACAACGAAAAAAAGGGTTGCCTAGTGGCAACCCTTTTCAATAATATTTAGTTGAAAAATGATTAATTAATCACTTTCAATTCTTTACCAATTTTAATGAAAGCAGCGATCGCTTTATCTAAGTGATGTTGCTCGTGAGCAGCTGATATCTGAATTCGGATACGTGCCTGTCCTTTTCCAACCACTGGGTAGAAAAAGCCAATTACATAAATACCCTCATCTAACAATTTAGCCGCGAACTCTTGTGATAATTTTGCATCAAAAAGCATTAATGCCACAATTGCCGACTCAGTTGGCTTGATATCAAATCCAGCCTCAACAATCTTACCTTTAAAGTACTCTGCATTAGAAATTACTTTATCTCGTAACTCTGTCGACTCACTTAGCATGTCAAAAATTTCAATAGCCGCACCAATAATAGATGGAGCTAATGAGTTGGAGAACAAATACGGGCGTGAGCGCTGACGAAGAATATCAATAATTTCTTTTTTACCAGTTGTATATCCACCCAATGCGCCACCAAGAGCTTTACCTAAAGTTCCTGTGATGATGTCTACACGATCCATGCAATTGTGGTACTCATGTGTTCCACGACCAGTTTTACCAATAAAACCAGAAGAGTGACTATCATCTACCATAACCAAGGCATCGTACTTATCAGCCAGGTCACAAATTTCATTCAACTTTGCAATGTCACCGTCCATTGAGAAAACACCGTCGGTAACAATAATACGATAACGCTGCTCTTGTGAAGCTTTCAATTGCGCTTCCAAGTCAGCCATATCAGCATGCTTATAACGATAACGAGCTGCTTTACACAAGCGCACTCCATCAATAATAGATGCATGGTTTAATTCATCAGAAATAATGGCATCTTCAGCAGTAAATAAAGGTTCGAAAACACCGCCATTCGCATCAAAACAAGCAGCATAAAGAATTGTATCTTCCATGCCAAAGAAAGATGCTATCTTATCTTCCAATTGCTTGTGAATATCTTGTGTTCCACAAATAAAACGTACTGATGACATACCGTACCCATGTGTATCTAACGCTTTTTGAGCAGCTTTAACAACACGTGGATGAGATGACAGGCCAAGGTAGTTGTTGGCACAAAAGTTCAAAACTGGTTCTCCACCTTGAACATTGATCTCAGCTCCCTGAGGAGTGGTAATGATGCGCTCTTGCTTATAAAGACCTGATTCTTTAATGGCCTCTATTTCTTTAGCAAGAAAATCCTGAAATTTACCGTACATAACTATATATTTTACAGTGTGATTAATCCATTTGAAAGTTCAAAATTACGAGCCATATTCTTAAAGAACAATGATTAAAAGCACGTTTTTACCTTTCGAATTAATTTAATATGCCTTTTATTTTCTTCTGAATCTCCTCCCAAGTGCTTTCGCTCATCTTAGGTCCAACAACTTCAATAACATGCCCCGAAAGAATGGAACCAATCTGCCCACATTTATCAAGAGACAAATTCTGAATGAGCCCGAACAAAAATCCAGCTGCATATAAATCTCCCGCTCCAGTAGTATCGATACTGTTAGCTGGTATGATCCCCACTTTCACTACTTCATTGGCACGCTTGATCATTGAACCATCTTTACCTAACTTCAAAATAGCGACTTCAGTACCTTGTGCTAATTGCTGTAGCGCCTCTTCTCCCTCTTTGCCTGTATACGCTTTTGCTTCCTCTTCGTTGGCAAAAACAATATCCACATACTGATGGATAAGATTAGTTAAAAACTCCAGGTTGTCCTCAACAACGTTAAAGCTCGCCAAGTCAATACTTGTAATCAAACCATTAGCCTTGGCCATTTTATAAGCCTTTTCAATCAAAGCCTTGTTCTGTACTAAATACCCTTCAACATGAAAGTATTTATATCCCTGAAATAAATCATCAACCAAATCGTCTTGTGATAACTCTACCGCAGCACCCAAAAAAGTAGCAAAAGTACGTTCTGAGTCTGGACTGATTAACGCATTCGCATGCCCACTCTGGGTATCGGACTCCAAAAGATGTGGCGTGATGTTGTGCTCAGTCATGTCATTTTTAAAAACCTGCCCCAATTCATCGCGGCCTATTTTACCAATGAAGCCAGTTTTAATACCCAAGCTGGCTAATCCATGAATGGTATTGGCAGCAGACCCTCCACTTGCCAAATCCTTTTTTATATGTGAGGTTGCTTCTTTCACTTTTTGAGCGGCTGCCTCGTCGACTAATTGCATACTTCCTTTGGGCAAACCCAAATCTTGCAACATTTGATCATTCTCTAACATGGCTAACACATCAACCAAGGCATTTCCTAAACCTAATACACTGCTCATACTTAATAGTTTAATATTGTATGGTAAAATAATTCTAAAATTTTTTGTCAAAGATATTGGATATTTTGAAGATTCCGTATACTTTTGCAACGCATTTGACGAAAATGCCTCCCCAAAAAGGAGATAAAATGTATTGAAAATTTCTTCCCCAGTAGCTCAGTTGGTTAGAGCGGCGGACTGTTAATCCGTAGGTCGTAGGTTCAAGTCCTACCTGGGGAGCTTTAAAAAGGCTCTAACGAAAGTCTTATTATTTTGAAAATATTTTCCCCAGTAGCTCAGTTGGTTAGAGCGGCGGACTGTTAATCCGTAGGTCGTAGGTTCAAGTCCTACCTGGGGAGCTGAAAAGCCACTTCATTTCTGAGGTGGCTTTTTTAGTATATTAGGACTATGGAATTTTTCATATATATTCTTTACTCCCCATCTTCCAACAAATATTATATTGGATACTCAAAAGATCCAAATAAGCGCTTGAAAGAACACAACTCTTATCAAGACAAATCAAAATTCACAGCTAAGCACCAACCTTGGGATTTAAAAGCATACTTTAGTGTTTCGGATAATGCTGGCAATGCGATGCGTGTTGAAAGGTTTATCAAGAAGCAGAAAAGCCGTCGTTTTATACGCGACATAATAATAAACCAACAAAATTCTGATTATTTACATAGCATCATTAAAAAGGCATTGAGTTAGAGCGGTCCCGAACATCGGGATTAATCCGTAGGTCGTTGGTTCTCCCGAAGACTCGGGAACCTGGGGAGCTGAAAAGCCACTTCATTTTGAGGTGGCTTTTTTAGTATATTAGGACTATGGAATTTTTCATATATATTCTTTACTCCCCATCTTCCAACAAATATTATATTGGATACTCAAAAGATCCAAATAAGCGCTTGAAAGAACACAACTCTTATCA
>NZ_VKDE01000001.1:0-64911 GCF_007097485.1 Carboxylicivirga sp. M1479 | reverse complement strand
CTAAGCACCAACCTTGGGATTTAAAAGCATACTTTAGTGTTTCGGATAATGCTGGCAATGCGATGCGTGTTGAAAGGTTTATCAAGAAGCAGAAAAGCCGTCGTTTTATACGCGACATAATAATAAACCAACAAAGTTCTGATTATTTACATAGCATCATTAAAAAGGCATTGAGTTAGAGCGGTCCCGAAACATCGGGATTAATCCGTAGGTCGTAGGTTCTCCCGAAGACTCGGGAACCTGGGGAGCTGAAAAGCCACTTCATTTTGAGGTGGCTTTTTTAGTATATTAGGGCTATGGAATTTTTCATATATATTCTTTACTCCCCATCTTCCAACAAAATTGGATCACATACAAATTCTGGGTCTAGGCATAAATTTCACGAAGTCTGTAAAGAAAGAGCTTCACGTCAGCCACTCCTCTAAAATTGTCTTCTGAACTCTTTTATATTGAATGATTCAGCTGCAGCTTTGACACTTGCATTGATGAATGTGAGTTGCTTACCTATTCTTACCGCAATGCCTTAACCATATCCATAAAAGCCTCAGTCAGCTCAACTGTACGGTCTTTCCCTCTATTTTTATACTCTGCCCAAGGACATCCACCTGAAGTTAGTATTTTTCCATCTTTGACCACACCGTTTCCAGCATAAGTACTTCCCTCAAAAGCACTTTTGGGACTTTGATCAGAATACAAAGCATATTCTTTATCTTTTAGTGCGCCGGCCTCGGCAAGCAAATATACCGATGCCACTTGAGCTGCAATTGGCTTCTTGCTTTTAACGACGTTTTTTACAAATTCAACGGTTTCTTCAGTGGTTTTATCAACTATCATGCATGGAATAATAAATCCATCGTAATCATTAATATCTACCTGACTCAGCTTTAAATCGGGAGTTAATGAAACAGAACCACCACGAAGTGTTTTCCCAGAAACCGTAGCAGTAAATACTTCAAAGCCTGATTGCTTCAAAATTCCCCTCATTTTAAGTGCTTCATTTTCCAACATAAATTCTAACTGCGATGATTCTTCTTTTATCAGGATAAGGACCCTTTTGGTATTCTGAGAATAAGAAAAATGACAAATAAAGAATGTGATAAGAAACAATACGGTTTTCATGATAACTGTTTTAAATGAGCATTAAATGTCAAAAAGATTAGTAACAAAACCAAGTACGTTTGTACATTGTTCACAACAATTTAAAGGTATTAGTCCATACAAAATAAAAGTTTGACCCGGTTAAGATTATGACAAAATCATAGCCATGTAATTCGATGGATGGCATCAAGCAACTCGTTTTATACAAATCCTCTATTAAGGACGGTTTCTAACAGATTTACAATAACCTGTAAAGTCTAACTAACCATCACAGCCATTATCATTATCATCATAAGATGCTACTTCTTTCCAATGCATACTAATATCAATTTGATCGTATTCATTGCCATAATTGACCTGAGTAAAAGAGAAGCTTACCATTTCATCTTCATTGACAGATAAATACGAAATAACAACTCGTTGCCTCTCAAGAACAACATCATTCTTTTTCAAAGATGCAACAACTTCAACATCATAAACACTCAGCTCGCCATTATTTTTTATTATCGCTGTTAACACAGCATTTCCGGGACTTTTGATATGTAATTCAGACTGCTCAATAACATCGCAATTCGAATAATCATCATCATTATTAATTAAGCTAGTAATAATTTGACAGCACGATGATAGAAGAATTATCAGGGCAATAAAAACAGTTGATTTTAACATAGTTGTTAGGCTTTATAATATGACACCTGCCATCTTTTAAGCACTTACAACAAATATGAATTACAACTAAATAACTGTCTATTCAAATAGAGACATTAGTTCTATCGTTAATATATACTCCAATAAATACAAAAACCCATCCACTTCAAATTATGGATGGGTTATTATAATAAATTACTGACCTATTACAAATCGAAATAAATACTCAGACCAACTGAAACAGGATATAACTCGGGCCCTTTGTTTTCTTCAAATAAAGTGGAGAAATAATAGGTGCCATAAAGGTTAATAGCACGATACCCCATGCGAGCCATTACACCATAACGGAACTCCTGCAAGTTATAACTGCCCTTTTTCTTTTGCTTGTGCGGCTCTTCATTATCGTTATAAATAATACGGTTGTAGGAGTTAATACGCCAGCCACCTATACCACCTGCAGATAAATAAAAAGAGTTACGATAGTTGTTGGTTGGAATCTGAAATTCCATTAGCAATGGCACATTCAAATGCGTAGTAACCAATTTATTTTTATCTAAAGGACGTGTGGCATCTTCGTAAGTTATATTACCATTATCATCTTTGCTTAAAATAATAGGATTGGAGAAATGATAGTTATTCCACTCAATACCCAAACCTGTTACCAAGCCAATATTCCCGCGTCGATCGAGACCAATACTCCACTGAAAGGCGTTGATAGCATAGGAATTTGAGCGCCCTGCATCCAACTCCATATAATTATCATCTGGTGGCAAGCTGGTGCTAAAATCGTAGGTTACGTAATTATTAAAGCCAAACTCAACGCCTGTGTAATGTCCCTTAAAACGTCGATTATTATTTCTAGTCTTGTTACGATTACGGTCTCTTCCACCTATTTCAATGTAAGTATCATTGCCTTTTTCGTTGATCACAATATCACCACCAAGAATCTTTATGTGCGTTTTATTGCCCTTTTCATCTTCAATTACCACCTCTTTTTCATTGTCGCTGGTAATTACTTTGGTTGATGGAGGCTCTTGATAATCTCCACTAGGGGCAGGCAAATCCAGTGGTTGTCCTGTTTCGTCAATCCAAACCATTTGTCCCTCGAGTAAGGCTTTGGCTTTGCCATTTTCAAACGCCCAAATGTGCGTATACATCGGCGGAATAATTTCATTCCCATAATAATCGATGTAGCCAACCTTGCCATCTTTTAAAACGCGAGCTTTACCATTCTCATAGCTCCATATCTGTTGATATTCACACGGAATAATCTCATGTCCGGTAACATCGATGTATCCAATCTTTCCATTTTTTAATACCCGGGCTCTTCCATCATCGTAAGCCCATATTTGTTGATATTCACATGGAACAACTTGTTCGCCTTGTTTATTAAAATAACCCAGCTTACCATGTTTTAACACCTTTGCCAGATCATTACTAAATGGCCATACCTGATCATATTCAGCTGGTATAATTATTTGTCCACTGATATGAAAAACACCAGCTTTGCCAGATTTCAATACACGGAAATATCCGTTATCATCTAAATTCCACACTTGATTATATTCACAGGGAACAATGATTTGACCATTGGACTGAATAATGCCCACTTTACCATCTCGCATAACTCGGTAAATACCAGTTTCAATTTCCCAATGCCGCTCATAAATCGATGCAACAGTAGAATCAATAGTTTGTGCGAGCATCCCTCCAATCGAGATGAATAAAGCGATGCTTATGATGCTAAGTATTTTGCGCATGATAACTGTGATTTAAAATTGAATAAGCGATAAGCCAACTGTAAACGGATACAATTCAGGACCTCTGTTTTCGGTGTACAAGGTTGAGAAGTTATAACTGGCATAAAGGTTAATAAAGCGATATCCGAAACGCACCATGGCACCATACTGAAATGGTGTTAGGTTAATATCGCTATGCCCTTTGTCCTTAACCCGGTTACCATTCTCTTCGTAAACTAACTTAGTATGGCTCCCCAACTTAAATCCGCAATATGGTCCTGCCGATATATAAAATCGGTGGAAAGGCTCTGAACTTGGAATCTGCCACTCCAGTAACAAGGGAATATTAATAAACGAGGAGGTAATTTTATTTTTTTCAACATCGCGCTCAGGAGGAACCGGCACTCCAATGGTCATGCCTGTATCGGGGTCGCGCTCAAAAGTATATGGCTGATCGGTTCGGTAATTATAAAAAGTCCATCCGGCACCTAAGACCAAACCTAAATTGTTCTTATGCCGCTGCAAGCCGATGTTATATTGCAAAAAATTGATGCTAAACATTACCGATTTGGAGCCATTCAAATCCATGAATATATCCTCGGGAGGCAAGTCTGTTGAGAAATCTGATGTTAAATACCCATTGAATCCTAAATCACAACCAGCCCAATGACCTTTAAATTTCTCACGGGGTACACGCACCATTCTAACACGAGCGCGGTTGTAATCTTCTATAATTTCAAAACGACGGGTGCCAATTGTAATTTTGGTAATGGTGTCATTAAATTCATCCACTTCAACCTTTACACCTGGAGCCGTTACAATGCTTTTCCCCCGGCTTTCTTCAACGGTAACAATGCTTTTTGTTTTGGTCTCTTGAGCCATTAAAGTATAGCTTAATAAAGAAAGCATGAATAGTATCGTGTATCTTCTTGTCATGATCGTCAGTTTTAATTCGCAATTCAAAAGTAGGACGCCTGCCTCCTTTCATTTGTTACAGGCATAATTCTTTTAGTTCGTGGAAATAGTCATAAAACTATAGTAACTTGTTTGTTACTCACTTAAAAATAACCTTATGCACGTTGTAATATTTATCGGAAGTCCACGCGAAAATGGAAATACCTCAACAGTAGCATCCGTTTTATCACGTCATTTAGAAGAGAAAGGTGCAGAATGCAAAAGTTTTCATCTGTATCAGCATACGATACAACCCTGTATTGATTGCAGAAAGTGTAAGTCTGACGACATGGTGTGCGCTCAAAATGATGCCATGAGCTTGTTATATGAGAACATGGAATGGGCTGATGTAATTATCTTTGGTACTCCCATTTATTGGTTCGGACCATCTGCCAAAACAAAACTTTTGATTGATCGATTTAGACCCTACTTCGCTAATAAAAAATTGTATGGAAAGCGTGCCGCATTGATTTTACCTGCCGGATCTGGAGCTGATGACTGCGATATGGCCATTGAACAATTTAAACGCGTGTTTAAAGCTTTAGGCATGGATTTTATTAATGCCATAACCCTGCAGGCATATGATGAGCACGATGCAAAAGACAAGCTTAAAGAACATGATTATGTGCGTGATTTAGCCGATCGCATTATGGAAGAAGAAGTGGCCAACTAAATCTTTCAACTAAAAAAATAGTGGAAAAGTTTTGCATTGTGTTTTTATGCCCTTATATTTGAACTAATATTTTAGTTGAGAGAGAGATGAAAGAATTGACCAAAGCAGAAGAACAAGTGATGCAAAAACTATGGGAACTGGGCAAGACCAATGTAAAAAGCATCATCGAACTCATGTCGGAACCCAAGCCGGCCTATAATACCGTATCAACCATTGTGCGCATACTCGAGAACAAAGGCTTTGTCGATCATGAAAAACTCGGCAAGGGATATGTGTATTTCCCTCTTGTTTCAAAGGAAGCATACAAAAAAGTATATATGAAGCGCTTTATGTCGAATTATTTTCAAGATTCATTTAAAAACATGGTGTCTTTCTTTGCCAAAGAGGACAAAATGGACATTAATGATTTGGAAGAATTACTGAATGATGTAAAAAAAGATCTGGATGAAAAGAGTGAGGATTAATTATCCTCTTATCTAGTGTATTGATTTATATAAAATTTGACTTTTACCTGATTATATCCCCATGAATCTACTTGTCAATTACCTATTCGAGTCAGCATTAATTTTAGGCTTATTAACAGCATTTTATCGTTTGGTATTACATGCCGAACCTACTTTTAAGTTTAATCGCTATTACTTGCTGCTATCACTATTGTTGGCGACCGTTGTACCTATTTTATCATTTACAATAGACAAAACGGCCGCCATTGAGGGCGATGTATATGTGGGTAATGTAATTGATACCATTACTGTTTATGCGCAAAACACAAAAGCTGTGGTAGTGCCTGTTGTGGCAAAATCGCCAGCTTTTAAATGGTTATATAGTATTGGTTGCTTGGGATTGTTGCTTCGACTAGCATTTGGCTTTATCCGATTGGGCGGATTAGCCGGACGTGTGAAACTGGTCAGTTTTAAAGGGTATAAAGTAGCTGATTTGCCCGGTCAGTTTAATCCTTTTTCATTTTTTAATGTGGTGTTTATTAATCAATCGCGCTACTCCGACAAGGAGCTGGAGCAAATTATGATTCATGAACTAACGCATGTTCGTTTAAAGCACACTTGGGATGTGCTCTTTCTCGAACTTCTCTTAATTATCCAATGGTTCAATCCTTTTGCATGGCTCTTGCGCAATATGCTAAAAGAGTTACATGAGTTTCAGGCCGATAAAAAAGTGCTTGAAAAAGGTTTCTCAGCTAATAGCTACAAAGAGTTGTTGTTGTTTCAGGCAACTGGTGCCCGCCTCTTGCCCGTCAATAACTTCAACCAATCATTAACAAAAAAACGATTTTCCATGATGACGAAAAATAATTTCAATAAGATATTTGGTTTAAAACCTGTTCTAGCCATTGTTACCATCTCGTTGGTGGCAGTGTTGTTTGCCTGTGAATTACGCGAGGTAGAGCCTGAACTAACTCAAGATGAGGCCGAGATAAAAGAAGCCATTGAAAACACCAACGCACAACTTAAAACAACTACTGGCCCTGTTTTCTTTGTGGTTGAGGAGATGCCCGAATACCCTGGTGGTGAAGACGCACTTCGCACGTACATTTCAACAGCGGTCAAATACCCTGAAGAAGCAAAGAACGCTGGTGCAAGCGGTCGTGTTTATATCTCTTTTGTTGTGGCAAAGGATGGATTTGTACGTGATATAAAAATTGCCCGTAGTAGTGGACATTCCATTTTAGACGAAGAAGCCATTCGGGTAACTGAAAAAATGCCACAATGGAAACCGGGCATGCAAAGAGGAGAAGCTGTAAACGTTAGCTACACCATCCCAATTAACTTTGCGTTGAATGGAGAAACTGCTTCCAACAACCAAAAAACACCATCAAAGCTTGATACTCCAGAAAAAAGAGCTGCTTTTGCTAAGGAAATGAAAGAAAAAGGTGCTACTGTTGAGTTTAATGAGGATGGTTCATTTAGTTTAATAATGGAAAAAGGCACTGCTACACCTGTGCAAAACAATTAAATAACAAAACCATATACCCTACTCCCTTAGCATCTTAAAGATGCTAAGGAAGTAACTCCGGTTTCTCCACAGGTAACTCACATACTTTATTCCGGCACCTATAAATAAGCGTTGCTTCCTCCTTGTATCTATTTTGTACTACCTCAATGGATGATGCACCATTAAGAGAGCCCGCATAAACCACACCTGGCCGCAACTTCTTTTGTAACTCAAATCGGTATAATTCTGCCTTAGCGCCAAGCACCACCAACTCCTGTCGTTTATCTTGTAAATGCTTTAATAGCGCCCATTGTGCATAGTAGGTCGGGTGCTCCTCAGCTATCTTTTGCATTTTATCAATCAGGGCATTCGCCATTTGCTCATACTCTGGCAAGTGGTTTAGCTGGTGTAAACGCATTAAGTTATTCGCCATTGCTCCCACCGACGATGGTATCACATTATCCTGCACATCGGTTTTACGTGCGATGAGCTGCTCGCCACTTTTTGAGGTGTAATAGAACACCTGCGCCGTAGAATTATAAAAATGCTTGACCACATACTCACTTAAGGCCAAGGCTTCATGTAAATAACTCTCATTAAAACTCACTTCGTATAACGCGATAAGAGCATCAATCATAAAAGCATAATCATCTAAAAAGGCATCAATTTTACTAAGGCCATTTTTAGATGTACGGTATAATCCGCCATCTGTTTGTTTAACCTGAGACAATAGGTAAGTCATGGCCTTTTCGGCCTTTTGTAAATACGCTTTATCGCCAAATGCCTGATAAGCATCACAGAGCCCCTTTATCATCAGGGCATTCCATGATGTCAAAACCTTATTATCTAAGCCCGGTCGAACACGTTTGTTTCGTTCTCCCAACAACAAGTTCAGAGCTTCGTTAAGTGAACGGTTAAATTGCACAGCATCCACCTGATGTTTTTGCGCATAAGCTTCGCGAGTGATGTCGCCATGTAGTATATTTCTGTTTGCTTCCCAATTACCCTTTTTAGTAATATTGAAATACTTAAAGAAGGGCTCATTATCTCCCAGTAACTCTTTTAATTCGTCATAGCTCCACACATAAAATAAACCTTCTTCGCCTTCACTGTCGGCATCAAGGGCCGAGTAAAAAACACCTTCATCGGAAGTGAGCTCACGGGTAACAAAATCTAACGTTTCATCAACAACACGTTTATACAATTCGTTGCCACTGGTTTTATAAGCATTGCTGTATAAGGAAACCAGTTGCGCATTATCGTACAGCATCTTCTCAAAATGAGGGGCAAACCATCGCTCATCAACAGAGTAACGTGCAAAGCCACCGCCTGCCTGGTCGTATATACCTCCTGAAGCCATCTGATCAAGTGTCAGGTACAAAAACGAAAGCAACTCATCGTTGTTTTGCAAAGCTCCTATTTGATGAACCAATTGAAGCGCTACCGGCATGGGGAATTTGGGAGCGCCATCAAAACCGCCGTACTGGGTATCAAAACGTGTTTGCGATTTCAAAAGGGCCTTGTAAATATCAACATTACCCACTTCAGCATCTGCCAGCGGCATTTCAATCTGTTGTATGCCCTCCGTTAGTGCTTTGGCCTGTTCCAATAACTTCTGAGGACTGTTGGTGTGCAAGGACGATAGTTGTTGCAATACCTCCATCCATTGTTGCTTAGGAAAATAAGTACCACCCCATACAGGTCGTCCATCGGGCAAGGCAAAGCAATTAAGTGGCCACCCGCCTCTTCCCGTGAGCATTTGAACAGCCTCCATGTATATTTTATCCACATCCGGACGCTCTTCCCTATCCACCTTAATACATATAAAATGCTCATTCATCAATTGCGCTACCTCAGCATCTTCAAAAGATTCATGTTCCATTACATGGCACCAATGACAAGCCGAATAACCCACACTAATGAGTAATAGCTTGTTATCATCTTTTGCTTTTTGCAAAGCCTCATGGCCCCACGGATACCAGTCAACAGGATTATGAGCATGCTGTAATAAATACGGACTTGTTTCGTTTATTAATTGATTACTATGCATTGATTCGTCGTTTTTAGATGTGGAATATCCATTTCATAGTAACAGAACACACACTCTGTATTGAAGTTCATTATGCATTTTTATTAATGATAATTGCTATTGATGTCAATTATCGATTAATTGAAGAATCATATCAGTGTATAGAATTAAAACATGAGAGTATGAACAGTCGAATTTATATCGCTTTACTTTTAATAGGCCTATGTGCATGCACCGGTTTAGATGTGGATAAGATATCTGAAAACTTTGAGTACACGCCCGACTTTTCGCTGCCAATTGGTAAATTAACGGTTCAATACGACGATGTAAATGATTTGCCAATTGACTTACCCGACCCTATTGACTCGGAACCTGTTAACTGGTCGGAAACGGATACAGCCTACTTCAATTCCAGCGAATCAGTGGCCGAACGTAAATACATTCTATCCATGATGATTCAGTTCGACATCACCAACCGTTATCCGGCTTATATGGATGCTGAGTTATACCTGATCGATGCCATGGGTAACGATATATATTTAACATCATCGCCAATTATATTGGAACCCGCCGAAATAAATGCTGATGGAGAAGTAGTAAAAGAACGTCACACACAACCCTATCCTTATCAAATGCCTTTATCAGATGAGATGATTGATGCCTTGTTAACATCTACTCAAATTGTGATTAAGGCCAGTATTAAGGAGTTGCTTTTTACCGACGAAGTAGTGAATCAGTTTCCAAACTACCAGGTGGATATGGCTGTTGGTGTGCAGGCCGAAGTGGACTTTAGCATCAACAACAACTAAATGAAACGAATCCTCAACGCTATACCAGCCCTTGTTCTATTGTTGCTGACTTCCAACCTGGCAGCGCAACAAAACCTGACCTTGTTTTTAATGCACGATGTGCCACAGGCGAATTATGTCAACCCTGCTGTGGCCTACGATTGCGATTGGATAATTGGTGTTCCTGGCCTATCTTCTGTACATGTCAATTATAATAATAGTGCCTTTGCACCCAACGAGGGCTTACGTTATGATTCTTCGACCGATTCGCTCTATTTGAATTTCAATGAGGTAATTACTCAACTTAACAATACCGAAATAGTTGCCTCAACTGCCCACTATACTCCTTTGTATGCTGGCTTTTGGGTAAAGGATTACTGGCTTTCATTGGCTGTAAGCGAAAAGGTAACCTCGTTTAACACAGTTCCGAAAGCAGCTGCCGAACTGGCTTGGTATGGCAATACACCTTTTGTTGGTCGTGAGGCTAGCCTGGCAGGTTTGCGAGCCAATGGCTATCATTTTAGAGAATATGCCCTGGGGCTAGCCCATCAGATATCAGAAAAATGGAGTGTTGGCATACACGCCAAACTACTTTTTGGAAAAGGCAGTGTTTATACACCTAATACCAAGGGCGGCATCAGTACCAACGCGTTGAATTTTGGCTTAACAGGCATTTTGGATACGGAAGTAAGAGTATCATTCCCCATTGAGGTTGAGCTGGATGAAGAGGGCTATGTTAATAACATTGAACTACAAGAAGATGTGGACTGGATGCAGTACATGATGAACCGAAAGAACCTTGGCGCTGCTTTCGACCTTGGTTTTATCTATCAATACGATGAGGCAACTACTTTCTCGGGCAGCTTGCTAAATGTCGGTCTCATCGGATGGAAAGCCGAGCTCAATACCTTTGTTTCAGATGGTGTTTTTGAGTTCACCGGCACCGATTCATCCACCGAATTTAACAGCGGCGATTATATCCAGGAGTTGGCTGATAGTTTGCGACATCAGTTTTTACCTAAACCTGACAACAACGGTTTCACAACCAACCTAGCACCCGAATTATATTTGGGCCTTACTCGCACCTTAAATCAACACCTGAATGCAGGAGCCGTTTTTTACAGCAAATTTCTACGCAATAAAGTAATGCCTGCTTTTACTTTATCGGCCAATACCTATAATTACAAAAAACTCAATGCCTCAATATCCTACACAGCCATCAATGGCGATTACTTTAACATTGGGGCCGGGCTAGGTCTTAAATTGGGCATGTTCCATTTACATGCAACAGCCGATAATGCGCTTGGTTTTCTTAAGTTAGAAAACCAACGCAACCTCAATCTGCGCTTTGGTATGAGCATTGTTCCCAGCTGTACCGAGCGTAGCAAAAAGAAAAAAAGCCCCGGCAACAAGGGCATTAGCGCTATGCCATGTTATCACAATCCGTATAAAAAGGAATCCAGACGATAATACCTCTAAACTGCACATAGTCTTACTCTCCCTTACTACCGCATGATGATGACTGTCTTTGGGTAGATTGATGACATTTCATACGGATGAATATGATTTTTTCACTTGATGTTTCTTGCTTTTAACACCTGTTAAACTTACCTTTTAACTAGTGTTATAATATATTATTACATTAGTTAAAAGATTAAAAGCACAGCACAAAAATTCAATACCATACTTACAAAAAACCATAAACACAGTGAAGAATGTCCATTAAATACAAGAAAGTAAAACAAAGAGTCACCAATGCAAAGGGACAAGTGAAAGAGGTTTTTTTCGCAAGAGCCTGTCAACGTCATAAAGTCACCCTTGAGGATGTAGCCGAACACATTGCCGGTTACACTTCCTTATCAAGGGGTGATGTGTACAGTGTACTCATCGCTTTGTCCGACACCATTCCAGATTATCTGCTGGATAATAACACTGTGGAACTTGGTGATTTGGGAATTTTTAGTCTGCACTTTAACAGCCAAAGCGAAGAAGCTGAAGAGAAAGTAACATGGCGATCAATTCAGGAGCTTAAAATCAGGTTCAGACCTGGTAAACGCATAAAGGATCGCTTAAAATTTCCTAGTTTTAAATTGGCGAAGTAGCGTTGACAAAAAAAGATTGCATCTTATTATACCATAGATGTATAATAAGATGCAATCCCTTATTTTTTTCATCCCTAATAAGCGACTTATATTCTTCTTCAGAGAAACATTACTTATGTCTCAAGCCGACTGGCTTTTCATTTTTGCCTACAGCTGCAAAAACGAAACAAAAAAAGCCGCCGCTAACATGAAAAAGCTAAAAATCATCCCTCTTCGCTAAAAGAAAAGAACTCTCCCGAAAAATCGGGATCAAACAGCTTTTCTTTTTTTACGCTTCGTTTAATGATTTTCTTAACGCGTTTACATGAAGGCGGATTAATTACCCTCAAAAATCACTTACAGCAACTTATCCAATTGAACAGCTTCGCTTTTCTGATCCAAACGCAGGTAGGTGTTTTTTAGATAGCGAATGTAGCTTTTGTTTTTAGGGTCGTGCTTACGTAATTGTAAAAAGACGTCGCGTGCGATACGAAAATCCGATGATACCTTTTTTAAATCACGACGCAGGTAGGCATATGTAGTGGCATTTTTGTTCTTGTTGTATTTGGCCATCTCATACTTGTATCTATTTTCTGCTTTCTCGTAATAGTATTTGGCTTTCCATTCCAAAGCCTCAATATAATTCGGATACGCTTTTAACAATTGGTTGCAGGCCTTAGCTGCCGGATATCCTTTTTTCTCAGCCTCAAGTGCTTTAATATGACATAACTGTGCTTCTTTTGATAGCTTTACATCAGCTGGTTTGTTGGCCACCACATCTATTAGCACTTGATTATTTCCCTTTGACTCATTTAAAAATATTAAACGTTCCGTCATCATTTGTTTCAACTCAGGTGCACTTACCTTATCAGCGTAGCTATTCCACAGGGCTAGCTCCTCGTCTACCTGACCATTGGCTTGCAGCATTTGCGAATATTCGGCCAATAGTTTTGTATGACCTCCTTTGGCTAACAAAGTGTTGTATAGCTCGCTTGCTTCATCCACTTTATCGAGCTGTGCACAGGCCTGTGCTTGTTTAATGTATAGCTCATTGCTAATGTCAACACCATTGGCTGAAGCAACTGTGATATACTGGGTGTACTGCGTATAAGCAGTAGCATAATCGGCTTGTTCAAAAGCTGCATCACCCTCTGATTGATACGTACTTAGTTTAGAAGTTGGATTACAGGCAACCATGGCAACTGCAACAAGTAATATGATTATTTTTTTCATGGTAATCGTGTTTTGAATTTTAATAAACAGCGAAGATACAATCAAAAGCTGTGCCGAACAATAATTTATTAACCTGAGCTCGACGTAAAATTTATTGCTCAGATCGCTTATAAATATTGAGTTTTAAGGACTATTTGTGAAGGCATAGCGGGCTATGTCGAACGAATATGACGCAGAAAATCGATGTTTATAAGTGGGTACATTAATCTTTTCATTAAATAATCGATCTACTGCTCTAAATTTAATCGCCATAGTTTACTATGCCTTAAAAATTTAGATTGTATATCAATCACTTAATGAAATCTGAGCTCTTAAATTTTAATCGAACTCAGGTTATTAGTACCTAGCGCTGCGTAATTAGTGCTTTGGAGAGCTTGTTATAATTAATAAAACACGTGAGTTGCACAAGCTCTAACTCATTATTGATTGCTACTAATAAGTCATCTTCATCCACACTTTGATGGGCCATTTCAATACGCACCCTGGCAATACCTTGATGCACAAAATCAAGTTCAGTGGCAGCTAGCACACTTAAATCAATAATGCGCCCTTTGATAAACGGACCTCTGTCATTGATGGTAACCGTAACTGTTTTATTGTTTTGCAAATTGGTAACCACCACTTTACTGCCAAACGGCAACGTTTTATGAGCCGCTGTATAATATTTATTGGAGAATATTTGTCCACTAGCCGTGGGGCGCCCCTCGAATTTATCGGCATAATACGATGCCTTTCCCGTTTGCTCAAATGCCTGAGACAACACAAGCACCCCTTGTAATGCAAATAGTATGAGGAGTAAAAAGCGCATCTTACTTAACTTTAGCCACACCTCCCGATACAATAAACTTCATTACTTCGGCCGGATGCGCATCAATGGGTTTTACTTGATTGGCAGGCACAACATACAACTCACCCAAAATACCGTATGAACTAGGCATGTAAACAGCTATTTTATCGTGCACACCTATGTCGCTTAAATCTGATGAAGTGATAAAACCAAAACGCTCTACCAGCCCCTCTTTGTCAAGAGCTACTAAAACAGGCTTTTCAAACTTCCGCTCTTTACCTACAAAAGCCGATAACAAATCCTTAACCGACGAATAAATTACTTTTATCAGCGGCGCTTTTTTTAGACCGCGTTCAAATGAATTGCTGATGGGCGTGGTAATAAACTTTTGTCCAACAAAGCCAATGAGGGTGATAAATAGAAGAATCACAAATAGCCCCAAGCCAGGAAAATTAAATTCTGAATAGGGCTCTTGCTGAAATATCTCTAAGTCGCGTAACAAACCATCTAGCCAGATAAAGGCAAAAACAATTACATATATGGTGACTGCAACAGGGACAACATACAGTAATCCTTGGAAAAAGTATTTGGCGAGTTTCTTCATTACAAAAATTGCTTAGTGAATAGTGCCAAGTGCCCTGTTTATGTTTTAAGCACTCGGCGCAAAACTAGACTTTAAATTCTATAAACCATTTTCCTCACGTATTTTCTTGCTCAAGCTTTTTACAATAAGTTCGTACGAGTGATCAATTAACTCCTTTATAAAATCGTCTTTCAGCGAGCCATCGATATGTACCGTATTCCAGTGCTTTTTATTCATGTGCCAACCTGGCTGGATAGCTGGAAACTCTTCGCGCAGCTCTATGGCACGCTCCGGATCACATTTGAGGTTGATGCTAAAATCTTTATCCAGACCGGTGAGAGCAAACATTTTATTGGCAACTTTAAATACCAGAGTTACCTCATCAAAAGGAAATGTTTCGGTAACAGCAGGCTTTGCTATGCAATATTCTCTGTATTCTTCTATATTCATGACTTAATGGTGTTAAAGATTAGCAATATAGCTAAATCGTATTGATAGGGATAGATTAAAAGCAAATGGGTAATTTGCTTATTACAAACTCGGCGATACTATATGCCTATCCCCACCACTCAATTATCTTTGGAATAAAAATCAATCCGCCTACAAGCATTGATATTAGAGCTGAAATCAATACCGCACCAGCGCAATAATCCTTTATTAGTCCTATTTTATCATTCCATTTGGGCTCAACAAAATCTGCAAGTCGTTCAATAGCTGTGTTCAATAATTCTGTTAGAAAAACTAGTCCGGCCACTATTATAATGGCTATCCACTCAGCTAATTCAATTCTAAAGAACACTCCCAACGCCAAGACACAAATTAATGCAAGCAGATGTATTCGGGCATTGTGCTCACTCTTAATCAGGTGTTTTATTCCATTAAAAGCAAAATGGAAACTCTTTAATCTTTTTCTCAATGAAAAACTATCTGTATTCTTCAACCCGCTCATGGCAATAATGCATTAGTTTTTCCATCAAATAATTCAATCCAACAGAATAAATTAAACAAATAAACAAACACAACTATAAGCCCTAAAAATATCAGAATTATTGTATTTAAAGTGCTTCTTATTTCAGGATGACGACCGTTAAAATATACGATATAGGGAAGAACCAAATAATACCCCAACAATACAATCATTGGGATATTCACTACAAACCCAACTTCATACCTTAGAACGCCACCTAACAGTATTGAAATCAGGAAGTATGCAAGTAATACATTTAAAACTAAATTTATTATTAAAGTCAAAACCGGATGTTTGCTAACTGCTTTCATCATTTATTTTCTCTTATTTATCCAAAAGATTCTATGTCAATTTGCTTTTGAACAAAGCTATTGTAGCTTGCTTTTTTTGTTATCAAAAGGTCTCATGTGTACGTATTGCTTTTGCTTATTATTAACCGCCTTAATATGCTGAGAATGGGTTTTTGGAGTTCTAATCCAGACCCAGTTTTAATAGGCATTATTATTCTATTTTTTTAATTTCATTATCATTTGAAATAATGAAGTAAGTTTTACCATTTGATACTACTTCCAAAACAACATCTACCTCAATTCCTGTATCCCAATTGGGTCCTTCAGCGCTATAAAAGGAGATAGAATAATCACTAGAGCTATTATCATCTATCGTCGGGAAAGTCTTCCATGCTTCAGAATCGTTAATTACATACATAAACTTTATTTCCAAGTTATCTGGGATAGCGTTCTTGTCCATATCACTTAAGCTACAATGTGCTACAAGTCTATGATCTTTTTTTGAGAGACCACCAGGCATAAAATTCCGATAAAGGTCTGGTTGAATAAATAAATCCTGATTGTTAATGGTAACAACTTCCGAAGCTTTAGAATATAACTCTGAAATATCATTTGGATCCTTTATCAAATGTCCATCAAATTTATATTTATCGCATGAACTTAAAATGATCATCATGCAACTAATAATTAAAATGCTTCTCATAGAAAGTAGTTTATCTTAGACTAATTAATATTCATAGTTTGTCTTACTGCAACAAAGGTTATAATGCCATCTGAATGATGTATGTTATTTTCAGCCTCACAAACTCGGATGAAATGCCTCATCAATGTGTTCAATCGTCCAATCCTCACCATTGGGTATAAGCGTTACAACATCAAAGCGCACTTCATTTTCAATATCCATTTCATTAATGTAGGCTTCGGTTGCTTCCACTATAAAACGAATTTTTCCGTTGGTAATGGCCTCTTTCGGGCTTTCCCAGCCATCTGTAGAGCGAGTCTTTACTTCAATTACCACTAGGTAGTTGTTATGCTTGGCAATCAGGTCAATCTCCTTGTGGTTATACACCCAATTACGTTCCAGTATCTCAAACCCTTTTTTCTCAAGGTATTCGGCAGCTATTGCTTCGCCCTTTTTACCTAATACATTATGATCGGCCATTGTTTAGAACTCTAATTTACATTCCTCGTCATCAACCTTTAATGCAACCCGCTTACCCAAAACCAGAGGCAGGTTCAAATGGTTGTGTCCTGCAGGAAATCCAAACATAACCGGATAATCATATTCTGCCACTGCTTCTTTTATTATCTCCAATGCCGATTGCCCGTAAGGGTCGTCATTGTCTTTCATATCGGTAAAATCGCCAACCACAATACCACTTAACTCCTTAAGAAAACCACTTAACTTCAGGTTTTGCATCATGCGATCCAGGTGGTAGAGGTATTCCGATAAATCCTCTATAAACATTATTTTTCCATGTGGGTTTGGATCTAAATCGGTTGCTCGCAAAGCTTGTATTAAGGACAAGTTACCGCCGATCAAAAGTCCGCTGGCCTCCCCTTTTCGGTTTAGGCAGTGGGGTTTGATTACATAACAAGGCATTTCTCCATGAAGCATATTAAACAAGGCCTCCATATCTTCTTCATCTTCATCTTTATCCGGAAAGTTTTTAGGCATTGGCCCATGTATGGATGCTACGCCTACCTTGTTTTGCAAGGCCGCATGCAAAACCGTGATATCGCTATAACCAATTATCCATTTAGGGTATTCCAAAAAGTGGGTAAAATCAATTTCATCAATAATGCGGATAGTGCCGTAACCACCTCGAGCGCAAAAAATAGCATCTATGTCACGACTGTTCAGCATGTGCTGCAGGTCAGCTGTGCGGTGTTCATCATTACCTGCATACTGATGAAAAGTATTGTGTACATTATCTCCAATAACCACCTTGTAACCACGCTTGTGCAATAACTTTTCTGCAAAATGAATGGTTTCAGCATCTATTTTACCAGCTGGTGCTATAATGCCTATTGTTGAACCTTTTTCGAGCGATTTAGGGAATATCATAATCAATGTAGTTTAACACATAGGCTCGGAGTCGAAGAGTTTATAACTATTCTTTGTGTCTTCCTGACTTTGTGTTCGGTTTAATACAATATTAAGAATAGAAACACGGAGTCGCAAAGGCACAGAGAAAATTTTTCATTACATCGCTGTTTTTCAATTATAGTCTTATGTCTTGATACTTATATCGTGCTACTATTATCATTTCTTTGCATATCTTTGCGCAGTTAAAACAAACCATAGAATACTAGGTTTTAAACCTTAAAATAATTCAAGCAGAATGAAGCAAGCTGGAGATTTTAAAAGAACATTGGTAACAACGGCTTTACCATATGCCAACGGTCCTGTTCATATTGGTCATTTAGCGGGTGTGTATGTGCCGGCAGATATTTATGTTCGTTACTTACGCCTAAAGAAAGAAGATGTAGTGATGATTGGTGGCTCTGATGAGCATGGCGTACCCATTACTTTAAAGGCCAAGAATGAAGGTGTTACACCACAAGACGTGGTGGATAAGTTCCATGGTATTATCAAAGATTCTTTTAAGAAATTCGGTATTTCATTTGATGTATACTCGCGTACAAGTAGCAAAACGCATCACGAAACAGCAAGTGAGTTTTTTAAAACCTTATACGATAAGGGCGAATTCTTAGAAAAAGAATCGGAGCAGTACTACGACGAAGAAGCCAAACAATTTTTGGCCGATCGTTACATTACTGGTACTTGCCCACATTGTAAAAGTGAAGGCGCTTATGGCGACCAATGCGAAAGCTGTGGTACATCATTAAATGCGACCGACCTTATCAACCCTCAATCAGTTGTATCGGGTAGTAAGCCGATAATTAAAAGCACTAAACACTGGTACTTACCACTTGATAAGCATGAGCCATTTTTAAAAGAATGGATTTTAGATGGTCATAAAGAATGGAAGTCAAACGTTTACGGACAGTGTAAATCATGGATTGACATGGGGCTTCAGCCACGTGCCGTGAGTCGTGATTTAGATTGGGGCGTACCTGTTCCTGTTGAAGGAGCCGACGGCAAAGTGCTTTACGTATGGTTTGATGCTCCTATTGGCTATATTTCAGCAACTAAAGAATTAACCCCTGAGTGGGAAAAGTATTGGAAAAGTGATGATTCACGTATGCTTCATTTCATCGGAAAAGATAACATTGTGTTCCATTGTATCGTTTTCCCATCCATGCTAAAGGCCGAAGGAAGTTATATTCTACCTGAGAATGTGCCTGCCAACGAATTCCTGAACCTGGAAGGCGATAAGATTTCAACATCGCGCAACTGGGCCGTTTGGTTACACGAGTATTTGCTTGATTTTAAAGATAAGCAGGATGTATTGCGCTATACTCTTACAGCCAATGCCCCAGAAACAAAAGACAACGACTTTACCTGGAAAGATTTTCAGGCCCGCAACAACAACGAGCTGGTAGCTATTTTGGGTAACTTCGTTAACCGTGCCATTGTTCTAACACATAAATATTATGATGGTGCCGTGCCTGCTCAGGGCGAATTAACAGACTACGATCAGGAAACCTTGAATGAGATTCCTGTATTGGTTAAAAAGGTAGAAGATGCCTTGGATAATTTCAAGTTCCGTGAGGCGGTAAAAGAGGCCATCAACCTATCGCGTTTGGGTAATAAGTACTTGGCCGATTGTGAGCCTTGGAAATTGATTAAAACAGATGCTGAGCGTGTAAAAACCATCATGAACATTGCGCTTCAAATCACAGCGAACGTATCTATATTGATTGAGCCATTCTTGCCATTTACGGCTAAGAAGATGCAGACGATGCTGAATCTTAACGATTTAATATGGGCAGATTGTGGCAAGCTTGATTTCCTTGCTGAGGGACACATGATTAACAAGCCAGAGTTGTTGTTCGAGAAGATTGAAGACGAAACAATCCAAGCTCAATTAGACAAGCTAGAGCAAACAAAGATCGATAACGAAGCGGCCAACAAAACAGCAGCTCCTGCTAAAGATAACATCGAGTTTGATGACTTTGTGAAGATGGATATCCGTGTAGGCACAATTGTGGAAGCTGAAAAAGTAGCGAAAACAAAAAAGTTACTGCAATTAAAAGTGGATACTGGAATTGATCAACGAACAGTTGTTTCAGGTATTGCTGAGTTCTTCAAACCTGAAGACATTATTGGTAAGCAGGTAAGTATTTTGGTCAACTTGGCGCCACGTAAAATTCGTGGTATCGAGTCACAAGGCATGATACTAATGGCCGAAGATGCCACTGGCAAATTGGAGTTTGTTGCACCAGCAAATGCAGTTAAAGAAGGTTCGGAAGTAAGATAACTATTTCCTATTACAACATTATAAACGGATAACACCTTTGGGCGTTATCCGTTTTTTTTTGCTTAAACAATTCCTGTTTTATTAACAGAAAACAGATAGCTCATTTCAACATATAAGCACACATTTTTAAAAAAGGATGAATAATAATTGACTTTTTATTAAAATTTATTTATCCAACTCTAACCCTCCAGAAGCCACATCACTCCTTAATTTCAGCGCTTCACATACCTCATATTCATAGGAGTGATAAAAAGAAAACCATATCACCATACAGGGTTTAGCACCATTTATACATCATATATAAGACACACATCGCCACACTTAACTATTTTTTTGTAGCATCCTATTATCGTAAAACTCGACAATAGGACGCACTCTAAACTTTGCACCAACAATAAAATGGAGCATCAGTAAATAGTTATGTCGAAAGCATGTGGTCAGCTTGAATTTGTAATGGAACTCTTAAAAACAAAATCGATTTGAAGTACAACTACCAGATTAACTAAAACATGTGGACTCTATTTCTCAATCTACAGCTGTGCATCAAAGCAGAATGAAAATCTATTATTATGAAACAACTTCACAGTAAACATTTACTAAGCTATTGCAAGCAAATGCTTCTGCTCTGCTTATTCACCTTTTCGTTCACATTGGTAAGTGCCCAACAAAGGCCAATCATCCTTGGCGAAGATCATAGCCATGAGTGTTCAAGAACCTGCCACCATAAGCAGAATAAAAAATTAAAATCGGCCAGTCGAAAAAACGCCATTGAACCAATGGATCCAAGTATCCAATTTAAGTCATCAACTAACAACTTAAGGCTAAAGGCTGAAGCAACATGTGACTACACCACCACTCAAATTGCCAACATGGGCGTGTGGGAGTTAAATACTTTTCTCCAAACAACCACTAATTACGAATGCATCGGCCGCCCCCTATTTGCCTACTCAAGCACCGATACGAAAAAAATATTCAGCTCAAGCAATATGACTACCATCTTTCGCGAGGCAAAAGATGCGGCCATTGCTTATGATGGCACGTATGACAATGGCATGTATGGTTATTTGCTTTACATGCACGTAGCGCGTTTTATGGAGTTTTTCTATCCCAACGATGTTGCCTTAGATAACTATCATCAACAGGACTTCAATGCAGCCTGTGAGGAACTGGCCAAGAACAGTCATTTATTTGACCAAAATCAGGAGGCCTATAATGTACTTTACGAATACCTCATTTGCCTGGATAACAATGGCTTGCGACACGAGCAATTTGCACTTGATGTTTTAGTTGATGTCTTTGATAACTTAACCACCACCGATTCATGGAAGAACATTAATGATGAGGAGATTTTAAGAGATTACTCAAAGGCATACAACCAGGGATTCTTTTTACTTTTTAGAGGTACTGGTAGCGATACTGGTGGTGATGATGCCTTTTGGACAACTTTACCCAATAACAGTCCTCTAACTGATGCCTTGGCACGCGTTTCCATTGATGAAGAACTGCTGGCCAACGAAGACCTGTCGTATATTGTTAAAAATGCGGTTACTGAGCTAACTCGTATGGCGCATGTCCCAAATGTATGGACGAATATTGAGGATCATATTGTGGCAATTGCCGATGCAAATGAGCGCTTAAGCATCCAATGGGTAAATGCTGTATTGGCTATTAACAATTATGGCGACTGTACAGAAAGTGGCCTTTGCATGACTCGAGAAGCCCTTGTGGAGGAATTAGAAGATTACCTGTTTCCCAACCGTTATAAGTTTGATGATGGTAAACTGGTGTTTAAATCTCCAATGGATGCCGATAAAGCTCAAAATTTATACCATGCAGTAAAGCAAGTACAAGCGCAGTTTTTTAAAATTACACAAACCGACGAACCAGTTACCGGTGATGTTAATGAGTCACTTAACCTTATTGTATTTGGAAACAACCAACAGTATGTGGATTACGCCCCTTTCCTTTACGGAATTGCGACAAACAATGGTGGTATGTACATCGAAGGTGCCTCCACTTTTTACACCTTCGACAGGAATTACGGGCTATCGTTGGAATCATTATTCCGTCATGAGTACGTACATTACCTGCAAGGTCGCTATTGGATTCCAGGATATTGGGGACAAAATCCTTTTTACAATAACAATCGCCTGGTGTGGTTCGAAGAAGGTGGTGCCGAACTGTTTGCCGGCAGTACCGATATTAACGGCATCCAATTATTGGCACAAAGTGGCTCGCGCATCAAAAATGAGGTCGGTGACTTCCCTACTTTGAACGACTTATTAAACGCATCCTACTCCGATGCTGACTTCATACATTACCGTTACGGTAACGCTTTTTGGTACTCGATGTACACCAATAATTACAACCAACTACATCAGCTAATATCAGCTACCCGAGCAGACGACATTACAGCTTTTGATGCCATTATTAACCCACTAAAGAGCAGTTCTTCGGCCAATAGCGATTTTCAGGCATTTTTAAATAGCATTGCCGATGAAACCATTACGTATTGGGAGCCAACAACCAACTGGTTAAACGATCGCGAACTCAACGTTGGTAATGCTGATGACATATTAAACGAGTGGCTTAATGCAGGAGGTTCCAATGCCACTGCCAGCATCGATGTTGAATCGTTAAACAAGCGCTTTAAGCTAGAAGGCACCATGCCTTTAACAGGCAGCGATAAAGAATTAGGAGCAAAAGTGGAAGAAATAATGGCCAACGTGCGAGAAAATGGCACGGTCAATAACCTGGACTACACGGTTGCCTACCTTAAAAATTATACCAATAACTCAGCCGATTTTGTGATAACAGGCCCACTTCGCAATAAGAGTATTGCTGATGCCGTAAAAGCCGATTTTAAAGCGAATACGCAAGCAACTGTTTCGGGTGCAGAAGTGTCATTCCAAAATAAAACAACGGGATATACCGAATCATACAATTGGAGCTTCCCAGGTGCAACACCATCGACCAGCTCCGAAGCGAATCCAACAATTGTTTACAATAACCCTGGCACCTATTCGGTTACCCTCACTGTTAACGGTAAAGATGGCAGTAACGATGAAGTAATAAAAACAGATTACATCACCATTTATGCACAGGGCACCGAAACGTATTGTGAGGCAAGTGTTCGCGAAGACTATACTTTCATCAGTCGTTTTAAAGTGGCCAACATCGATAATACCAACTATGGCTTTACCAATCAAGGTTATCAGGATTATTCTGCCACCGTTTGTACCGAATTACAAAAGGGAGCTAATTATGATTTCATATTGGAATGCGATACATGGTACGAAAAAGCCGTAGCCATATGGATTGACTTTAACCAGGATGGTGATTTTCTAGATGCTGGCGAAGAAGTGTATAGTGTTGTTACAGAGGAAGAATATGAGGTGAATGGTAATTTCTCAATTCCAGAAATAGCATTGGATGGTGCTACACGCATGCGTATTCGTCTATCACATTCCAACACATTTATGGATAACCCTATGCCTCCGTGTGGCGAAGACTCTTACATGGGAGAGGTAGAAGATTACAGTGTAATTATTACCAACCATACGCCCGCTACTCCAGCGCCAATCGCTAATTTCAGCAGTGATTTTAATAGCATTATCCGTAATGAGATCATTAATTTTCAGGATGAGTCACAAAACCAACCGACAAGCTGGGAATGGACATTTGAAGGTGGTGAACCTGCTACAAGTTCAGAACAAAACCCATCGGTTTCGTACAGAATGTCTGGCACATTCTTAGTCTCTCTAACAGTGAGCAACAATGCTGGCTCTGATACGAAATTAGGTTATATCGATGTGGCTAAAGGCGGCGGTGTAGATGGTGATTATTGTATTGCCTCAAATTCAGACGATGCAGTAAGCATTAGCAATGTAAGCCTTGGTGACATCAATAACGATAGTGATTTTGGCGCCAATGGCTATTCCGATTTCACTAAAATATCCACCGAAGTTGAAAACGGCAATGAATATGCCATAGCTGTGTCAACATCCAACAGCTGGACATACAATACAATTAAAGCCTGGGCCGATTGGAATCAAGATGGTGACTTCAGTGATTTGGGAGAAGAAATATTATACGATGGCTTCCAACATGTCACACAAGATCAATTCACAGGATCATTTACAGTGCCTGCTGATGCCAAACAGGGGGGCACACGCATGCGTGTACGCTTAGCCTACTCTGTTGACCCTAGTCCTTGCGATGCTAGAAATGGCATTGGCGAAACGGAAGATTATGTTCTGATTGTAAAGCAGGAAACAATAGCACCGAGCATACCAACTGGCTTGTATATTACAGATTTGGGCGAACATGGGTTTAATCTACTGTGGTTGGCATCGAGCGACAATGTTAGTGTTACAGCATACGAGATACTACTTGATGACCAAGTAATAGCAACGGTAAATGGTTCGGAACTAAGTTATGCATTCAACAATCTAGACCCTAATACAGAATATAAGTTAAAGGTTAGGGCTATGGATGCAGCAGGCAACAAGTCGGATACAAGCGATTTATTAACTGTAACAACAGATGTTAGCACATCACTTGATACTGATGAGGCTACAACTGAACTTCGTATATTCCCTAATCCAAATAGGGGTTCATTTACAATTCAATTGCCAGAGGTTGCTGAAGATTGTATACTAACAATAATTTCAACCAAAGGTGAAAGAATCAAACAGATAAAGAATTTCTCAAGCAGCGTTAAGCTTAACCTAACAAATACACCAAGTGGCGTTTATTTTGTTGAAATTAAGTCTGAAACGAATACTTTCAGCAGCAAATTAGTAATCTTGTAATTGCTTCATATATTTGCTTTAGGGTCGCCCAAACAGGGCGACCTTTTTTTATTAAAATGTTTCTTAGTTTTACAACATCACTAATGATAATTGAATGCAGTTCACTTTACTCAAAAAATAAAACTATGTCATTTCTCGGAAACATCCTTTGGCTACTTTTTGGTGGCTTAATTACGGCGCTGGAGTACTTTATCGCCAGCCTTTTATTAATGTTAACAATTGTAGGTATTCCCTTTGGTTTACAAACTTTAAAGCTAGGCGTATTAGCACTTTGGCCCTTTGGCAGTCAAGTAATTGATAAACCTCAAGCTGGCGGTTGCTTATCAACCTTGATGAATATTATCTGGATTTTTATTGGTGGTATCTGGATTTCATTATCACACGTTATTTGGGGCATTATATTAACAATTACCATTATTGGTATTCCATTTGCCAAACAACATTTTAAGCTGGCTACAATCGCTTTGGTACCATTCGGTAAAGAGGTAAGATAAAAGCATCTTAAAGTAAGATGCGAGCCACAATAGCGCATAAAAAAAGGGCATCTTCAACAGATGCCCTTTTCCTATGTCTTAAAATACTTCCTTATCGCGGACGATACTGATAGTATTTAATATTCATTTTTAGTGGTTTCTCTTCATCTACACCTCCAAATAGAACTACACGCTGAAAATCAGCAGTTCCGTTATCAGGTCCAATGTAAAATACCTTCTCATCTAAGGATCCACCATCCTGATGTCTCATAATGTAATTAAAGTAATCGGCTCGCATAATAAAACGGTACAAGTACTCAGGACGCCCTTCATCTGAATAGCGAAGAACACGCTCACCAATACCGGCTCTACTACCCTGGCTATCTGCATTGGTACCAAACACAGGAACAGAAACACTATTACCATTTTGGATAATTGTGTAAATAGGATCTACAATTTCTCCCTTTTCATTCTCCCACTTGATCGATAATTTATCTGGTATCGGATAATGATCCATTTCTGAAAGCACAGTATCTACTTCCATAAAGAACTCAACATTAGCAACCATGTGGTAATCAAGTTGTGTGCTTAATGGTGCTACCTCGGCAGGATCACCTATTGAGTCAACCCAATTAATAATCTCTTCAGGCATAGTCATCTTCATATAACTCCCTGCCATGCCCTGCACATACAAACGCTCCTGATTTTCATCCGCCATGTCTATTTCAGAACTCACACCATGTTCATAAGTGTTAAAACGAACATTTTCAAGGTTGATTGGAAAAGCATAAACAAATGTAGCAGATGTATCTCTTACCTCCTTCTCACTATTGATATACTTGTATTCTCGCTTTAGGTGGATTCCCATATTTGTAGACACAGAACTTGAGCTACTTAATAAGTTTATCTTGGCAAGCCAGCCATTTCCAGTACCGATAGATACATCATCTAAAGAAACATATATACCAGGGAACAGGCTCTGAAAATTCGCCGATGATTTTAAGCTAATTTCATTGGCGTCAAAAATGCGCTTTTCAACCTCATCATTCACCCTAAAAGACCACGTTTTGGTTTGCGTGGTATTGCCATTAAAGTCAGAGCTTAACCAAGAACTATCCTTATCTGCTTGTACTTTAACATTGTCCCAAAGGTATTGTGGTGCATTCCACAAACTATCTGGGTGCTGATAAAGATCGTCCCAGTTCGTAGATTTTAAACTATCCGGCACTTCATTATTCGGAAAAACAATCTTTTGAGCAATGGCTACAGGGTTATAAGTTCCATCAACTGGATAATCACTATAATACTCCTGACTTACAGAACCTAGGCCACTATACAGTTCATAAATATTTACATTTTGTCCGGTGGTCATGTCACCATACCAATTGTTAAACTGATATTGTAAATTCACCACTACACTATCCACGCTCCACACATCAGCAATGGTGTCTACATTGTTATTAAACTGATTAAACACATAATCCTCATGGATGATAGTGTCATTTTCTGCAGTTAATTCCACAATATCAACAACAAACTTCACTTCTGACCCAACGGAGAAATCACTCAAAAATGCCGCTTTTGAAACACCAAATATCGGATCGTGAAATTCTCCCAAAACTCCGTAAGTAGCATCACTTGTTCTTACTCGGTCGCGTTGGGTATTGAACGTGCCAACCTCATAGCCATCGTAATTAAGGCCATTTATCATCTCGCCATCAGGTAGTACATCACCTGTTAAACGTGCAGGTTCATCCTTACAAGCTACATTGAAAGAAAGAAGGCCAATAAGAAATAATTGGCCTGCTGATGATAGTATATTTTTGAAAAATAATTTCTTCATACGTTTTGTTTATTAATCAAGCAATGAATCGTAGAAACCATTGTAAGCTTCCACATAGCTCTCTTCATCGTGGTATCCTAAGAAAGGCTTACCCGACTCTTTTATAAACTCACTTATTTCAGGGTTTATTGCTTCACTACCTTGTATAATTCCGTCAGACATTGAAATAGCCAACTTTGTTAGGTTAACATAGTCGTTAGCTGCCATTATTTCCAGGTCGCTATCTTCAACACCATCCAATTTAAGTTTTTCTTTGAAGTTCTCACTCCACTGCTTTTTAAAGTCATTATCGTATACTGTGTAAACAACTTTAGAATTTGCAAAATGCGGATCCTCATTCATTGCCTTTTTAATATACAATGGTGCTAAAGCTGTAAACCATCCATTACAATGAACAACATCGGGTGCCCAACGTAATTTCTTAGTCGTTTCTAAAACACCTCGCGCAAAGAAAATAGTACGCTCGTCATTGTCATCAAACTCATTGTTTTCGGCATCAACTAAGGTTGCTTTTCGCTGAAAATAGTCTTCATTATCAATGAAGTAAACCTGCATGCGAGCTGCTTGTATCGATGCCACCTTAATGATCAATGGGTGATCGGTATCATCAATAATCAGATTCATACCTGAAAGGCGTATTACTTCGTGTAACTGGTTACGACGCTCGTTAATACAGCCAAAACGTGGCATAAATGTTCTGATTTCTTTACCTAATTCCTGAATACCTTGTGGAAGATAACGACCTTTTTTAGACATTTCTGTCTCGGGTAAATAAGGTGTTATTTCTTGAGAGATGAATAAGACTTTTGCTTTTTCCATTATATTATACTGGTAGAATATTTTTAGCAAACGCAAAAGTACGAAAAATAAACCACCTGACAAACAAAGCCCTTGGCTGCATTTATATATCAATTACTGAAAAATGAACTCCATGGCTACTAGTAGTGTTTTTTAACAAGGTTTTTAAAAATTATGCAAGTATATGTGATAAGTATTTTATTACTTTGCCCAGCATTTTTTTCTTGGTGTAATTCGGTGTTGTTAATACCTGTTTATGTGCCAATTAATTTAATAAACCATGCAAGTAGTTAATACAATTATGGAGCTTCAGGCTTTGCTTGATGAAGCTAGATTAAATAAAGAGAAAATTGGTTTTGTACCAACAATGGGTGCATTGCATCAAGGCCACCTATCATTGGTGAGTGAGGCATCTAAAAACTCAAGTGTAGTGGTTGTTAGTATTTTTGTAAACCCAACACAATTCAACAATACCAACGATTTAAAAAGATACCCCCGAGATTTGCAAACCGATTTAGATGCATTAAGCACGGTTAAGTGCGATGTGGTATTTGCACCTGAGGTTGACGAAGTATATCCAGAAACTGACACACGTGAGTTTAATTTTGGTGCGCTCGAAACCGTAATGGAAGGCAAGTATCGACCAGGTCATTTCAATGGTGTGGCACAGGTTGTAAGTCGTTTATTTGATATGGTAAGGCCCGACAAAGCTTTTTTTGGCTTAAAAGATTTTCAACAATTGGCCATTATTAGAGCAATGACCAAGCAACTACAATTGCCTGTAGAGATTGTGCCTTGTGATACGGTTCGTGAAAAAGACGACTTAGCCATGAGCTCTCGTAACATGTTGTTAAGCACGATGCATCGAAAAAATGCACCTGTTATTGCTCGTACTTTATTCGAATCGTGTAACTTTGTAGCCAACAAGTCAGTTGAAGAGACAAAGGAAAGTGTAATTAATGCCATTAATGCCACTCAAGGACTAGAGGTAGAGTATTTTGAGATAGTGGACGGATATACATTACAGCCAGTTGACAACTGGAATGATAGTGATTACATTGTTGGTTGCATAGCAGTTTTTGCCGACGAAGTAAGATTGATAGATAACGTGACATACAAAAAATAGAATCATGAATGTTGAGGTTGTAAAATCGAAGTTACACAACGTTTCAGTAACAGAAGCAAACCTGAATTATGTAGGTAGCATTACCATTGACGAAGATCTAATGGATGCGGCAAACATCATTGAGAATGAAAAAGTTCAGGTGGTAAATAACAACAATGGGGAACGCCTTGAAACTTATGTAATCAAAGGCGAAAGAGGTTCTGGTGTTATCTGCCTTAATGGTGCAGCAGCACGTAAAGTTGCAGTTGGTGATGTCATCATCATTATTACCTACTGCCACATGGAGCTTGAAGAAGCAAAACAATTTAAGCCAACGTTTATCTTTCCGGATACGGCGACCAACGCTTTGGTTTAAAAGATTCTTAAAATATAAGATCAGAACCTCGACGAATGTCGGGGTTTTGTTATTTTTATACTTTTAGTTGATAAGCATATGACACAGTTAGATAAAATCAATAATAAAATTAGCAGCTGGCAACAAGCCACTCAAATAGCAACAGAATGGATGAAGAATGGTGAAAAAATTGTTTTCACCAACGGCTGTTTTGACCTTGTCCACCGGGGTCATATCGATTATTTATCGAAGGCAAAAGACCTGGGCTCCAAGTTAGTACTGGGTCTTAATACCGATGCTTCTGTACAACGACTAAAAGGTCCACTACGTCCGGTTGTAGACGAACAAAGCAGGGCTATACTCATGGCATCCTTACAGTTTATTGATATGGTGGTGTTGTTTGATGAGGACACACCCTACCAACTTATTAAGGCATTGCAGCCAGATGTACTAGTAAAAGGCAGCGATTACAAGGCCGAAAACATAGTGGGATACGACATACTTATGGCCAAAGGAGGATCTGTTGAAACCATTGATTTTGTTGAAGGCTTCTCCACTTCTTCTATTGTTGAAAAGATTAAAACCTCGATGTAAAAATAAATTTCCCGCAGATTGGCGCTGATAAATCTCAAACGATTAATTAAATCAGCGCTATAAGAGGGAAACAAAAAAATAAAAATGGCCAAAACAAAAACAGTATTCGTCTGTCAGAATTGTGGAAATGAATCGCCTAAATGGGAAGGCAAGTGTTACGCATGTGGCGAGTGGAACACCTTTGTTGAGGAAACCAAAATTACGGGTAAAACAAAAAATAGCCGACCAGGCACTGTTATAGCCGAGCGAACCAAACCTGTTCCCGTTTCAAAGGTTTCGGTCGAGGATCAACCACGATTAAGCACTGGCAATGAAGAATTAAACAGGGTATTAGGCGGTGGCTTAGTGCCCGGAGCCATGGTATTGATAGGCGGTGAACCTGGCATAGGTAAATCAACATTGGTTTTACAAACTGCACTTAACTTACCCAATGTTAAAGTGTTGTACGTATCTGGCGAGGAAAGCCCTCAGCAAATAAAACTGCGTGCGGATCGTATTTCGAGTGCATCAGCTGATAATTGCCATGTGGTGAGTGAGGTATCTGTTGAGCACATTATCAAACATGTGGATAACGAGAAACCGGATGTATTAGTCATCGATAGTGTTCAAACCATGGAAACCGAACGGATTGAGTCGGCTCCAGGTAGTGTATCGCAAATACGCGAATGTACAGCTACCATTTTGCGTGTTTGTAAAGAAAAGCACATACCCGTATTTCTTATCGGACACATAACTAAAGAAGGCAGTTTAGCCGGTCCAAAAGTACTTGAACACATGGTTGATGTTGTATTGCAATTCGAAGGTGATCGACATCATATGTATCGTATTTTACGCTCCATTAAAAATCGCTTTGGCTCTACAAACGAAATAGGCATATTTGAAATGCTAGGCTCAGGGTTACGAGAAGTAAGCAATCCATCGGAACTATTTTTGGCCACCCAACAAAAGCAAATGAGTGGCGTTGCTATTTCAGCTGCTCTTGAAGGTGTAAGACCTTTTTTAATAGAAATACAGGCACTGGCCAGCACAGCGGCCTATCAAAATCCTCAACGCTCGGTAACGGGTTTTGATTTACGCCGGCTAAACATGCTTTTGGCGGTTCTTGAAAAAAGGGCTGGATTTAAACTGGCTGCCAAAGATGTATTCTTAAACATAGCAGGTGGCTTAAAAGTGAATGATCCGGCCATTGATCTGGCTGTTATCACGGCTGTTTTATCGTCGAATATGGATATGACCATTTCGCCCGATGTGTGCATGACTGGTGAAGTGGGCTTATCTGGTGAGATAAGACCGGTCACTCGATTGGAACAACGTATTGGAGAAGCTGCCAAACTGGGTTTTAAGAGCATCATTATTCCAAGCTATGTAAAAGGTGTTGATCTTAGTAAATTTGATATTCAAATTATTAAGGCAAGTAAGATAGAAGAAGCTTTTAAGTTTCTATTCGCCTAAAATTATGTATTCACCATTAGTTTTGATTATTGATCAATTCTAATGGTGAAAAAGAATGTTGACCCTTGACCTTCTTTACTCTCAACCCAAATAGTACCTCCAAGTAGTTTAACCAATTCTTTGGTAATCGCCAGGCCTAGTCCTGTACCACGATAAACTTTTTCGGTATACCCATCGAGCTTATTAAAACGGTTAAAAATATTTCCAACCTCATGAGCGGGAATACCAATGCCCGAATCCTGAACACAACACTGCAGCATACCATCACTAGCACTATAATTAAAGGTGATTGCTCCCTCCTCAGTAAATTTGATGGCGTTGTTTATAAGATTAACAATAATTTGTTTTAAACGAACCACATCGGTATAAACCTGAATAGGCTCATTATACGCGTTGTGATTAAATACTACACCCTTATTCATGGCGTTCGCCTCTCCCTTATAAATGGCACAAATACTATCCATCTCGTGGTTTAGTTCAAAGCTCGTTTTATTGATTAGTATATCACCAGATTCTATACGTGCCAAATCCATAATATCATCAATTAAGCGCATTAGTGTTACGCTATTGGCCTGAATGAGCTCATGAAAATAGTTACTCTCTTCTCGCGGTAATTCTGAATCGTTGAGCAAATCAGCAAAGCCTAAAATCGCGTTCATAGGCGTTCGTATCTCATGACTCATATTGGCCAGAAAAGCTGTTTTTAAAGCATCGGCCTTTTCGGCCTTTTCTTTGGCTGATTTTAAATCTTTTGTACGCTCATCAACAAGTTTCTCCAAGTTGTTTTTATGCTTCTCAAGGTTTTGGTTGAGCTCCCATAGCTCTTTGGTTTTACTCCTAACTGTCTGCTCTAAAACTTTTCGTTGTCGTCGCGTATTTTTATTCTTAAGATAATAAGCGGCAAAAGTTAGAGATACGAGAACAACGACCACTAACACATAGAACCAAGTAGTAGCATAAAACGGAGGTTGAATATGAATGTTTAAAACTGTTTCTTCACTTTGTAAACGTCCGTTCGCAATCGAAGATTTTATCCTAAATGTGTAATCATCAGGGCTAAGATTATGGAATGATATTGAGTTTTTATTACCCAAATTAATCCATTCGTCATGCAACTCATCTATCATATATAAATAGTTGGTTTGCTTAGGATTTCGATACTCCAGTGTTGAATAGTTTAATTCGAATAGCTTATCAATATGTGACAGATAAATGTTCTGAGCTTCACTAATTTCGCCTTCATATATCTTTCTACCACTTTCAACCTCAGTGCCAAACATCACCATTTTGTTAAAAATGGATAAGCTGGTTATAACAACACGATGTGGTAAACGATTTTCCAAAGGCTCATTAGCATCAAAAACATTCATCCCATTTATTCCACCACAAACGATTGATCCATTTTTGAGCTTTGTTATAGCGTTGTAATGAAATACGTTCTCCTGAAGTCCGTCTTCCTTATAAAAATTGGTAAACACACCCGTATTTAAATTATAAACTGATAAACCATTTTGCGTGGTAATCCACAGGTTTTGATTATTATCCTCTACTAATCCAACAATTGAGTTACTGGTCAAACCATCTTCTACAAAGTAATTAGTAAAGCTTTGTTGGTCGGCATTCATTTTGTTTAAACCAAAGCTTGTACCTACCCAATAATCTCCTTTACTGTCGATCAACTGACAGGTGGCTTGGTTACTCGACAGGGAACCAACTATTTTTTTATCGTGCTCAAAGTAGGTAAAGGCACTATCTTTTTTAGAGTACTTATTAATGCCTCCTCCATAGGTCGCCAACCACATATTGGCTTCATCATCTTCTATAATGGATAACACATTGCTACTATTCAAATAAGTTCCTTGCTTACTTGCATTCGAAAAGTTTTTGAAAAAGCCTGTATTAGGGTTATAAATATCAACTCCACCCCTAACAGTACCAACCCATATTAAACCATCAGAATCTTCATATATCGAACGTACAAAATCGCTTGACAGACCAGTAGAGTCATTTGTTCGGCCAATGCTTCGGAACGAATCGTTTTGTTTATTGTATATAGTAATGCCACCTGTATAGGTACCTATCCACAGTTCCTTATCACCAATTTCAACAGTCGTAAGCGAAACATTATCGCTTAAACCATGCTCTAAAAAATACTGCTTCTGAATAATAAAATCTTTGTCGGCACGATTCAATCCATTTTCAGAACCAATCCAAATGTCTCCGTCGGAATCCTCATAAATACTATTGATGCTTTTATCTGACAAAGAAAATTCCTGATCGTAGCGATGATTAAGATGCACAATACCCTCTTGGTTCAGGTTACTAACACACAAACCCTTATCATAGGTGCCAAGCCATAAATAATTGCAATCATCAACCAATACTTTTGTTAAAGCATTTGATTTAATGCTTTCGCCCAGCAAGGGGTTGTTTCTATAATTAACCATTGATGAGTCCCTGAGGTTATAGCAATAGAATCCCCCCTGATCGGTGGTAATCCATAAGCGCTGCTTCTTATCCTCTTGAATACTGACGGGGAAGCTATTATTTAAAAAGTTATATGAACCCTCTTTCTTTAAGAAATATTGGTAGCTATCATTGATAGAATCGTAGCTAAAAAGGCCACCCTTTTCGGTGGCTACCCATAAAGTTCCCGTACTATCAATAAATAAATCCCAAATTAAATCATTACTTAAAACTCCATGCGCCGATTTAAATGTACTAACTGATTCGGTTTCTATATCAATAACATTGATGCCTCCTCCATAAGAACCAACCAAAAGCTGTTCGTCATCAACAACAAGGCACATTAGGTTATCGCTATTTAAGCCGTCAATTTCTGAAAACAAGGTAAATTCTTCAGTTTGAGGATTGTATTTATTAAGACCATCACCAGTTGCCATCCAAATATTACCATTACGGTCTTCAGCCAAATCAAATATATGATTGGAGCTGATGCCTATCTCCTGCTCTTGATACTGAAAAATGCTAACCTTTGAACGTGAAGCATCCAAACGATTAACTCCACCACCCATGGTACCAATCCACAGGTTATTATGTGAATCTTCGAAAAGGCAATTAACGATGTTACTACTCAGTTGCAACTCAGCACCACTATAGTTTTTAATCGTATGAAAATCATATCCGTCGTAACGATTCAGTCCATCAAAGGTTCCAACCCAGACAAACCCTTTTGAATCTTTTAAAATGGAGGTAATATTGTTGTTTGACAGGCCTTCTTCAATGGAAAGGTGACGGAATTTTAGATCCATATCACGTGCCATGATTCCTTTGGAAATCAATAGCAGCAATACGTATAGTATAAACTTCTTTATAGTCAAATGGCAAGTGAATTGTAGTTTCCCTGTTTTAAAACTAATAAAAATACCATTCACGACCTTGATTTTTACATTAATCATCGCTCAATGGTGCTTAGGAGTTACAATGCTTTGACAAATGATAAGGTATTGTAAAAATAAACTTAGATCCTTCACCACTGGATGACTCTAAGCACATATTGCCCTGCATCTTTTCGATTAAATTGGCGCAGATAGCCAAGCCCAATCCTGTGCCACCCTGATTTTGCACACCCTCGTTACGCACCTGAACAAATCGCTCAAAAATCTTGTCCTGATATTCTGGAGCTATGCCAATACCCGTATCATGCACAAAAAACTCCAAATCATTTCCTTTTAGGCTATAACCAACTTCAATAAATCCTTGTTGTGTGAATTTTATGGCGTTATTTATGAGATTGGATAACACTTGCCGCAAACGTGTGCCATCGCTTTGGATAATTGCTTTATCTCCTCCCAAAGGGGTATGGGTTAATACATCAATATGGCTTTTTGAAGCACTTCGCAACAGGGATATCATATTAATGGATAAATCGGATATTAGCTCATTAATATTAATTGGATGATGAACTATTTTCACCTGCTCCGCCTCAATCTTGGAGTAATCAACAATATCGTTGATCAGATTGAGTAGATGCATACTGTTTTTAAAGATTATTTTAGCATACATATGAACCTCCGTCGCTGTCATAATATCCTGACTAAGCAGTTCGCTAAAACCAACAATGGCATTCATGGGTGTTCGTATTTCGTGACTCATATTGGCCAAAAAAGCGGACTTAAGTCTTTCTGATTCAACAGCCTTATTTCGGGCTTCCAACATCCGCTTTTCGGTATTTAGTTGTTCGCTAATATCACGCGCAATAGCTATCACCAAATCCTGATCCATAAACTTAAACCGACGTGTATGCACCTCAAGTGGCAAAAGGTCTGTTTTAGCTTTAAAAGAAGCTCTAAATACCGAATTTGGTGCTTTAAACTGTTTTTCAAAAGTATATTTTTCTTCTTCTGTATAGTTATCATCGAGCAAGGATAAAGGATTAACACCTTGCAGTTCACTCTGGGTATAGCCAGTTAATTTCTGCACCGCATCATTCATTTCAACGCAACCAACTACCTCATCTTTATCATTTAAACTCCACAGATAAATGGCATCGTTAGCCATATTAAATAATTGTCGGTATTTTTCTTCACTTTGCTGTAATAAGCTCGTACGCTCTTCCACCCGCTCCTCTAGCTGATGGGTCAAGAGCTGCAATTCATCAATAAGGCTTAAGCGATCCCATTTATCAATTACAATTTGAATTACCTGATGAAATGACTGCAGATCAGATGGGAACGGAATACTTAGTTTAGCACTGCTCATAAAAATAAATACCCCGTTTTTTAGTGTGCGCGTATGAAAGGGAATGGCTAATAGTTCGGCGGGCTCAAAACGATCATCTTGTGTTATTAATTGCAAGGCCTCGGGATGCTCTTTAATGGTAAAACGAATGATCGCTTCAGATGTAAAAGATCGAAGCAAACCATCGGAAAAGAATAAAATGCCTTGGCAGGGTTCGGAATTAAACAAAGAGCAGTATTGAGCTATGCATGAATAGCTATTGCCATCAATTGCATAACAGGCACAATAGGGAATTTCTTTAAGAATAGAAATTTTTTCCAATACCGATAGTAGTAACTGTTGCTCATCCTTGATGGTTTCAAAGCTTTCGTTTATCAGGCTTAACAGTAACATCTCCTCAACCTTATTGGATAAGCTATTGTTTTCTTTCTCAAGTTCCTTTATCCGAAACTCTAGTGTTTGTATGCTTTCTTTTTCCTTATTCATTTAACCCGAAATAAATGTATGGAGGTAGTTGGCCGTTAATTCAGGCTCATCTTCTTGAATAAAATGCCCGGCTGTTTCTATAATATGTAATTGACTGTGGATAATTTCCTGGTGTAGCTTCTCGGCAATTTGCATACTTAAGTATACATCTTTATCGCCCCTTATAATAAGTACAGGTATGGTCAATTGCTTTAGTTCAAGGGCAATTTCCAGTAGATCTTTATTATCAAGACAATGGGCAAAGTAAAGGAATGCTTTACGCCCTTCACTGCTTTTCATGGGGTACCAGAAATAATCCATCAACTCTTTGGTTAAGCTACTAGAGTAATACAAGCCCCGCTTTACAATAAGGCGAAACACACCCAAATCAAGTGTTGCCATGGCCAGCTGACGAATTATTGGCGTACGCATGGTGATGATAGGCTGAACAGGCCAATAATCATAAGCTACACTGTTAAGCATAGAAAGGCTCAAGACTAAATGAGGAAAGCGAACAGCCATCAACTGACAGATTCCACCACCCACATCGTGCCCCACCATATGCACCTTATCGATGTGTAAGGCCTCTAATAACTGGGCAAGCACAAGCGCATGCCCCTTGAGCGACAAATCAATACCAATGGACTTATCTGAATCGCCACACCCTAATAAATCCACAATAATAAGCTCATAGTGCTGCTCCAAAATCGGCACTAATTTTCGCCATATAAACGAGTAGGTGGTAATGCCATGCACCAGAAGAATTGGCTCGCCTCGGCCACAACGGTAATAAACCAGCTCGTGCTTGTTAATGTGAATACTATGGCGGTCTTTCTTTTTGAGCATGGCGTTTTGTTTCGGCTCAAATAAGGTAGGGAGTATTTAATAGAAAAGCCACTATTGAAGAACATGGACCTACCCGACCTACATATGTATGATAAAAGCCGAGCTATATTACTGTAAATTCTGTTTTAAAGGCTTGGGTATGACTTAATGAACTTTATTTACCAAACAGCTGTTACGCTTTTGTTGTTATTTGCAAAGAATTTTCAATTTACATATTGCCTTCCTATGAAACACTGCTTAACTTGCCTATTCGAAAAAATCACAATCGATTATTTATTCACTATTATAAACACTGTATTATGAAGAAAATTTTTGGAATACTACTCGTACTTGTAGTGGCTTTTTCAGCCTGTAAAGATGATGACGACGATGATGCCCCGACCACTGGCATAATTAAAGGAACAGTGACGGATGCAGCAAACAATGAAACACTAAGCGATGTAAGCATAATGGTTTTTGATGCCACAACCAATGAAACGATTGGAGAAACAATTATGAGTGGTGCTGATGGAATGTACTCTGTTACTCTTGACCCTGGCACCTATTACCTAAAATTATTTAAACAAGGATATAACAATAACCCTCCGGCTGGTGTACCTCCTTTGAATATTTCAGTAAGCGAAGGCAGCGAGTCTGTTAATGATTTTAAAATGCAAGCCAGTGAAGTGCTTGATGGTGGATCGCTAACAGGTAAGGTAATGCTTGGCAGTAATGGCGTGCAAGGAGCCTATGTACTGGTTACATCTGGCACTATGGGTTACTCAGCTGTGAGTGATAAAGACGGTCATTTTTTCATTTACAATGTGCCCGCTGCCACTTATACCTTAACGGCCTATAAAATTAACCATAATGCTACTCCTTTGAGCGTTACCGTTACTGCCGATGCTAATACAGAAGGTAACGTAAACCTAACAGAGGGAGCGAGTACCAGCTTATCTGGTACATTAACATTTTTAGCAACAGAAGGTAAAGATGTGAATGTTAACTTACTTCACCCAACTACCAATGAGCCTATTCCAGGCTTAGTTGATATGTCTGAAAACATGTCCTACTCATTAAGCGGCATACCTGATGGTGATTACCTGGTAAAAGCTTCTTTTGAAAACGATACTTACGTTGTGGATCCGGACTGGATTATTAAAAACGGAGAACCAATGTTAACGGCTAACGGAAGCGCTGTTGTTATCGATTTTAGCTTAACTAATGCCGTTACATTAAATAGTCCGACTAACCCGATGAGCACGACTGTTCCTATTGAAATAGCAAGCACGACGCCAACTTTTGAGTGGACGTCATATTCAAGTTCCAGCGATTATGTTATTGAGGTATCGGATGCCAATGGCAATGTTATTTGGGGAGGTATTAATGATGGTGTAGATCCCCCGTTAAAAAATATTACTATTCCTAGCAGTACAACCAGTATTGCCTACAACTCAGATGGCATGGCGACTATACCTAATCTGGAATACGATGTAGTTTATCGTTGGAAAATTTACGCCAGTAAGAATAATGTACAAGAACCATCTGGCTGGAATCTTATTTCGGTTAGTGAAGACCAGATGGGATTGTTTATAGTAAAAGAACAACAATAGAGGTTTAGGTTAATATTGAGTAAACCCATCCAGATATAGATTGTATTTGGATGGGTTTATTTTTTTGAGATTTAGTCGAGCAATACACGACAAGTTACAAAACAGATCGTAGGTATTGACAAACACAGTCAACTCCAGTTAATTTTGTGTATTCTTCAACTCAAATTTCTTGTTATGAAACCTTTATTAATTACACTGATGATTGCGAGCCTCCTGTTTGCTTCAGACCTATTTGCTCAAACCGCACAAATGCAAAAAGAAGTTGAATCAACCATTGAGTCGATGATAAAATGCACCCAGGATAGCGACCTGCAGAAGCTAATGAGCTTCTGGCACAATGGCGATGACTTTACTTATATAGCTGATGGGAAAACATTCAGTTACGAGGAACTGCAGAACCTTTTAAACGACTACCTTTTAAACAAGGAATCCATTGAAGTACTTAAGCAAACAATATCCGTACACGCTCTTGCTCAGTATAAAGCCTTATGCATTTGGGAAGGTACCGAAAAGGTAAAGATGAAAGACCAGGAGGCAGTAGTCATGAACTGGATAAGCACCCTCGTGCTGGAAAATAAAAAAGGCGGATGGGTAATTATTCATGGGCATACCAGTCATTATTAAAATGTCTTAAATTGGCAAAATAAGAGCTTTGTATTTTAATTCAGAGTCATCGCCGCAACATTCGGAGATGGCGCCGCACTTTGCGGCAGCTTTGCCATGCTCTGCGGCTTTAATGCCGCAATCCTCGGCACGTGTGCCGTAACTTATGGCTCTAGTGCCGTTCCTTTTGGCTGAAGCTCTAAGGAGTTTGGCGATAGTGCCGCATTGTACGGCAACCTTGCCACACAACGTGGCGCATCAGCCGGAAGCTTCGGTGCCATATTTTTGCATTAAAAAAGCACTGCCGGGAAACAGTGCTGTCGATTTTTACTTTCTAAATGTTCTGATTTTCTTTATAATCTCACTATTCTTACCGAGCAAGCCCGATAAGAGGTCGGCTGTATCAGATGCTTGCCGATAAGCCACATCCAATGTTTCGTTGGCTAGTTGTGTAGCTTCTTTAGCAGCGACTTGTGCTTTTTGCTGCTGTAATTCTGCGGTATCACAAGCCTTTTTGTTATCAATAAGTTCTGTAATTTTTGCATCGGCTGTGTAGCCTTTAGTTGCTAAGGATTCTTTTTCGTCTTGTAACAATTCAATCATTTGTGTCACAAAGTCACGTTTAGTTGCCTCTCTCATCATTGTTTGAGTTTTTATTTGCGTAATTAAAAGTTAATTGTGTTCCCGTGCTTAATAAACCCATGGCTTATTAACGTAATGTTAAGTAAGTGAAAGATACGTCATGTACAACTCCGTTAGTTGATGAAGGGTGGGGATTTTATGATTAAAAGGGTGATTTGCTGGATAAATGCCTTTGCGTGCTAGCCAATATGTTTTAAACAACACTTCAAAAGTCTATCTGTCTGTTATTTGGAAACGAAATAAATTACTAAAAGATAATGTGAGTAGAATCCCAGTATTTATTGACTATCGAATGAATGATAGTAGAAATGGAAGAAATATCACTTATTGGTTAAGTTTCTTTGATATTATATTTTTACGCATAACAATCCTCATTCCTTATATAATATCATAATTAATTCAATAATATGAAGCGATATCACCCGATTTTGAGAAGTACTTTGCCGTTTTTAGTTGCGATTCTAATTTGTCACAATTCTTTCGCTGATGAAAAAATCAAAAATGTTACCTACAACCATTTTGGTATGGATATTGGGATTGGCATAAATAACTTCTCAGCAGAGGAGGATAAATATACAAAAGCTACCATTGATTTAGGCCTTAGTTATGAGTTGAAAGAGAAAGTTGTATTTGGTTTTGATTTGGCCTTCTCACCAATGGAAGAATATGAAAATACAGGAACAGATGGAAGCAGAAGTACCCATGAAAAATGGGATAGTAAAGCAACATGTATTGAAGCTTATCTCGGATATCATGTATTAAATAGATTATTTGTTTTGGGTGGATTTGGTTCTTGTATAATAAAAGAATATGAAGTTATGAAAGGCTATTCTAATCTTACAGCTTATGAAAGAAGTGAACAAACCTTATACAGCCCTACTTTAGGCTTGATGTATGATTTTCCTGTGAGTTATGGGACTAAATGGTATTTAAAGTATGATTGCAGTTTGAATCATTATAATAGGCATTGCATAAATATAGGATACAAGTTTTAACTATATATCACAAAAAGCCACCCCAGAATGAGGTGGCTTTTATATATCTATTGCACGGTGTTACACTTAGTGCATTTTTTATAACAAACTCGTTTGCGCAATTTTCATTGGAGCAAAAGGTGGACTAAACCTGGCAGGTTTTTCTGTAAAAAAATGCTTTTTTATTTAAATCGATTATTCCGTATTTTAGCAATGGTATTTACCTAAAACAGTAAAGAGATGAACCTTCAATATATTTCAGACAGTAAAGGGCAAACGACTGGTGTTTTTATTCCAATAGAAGAATGGAACAGGCTTAAAGAAAAATATAAAGACATTGAAGAGGAAGAATCGAATATCCCACAATGGCACCAGGACATTGTATCTGAACGAATGGAAAATTATAAAAAGAAGCCTGGTTCAGCTATAAATTTTAACGAAGCGATGGATGATATCGAAAAAGAGTTGTAATGTACAAAACTCAGATCCTTCCGCTTGCACAAAAAGACATAAAAGAAGCTGCTGTTTGGTACAACCAAAAACAGAAGGGGCTTGGTTTAAGGTTTACTCAAGAGCTTAGAAAAAAGGTTCATTTAATTGCTAAAAGCCCTTTCGCATCACCTATTCGATACAGCCATGTAAGAACAACTGTATTGAATGTATTCCCTTACATGATTCATTATGTAATTGATGAAAGTACATATACTGTTATCATCATAGCAGTTCTGCATACAAGTCGCAACCCAAGGCTTTGGAAAGAAAGAGATAAAAAGCATTAAGCTCAGAGGTAGAAGTTCTCTGCATAAACGCAAAAAGCCACCCCAAAATGAGGTGGCTTTCTTATATCTGTTACCTTCCTGAGCATCTCAAAGATGCTTAGGAAGTATACGTTAAAAATTACTCAGCAGCTTGCTCCATCAAAAGGTTCAAGATGTCTGATCCTGCTTTGGCAACTGAAGTACCAGGGCCAAAAATGGCTACAGCACCAGCGTTGTATAGGAAATCATAATCCTGTGCTGGAATAACACCACCACAAATTACCATGATGTCTTCACGTCCTAAAGCTTTTAGTTCAGCAATAATTTGAGGAACTAAAGTTTTGTGACCAGCAGCCAATGAAGAAACACCTACTACGTGTACATCATTTTCAACAGCTTGCTTAGCGGCTTCAGCTGGCGTTTGGAACAATGGTCCCATGTCCACATCAAAACCTATATCGGCATAACCCGTTGCTACTACTTTAGCACCGCGGTCGTGACCATCCTGACCCATTTTAGCGATCATGATACGTGGCTGACGGCCTTCTTTCTCAGCAAAATCTTTTGCTAATTTTGTGGCTTTTGCAAACTCTGTGTCGTCTGCTGCTTCTGCGCTATACACCCCTTTAATTGATCTGATTACTGCGTTATATCTACCTACAATCTTCTCACATGCATCAGATATTTCACCTAATGAAGCACGTTTTTGAGCAGCATCAACAGCTAATTCAAGTAAGTTACCCTCACCCGTTTCAACTGCTTTAGTAATGGCAACCAAGGCAGCTTGTACATCAGCTTCATTACGGTTAGCACGTAGTTTTTCAAGACGCTCAATTTGTGAACGACGAACCTCCATGTTATCAACATCTAAGATGTCAATTGGATCTTCCTTCTCCAAACGATACTTGTTAGTACCAACAATTGTTTGAGTTTTAGCATCGATTTTAGCTTGCGTACGAGCCGCAGCCTCTTCTATGCGCATTTTAGGAATACCCGACTCAATGGCTTTGGCCATTCCGCCTAATGACTCAATCTCCTCGATGTGAGCCCACGCTTTTTCTACTAAGTCTTTAGTCAATGACTCAACATAGTATGAACCAGCCCAAGGATCAACGCCTTTACAAATTTGCGTTTCGTCCTGAATATAAATCTGTGTATTACGAGCAATACGAGCAGAGAAATCAGTTGGTAAGGCAATCGCCTCATCCAATGCGTTGGTGTGTAACGACTGAGTTCCACCAATTGTAGCTGCCATTGCTTCAACACAAGTACGACCAACGTTGTTAAACGGATCCTGCTCAGTTAATGACCATCCCGAAGTCTGTGAGTGCGTACGTAGCGCTAATGACTTAGGATTTTTAGGGTTGAATTGCTTCACAATCTTCGCCCATAACATACGGCCGGCACGCATCTTAGCAATCTCCATAAAATGGTTCATACCAATGGCCCAGAAGAATGATAAACGAGGAGCAAAAGCATCAATATCTAATCCTGCCTGTGTACCTGCACGAAGGTATTCTAAACCATCGGCTAAAGTATATGCTAACTCAATATCAGCTGTTGCACCTGCTTCTTGCATGTGGTAACCCGAGATAGAGATAGAGTTAAACTTAGGCATCTTTTGTGATGTAAACTCAAAGATGTCAGCAATCACCTTCATCGAGAATTTAGGTGGATAGATGTATGTATTACGCACCATGAATTCCTTCAAGATGTCGTTCTGGATAGTACCAGCCATCTGCTCCAACTTAACGCCTTGCTCTAAACCAGCAACAATGTAGAAAGCCAAAACTGGCAATACAGCACCGTTCATAGTCATTGATACTGACATTTTATCCAATGGAATACCATCAAACAATACGTTCATATCTAGGATAGAGTCAATAGCAACACCTGCTTTACCCACATCACCTTCAACACGCTCATGATCTGAATCGTATCCACGGTGTGTAGCCAAGTCAAACGCTACTGATAAACCTTTCTGACCAGAAGCCAGGTTACGCTTGTAAAAGGCGTTTGATTCTTCAGCAGTAGAGAAACCAGCGTACTGACGGATTGTCCATGGACGCATCGCGTACATCATTGAGTAAGGACCATGTAAATAAGGAGGTAAACCTGCAGCATAACCAAGATGCTCCATTCCCTCTAAATCGTCTTTACTATAAACTGGCTTAACCGGGATTTGCTCTGGTGTAACCCAGTCCTTCTTCACCCCGTGCTTTTGTTCCCAAGCCTTGGTATCCTTGCTACCACATGGCTTAGATTTGATATCTATGTTATTAAATTTTGGTCGCATTTTATTAGAATTTTAGATAATTAGACTGTTAGATTTTTAGAAAATAGACGATTTAGATGTTATCTGCCAGAATCTTATTGTCAAATGAAGAAATCATCTTTTGAACTTCTTCAATTTTAAATAGAAATTCATCTAATGTAGATTCTGAGATAAACGAAAGGTCAAAAGAAAGATACAATTGTGTTTCTAGCTCTAAAGCTGAACTGTAAGCAATTTCAAGAAAACGACTAAACTCTTTACTCGTTTTTCTGCCAGAGCCTTCTGCAATATTAGAAGGAATTGACACTGAAGCACGTCTCATTTGACTAACCAGGCCATACAGCTCTGATTTAGGAAATTCAGAAGTAAGCTGATAGATATCCTTCACAAGAACTCTACCTTTCTGCCAAATCTGTAATCCCTTAAAGTTATGCTTCCTTTTCATTGCCACTCAATTATTCTCTAATGACTTTGGTCTAAAAGTCTATCGTCTCAAAGTCTATTTTTCTAGAATCATCTCGTTAAAGCCTTGCAGCGTTTCTAGAACGTTTGAACGAACATTAACAAAGTGCTTGATGCCTTTTGCTTTTAACTCATCAGCGCAAGCAGGAGCACCTGCAATAACTAATGGTGTATCGCCCAATAATTCAAATGCCTTAGGAGCTGCTTCAGTATACTCATCATCAGCGCTACAAAGAACAACGATGTCGGCATTAGCTGCTTTAGCTGCTTCAACACCAGCCTCAATGGTTTCGAATCCAAGGTTATCCTGAATTTCGTAACCAGCACATCCGAAGAAGTTACCTGAGAACTGAGAACGTGCTAAACGCATTGCTAAGTTACCATACGTTAACATAAATACTTTAGGACGCTTAGCAGCTTTTTCTGTAGCTAAACGCAAAGTCTCAAATTCGTCAGCGGCACGGAATAAAGTGATTGGCTCAACTTCATTCTCACCTTCGCATGATACTTCAACTTTATTAAGACGAGATAAATCGATATCGCCAGAGATGATTTCACCTGTGTTAGGGAACTGGTTAGTTCCTAATAGGTTTTCGCGACGAGTAGCTACTGCCTTACGACGTTTATCAGCTGTTGCTTTTACATGGCCTTGAATAAAGCCTTCTTTCATAGCTGATAAGTAACCACCTTTTTCTTCAACCTCAACAAACAATGCCCAAGCTTGCTCAGCAACACTGTGAGTTAGGTTTTCGATATAATATGATCCTGCTGCAGGGTCAACAATCTTTTCGAAGTGAGATTCTTCTTTCAACAATAACTGTTGATTACGTGCAATACGCTCTGAAATATCATCAGATTCTTTGTACAATGCATCGTAAGGCTGAACAGTTAATGACTGTGTTCCACCCAAAGTAGCTGACATAGCCTCGGTTTGAGTACGTAGCATGTTTACGTTTGGATCGAAAATAGTCTTGTTCCACTCAGATGTTTCGCTGTGAGCATGTAATTTGCAAACTTCAACACCTGTTGGTTTATAAGCTTCAACAATTTTAGCCCATAATAAACGACCAGCACGTAGCTTAGCAATTTCCATAAAGTAGTTACCGCTAATACCAAAGTTAAACTTGATATTACCAGCTGCCTCGTTTACAGAAAGTCCGCGCTCAGTTAACTGCGACAGGTATTCGTTACCCATTGATAAACCAAAAGCTAACTCTTGTACAATAGAAGCACCAGCATTATTGTAATGCTTAGCGTTTACTGCTACTGTTCTGAATTGAGGGAAGTTTTTAGCAATCTCAGCAATTTCTTTAGCACGATCAAATGCTTTGTCGGTAGAGCAGCATGCACTGCCTTTAATTGTTAATGAACCGATTGGGTCAAAATCAATTGAACCTTTCACTTCAGCGTGTGTGCGATTCATTTTGTTAAGAACTGCAACAACTGCTTCTGCCAACTGCTTGTTACCACAGCGTGCATTGAAGTTGATTTCCACATCGTCAGAAATAATGTTCTTTAACAATGCTTCGATGTTAGCTTCAGAAATAAGCGCTTTGTCTTCAATTACGAAGCCAATACTGTCAACACCTTTAGTAAGGACAGTTAATGCTTTTTCATTCGCCGCCTTCACGTCTTTTACAACGATATCCTGACGCACAAACCACTTATTGGTTTTTGCATTGTTTCCGCGTACATACGGGAAATCGCCAGGCTGGCTTTCAAGGTAGTTAATTGATTCAAGGTCTTCAGAACGATAGAAAGGCTGTACGTTGAACCCTTCGTTGGTTCTCCATACCAGCTTTTTCTCAAAGTCTGCTCCTTTAAGGTCTGCCGTGATTTTATCCATCCACTCTTGAGTAGATACTTTCGGAAAATCACTAAATAACAGTTGATTTGTTTTATCTGCCATAATGTAACTGTTTGTTTTTTCCAAGGCGCAAAAATAAACCTTTTGTTGATATTAAATAGATATTTTAACTGTTTTTAATAGTGTTATAAAGCATGATAATCAATTACATATGCAAGTTTCTTCATACATCAATGCAACAACATGCCCCAACTTATACTTAATCAGTTAGTTATTAAAGCTAAAATTCTTTAATTCTAGAAGCGCTGTATCAAAAATACCCCTATAATTAAGAGGATAATTCCGATAATTCGCCCTGGTGAGATGGCATGTACATTAATATTGAAGAACCCGTAATGATCAATTATGGATGCAACAATCATTTGGCCACCAATGGAAGCACCTAACATGGTGGCAACGCCTATTTTAGGAATAAGGATAATGGCTGAACTCACATAAACAGCACCAATAATACCTCCTATAAATAAATACAAGGGCATGGCGCTAACAATTTCCTTTGTAGGAATCTCCGCTCGCATTAATACATTGAGTACAAATAAGGTTAAGGTGCCAATGAGAAAACTAACAAAAGCAGCTTGAAGAGGGTTTTTTAATATTCCTCCTAATTGCGAATTGATGCTGCCCTGCACTGCTAATAAACCACCAATAATAAGGGCAATGCCGGTAAGAATATATTTTAAGTACATAAAATCAGCTTGATTAAAAACTTAAGAAAAGTCCTTTTTTTGCGTGCTGCAATTTACGCTAAAAAGTGCGGAAAGGAAAGACTAAAAAAGGCCCTAAGGTTGAATAACCTTAGAGCCTTAAAACTATAATATGGGATTCTCTAATTTAAATCGAATACATTTATTTGATTCTCATCTAAATAATATAATTTGTTAGTCATTTTGTCTAACTCAAATATGACACTTCGGTTCTCACCAAAATCAAAGGCATCCTCTTGTTTACCTGTTGTTTTACTAATTTTTACAATCGACATTTTATCGCCTGATTCAATTTTTTCTCCTTTTAAGAAGAAAGCATAATCACGTGATGAACGGGCTGCTCCACGCAATTTGGCAGCTTCTTTTAATTTACGAACCGCGGCACCGGTGGCATCAGAAATATCACCCATGGCCTTAGCATTTTCGGTAGACATAAATAAACCACCGCTATATACTTCGTTACCTTCAGAGTCTGAAACAACCACTTCTGTTGCCATAATTCCCGAAGCAACATTTGCAGTAGCTAAAGCAGCTTTTAATAACCGGTCTGTTTTTAAAGGTTTAAAATAGTTGGTACTAATAGGATTACCTTTTTGATCAAGCATAAAAAACTCGTTCATCCCCGTTACAAAATAACCAGCTTCAAAAGTTTCAAATCCAATTATTTCATCAGGTTTATTGATGTCTAGCTTAATTTTCTCAGGCTTCTTTTCTACGGTGTTCGGATCAAATAAATAAAGCTTTTTCCAATCTAAGATGGCTACTTTATTATTACGTTCGTCAAATGCGGCTTTGGCCTTATCTGAAATACCCATTTTCCATATTTTCTTACCTGTTTCTCTATTAAATAAACCAGCAAACGATGTTCCTACAATAAAAACGCCTTTCTCATAATCTTTTTTGATCATTGAGCCCTCTTCATCTTCAGGTACATCATCGAACTGAATTGGTTTTTTCCAGGCTTTTTTACCTGTTGATACATCAACCAACATGATACGGTTACCATAAAATACTTCAACACCCTTATCTTTTACCGTTACTTCCTGAATACGCTTTGTTTCGTAATCTTTTTTCCACTTAGCAGTACCAGTTTTAAAATCAAAAATGTTAATTCCTTTTTCGTGGGCTACAACAAAATTATCGGCATCATAATTTACTTGGAAAGCAAATTTTGAATCCAACTTAACTGGCTTACTCCATAATTCTTTCCCATTTTTTAAATCTAAAGCAAACATACTTTTACCAAAACTTGCTCCCTTAGCAGTAAGGTAGTTGCCAGCCGCCGATGCCTGGTTAATCACTACCAATGTATTTTGCGCATCATCTAAAAAGAAAGTTCCTGGCTTGCATTCATTTTTCCAAATAATTTCGCCGTTGGATGAATTAATTAAAAACAGATCACTTTCGTTTTTATAAACGATCTCCTTTTTAGCAGTTACTTTAGGCGAAAAAGCATTGAAAATCATCTGCCCCATAGCTGCGCTACTTACCATTTTCATGGCATCTTTTGATCCGTTAGGCAAAGCTAAAGTTTGCTTCCACTCAACCTGACGCGAGTTTAGGTCGATACAATATAATTTACGTGAGCCATCTTCTGCTTTTACTTTTACTAAAAGCTTATATAATTCAGGTAAAATATCATGACTCTCAATCGCACTATATGCATCCTCGCCTGCACCTATCAGAATATTACCAGTACCAACATCGGCAAATTTATTATGAATAGATACGAAAGGTGTAAAGGGAATTTCCTGAAATCCAGCAACAGCCCCAACAGCATTTGCATCGGCCATCACATCAGTTCCAACACCTGTCATACTTGCCACTTCTGTTGCATTTTTTAATGCTTCCTGACCGGCTTTCTTCTCAACTGTCCATAAAATACTTTTCTCAACATAATTTACTCCGTAGAAAAATTTAGTTGTTTCAACAATAGGAATACCTGTGAAATTGTGTTTGAAAATAGCAATTGGCTTTCCTTCGATTGGTAGTTTCCAATCTGGTTTTTTAGAAGCAAAAACAGATACACTTAACACAAGTGCAAATAGTAATACAATCTTTTTCATTTTGTCTGGATATTATTAATTAAAAACGAATCAAAACTATTTATTCGGGCAAAACTAGCACTATCTATTACACGAATTACGTTATTTCTTACACTAATGAAGAATAAGAGTGTCAATACATGATAAACATCATATTATTCGACAGTCTATACATACATTCAGCTATTTGAATATGTTTATATATAATAAGTATCTCGTATAATCAGACGGCTAGTGCTTTCAATTTAGATATTCATCAACTTTTCTGTATAAGTATTACATTTGTTTATTATTTGAATAAGAAAGCCAGCTTAATATGAAATACATCATCACAACTTTTTTAGCTTTTGTACTCGTCCATAACCTTAATGCACAAGACTACTTTCTGGGTGGTAAGTTGGGATATTCTTTTGCAACTAATGTGGGTCGCTCATCTGATGAACTAGGCTTTAATGATGTATCGAAAAATGGCTGGCAGGGTGCAATTATTGGAAAATGGTTCTATAACAGACGACTTACCCTAGGTTTTGAAACAGGCTATCAGTATCAAAATGGAAGTGATTTATGGGATGTTGATAACTATGGCGATGTGAGTGCCAATTACCAATCAATTCGACTACTATTAAATGGTGCCTACTATTTTAGCCACGATGAGTTTCGCCCATACATTGGCTTATCCTTTGGAGCTTACTACTTAATTAATACCATTGATTTTGCCTCAAATAGCAACTTAAATCAATCGGTGGCTTATACAGCAAAAAAATGGCGGCCTGGCGTAGCCCCTCAGCTCGGTTTTTTAGTGGAACTATCCCGAAAAGTATTTTTAGACTTGCATGCACAGATGGATTTAATTGCACACATGGAGGCCATTTATTATCCTGATGCCATACCCGACTACACAGAAAACCCCCATGAAAAGCAAAACCAAATAAGCCTTAATATAGGTTTGTTATTTGGCCTGTAAATTCTACTTCTTTAGATTATAGTGACTGACGATATTTTAGAACAACCCGTTCAACTCGGCATTAACCTTGTCGATTATCATACTCAGATCGCTCTTGTTCTTGATAAAATCAATTTTATTGGCATCAATAATCAATAGCTTGCCATTGGTATATTTATCAATCCAGGCCTCGTAACGCTCATTCAAGCGCTTTAGGTAATCAAGTCGTATATTATTTTCGTATTCACGCCCTCGCATTTGAATTTGTTCCACCAGAGTAGGTATTGAAGCACGTAGGTAAATCATTAAATCAGGCGGTTGCACCATTTCACTCATCACTTCAAACAAGGATTCGTAGTTATCAAAGTCACGACGACTCATCAAACCCATATCAAATAAGTTGGGTGCAAAAATATAGGCATCTTCGTAAATGGTTCGATCTTGAATAACTGTATTACCAGCTTTTCGGATAGCCTGCACCGATGAAAAACGACTTTTTAAGAAGTATACCTGCAAGTTAAACGCCCAACGGGTCATGTCTTCATAAAAATCGGCCAGGTAAGGGTTATCTTCCACATCCTCAAAGTGAGCTTTCCAACCAAAATGATGTGCCAACAATTCGGTTAATGATGTTTTTCCTGAACCTATATTTCCTGCAACAGCAATATGCATAGTTATTTCTTTCTAGTGATTAAGCTTTAATAATTCATCGATGTACTCGCGGTTATTCGCTAAGCGGGGAATTTTATTTTGACCGCCTAACTTATTCTTACTCTTTAACCAATCCATAAATAAATGATGACGAGCCACCACCACATCGGGCCCATCCAATGTGATTCCCTTGTAGCGCTTGGCTTCGTAATCACTGTTTACCTCTTGTAAAGTCACATCCAATAACTCGGTAAACTTGTTCATACAATCAGGCATCTCATCAAACTCAACTAACCATTGATGAGCTCCTTTCGTTTCCTCATCCATAAAAACTGGGGCAGCCGTATATTCCTTAATCACGGCGTGTGTTTCGGCACAAGCTTTCTCCAAGGCGCGTTCGGCATTTTCAATCATTAGCTCCTCGCCAAAAGCATTCATGTAATGCTTGGTACGACCAGTTATAATTATTTTATGCGGACGCAGAGAGGTAAACCTAACCGTATCGCCAATCATGTAACGCCACAAACCGCTATTAGTGGTAATAAGCATTGCATAATCCACACCTAACTCAACATTTTCAATAGTTTTTGCATTGGGGTGGGCATTGGCAATTTCATTCAAAGGAATAAACTCATAAAACACACCATAATCAAGCATCAGCAACATACCAGGATCATTCAAATCATCCTGAATACCAAAAAAACCTTCGGATGCATTATAGGTCTCCTGATAGTTCATTTTATCGGTTGGAATCAAGTCCTTATACTGTTTACGATATGGAGTGAAATTAATTCCACCATGCATAAAAAGCTCCAGGTTAGGCCATATTTCCAATAAGTTAGACTTACCAGTTTGCTTCAAAACATGTTTAATAAGCACCATAAACCAGCTTGGTACACCAGCTAAAGAAGTCACATTATCATTAATGGTCGTTTCTGTAATCTTATCTAATTTTGCTTCCCACTCGTCCATTAAAGCGATGGATTGCTCAGGCGTACGGGCAAAATGCGTCCAAAAGGGTAAATTTTCAATTAAAATCGCCGATAAATCACCGTAATAACTGTCGTTACTAAAATTATTAATTTGATGACTCCCTCCTAGGGTAAGGCACTTACCACTAAACATTTCAGAATCGGGGTTATTCTGAAGATACAAAGCCAACACATCCTTTCCACCTCTAAAATGACAATCTTCAAGCGTTTCTTTAGTAACGGGAATGAACTTACTTTTTGTTGAAGTGGTGCCCGAGCTTTTTGCAAACCACTTTATATCACCTGGCCACAATAAATTGCTTTCTCCTTTTCTTAAGCGCTCTACATACGGACGAACACCTTCGTAATCACATACTGGTACCCGTTCTGCAAAGGTTTTATAATCGCTAATACTCTTAAATTCAAACTCCTTTCCAAACGTCGTATTTTTAGCAGCTTCAAGTAAACTTCGGAACTGCTCTTTCTGAACATCTTCTGGATTTAGCTTAAAGTGATCTATTTGTGAAAGACGTCGGGTATTAACTAATGATATGATTGAACTGATTATAGGCATATTTCCATATGTCGGTTAGCGTATTTTTCTTTCTCTGCTTCTTATGAAGCTCATTCTCTATGATATAACTGACGATTCAGTTTCAAAGGGATTAAAGATAAGTAAAAATGAGGTGTATTAAGCAGAGATATGTCAGCTATTGCTTTTAAAAGGCATAATAAAAGTAGCACCTGCTAAAAGACTAATCACAAACACCACTTCACATAAAAAGGTATAGCGATCGATTTACAAACATCAAGCTTAAATTACAGTAATTCCACTTTTTTTCATCGCAAGCATCAACGCTTTAAGTTCATATGATGCTGATTAACTGTAGTTATAGATATTATCTATCTAATGAATAACTACTATCTATTTGATTGATATCAAATGAAGAACTAGTTTTGCTTCTGTAAAAACAAACAAGAGAACTATAAACAATTAAAAATTATAACTATGTCACAAATTGGAAAACAGATTGTAGATTTTAATGTACAAGCATATGTAAATGATGATTTTAAAGCAGTAACGAAAGAGGATGTATTAGGCAAGTGGTCGGTATTTTTCTTTTATCCTGCTGACTTTACATTTGTTTGCCCAACAGAGTTGGAAGACCTAGCCAACAGCTATGATGAGTTTAAAGCAACTGGTGCTGAAATTTATTCTGTTTCAACAGACACTCACTTTGTACACAAAGCATGGCACGATACTTCTGATACCATTAAAAAAATTCAATACCCAATGTTGGCCGATCCAACTGGTGTGTTATCCCGTGGCTTTGAGGTAATGATTGAAGAAGTAGGCTTGGCCGAACGAGGAACTTTCATTGTTAATCCTGAAGGCGAAATAGTTTCTTACGAAGTAGTTGCAGGAAATGTAGGTCGCAATGCTGATGAATTATTACGTAAGCTAAAAGCTTTACAATTTGTAGCCAACAACCCATCGGAAGTCTGTCCTGCTAAGTGGAAAGAAGGTAACGAAACCTTAAAACCAAACATTGACCTGGTAGGTAAAATTTAATTAAAGCTTTAAAAAAGAGGTGTGGGACAAATTGTAAAAAGACAATCCACATCTCTTTATTCATCTCGCCTCGCAATCATCACTTCATTCCTTTCTTCGACAATAACTCTTAAAAACTCACAGACATGTTAGAACAAGCAATAAAAGACCAGGTAAACAATGTTTTTTCAGCCCTTAAAAGCAATTACACATTTCAAATAAAGGTTGCCGATAAACATCCCAATAAAAACGAATTAACAAGCCTACTTAAGGATGTTGCTGCCTGTTCTAACAAGGTTGATACACAATCAGAAGAAGGCGATGCTTTATCATTTACCATCTTAAAAAACGGACAAGACAGCGGCGTTACATTTAAAGCAGTTCCCACTGGTCATGAGTTTACAACTCTTTTATTAGCCGTACTTAACCTTGATGGTATTGGAAAAAACTTACCCGATGAAATTTTTAGTGCCAGAATTAAAAACATTGAGCAAAAGGTAGAAATTAAAAGTTACATCTCATTAAGCTGTACCAACTGCCCCGATGTGGTGCAGGCTTTAAATATTATGGCCTTTTTAAATCCCAACATCACTCACGAAATTATTGATGGAGCTATAAATCAGCAAGAGGTAGATCAACTAAACATACAAGCAGTGCCAACCGTAATGGCCAACGGCGAGGTTTTACATATTGGAAGATCATCAATGGGCGAATTATTGAGTAAGCTGGAAACATTGTTGGGCACAGATACCAAAGCTCTCACATCCATAAAAAAGGAATACGATGTGGTGGTAGTTGGTGGAGGACCCGCTGGTGTATCAGCTGCTGTTTATTCAGCTCGAAAAGGATTTTCCACAGCCATTGTTGCCGAGAAAATAGGTGGTCAAGTAACAGAAACAGTGTCGATTGAAAACATGATTTCAGTACCTCAAACAACTGGAGCTGAACTTTCGGCCAACCTTATGAAACACCTAAACGATTACCCAATAGATATATTGGAAAACCGACTAGTAGAAAAAACGGAAGTACTAGATGGCCATAAACACGTGAGTACTTCTTTGGGAGAAACACTAGTAACACCAGCATTAATTATTGCCACAGGTGCCAGCTGGCGTAAACTGGGTGTACCAGGAGAAACCGAATACATTGGCTCGGGAGTAGCATTCTGCACCCACTGCGATGGTCCGTTCTATAAAGATAAAAAAGTAGTGGTTGTAGGTGGTGGAAACTCGGGTTTAGAAGCAGCGATTGATCTATCATCCATTGCTGCGGAAGTTACGGTACTTGAGTTTATGGATACGCTTAAAGGAGATCAGGTATTACAAGACAAACTGGCTGAGAAGGGCAATGTTAACATTATTACCAATGCACAAACAATGAGCGTTATTGGCGACGGTAAAAAAGTAAACGGTTTAGCATACAAAGACCGTGTATCTGAAGAAGAAATACAATTGAATGTAGATGGTGTATTCGTACAGATAGGACTACAAGCTAATAGCAAGGTTTTTACCGAAGTAGTTGAAACCAATCGCATTGGAGAAATAGAAATTGATGCTCATTGCCGTACCAATCATGCAGGAATATATGCGGCTGGGGATGTATCAATAGTGCCTTACAAACAAATTGTTATTGCCATGGGCGAAGGCTCCAAAGCGGCATTATCGGCTTTTGAGGATACCATAAAGGGACAATTATTGGCGAATTAAAAACGTAAGAACGATAAAAAATAATCAAGCCTGTGCTAGTATTAGTGCAGGCTTCTTCATTTTGCTTCCCTGATAAACAATTCATATCCGCCTCAAGAAAACACATTCCAGCCACCCATTTACATACTATTTCAGCACGCCCAATACAAAGCTGGCATTGCAATAAAAATGTCACAATAAACATATGCATCAGCAAAAGAATAGCGACATCCTATTTTCTTTCAAATCTTTAATCAATACATTTGCTGCAGTCAAATTCACATACTATGAATGCAGCAACTCTCAACAGCAAATTTGGTATCGATAACACGATTGGTTTTGAACAATACCAACACACCACCATCGCTAAATTAAGCAGTCCACACGCCAGTGCTAAAGTATCACTCTATGGTGCTCACGTACTGAGTTTCATCCCCAACAATCAAAAAGAAGTACTTTTTGTAAGCGATGACGCCGTTTACAAAAATGGAAAAGCCATTAGAGGTGGTATTCCTATTTGCTGGCCATGGTTTAACGCTCATCCAGTGGATGCCTCATTGCCATCGCATGGCTTTGCCCGCATCTCAAATTGGGAAGTAACTCAAAGTTCATGCTTAAATGATGAAGTAAGTCTGGAACTCACGCTATCGTCCAATTCCGATACCATGCAATTATGGCCATACCATTTTAAAGCCACCCTGCTTGTAACACTTGGAAAAACATTAGAAGTTAGTTTAACAAGCCACAACTTGGACACCAAACCTTTTGATATTAGCGCGGCTCTTCATACATATTTTAATATAGCAGATATCAATACTGTTAAGCTAGAAGGCTTGGATGCTACAAGGTATCATGATGATGTATTGAATACGCAAGACGTTCAGGCTGATAAACTACTCAGTTTTGGTCAGCGTACCGACCGCCGTTACTTATCGAAAAGCAAAACAACTATACACGATGTTGATAGATACATTAAGGTTGGCAAAACTGGAAGCGGTGTTACAGTGGTATGGAATCCAGGCGAGGAACTAGCCATGCAAATGCCTGACTTATTGGGTGGCTACAAAAGCATGTTGTGTGTTGAAGCAGCTAATAGCTTGGATGACACCATCACTGTTCAACCTGGCACGCAACATACTTTGTCCACAACAATTGTTTGTTAGATGTCATCATGCCTCTTCGTAAGGAGGGGTATTATTTTTGATAATCAGCAATCGGGTTTCTTTTCATCGTCTTTATGCACACGTTGTGATAAGCGCTTATCAACTGGCATTAAAAAATAGTTAATCATTAAAATTAATAAAGTGGCAATCACTGTTTCGAGGTAGAACCCTGCAGCTGCTAGACATCCAATAGCCGAACTACACCAAACGGTTGCTGCGGTGGTAAGCCCTCGTACATTGATACCCTCTTTAAAAATAATTCCAGCGCCTAAAAAACCAATGCCAGTTACCACCTGAGCAATAATGCGCGTAACATCACCATCGCTCAAAGTCATTTTTATCGAAAGCATAACGTATAATGCTGAGCCTACCGCTACCAAGGTATTGGTGCGTAAACCAGCCGACTTATGATGCCATCCTCGCTCAAATCCGATGAGTAAGCCCGCTATTAAAGCACAAATCAATCGTATGGTAAAGTCTTGGTAGCTCATGCCCTACTCCTTTTTATTCAAGCTACCCAATTGATCAAACTTATCTTGTTTGGTTTTCCAGCGCTGACGAGCATATTCTTGCATGTCCGTTATGGTATCGGTTTCATCAACTATTTCCATGCCTAGTAAGGTTTCAATAACATCTTCCATGGTTACAACACCATCAAGTCCGCCGTACTCATCTACCACCAACGCTATATGCTCTTTTTGCTCCAACAACTTCTCCCACACATCAAACAACACAACCGAATAGGGTACCACTGTTATGGGACGTTTGATATCTTTTAGTTTTAAGGTATGCTGATCTTCGGCCAACTTTTCAAAAACTGTTTGACGGAAGACATAACCCGTTATATTCTCATCATCGCCCGAGTAAACAGGGATACGCGAAAAACGGAGGTAATCCTTGTTCTTTAAAAAATCATCGAGCAATACATTTTCATCAGCAACCGCAACCACAACCCTGGGTGTCATTATCTCTTTAACCGTTACATTTTTAAGCTTAAGCATATTCTGAATTATCCGGTGCTCATAATTAGAAAACACCCCTTCGTCAGCCCCAATCTCGGTTAAGGCAGCAATTTCTTCGCGACTGGTTGTTTGTTCTTTTTTATCACTGGATAACATGCGGGTAATTAGGGCCGACATCATAACCAATGGGTACGTTATAAAAACCATACCCCTTATCGTAAGAGCCGAAAAGCGCACTAAATGCCTCCAAAATTTGGCTCCTATGGTTTTTGGAATAATCTCGGTAATAATTAGTATTAAAATGGTTAATACCACCGATACAATACCGAAAGATGCTTCGCCAAATACTTTAATTGCCTGTGCGCCCACACCTGCGGCACCAATGGTGTGTGCAACTGTATTCAACGATAAAATAGCCGATAATGGTTTATCAATATTTACCTTTAGCTCCATGAAATTCTTAGCCCATCCTTTACCTTCTTCCTGCTTTACCATTAAAAATGATTGGGGAGTAGATAATAACACAGCCTCCATTATTGAGCACAAAAAGGATACAATTAAAGCCAGAAATAAATAAAATAAAAGAAGTGCCATGTAAATGGGTTTTATATGATGCTAAATGAAATAAACGTCTTCCAAATTTATTCCATTTTCTGATAATATTGAGCTCAATTACATTTTAAAATCATCGTTCAGTGATAATTTCAATATGATGAATAAAAAACTGTTACTCATCAACGGTAATCAATCAAAACACTTGCATTTTTAATCCCTTTTACTATTTTTACGCTCACCTAAACCAAATACACACGCTATTCCATTACTCTAAATGGCTTAGTAATGTCCATTAAAATGAAAACTATCATGAACGAGGTAACACCGGTTACTTGTGCCATTATCATTGATAAAGGCAAGGTATTGGCGGCTTTACGTAGCCGACAAATGAGCCAAAGTTGGAAGTGGGAATTCCCAGGTGGCAAAATTGATGAGGGCGAAACTGCAGAAGCATGTATTTGTCGTGAAGTCAACGAAGAGTTATCAATTCACATTAAAATAAACCAACAATTAACGCCTGTTATCCATAGCTACCCAGAAAGAACCATCAAATTAATTCCGTTTATTTGTAGCATTGAAAGTGGGGAGCTTAATGCTGTTGAACATGAAAAAGTATGCTGGTTTTCGCCCGATGAATTACCTGCACTTAATTGGGCTGAAGCAGATAGACCAATTATGACGGAGTTTTTAAAACACAGTAGTGTTTTAATATAAGCTATTCGTCTTCGATGGACTTGACTCGACCGACCTGACCATCTTCCAGGCGCACTTTTATACCATGTGGATGAAAACGACTGTTGGTTAATATATCTTTAACCACACCGTAGGTTATTTGTCCACTTCTTTGGTGTTGTTTTAATACAATACCTACCGATAAGCCGGTATAAATGGCATCACGCTGCTGTCCGTCCATTTTCTTTAAGTTGATGTGCTGGGTTTATTTTTGTTTTTTATCAAACCATGTAACAAGGGATTGTCGTACAAGATTTTTTGTCCCTTAGAGAAATCGTACAAGGTTAATTCGCGCAAACGGTAATAGGCTAACCAATATGTTTCTAAGGATTTTATATAATCGCGCTTTGCTTTCTCACGTTCCGACAAGGATATGTTGAGATCACTAATACTAATTTCGCCATTCTGAAACTTTTTTAAGGCAATTTCATAACCATTACCAGCTACATTATCTGCTTCATTGGATATTTCTAACTGTGCCTTAAGTAGGCTAAATTGCTCCACCTGTACAACTACCGTTCGTTCGAAGTTTTCTCTGTCGCGTTCGACATCAAATACCACCAAATCGCGTTTACTTTCGGCCAATTTAACATTAGATGTAGACTTGCCCCAATCCAATAAGGGTACAGATAAAGACAGTTTTACCATTTGCTGTTTTTCAGGCTCATCGTAAACACCAGGTATATCAGGTGCACTATTGGATAAACCATAAGATCCGCGCAAAGTAGCAGCCAGTCCATTGCCACGTTTAGCTTTCGTTAAATCACGGTCGGCCTCAATCAAACGCCTCTCGTACTGGGTTGACTCTTTCCTGTTTTCAAGTGCCTCGGCTAGCGCTTGTTCAGGATCAACCTCGAACAGCATCATGTTTAAAGGCATCTGTAACTCAATGTTGGTCAACTGATCCAGACCAATGTATGATTTAAGTTCGAAATCGGCATTTTTAAGATCCATATTCGCCTGTGTTAATGACTTTTGAGCTGTTAACACCGATAACTTGATACGCGAATAATCATTCTCTGAAATTGTACCCAAACGTCTTTTTGTTTCGGCTATCCTGAGATTGTCTTTACTGTTTTTTAAACTGCTTTCGGCCAGTTTATAATTTGTTTGTACCCGCAGGTACTTAAAAAAACGTGCTGTTGCAGCCCTTGATATCTCTTCGATCGATTCAACAAAATTCTTTTGTGCCTCATCGTATACCATTGGCTCCGTTTTGCGCGACCATTTCATCCAATTATAAGCAAATATGGGCTGCGTAAAACCAACAACGAACGGATCACCAGAAAAATTAACATCATCTTTAATCAAATCCTGAACACGGTATAAGGAAGAGCTGGCATATATACGAGTACCTGATTGTGGAATAGATTGGTTTAAGGACAAACGTGCATTACCCTGTAAAGACGAAACATGACGAAATTCTACGCTACCATCGGGCTGTGTAACGGCTCTGGTCCGTTGGTTGTAGTTAGGTATATCGCCATCAAGTACTAACTGAGGGCGAAATTGGGCCTGAAAATTCTTATATCGCCAAAAATAATTCTCATAGCGGTTTTGAGCATACTTAACCGATGAAGATTGGTTTATGGCTAAATCAACAACATTTTGTAACGATAATTGATACTTATCAGAGCCGTTTGTTTGGGCTTTTACCTGAATAATAAGGCAGGCAAACAATAAAAATGATCCAATGTATTTCATTGTCCTACTTTTTAAATTTATCAATGCTAACTGATGATGTATTTTCAATTGTTGATACTGTAGAAATCACCACTTCATCGCCTGCTTTTAATCCTCCTTTTATCTCAATAAAATCATCAGTAACTAAACCAAGTGTTAACTCTGTTTGCTCGGCACTATCACCATTAACAACATAAACGTGCTGTACTTTCTTATTACTAATCATTGCCCCTTTCTTAAGACGAAGCACATCGTAACGTGCTCTTTTAACCACCTGAAGATCCACACGCTGATTGGGAATTAGCTTTGGATGGTTATTATCGGTTAATGAAACAGTAAATTGTAAATTGCCATCCTCAAGCTTTGGCATAATAGTACCAATACGACCCGACAGGCGTGTATTGTCCACCACAACATAAGCTCTACGCCCCGTCTTAATCATGTTTTTATGCTTTGCACTTATGGTTGCTTTAATTTTAAATCGAGTAAGATCAGACAAGCTCACAAGCAATTTATCCCCTTGTATTTTCTCTCCTGTTTTACCATGGATACCCAAAATAATCCCATCTGAAGGAGCTTTGACTTGCATTCGTCCCAACAAATCTTTTTGCTGTTCCAATTCCTTTTCCTGAATCTCAATTTGTAGCAATAATCCTTTTTCATCGGTTGCTAACTGTTGTAGTCGAATGGAGTTTTTTTGTTGCACAAGCTGTAACTCTTTTTGTGCAAGCACGAGTTCCTGCTTTGTTTTATCAAATTTAGCCTGCGAAATACCACCTACTTCTAACAGTTGCTCTTGATCAGCCATAACCGATTTAATGGATGATATCTTTAGTTTCTTTGTTTCGATGCTATGGGACAAATCGGCTTTCGTACTACGCGCGTTCAGTCGTGTTTTCTCCAGGTTATTCTGCTTCACAGCCAATTGATCGTTTAACTGTTCAATCTTACTCTCTACAGCTATGGTATTTAGTACAACTATTACCTCTCCCTCTTTAACCTTTTGTCCTGGCTCCTTCTTTATCTCACCAATAATACTGGCTGTTGGGCTTAATAACAAAACCTCATTGGCAGGCTCTACACGTCCTTCTGTCGTTTCCCAGGTTTCAATGTTTCCTTTATCTACCAAATAGGTCTCATAAATACCACTGCCCGATTGTGGTTGACACGATGCAATTATCAATAAAATTACCAATACGGTAGCTGTCTGCTGTATGCCTTTTTGAATGCCCATAAAAATTTTATACTTATTGTTCCCAAAAAAAGTTCTGTACAAATAAACCAAGTGTGTAAAAATAGTAGATACAAATGATTCACAAGGGTATATTAATGCTCTAATTTACATTCGAAATGATAAAAAAGAGTATTTTTTACTTTTTTACTAGTTCTCCTACTCTAATTCCATGTAAATTGTTACCCTTACGAATAATAAATATTTATTTTCGGATTTTTCGAATTGCCTCAGCCACCTCTTCCATTAACCATTGAGGTGTTGAGGTAGCTCCACAAACACCAACTTGCTCAATTACATTATTAAACCACTTTGTATCTAATTCATTTGCCGATGTTACAAAATAGGAATTGGCATTGACTTCTTTACATGCTTGATATAGCACTTTGGCGTTACTACTTTTCTTTCCTCCAACAAAAACAACTAATGGAAACTGAGAGGCAAATTCTTTTATACGTGGCACTCTTCCGGTTACTTGTTTGCAAGTAGTATTGTGCCATATAAAATCAATAGGCTGCTCATTTTGAATTAATTCAATAATAGAACGCAGTACATCTGGGCTCTTGGTTGTTTGAGCAAACAACTCTATGGGTCGGCTAAAATCAATCTTTGATACTTCTGAAGCATCTTCTATTACAATAGCCTCGTTATTGGTCTGACCGATTAGTCCAACAACTTCAGCATGGCCCCTTTTACCAAATATTACTAATTGCCCATTCTTTTCATATTGTGACAAATATGCTTTTCTGATGCGTTGCTGAAGCTTCAATACTACGGGGCAAGTGGCATCTTTCAATGTTAAGCCTTTATCAGTAATTTGCTGATACGATTCAGGCGGTTCTCCATGCGCCCTAAACAAGACAGTGCCACCCTGTAATTTATTTAATTGATTGTGCTGAATGATTGACATACCCTTGTGGGCTAAACGTTCTGATTCGGCCTCATTATGTACTATATCACCAAGGCAGTGTACTTTTTCACCTTTACTTAAAAGAGCAGAAGCTGTTTCAATCGCTTTTTGAACCCCAAAGCAAAAGCCTGAATACTTATCAATCTCAACACGTATCATGTTTAAGCTAAATTTCGCTCTTTAAGAACTTCAATAATCCACTCTAACTGTTCTGCCTTGTTCAAATCGCTATTATCCAATACCAAAGCATCATCGGCTTGTCTTAATGGACTTTCTTTTCGAGTACTATCCAAATGATCGCGTTGTTCCACATTAGCTAAAATCTCTTCATAATTCACAACTTCACCTTTGGCTGTTAACTCATCGTAACGACGCTGGGCTCGTATGGAGGCTGAAGCAGTCATGAAAAGTTTTAAGTCAGCATCTGGGAAAACAACGGTTCCGATATCCCTTCCATCCATTACAATTCCACCCTGATTACCCATGGCTTGCTGAAGCTCAACCATTCGTTTCCTCACAAAAGCTATAGCGCTTACCGCACTAACATTATTACTTACTTCTAAGCCACGAATAGCATCTTCTACACTTTCACCATTTAAAAAGGTTTCATTTATCTTTTCTTCTGGCTGATATTTAAAGCTAATGTTTACCTTTTCCAAGTTCTTAGATAAGCCACCTTCATCTATTGTCCCGTTATTTACGAAACCATTATTCATAGCAAACAAGGTAACACTTCGGTACATGGCACCAGTATCAATATACACGTAACCCAACTCCTTTGCTAAATCTTTAGCTACCGTGCTCTTGCCGCATGATGAATGACCATCAATGGCTATTATTGCTTTTCTATCTTGCATGATTACCTTTTTAGGGCTGCAAATTTAGGAATATTGTATGAAATCAACCATTCCTCTATAAATACAATCGTTAATTTCTTAAATCTAAATTTATAGAACTAATATCTGTAGTGGGTATTAAGCTACCCAACTTTTTGTTTAATGTAGGAGTAAAACTTCGTTCCTCTACATTTATATTGCTCTTCAAAATAGCTCTTCCTTCGACGAGGTACTCATTTAAGCGTTTACGAGCCGTTTCATCAATCCAATTGGCGTTTCTGTATCTTTCAGCAGGTAAAACGTAAAAGGACTTCTTACCATTATATACTGGTGTATAAACCCATGTTAGCTGATACTCCGCTTTTACAACTTGTACCGTGTCCCCAACTTTTAAGAGCTCCACAAATAGTAAGGCCGCTCCATCCCTTGGTGCTGTTCGTTGATTGGATATAAAATTACCCATACTATTAGCAATTAAACTGTTTTCTCCTTCTATACTCTGTAAGTTCATCGGTTGCAGTACATGTGGGTGCGATCCAACAATAACACGTATTCCTTTCGATTGAAGAAAGCTTGTCAAGCGCTTTTGCTCTGGATTAGGTTTAGTTTGATATTCCCAGCCCCAATGCATACATACAATTACTTCGTCAACGCCTAATCTTCTCGTCAATCGTATGTCTTCTGCAATTATTGCAGTATCAATCTGATTAACAATATTCGGACTTTGAACACGAATTCCGTTAGTACCATAAGTATAACTTAAAACAGCAATTTTAATACCGTTAGCTTCCAATATCATGGGGTTATTCTTTATCCTATCGAGCGAATCCTTAAAAACACCAGTTCTTGGAATACCAAGTTTGTCAAGAGTATTACATGTTCGCTCAAGTCCAGCTTTTTTTCTATCAACACAATGATTATTAGCCATCACTAGTCCATCAATTCCAGCACTAATTAATGCATTCGCTAATGTATCAGGGGATGAAAAGGTAGGATAACCTTTATAAGGTTTGCCAGCTAAAGTCACTTCCAGGTTAGCAATGGCAATATCTGCTGAAAGAATATCGTCTTTAATATACTTAAAACAGCTGTTGTAATCATAGCGATCTGAATCCTTAATACGGGCACTATTAATTTGACTATCATGTCCCATTACATCGCCCATAAAAACCATTGCAACATGCAATGAGTCCTGAGCAAAACCTACTTTTAAAATAGTTAAGAAAATGGATAAGAATATAAACCGCATATCATTATTTTTGTGGCAAGATACGTATAAACGCAAAAAATCCGATACTCTTTCGAATATCGGATTTATCTAAAAAAAAGGCGGCGACCTACTCTCCCACTTCTACGCAGTACCATCGGCGCTATCAGGCTTAACTTCTCTGTTCGGAATGGGAAGAGGTGGAACCCTGATGCAATAACCACCTAAATATTGTTATTAACACATCGGCACAA